>CAZZAM010000018.1:0-65218 GCA_964652775.1 uncultured candidatus Brocadiaceae bacterium | reverse complement strand
GGGGGGGCGGGAGGGTTCAAGCGATTGCATCGAATTGCCCCGGCTGCGTGCTAGGGCTCGCAGCGCGAGCTGGCTGGGTGCCGGCTGGCGCCGGCGGTTGCGGGATTCCCGTGGCCCACTGCTTTTCGCCGTGAAGGTCCTTGAGAGACAGCCCCATACCGCGAGCATGCCGAGGCTCATGCGTATCGAATTGCCTAATGAAGCGGCCACGGTGGCTCTGGCCAAGCGTCTTGCTCCGTCGTTGGAGCGCGGTGATCGCATTGCCCTCGATGGCCCGATGGGCGCAGGCAAGACGACCTTTGTGCGTGCCTTGGTCGCAGCGCTCGGTGGCGATGCAACGCGGGTGTCCAGCCCGACGTACACGTTGCTGCATCGGTATGAGGCACGCATTCCCGTGATCCACGTTGACGCTTGTCGCCTTGAGCGGGCCGAACAACTGACCGCGCTTGGTTTTGACGAGCAGGCCGCCGATGGCGTCGCTGCGGTTGAATGGGCTCAACACGTAGCGCCGGGCCTTGATGGGCCACGGTGCTGGCATGTCGCACTGGATCATGCCGCCGCTGGCCGTTCAGCCGATGTGACGGCACCAGTTGGAGCTACCCTGTGAGCGAACATCAGATCATCCGTATCCCGTGCACCGATGACGGCGCTGATCCGTTGGTTCGTCGCTATGCAGAATCGCACCGTGAAACCTGCGCGGCGCAGGTGCTGACGTATAGCTGGATTCCGATCGGATTTCTCGTCGCATTGGTCGGTGGCATCGTTGGCAGCCGCTTGGCCGGCGAGCCTGAAGCATTGACTGGTGCCAGCAATCAATGGATGCAGTTGGCCAACCAATACGCCGGCAATCCCTGGGCGATGCTGGTTGGCATGGCGGCCGGTGCGGCACTGGTGTCGCTGGCCGGACTGGTGTTCAAACCACGGGGAATTCCGGCGACGCATGAAGCGTGGGGCGGCGCGATCATCGCTGCGTTGGTGTATTTGTACCTGTTCGACAAGTTGATCCTGCTCGGTGTGGTCACCGGTTTGGTTTGTTTGGTCTATGCGCTCGCGATCGGTTTCCGGCTGCTCGCGCTCAGTGCTGGCGGACGTTTGGCTCCGCGCGCGGTTGATCCGCAGCCTGAGGGCGAATGGCCGATCTACACGGTGTTGGTGCCGCTCTATCGCGAGCCTGAGGTTGCGTCATCGATCCTCGCCAGCCTGCAACGACTCGATTATCCGCGTGAGAAGCTCGACGTAAAAATTCTGCTCGAAGCGGATGATCCGGAAACGTTACCAGCGCTTGAACGCGCTGGGATTCCTGAGTGGATCGAGGTCGTCATCGCGCCGCCGGCCCAGCCCAAGACTAAGCCACGCGCCTGCAACCACGGTCTCGAACGCGCGCGCGGTGAGTTCCTGGTGATCTACGACGCCGAGGACCGTCCGGATCCCGATCAGCTCAAGCAAGCCGTCGCACTGTTTCGTGCGTCGGATGCGAAGGTTGCCTGCCTGCAGGCGCAGCTCGCCTATCACAACCACGACCAAAATCTGCTGACGCAGTGGTTCGCGCTCGAATACAACGTATGGTTCCGGCGCTATCTGTCTGGCCTTGAGCGGCTGCGTGTGCCGATTCCGCTCGGCGGCACCTCGAATCATTTTCGCACTGAGGCGCTGCGCCAACTCGGCGGCTGGGATCCGTTCAACGTGACCGAGGACTGTGATCTTGGCGTGCGTCTGCATGTCGCTGGCCAGCGCACGCGCATGCTCGACTCGGTGACGTGGGAAGAAGCGAACAGCCGCACCGGCAATTGGGTGCGTCAGCGTTCACGTTGGCTCAAGGGCTATTTGATCACGCATCTCGTGTGGTGGCGGCGTCCGCTGGTTCTCTTTGCCAAACTTGGTCCGTGGGGCGCACTCGGATTTACGTTCAGCGTGTTCTGTGTCGCCGCGCTTTCGGCGCTCAATCTCGTACTTTGGGTCTCCAGCGCGATCTATCTGACGTTGCTCGGCTGCGATATGGCGCGTGGCTACAGCCTGTGGGAATTACTGTCATCGCGACATCCGATGGCGGCAGATCCGCTGACTCCTGATCGTTGGTCGTGGCAAATCCTCTTCACCGGCCCACACGAGCACCACGTTCTCGGCGGTTTGTCCGTCGTATTCTTTGTCGCGGCTCTGTGCCTGCTGTTCGGCAATCTCGCCTTTATCCTGACCACGGTGATGTACGGTCGGCGGCCTGGCCAGAATGGACTGGTTTGGCCGGCCCTGTTGTCGCCGCTCTACTGGGTGCTGATCAGTATTGCCGCCTGGAAAGCCGTGTGGGAAATGATCGTCAAACCGCACTACTGGCAGAAAACCGTGCATGGACTGGGCACGACGAAGTCGGAGCCGTGATCGACGGCCGAGCGATGATGCCATGAAGATCGCCGACTACGATGAGCTGGTGGCCAAAAACGAACAGCTAGCGGCGGATTCGCCCGCCTGGTATCGCGTCCAGGTGATTGGGTTTGCCGGACTTGGATTTGGCGTGGTGTTGCTCGCGCTTCTGGCTGGTCTCGCATTGATCGTCTGCGCCGTCCTGATGATTGTGGTGGGCAAGGTCGTGTTGGCTAAGGTGGCGATCGTCTGCGGACTATTTGGCGGTTCGTTGACCTGGGCGGTACTGCGCGGTGTCTGGGTGCGTTTTCCGCCGCCAGATGGGATCGCACTCCAACGTCAGGACGCGCCAGAACTCTTCGACGAGGTTGAACGTCTGCGCGCTGCTGCTGGTACGCCCGTGGTGCATGGCATTATTCTGTCGTCGCAGCTCAACGCGATGATGGCGCAGCGACCGCGCCTGGGTTTGTTCGGCTGGTATCGCAACGAACTGGTCCTTGGTCTACCCTTGTTGCGTCAGTTGGATGTGGCGCAGGCGCGGTCGGTGATCGCCCATGAGCTTGGTCACCTGGCTGGCAATCACGGTCGCTTCGGCGCTTGGATCTACCGTCTGCGCGTGACCTGGAGTTCAATCGCTGAACGAACGCCGGGATGGAAGATCATCCAAGGCTTTCTGCGCTGGTATGCGCCGCGATTCAACGCCTATTCGTTCGTGCTTGCCCGTCAGCATGAGCGTGAAGCTGATCGCGCTGCGGCGGCGGCCAGCGGATCTGATGCGGCTGCTACTGCTCTGCTGCGTCTCGCGGTGCTTGCACCGCTGAGCGAACGTTTCTGGACCGATCTACGTCGTGAGTCAGCGCGTCAGGCGCAGCCGCCTGCGGCAGATCTATTGGCGCGGTTTGATCGCGCTCTGTCGGGCGATTCGCTTGACGCATCGCGTTGGATTCGTGAAGCGATGGCGCGTGACAACGATCGGCGCGATGAACATCCCTGCCTGCGAGAGCGGCTCGCAATCCTTGGTGGTGCTGCACTGGCTCGGACTGGGGCAACTCTGCCAGCGGCCGGCAGGCCACGGGCTGCTCATGCGTGGTTCGGTTCGAGTGAGCCTCGGTTGGCGCAGCAACTTGATCAGGCGTGGCATGCCAATTTTGTCATGTTCTGGGCCCAGTTGCGCGCACGGGCGCAGGAACTGCTTGCCCGCCGCGCGACACTGGAGGCGCAGGTTGCGGCCGGTGTGATCAGTGTCGATGAGCGCTGGGAACTGGCCGTGATCGTGCGCGAACTGGATGGCGACGAAGCCGCACTGCCGAGTTTGCACAGTTTGTTGCAGGCGAAGCCAGATCATCCGCCGGCCTTGTTCATACTGGGTGAATACATGCTGCGCTTGGGCGATGAGCGCGGCGTACCGCTGGTCGAACGCGCGATGGCGCTGGATCGTGACCTCACAGTTGCCGGCTGCGAAGTCCTGCGCGTATTCGCGGCGAATAACGGCAAGCGCGATCTGGTAGCTGCAGTGGAGCATCGCGGCGAGGCAACCGCCGACGATGAGCGTCGGGCAGCCATTGAACGCGCCAAGGTTCCAGACGCGAAACGGCTTGGACCACATCAGCTTGATCATTCACGGGTCGATCACGTTGCGTCTATTTGTTCGTCCCATCAGGAAATCCACTGTGCCGATCTGGTGTCCGTAACCGTCGATGCGCTGCCTGAGAAGCCGCATTTTCTCATCGTCGTGCAGATCAAGGTGCCTTGGTGGAAGCCACGCGAGGCGAGTGCGAACCAGGAGCTACTCAACAGGCTGGTCGGCCAACTGTCATTGCCAGGCACGTTCTTAGTCGTGACCAGCGAGAATAAGCGGGCGATTATCAAGCAGATCGCGAAAATTGACGGCGCGCGGATCTACCAACGTCAGCCATAAGGATCAGTCTAGATTACTTCTTACAAGGCAACCGCAGAGGCGCAGAGTTACGCAGAGGGCGCAGAGGATTAGGGTTGGGAGAATCTTTGCGCTCGCTATAAATCATCCGCATGGTGACAATAATATTATTCTCTCATCTGCGATCTCAGCGGCCTCTGCGCCTCTGCGGTTGCCTTGGAATTTTTCAACGGGGCAATATGGAATCAGGGTGCGCTGGGCGAGAGCGCTGGCTGAACTACGACCTGCGGCGTTAGGATGGCCTGTAAAAGATCGGGCGCATCCTCGACGCGCTCGAGTTTGGAGCGGGTTACGCCAGCTTGGTAGGTGATGTTTTTGAATGACCAGTCGGTGCGGTTTCGGCAGACGTACAGTTGCAAGATCGGCTGATGGGGCGAATGCAAAACGGCGCGGGCAAGCGCGCTCTTGTCGTTGCTCAGTGGAGTACCATTGACCGAATGGACGAAGTCTTCGTTCTCAATCCCGGCGGCATCCGCGAGGGACCCCGCGAGGACGCTACTGACCCAGCCATCGTGTAGAGTGAGCCCGATGGCGTTGTGGATATCTTCCTGCGTTACCTGGGTGGGAACAATATGTTCGATGGCTGCGGCACCAGAGACCATCCGCAGTTTCCAGCCGCTGCCGGTCACCCAGTTCGTATCGAGATCACCGGTGGTGTCGATCCAGCGGGTGATCATGCCCGACCAATCAGCGGGACAGATCTCGTTCAGCGCAGCGATGACGTCAGCCTGGTTATAGCCGGGTTTACGCACGCCCTGCGGTCCGAAAAATGCGCGACAGAAATCATCGAGACTGCGTTTACCGGAGCTCTGCGTGCGCATGTGCAGGTCGGCAGCGAGCCAGAATAAGGCGCCTTCGTAGTAGTAGTCCTGTCCGCGCCGCAGGCCGCCGTGGTGACGCGAAGACGCACGCAAAAGATGGGTGGACACGCAGGTGTCACGGATCGTGCGCCAGCGACGGCCAGGCTGCGCAGCCAGTTCAGCGATCGTGCTGGCAAGGTCAGTGCGCCAGGTGTTCGCGGTCATGATGCCGCTGCGCACCGCCAGCACACGGCCGAGGTATTCGGTCAGTCCTTCATAGACCCACAGCAGATCTTGCACCGGTGTAGTTGTGAAATCGTCAACCAGCATGCCCTGAGGACGGCGATACTTCCCGATCCAGGAGTGGATGTATTCGTGCGGCAGGAGTTCTAGCTGCCAGGGAGCATGCAGGGCGGTCGCACCGAGCCACGCGCCAAAGCCATTGACCGAGCAGGCACTGTGCTCGAGGCCCATCATGCTGCCGTTGAGGATCATGAGGACGTCATAGTGCGGGAACCACGCGCCGCCGAACATGACGAAGGACTCGTTGGTCATGCGCCGCAATCCGGTGATGAAATGCTCATCACGCAGCTGCGCACTGCGTGCCGGTGCGGCGATATGCAGAGTCACCTCAGGTCCGTCGGCGCCCTGGGCATGGAGGCGAACACGCTCAAGACGCGAGCCGATGAGGAGCGGACAATCCACCAGCGTTGCGATCGTTGTCGGTGCGAATGAAACCAGATCACCGTTACGGGTCGATTCCTGCAACGCTGCGCCCCACGACCAGCCCGCTGGCAGTTTCACCGAGGCCACGCATGTCGCAGTGGCAATCTTGGCCTCAGTTGGCACCAACAGAACGCAGTTCCAGTTGATCAGTCCGTAGTCGTGCTGGCCGATGATGTCAACGCCTTCCGAATTATCGTCGGGCTGGTTGGCGATGTAGGTCAGATCGATGACCAAAGCGGTCGCGTCGGCGGTTGGCTGGAAGGTGAAGCGGAAGACGTCGCGCGGATCACGCGTCCACGCTACGACGTGTCCAGCCTGGTCGTGCGCGATCAACCCGCCCAGGTTGCGAACCGGACCGCTTGGTGCATGGGTGCCAGGAATCCATTCCGGATAGCGCAACGTCACCGCATGTCCGAGAATGGGCAGCGTCAGCCGTGAACGCAGCAGGCCTTCACCGGGCAAAGCGGTCGCGTCAACCACGAGGCTGATGTCAGCGGCGGTGGCTATCGTCCAAGCCACGAGACTGAGACAGGCGACGCGTAGCACCGGAATGGAATACGTACGCATGATTCAGAGGCTCTTTGCTGCGGCTGACCGGTTCACGTGAGCGCAGACACTATGCACGTATTCAGCGTAATCTGGATGGGCGCGCAGTGTCTGTTGTGCGGTTCGGCGGCGGTCAGAACTGCGGCTGTTTGTTTGGTCAAGGCCAAGCCCTTTCGGTCCCTGTCCGCTATTCGCGCTGTGGGTGGGTGGTTCGCTATCGCTTCTGCTCATCCTTTGCCAACCATCAGGACGAGATTGGTTACGCCGCGCACTACCATTTCAACGGCGATAGCAGTCAGTAGCAGGCCTTCAACGCGTAAGCACAAGCCGATGACGGTTGGGGTCAGGTGGCGTTGCAGGCGTACGGCAGCGAGGAGCGTGACCAAGGTGACGGCGCCGAGGAGAACGATCGCAGCAATGTGTGGAAGGTTGGCAGCGAGGGAATAACCGCGATCGCCGTGTTGGACCATGACCGTCGCCACCGCACCGGGTCCGGCGAGCATCGGGATGGCGAGCGGGATGATGCCAACCTCTTCTTTGCGGATGCTTTCCTCGTATTCTGGGTCGGTGGTCTTGGTTCTGGTCTGGCGCACATTCACGAAGTCGAGACCGATCAAGAACAGGAGAATGCCGCCAGCGATGCGGAAGGCATCAAGTGAGATGCTGAAGAAACTGAACAGGGCCTGGCCGGCGAAGCTCGCACCCAGCAGGACGAATGTCGTCGTGCAGGCGGCGATCCACGCCGTGCGTCGCCGTTGTTGCACGTTGTCGTTTTGGGTCATGCCGACGAATAATGGCACCAGCCCGATCGGGCTGACGACCACGAAGATCGGGACGAAGAGCTTTAAGACATCAACAATGACATCGGAGTTCATCGCTCGGTTGCCGGTTTCTGGGTTTCGTAGGCGCGCAGGACTGCGGGCAGCGAAGCGAACTCTTTGCTTGCCGCTTGGCGTAACTCAATGATGCATGTCTTGGTCTGTTCCTCTAGTTCGCTTTCAAAGATATCTTCCATCATCTGCGCGCGGACTTCGGCCAGGGTCACGGCCCGGGCCTCGCGTTCACCATGGAGCAGCACGATGTCGATGCCGTTTTTGTGCGTGATAGGACGCAGCAGCACGGGGAATGGACCATGGTGCTTGAAGGCGTATTCCAGTACCTCGGGCGGAACGCGGCGACTGCCATCGTCGCTGCGGCGTCCCTCACGATTAACCCAGCCGACGCGACCATCCGGACCACTCGCGTCCCAGCCTTTGCCGAACACATTCCAGGAGTTAGCGAAGGTGGTCTGCTTGGTGGCGATCTGTACATACAATGATTCAGCGGCCTTGAGCTGGTTGTCACGACTGGTGCCGTTCTTGGGATCATGGAACGGCCAGTGGATGATCGACATATCGACGGCGGCCTGTTGATTCCAGCGCGAGCGTTCGCGCTCAAGTTTGGCCTGCAGTTTCCCGTCGTCCCACGCGTTGCTGACTCGCTTGCGCACGATCTGATGCAGACCAGCTACCATGCGTACGGCTGGTTGGGCGAGAAACTGTTGGACGGTCATTTTCTCTTTTGCCTTCAAATAACTGGCGAAATCAACATAGCCTTTGCCGCTATCGGCGATGCGGCGTTGGAATGCACGCTCCATCAGGCGAAATTCGCTGGCGAGTGCAGCGTCATCGACCAGGACGCCTTCGGCGACCAGCGCCTGTTCGACGATCATGATGTCAACCAGTTCATCGCGCACTTTGGCGGCCTTGTCTCGGAGCACCATCTGGCTGAGATCGCACTTGCGCAGGGTGTGGCCGGCAACCGTCATCACGACGTCGTTGTCACTGAGCGCATTCCAGTCGAGGCCTTCAAGATGGGTCTGCACCCATTGCAACACCACGTCAGCACCCTCACGACGCAGCAGTTCGCCAGTCAGCTGGCGCAGCGAGATCACCTGGCCATTGACACGTGCGACCGCATCGGGCGGCAACGCTTCGCCAGCACAGACCACGGATGTGGCCAGCAGCAGTGCGGCAAGATATGTGAACCCAAGCGTCGCAGTTCGCGGTTCGTGGTTCGCAGTTCGGGGTTCTCGCTCAGCGGCTTGCATCCAATCGACACTTTCATCCCACGCGTGAATATGTGTAGGTGCATACTGATATTGCATGTCGTTGACCAACCGCGAACCGCGAACCACGAACCGCGAACCTAATGAGTTTTCTAGGGTGTCGGAGTGACGCATCGTGGTCCTTCAGTTCGCCAAGGCGCGAACGTGGGCATAGAGGTTCAGCAGTTCGGGCGCATCCAGGTTCTCGACTCGGCGCGCGGCGTCGATCCCTGCGGCGGCGCAGGCGGTGGTGACCGCATCACGCGCTTGGCTTGTACTGGCCGCTGCGGACGCCGCCGTGGGAAGCGACTCGGCGAGATCCATCAGTGCACGGGGCAGGACTTTGCGGCGGTAGGCAAAAAGACCACGGACCCATAGAGCGAATCCCGCTGGCAGCGGTTGCCGGGGCGTCCAGGCGACGATGGCGCTGTCGACCCGTGGTCTGGGATGGAACGACGCGCAGTTGACGCGGCGAACGATGCGCGGCTCACCGGCGGCCTGCAAGACCGCTGCGCTGGCACCCCAGGCGTCATCACCAGGGCGGCTGCACAGGCGACGGCCGCATTCAAATTGGACAGTGGCAACCATGTTCTGTGGTTGGCGTGGCAGCGCAGCACATTCGGTCACCACGGGAATCGCAACGTCGTAAGGCAGGTTCGACGCCAGCGACCAGTCGCCGGCTGCGGCCCAGGCGACGATGTCATCGTGCAGTCGGCCCTTCGCTGCCAACGCATCGCCGTGAACCAGGGTGAGTCCGCGCGGAACCAACGTGGTGGTCAGATGGTCAGTGAGACCGCGGTCGATCTCGATCGCCAACACCTGCGCGCCTTCGTCGATCAGCCGTGCGGTCAGCACGCCGGTGCCGGGACCGATCTCGATTACGCGGCGGCCACGCAGCGGGCCAAGGGCGCTGATCAACGCATCCAGCACATGCTGGTCGATCATGAAGTTTTGACCGAAGCGATGCAGCGGCGCGCAATCTGCGGCGGCGAGATCAGCGAGGACGCGTTGCTTTAATGAAATGCGATCACTGCTCATTCGTGATTGTCCAAGTGATCCTGAAGGCAGCAGTCCGGACGGTGGCATTGCAACTGCGTATCATGGCGTTGCCTGGTAACTCTCGGGTCGCAGATCGACCTGACTCCATGCGGCAAGATCGCTGAGCAAGCGGCCGCCGTGGGTGGTGCCGACCGCTATGCCAGTTGTGCCGCGCGGTCCAACGACCACCGCGATGCGTTCGTTATCGACAGTTTCGAGAGAGATAGGTGTGCCATGTGCGGGGGCGACTGCGCTGGTTGACGCTGCCAGGGTCGTCAGGGCGAGGAGCAGTCGACGCGCTGCGAGCGCATTGATGGGCAACTTGGGTGTGCCGACGACGCAGCGTAACCACTGCTCGCCGGATCGTTCGAGACGGAACGGCTGGCTGCCGCCGATGTCGATGGCAGTGACGAGACTGGGCGCGATCGGGAACAGCCGATTGCTGGACACATCGGCAAGCATGGCATCGACCGATCCAGCATCGACGGTGTAGGTCAGCGTGTCGCCCATCTTCGCCAGTAGCCAGGTGTCGCCGTCACGATGGAGGGTCCAGCCGCGATCTTGGACGAGCGTGTCGACCAACTCGACTTCACTCTCGATGCTGACTCGTTTAGCGGCGATGGGCGCAATCCGCAGGCTTATCTCAGCCATGATGGCCGGTAACGGTTCGCCTGGCTTGCGCATACGCACGGCACTGGCATGCAGTCGGCACAGGACACGTACGATGCGTTCGACGGCGAAAGCGTCTGCCGGTACGGCGTTGGTTGGCCAACGGCGTTCCCAAGTTCCTTTTTCGGGACGGCTCATTACTTCGTCTCGGGTTGCATCGTTGACCCAGCGGCGTTGCATTTTCACCACCCGTGCGGGATCGATCGGACACGGCCTGGGATCAAAGAAGGTGTCGGGAAGGAGGCGATCCAGCGGTGGGGGTAAGGTGTTTGCCGTTCCGACCCAACCGTCACTCCACGCGCGGTTGTCGCTGAGAACGAGTCGCAACGACGGCGCGCCACGGTAATCGATGGTGATCGACGTTGTGCCCAGTCCTACTGGCTCCCTGCCCAGCAGCGGCATGGTCACGGTGAGGTTGCGCACAGCCGCTTCGATAAGTTCGCCGGCAGCGTAGATTGCAGGTTCATCGCCACCGGGCCATATTACGGACCATGGTCGATCCTGTTCTTCGCTGAGTAGGCCACGATGTTCGAGGCGCAGGAATTCACGGCCATCTCGTTGCACCACGATCTGCTGCAAATTCTCGTTAGCCGGTTGGTCGCAGAGCAGATCCACGCGCAGTGCTGAGCAGGCAGCGTTCCACTGCGCGGCGTGCGCAGGCGACAGTTCCTGTGGAGGCAGGCCAGTCAGGACCAACCACGAGCGCTCCGCGTGCATCAATAATCGAAGCTCCTGCGCATGGCCGTCGCGACCGCTCCAGTTCAGCGTGTGAGCAGGAACTGCTGCGGCGGGCATCGCGCCCATTTGCGCGAGCCGAGCTTGGGTGATCAGGCCAATGATGTTCGCGATGCGTCCGTTCGCTGGCGGACGCAAATGACCCGGAAAATGCCAGACGTTTTTGTCGCGGATCAGGACGGTGCCATCGACCGTCAAGCTGGAGAGTTGGGTGGGCAACTCCACCAACTGCGGCTCATCCAGGCGAGCCGCAGCCGCGGTCAGTTCGCGGATCTCGTTTGCTTCCACCAGCATGAGTCGACGTCGCTTCGGATCATGAATCGCACCACCAC
Source organism: uncultured candidatus Brocadiaceae bacterium (assembly GCA_964652775.1). Lineage (GTDB taxonomy): Bacteria > Planctomycetota > UBA11346 > UBA11346 > UBA11346 > UBA11346. The sequence goes on along the minus strand of CAZZAM010000018.1, from coordinate 53,995 downwards.
CGTTGTACGATCCCCACGTGCGTTCCTCGTCGACGGTCGTCAGTCGGTGCGATCCATCGACGCCATAGGCGCGCGCTGCCTTGGTGTCGATTTCTTCAAGAACTTGCGTTGGTGGCACGGCCAGACGATCGCAGCGCGAGCGGAAAACAGCGATCGCGCGGGCGTTGGCGCTGCGTTCCAACCCGGCAACGCGGATCTTGCCGACAGTGACAACTTGCTCACCAAGTTCGCCAGTGACCGTGAATGTCGCTGGCAACGGCTGCGGAAATGCGGCGACCTGCGTCGGTGCTCCGCTTGGCCAGAATACATAGCCGGCCAAGAGGGCGGTGAGCGCAAGCACGATGGCGTAACCCCACTTCGGCATGACTGCATACTCTCAAGGCAACCGCAGAGGCGCAGAGGCCGCTGAGGACGCAGAGATTCGAAATTGTGATCGTTGTCCGGAAGTCAGACGAGTCTTACGGAGTGCATGCCTCATCCTGGATCCCTCTGCGATCTCAGCGGCCTCTGCGCCTCTGCGGTTGCCTTGGAGTTGCCATGATTGTTGGCGTAGTGCATGACGAAATCAGACCGCGCCGAACTCGTGGCTCTTGGGCAGGTCCGACGGACGAGCCAAGCCGAAGCGCGAGAGGAATTGCTCGGTGGTGCCGTAGAGTAACGGTCGACCGAGTGCACTCTCGTCGCGACCGGTGACTTGAATCAGCTTGAGATCCATGAGCTGACGCAGCACCGGGCCGCATTGCACACCGCGAATGTCTTCGATCGCACCGCGTCCGACCGGCTGTTTGTACGCGACCACGGCCAGCGTTTCGAGCGCGCTGCGGGTCAAACGTTCGGGCAGCGTGCGCTTCTCGAAGCGGCGCACCCACGGATGAACTTCGGCGCGGGTCAGCAGTTGCCAACCGCCGGCGATCTCGACCAGATCCCAGCCGCGACGCTCGCTGCGCAACCGATCAGCGAGACCAAGCAACAGGCCGCGCAAATACTCTTCGTCGCAACCAGGCAGCGCATCGAGTAATCGCGCCATCGACACCGGCTTGGGACTGACGAACAGGACGCCTTCGACCGCCATGCGAATTTCTGATGGTGTTAATTCAGCGGCGTCAGGTGGTGGCGCCTCGTCGGAAGCGACAGGAACCACGACGTTCGCTACAGGGGCCTGGGCTCCGGCATCGACTGGCTCGGGAGAATCTGGATCGCTCATCACCGCTTGCCCTCCAAGAAGTTCTTCAGCATCGCATGACCGTGTTCAGTCAGAAAACTTTCGGGATGGAACTGCACGCCTTCGATTGGCAGTTCGCGATGGCGCACGCCCATCAGTTCGTGCTGATCTTCGCTCCACGCGGTCGCGACTAGGCACGTGGGCAACGCATCATCGACCACCAAACTGTGATAGCGTGTAGCGGTGAACGGACTCGGCAGTCCAGTGAACACGCCATGGCTATCGTGGACGATGCGACTCGTCTTGCCGTGCATGAGGCGTCCAGCGCGGCGCACGACGCCACCGAACGCGTGGCCAATTGACTGATGCCCAAGACAGACACCAAGCAGCGGCACCCGTTGCTTGGCCGCTAACGCGATCACCGCTAGCGAGATCCCTGCCTCGAGTGGCGTCGCTGGTCCCGGCGAGATCACGATGTGCTGCGGCTTCTCAGCCAACACCTGCTCGGCCGTCACCTCGTCATTGCGATACACCGTGACCTGGCAGCCCAGCTCCCAGACATACTGGACCAGGTTGAAGGTGAACGAATCGTAGTTGTCGATGACAGTCAGCACGCTGGGGCGAGAGGGTACGGCGCGAAGCGCGGGGGCAACCTCGTCGGAGAGTCCACAGATTGCGCAGATTTTGCAGATTTCGAGCCGGTAGCCCGGAGCGCGGCATACGAGAAAGCCAGGGTATGTCGCAATGCCTTGGCCCGGGAACGCCGCACCCCTGTGCGGCTGGGGGCAATGGGAACATGGACGTTGGTGGGTTCACGATTTGAGACGCACTGAAGCGTAGTGTTCAATGTCCCGCGAAGCACACGGCAGAGCAGAGGATTCAGAACAATTACCGCATGGTCGGTGGTTCCGCCGACCGCTGATGATTAACGTGCGTTGATAGACACGTCGAATTTGATTTGGCCAAGCCACTGGATATACGGTTGATATGAAATTCGGTTCGTGTCCAACATCTTCCCACTCGGAATAACGTATGAAGCACCTCGCAATTCTCATGCTGTTCATGCTTGTTGGATGTAGTCCGGCAGAAAGACCTACTAGGCTGGTAAGTTATGATAAAACGTTTATGAGTTTAGAAATGGGCCAGAGTTGTTAGTTGTGAAATTTTCTGCGCGTGGCGAAAACGATGTGCAGTATGTTGCGGTATCGAAGATGGATGGGATTAACGATGTGACAATTACGGGATCATTGACGGAAATTTACGCAAATACTGGAACGGGCATGAAAGGCGAGAAGCAGATAAAAGACGTTGGCTCAAAACTATTTATCAAAGGCCGAAAGATGACCCTTGAATGGTCTAGAGGGGACGCCAATCAAGGTTATATCTACACAGATAATCCCAATTCCGTACAGCATTAATGAGGCCTGCGTACGAAATTACTTTCAGACAAAATCATAGGGTGGCGGAACATAGCAACATTGGACACAGGCCCTGTTTACAAATCACCACCGATCGAACAGAAACTCCGTCCACGCCACAACCGTAAATCCAGCACTGCGTCCGACGGCTTCTTGTCCGGGATCGCAGACGCAGCAGGGGCCGATGCTTGGGTAGTGCCGCAGCGGCGTTGGCTGGGCCGCGCAGATCGGCGGGGGTGTAGATGCCGGTTTTGACCTTGACGACCCGGCGGCCTCAACGCACCGGATCACCACAGAAGTCCAGATTTTATGATTGTCTGCATCACTGTTTGTGCTATACGTGAACACAGGACCACAATATGCCCAATCTCACGGTTTCTCTCGATGAAGATCTCCTCGATCGCGCCAAGGATGTGGCTCGTCGCGAGCACATTTCGCTCAATCGCCTCGTCCGTGATGTCCTCATGCAGCGCGTGGCGGCGCCCGACGGCGAACGTCTCAGCTTGCGTGATTGGATAGCGATGGCCGATGGGGCTCATGTCGATCCTTCGCCATTGCCTGCTGACGGAAGTCGCGGCTGGCAGCGCGGCGATCTCTATCGGACCACGCCGACGTGAAGACGTTTCTCGATACAAACATCCTGGCGTACGCCATCGACCCACGGGATCAGCGCAAACGGGATCGTGCCCGTCAGTGCATGGCCGACGTAGAAAAGGTTTCCACCGTGGTGATCTCGACGCAGGTCATGCTTGAGCTGCATAGTGTGCTCACGGCTAAGTTGCGCATGGATTCAGCCCAATCGCGTGCGTTGGTGCAAGCGACCAGTTTGCGCTACGAAGTTGTGACGCTTACGGCGGATCTGATCTTGCGCGGCCTGGACGTCCACATCATCAACAAGATATCGCATTGGGATGCGTGTATCGTCATGGCTGCCGCGTCTGCCGGCTGCAAAGAATTGATGAGCGAGGATATGCAGCATGGAGCCATCGTTGAAGGCGTGCGCATCCGCAATCCGTTCAACATGTCGTAATCCGGACTTCCGGACCGCTGCATTCTGATTCCTTGTGGTTTCGTTATTTCTATTTTCGCGCGATCTACAGGCCCGCATCGGGTGCTGCGTTGGAGCACACGCACTGCGTGTGTTCGTTGCAATAAAACAGTAGCCTTCCGGAATCCATCATGATGAATGTAGGCGTCGCGTGTCGGCCACTCATTACCGGAGTTAGAACCATGTCCACGTTGCGCCGAGCTCCGCCATGCATCCTGCCCTCTGCCCTCCTAACGTTGCTGGTCGTCACCGCCTTTGCCGAGGACCGCCTCGCCAATATATTTCAAGACAACATGATCCTCCAGCGCGAGATGCCGGTGCCGATCTGGGGCTGGGCGGCAGCCGGGACACAGGTCGAAGTCAGCTTTGCCGGCCAGAAGAAGACAGCGTCCGCTGATGCACGCGGCTACTGGAAGACGATCCTCGATCCGCTGGTCGCCAGCCGCGAAGGTCGGGCGTTGGATGTACGCATCGGCGACAAGTCAATCACGCGCAGTAATGTTCTAGTTGGCGAGATCTGGCTGGCGGCTGGGCAATCCAACATGGTTACCGAGGGGCCTGATACGAGCACCGGCATCTATCCGCACCATATCTCTCCTGTGACCCCGGGTGGAAAACCCGAGATCCGCCTCTGCGACTACGGTCGACTTGGCTACGGTGCCAGTCTAGATCCGTTGCCAGACCTGCATCTGGGCGGTACCGGCGCTGCACCCTGGCAACGTATGAAGGAGGATCCGGCGCCAGCCCTCCTGGGCCCACCGCATAGTTTCGCTCGCGTGCTCCGCGATACGCTCAATGTCCCGGTCGGTGTGGTGGTGGTGGCCGTTTCAGGATCCAACCAGGCCGCGTGGATGGCCCGCGAAACTCTGGAGGCGCTGCCAAGCACGGACAAGGCCGCTAACTTTTACCAGGAGTTCCTGGCTAAGCAGGCTGCGCAGCAGGTTACGCGGGGCACGACGAGTGGCTTGACCACCTGGGACAGTTTCAAACAGGCGGAAGCCCGCTGGAAGACATCCGGCAAGGGGTCGTGGCCGGGCCACGGTACAGGCTTTGTCGATTTCCCATCCGTGAACTATAATACGCGGATATACCCGCTAGCACCTTTCGCGCTGCGCGGTGCGATCTGGCATCAAGGCGAATCCGGGCCCGATGGACCCTATGGCGAACGCTTGGCGGCGATGGTTCGGCAATGGCGCACGCTCTTCGGGCAGGAACTGCATTTCATCTGGGGCACCCTGGCCCGCGACACGCAGTTGCCGCCACCACTACGGCCGTTGCGCACGTATCATCACCGCTCGTCCCGGAATTGGCTGGTCCAGGAGCAGGCGCTTGCCGCATTCGGAGCGGATGGGCACATAGCATGCGTGGAGATGGGGGATCTTGGCACTGGAACTGGGCATTGGTTGCAGAAGGTCGAAGCCGGACGGCGCCTTGCGCTGGCGGCCCTGACGGTGAGCTATGGCCAGAAGCATTCATACACTGGACCACGGCTGGCAGAGGCGAAGATCGTGGGTGGTACGGCGACTCTCCGCTTTGATCTGGTCGGCGACAACACGCTGGTCTATCAACCGTCGATCGATGGTATCAGCGGCATCTTTGTGAGCAACAAAGCCGGATTGACTAGGTGGGGCCAGGTGAAAACCGTCGGCACAGACACGATAGTCGTCTCCCATCCCGACCTTGCCGATCTGGAGACCGTCGCCTACGCCGAAAACAGCAATCCGCATGAGACGTTGTTCAACAGTGCCGGTTTGCCGGCTTCGCCCTGCCGGGTGAATCCTGCGACCAAGCCTGTTTTTTTTCTCAACGCCGAATGCCGGGCTGCGCCGCAACTGCTCAGCCCCGAGGATTCCAAGGCCCGCGTGGAGATGCAGATCGTGCATGTCCGTCGCGGCGGCTACGTCTTCCAGGTCCGGCTGATGTCGACTGGACAGCCAAAACCGACCACGACCCCCAGCGCCCCGATGTTGGCCTATATCCCGGCGGAGTGGAAGGGATTCGAGGTGGAATCCAACGGCAAGCCGCTCGCCTATACTGAGACGACCACGGACGGCGTCCGCTACGTGAAATTTAGCGCACCCATGGACGATGCGGGCTGGATCATCATCGCCGAGGCCGGCAAGGCTGTCGATTTTCGCTCGGTGAATCGCTTCTGATTTTAATCCAAAGTCGGCGATAGAAGACTTGCCACAGAGGCACGGCGGAGCCCAGAGTGCCACAGAGACGACAGCTGTGTGGATATCGACGGCTCTGAATGGGTTTACCAAACAGGTGATGTCGATTTCATGAAGGCATCTCGCTACAATGCCTTTCTCTGTGCCTCTGTAGTAAATCCGCCATTGCTGGATCTAGGTTTAATTTCCGGACTGCGGCTTTGAGTGTCAGTGTCCCCGCGCGGCGAGGTAACCCCAGACGAAGGCGTTTTGCGCCAGAGAACTTTGGACGGTGAATTCGCAGATCGGTGGATGCCAGTACACGTCCCAGTAGCTTTCGATCGGTGGCCATTCCGGAGTTGGCGGATGGCACATCGGTTTCAGCAAGTCGTGCGCCCATCTGCCCCACAGGATTTGCGGCGAGCGGATATCGCAGGGTCCGAACACGGTGATGCCTTTGGGCGGCGCGCGACCGGTGATGCGCGAGTCGATGTGCAGCGGATGCTGGACGGCTTCGTGACCCAGCCCGGTGGTGAAGCAGAGGTTCGCGGGATTGGCGCCAGCGCCGCATTGGCATGCGCGGATCAAACCACTCAGATAGCGAGCATCGCCGCTGAGCACATGTGCCCGCACCAAACCGATCGCGTGCACTGGGGCAGCGAACGTCCCGTGTTGGGCGAGATTGCGTGCGGGCTTGATCCAGCCGTAGGCAGTTTGCGCGCCCGCCGCCAGCAGCTCGTCAGCTTCGGCGAATAATTGTTGTCGGCAGGTGGCCTGGATCTGCGTGTCCGCGCCGGGAACGTTGGCGCGTGCGAAACTCCAACAGGCATCGGAACTCAACGTGCCGCCGGCGGCTGTCGCGTCGCGGAAGGACGCTAATAGCAGGCTCTGCCACCGCGGATCTGCGGTCAGGCGATACAGCTCAGCGGCGGCGAATTGGCGGAAATTTTCGATCTGCACGCGATAGGGCTCATGCTCGGGAGCATTGCGGGTTGCCTCGGCCCAGTCCATCGCTCTGCGCGCGCTGGTGGCATACACCGTGGATCGTGCGGCATCCCAGGGCTGGAGTAGTCGAGCGGCGGCGGCGGCCGTCGCCACGTACTGATAGCTCGACCACGGATCGGGCGCATAGGCAATCGCCGTCAGTGAGTCGTTCCAACTGGCTTCGCCATGGATCGGATGCTCCATTGATTCGATGCCACCGCGGATGCCGCCGTCGGCGCACTGCATCCGCCGGTAGCCATCGAGATTGTATAGCGCCTCATGTAGCACATCTGCCCCGGGTACGTGCGACTCAGGAATGTTAAGCGACAGGGCTGCGAAGAAATCCGGGAACAGTTCCAACAGATCAAGGAGGTAACGTGCCGCGGACAGATGCTGAATGCGGCGGTCCCAGTCACCGGCGTCGAAGTATCCACCCCAGACACCGGTCAACGTTGTGGTCGTCATGCCACGAACCAGATTACCGAAATTGGTATCCTGGCGATTCAGGCCATTTCCCGAATCCATCAACGTGGCGGTGCTGGTGACGATGCGGCGTCCATCATCGGGATGGAATCCACGCGGCCGATGGAACGTGGTATAAGGATCGGTGAGCGCCAGACCTGACCGCTGGTGATAAAAGGATCTGGCGGAATGGTAAAATGAGTCCCGCCATACCGTGTCGGCGATGGTGAATGGATACGAGCAGCCGACGCCGGCGACGCTCACGCGGTAACTGCCCGGAGTTTTCAGGGGCGAGAGGTCCATCTCGTAAACGTTCGCAAAATTGTAGTTGAGCCCAAGTCCGTCTTCGGCATCGCTGGATCCGCGCGCAAGGCGTGCGACTCCGGTCAGCACCTCGTGGCCATCGTCGTCACGCACGACCTGGAATGCCAAGCAGTCGCCATAATCCAGCCCACCGGCCGGGCCGCACCAACAGGATAGGAAAGCCACCTTGAGCGGATCATCCGGGCGAAATCCCAGTTGGCTGACATGCACGGCCGCGCTGCGCTGGTTGCGGGTGTCGTGCAGGTATCCGACGTTGCTCCAACCCAGTCCTGGAAAGCTGATGCGGCACGTCTGCCCTTCGTGCAACGGTTGAGTAAGGAACAGATAGAGCACGTGGACTTGAACTGGAATAAAGGTCGATGGTCCGGTGCGCGCCAGATCGGCCGGTTTGGATTTCCGTGCGACGCGGAGCGGCGGCCGCGCTGTTGCCTCGCCAGCGGATTGGATCAGAAAGGATTCCACGCGATCGGCGGCTTGCGTATCGAGCGGCGCCATGACCGGCCGTTCACTTGCATAGAGGATGTTGCGCTCGGGCCCGCACAATGTTCCGAGATAGGCGCCGTTCCGTCGTAGCCATTGCTGATAGCCAGGAACCTCCTCGATGACATCACCGGGCTGCTGGTGATATGGTTCGCTACTTCCGGTCTCGACGTGACCCTCGGTGATGTGGATGGCGAGGACATCCGGCCTGACGGCGCAGATCAAGGTCATATTTGGCTGACTGGGCACGGCTGACTCCTGGCGAGTTGGGATGCGCTGTCGTTATGCGTGACGTGACGAAGGCGCTGTCACTTGGCGAGACCAAGCAGTTTGATGAGCTGGTTGGTGTCCTCGATGACACTCGTATCAATCGGTGATTGGACGATGGAGCGGTTGTACACGACAAGTTGTCCGCTGCCGCGAGTGCCGGTGATCGTGATCATGTGGCGACGGACGACCTTGATCTTTTTCATTTTGTCGCCGACGTCGCGCAGTCGGGATAACTCAGCCGCGATGGCGGGAATGCGATCGGCTGGTGGGCGGTGGACGCGCTGTGGAGCGGCGTTATCGGTGAACGTAAGCGATTGAACATCGTCCAGGCCAAGCGCATTGAGGAGTGACGGCATGATAAAGCTTATTTTTTCTCTGGCTGCAGAGCAACCTTGGGCCAATTGTTGGGACTCACGCCATCAATCAGGCCGGTGCCCCACGTGCGGACGCCCAATGCGCCTTGCGCGGTGCGGTCGATTACTGCCAAGCCGAGGTTGCGTAGCTGGGTGCCGGGATTGCGGCGCAGCAAGGCCCAGGGCACGACAAGTTGATAGACTTGGCGACCGGCCCCACGCAGCACCCGCACAGTTGGTGCCCCGACTTGACTGGGATCCGCAGCCCAGGTTCCACTGACCAGGTCGATTTGCGGAACTCCGCTCGCGTCATGGAGGGCGAGTATGAACGCTGCGTTGCTGACTTTGTCGCGATCATCGAGCGCAAGTCCGATCACCACGCCGTCGCCGGTGGTGGCCGAAGCTCCAGTCCGGCGCGGGTACGGCGTAGTGTCGGCAACCGCAATCGCGGCGTAAAAATTATTCTGATCGTAGGCGACATAAGCGGTGGCTTCGGCGGGAGCTCCGGCGTAAATGAATTCTGCGCCCAGCGTGATCGGCGACACCGTGGACCATACGTTCGACCAATCCGAGTCGGATGGCAGCAGCGGAATGACCGTGTGCGCTGGATTTGCAAGGGTCATCAAACCACGCAGGTAGCGTGGCGTGCCGGTCAGAGACGGATCGTTGGTTGGGATTTCGGCGGCGGGCACAAGTCCAAGTATCTGCTGATCGCCAGCGATGACCCACGTGTGGCCGACCAACTGTCCGCCACTTTGGAGTGCGATCGCGCGGCCGGGCAGGGGACTTGAGGCTACGACTTTGCCGTCAGTAGCAGACATCACCTCGATCCGTTGATGAACCGGTTGCGCGTGGGCTTGAACTTCGAACAGAGAATAGACGTGCGTGGCGTTGGCGCCGATTTGATAGTAGTTGCGCTCCCACGGACGACTGGCGGTGATGGTTAGCCAGCGTTGCTGGCCGTCGCGGGTTTTGCTCACCACGCCGATCGGACCCTCCTTGGTGTAGGTGAAACGATACAGCTGGTCGCTACTCACCCGATAGCCCAAGAGATGCGCGCCGTCAGGGGTGCTCCAGCCACCATGGACTTTTTCGCGCAATACAGCTGACTTGTCCGTTGGTTTCCACAGCGACCAAATCCAGTCGGCGCGGTTGCCGCTGAACCCCCACACTGAGAAAGCATCGCCATGGCGCCCGGTGCTGAGCACCTCCTCTGGGAAGGCAATGTCGAGTACGCGTGCATTGCCAGTACGCAGATCGACAACGGTGGAGGTTGCGCCCGCGATGAGCAGTTCGGTTCCCCCGGGCATGGTAATGACACTCATCGGAGACTCGGCGATGCCGAGGTCGACATTGCTAAGCAGTTTACCCGATGCGACCTCGTGGTGCGCGACACTTATTTTTCCGGCGAGGCGATAGACCATGCTGATTTTTCCAGCGTACTCTCCCGCGCCGATGCTGCGTGCGTCACGATTGGTAAAGCCGATCGTGCGGATGAGCTTTCCGGTCGAGCGATCAACGATCTTGACGCGGTCACCCCAGCCCGACACGTAGGCCATAACGGTGGTCTCGCCAAGTGCGATCTGCGGGAGGTTGGTGGGATCGGTGAGCGGATTGAAAATACCGACCGGTTCGCACCAGCGCACTGCGCCATCGGCGCGACCGAGCATCATGAAGGTGGCCCGACCGATGGCCAAGACAGCATCGTGTGCACAACGGATGTCGTAGGTATCTGATGGAATCGCCGTCTTCCAGGCCACTGCCGGGGCAGCGACATCAAGGCGCATGATCGATTCAGTGGTGTGGATGATAAGCTCGCCCGGTTGAGCATCGACGGGCTGCAGCATCTCCAGGATGCGCGGACACGGTAAGCGCCAGGCGAGTGCGAGTGGTGCGCCGGGGGCCACAGCAGTGACACCACTAGTGGGAATTATCTCGCGCCCACTGCGCAATGGGGTGCGCAGCAAGGGCGGCAATCCAGCGGCCGTTTTGCCAGTTGATGACAGCATGGCGACGCCGCCATTGCCTGTGCCAACTAGGCGATCATTGGCCCACTCCAGATTCGCTGGCGCCGATCCAACCACGCCGAGAGCTTTCCACGGTACCGTGCCCAGTTGATTGCCGGTGGTGAGATCCAAGCGGTAGAGCGCCGCTGCGGTGGCAACGAAAACGCTGTTCGCGGTCAGTGCGCCGCAGCCGATGGTGACGTCATCGACCGGCTGCCAACGCCAGATGAGTCCGCCGCTGGTCGCATCAAGACACTGCACCTCGCTGCCTTGGGTGATGACCCGTTCGCGATTCTGGGCGGTTGCTAACCCGGTCACTAATCGGCAGGCGGGAAAATCACGCTGCCAGCGTTTACTGCCATCACTGCGCGCAAAACAGAGTAAGGCCAATGTATCGCGGGGCAGAACAACGACGGATTCGTTACCAACCTGCACGCGGCTCGGCGGACGGCGCAGGCGTTCGCTGACGGCTTGTGCTCCTTGTTGTTCACCGTGCGACGAACGCACGTAGGTGGTGATCCAGCGCACGGCTCCCGAACCGCAATCGAAGGACAGCACGGCGCCGCCATCGGTCGCACAATAGCCGTCGCGGCCGGCGATGGTTGGGGCGGCAAGCTCGAAGCCCGAATCGGGACGACCAGCGAAACCAAGATCCGTGGCGCGCACGGTCAGCGGCGTGAGCCACGCCAAGCGGCCAGTGCTGAGGGCGATGGCGACGATTCTGAGTGCGGTGCCGTCGGTGCAAATGGCGATCGCATGGTAGCCATCACTACTGGGCGACGAGCACACGGTCAGGCCTGCGAGTTCGCTCAGGGTCTCGCTGCTCCAAACCAGCGATCCGGTGACCGTGTCGCGAGCTTCCAAACACCAGCGGCCATTGCGCTGGGTTCGTGCTACGCAGCGACTTCCCACGACGACCGTGCCCATATCGGAAAGACCGGGAAAGTTCGCTTCGATTTTCCCCTGGTTGAACAAACGATCGGCGGTCGTGCGCCAACGAACGGCACCACTCGCCAGATCGAGTAATACGCCATCGACTCCGCTGTGGACGTAGGCGCAGCCATTGCCGATGCCAGCCCGTGGAACGACATGTACGGTGCGTCCGCCGTCACTGATGAAGCGCCGGGTGTCGCGGACTTGCTCGGCAGTCAGCGCGAGCGGAGCGACGCCGATCGCAGCAGTTGGAAGCGCGTCGTTCATGGTGCTGTTTAATTGTTGGCCAAGCTCGCTGCTCCAGGCTTTGGCGTCGACTGGATTACCATCGACGACGGGCTTGGCGGAGGCGATGAACTCCGCCGTGAGACGGGCAAACACCGCACGATCATTGACCCGGACTGCGGCGCGTAACGCAGCGACCAGCAGCTCGCTGCGTGTGGGCTCGGGCAGCGTGAACTCGCGCACCAGGCGTTCTATCGTTCCGGCGGCCAATGCGTCGGCACCACAGGCGAGATAACGACGGGCGATGAGAATCAGGGCCTCGCCTGCCTCACCGGCAAGTGGATGTTCAATCGCGAGTCGTTCCAAGGCGACCGCGTCATCCTGGTTGCGAGCTTGCGCCAATGCGCGTGTCACGGTCGGGCCGACCTGACGTCGGTACGTTGCTACCTCTGCGCCAGGCAGGCGACGCAGTTGTTCAGCGCACCAGGTTACCATTCCACGTGCACGGCCACCAGTTTGCCGCACGGCCTGACCTGGACTGGTGGCGATGAGTTTGTGATAGGCGGCAATGGCTTCGGCCATGTTTCCGCTGTCGACCGCAGCCTGGGCTGAGCGCAGGAGGGCGGTTCCGGTGAATGCCAAGACGGTATTCTGATTGACGCCCCGCATCCGACCGAGCTCGATGAGTCGACCACGAGCACTGCGCAGCGTCCGCTCGTCGATAGGTTGGAGATCGCCGATCTCCTGGATCCGTTTGTAGAACCAAGCAGCGCGTTCGGGATAGCCAGCACTGACATACAGTTCGCCCAGTCCGGCCAGGTATTCGATGCGACTCTGAATGTCATCGGTGACCCAAAGGCCGGTGTTGATGCATTGGATTGCCACGGTGAATTCGCCCTGCTCAATCAACTTGCGAGCAATGGCCAGTCGCCAGTGCCACGAGCCGCTGACTCCCTTGGGCAGTAGTGGCGACGAACCTTCGTACCACAACAGCGCACTGCGCGCACTGTCGGGATCTTTGCTTTGCCAAGGGAATGGCCATATGCCGAATTTCACACACACGTCGGACGTCTGTTTGCCGCATTCCGGAAATGCGCGGAACAAGAGTCGCACCAGAACCGCAGCCTCGCTGTGCTGGCCATTCTGGTAGGCGTCTTCGCTGCCTTTGTAGAGTGCGTTGGCGATATCCTCACGCTGATCGGGTTTAGCGAGCGCAAGGATCACCGCGGACAAAAGTGGGCTAGTACTGGTGGGCGCGGCAGCAGCTTGGCGCAGCAGGCTGATTCCGGCATCTTGCTCTGACAACGTCGCACGAATGAAGGCCACGCGCAGCGTCGCCAAGGACTCGTCGGCTGTCCCCGTGGTCGCTGGGCGCGTCGGCAATTGGGCGAGCGCCTGACGATAGGCCGCGATTGCACCGGGAGTATCGCCAGAAACGGCGCGTGCTTCGGCAAGGGCGATCAGCGGTGAGTCGAACGGTCCGGTGGTTGGCAGCGCAGCGACCGCGGTCAGGGCGGCAAGCCACATGGCGGTCTGCTTGGACTCTGCAGCGATTCCAGCTGTGCGGCGCAGCACCCGCGTATCGGTTGAGGTTAACGCGGCCTGCAACTCACGATCGTTTGCTTGCCCTAATCCGTGCAGCCGACTCGCCAATTCAGCGAAAAGCATGCCGCGCAACACCGAAGTGGTGGGCAGAACATCGATAATCGCGCGCATCTCGGCCAGGACCGCGGCAGGATCGCGCGCAGCGGCGACCAGACGCAGGCGCTCCTGGGTTAATTCGGCTTGATCATCATCGCTGAGCCCGGGCAGTTTGGCAGCATCACGTAGCAGCGCGAGCGCCTTGTCGGCTTGATTCAAGCGCAACCACAATTGGGCAGTGCGTTGGGCAATATACAGTGGTTTGATGTCGGCATCGGCCGACCACTTTTGTTGCATCTCTCGGATGTCGCTCTCGCAGGCGGCCTGATCGCGCAATTGCGCGTGGAAGCGTGCGCGTTCGAACAGAGCGGCTTCAACCTGTTCAGGTGGCGCATCGGTGAGGCTTGCCGCTTCCTGACTGGCGCGGACGGCCTCGGCAGCATAGCCCAATTGCTCCCAGAGTCGCGCCGTTTCGAGTAGGGTTGAGCTGGCAGTTTCGACATCATCGGGGAAGTCGATGGCAAGGCGTTTGTTGAGTTGGATGTGCAGGCGCGGATCGCCAGCGTCATGACGCAGGGTGAAGGTTGCGGTGCCGTTGTTGTCGGCGGTCACAACCACGACGACGCTGTTGCGTCCAGCAACCAACGGTGCCACGACGACATGACGATCAGCTTCAGTTTCGGCGCTGCGCTCGTCTTGACGTTCGTGAGCGATGAGTTGGCTATTTACGTACAGGGCGATGCGCAGGTTGCCGTCAAAGAGGAAGCGTTCGTGGCGTGGTTCACGGCATTCGATGATGGTGGCGGCGCAACGTGCTTGGCCCTTGTCGCCAGGAATAATAGATGAGGCCAACACGATGTGATCATTGGGACCGTCACCGATGCGATGCTCTTTCCAGGCCAGTGGCTTGTCTTTGTTCACGCCGGGGAAGGCGTCAGCTGGATTGAACGCTTTGGTCTCGGGGCCGAACGGAGTCAGATCGTTGACCTGGCGCGCGGGAAACGGACCGCAGAGCCACCATTGCCGCGGTATGCTGAGTGCGCGCAGCGCTTCGAGCGAATCTTCACGTGAAGACACTTTGGCGTAATCCGGGAATTGGGAACTCGGCAACGTGGCTGATGTGTTCGCAATCAACGCACTGAGAAAGCTATACGTCCCAACACCGATCTGTGGATTCTTGCCCTTGAATTCCACCTTAGCATCCAGGCTCGTACCTTGTTTGTCATCAGGCCATCCTTTACCAAGTGCGATGGTCGTGGGAGCACTAGCAAACGCCCCGCCGCTTCGTGGCATCGTCAGCAAGCGCTGCCAGCTCCAGCCATCACTGCTGGTCCATGCCGAAACGTCGCGCGCGGTGACGATCAGACGCAGGAAGGCCGGCACCGCGCCAGAGGGCAGTTCGACCGCAGCGACCGTTTCGCCACGTTTGCTACCATCTATCCAACGGGCGATAGCGGTGCGCACATGCGTTTTATCGCCATCGCTGGGAACCACGCCGATGGCGAATAGTCCGGTTGGCCACACCAGGGTGAGAAGACCAGGCTGACGGTGGAGGGGGCCTTCAGCGGTGATCGCCAAACGGGTGTCGATCCGCAGCGGTGCGTCATCGCTGCCATCGCTTGGGCAAGGCAATTCGCAGCGAGCATAATGCGCAGCACTAACCGTGACGATGGCCTGACCGTTGGCGCGCGTACAGGCCGGCTTCGCTTCAGCTGCGGCATGGTCGCTCCAGCCAGGCGAAGCGAGGGTGAGTTCGACCGCCGGCAGGGCGATGATCAAGCAGAGCGCTACCAGCGCATACAGTGTTCGCAGCATCAGACGAGCACTCGCACAGCGTGGCCGATCACGATGGGAACAGCTGTCACATCAGCCATGAGGTAGACTCCACGCCATGCGGAAGGACCACAGGCGAGTCGAAGT
Organism: uncultured candidatus Brocadiaceae bacterium; assembly: GCA_964652775.1. Lineage (GTDB taxonomy): Bacteria > Planctomycetota > UBA11346 > UBA11346 > UBA11346 > UBA11346. The sequence continues at coordinate 38,616 of CAZZAM010000018.1, read as the reverse complement.
AACCGCAGCGGATCTGGATCGCAATCGTGATATGTCACGGACGCGGGCGTGTGTTTCAGACCAGCACCAAGGCGACATGCTCACTGGGTGCGTGCCAGGTAGTTCCCTTGGTTGTGGGCAATTGGTGGCTCGGTACAGAATCTGACCCATACGGCTGGCCTGCGGTCCCAGTCCACACCCTGTATCCCGGAGTCATCGCCATGCATTTTTTCCTCCTGCTGACCCTGCTGATCTGGTCATCCGTGCTGTTGGGCGCCGTGGAGCCGCTGCCGCAGGCCGCCAGCAAACCGCCGCGCAAAGTGATCGTCGGCACGGTCTGCTATAGTTTGTGGGGACAGCATCCCGGAGTTGCTGGTCGCACAGCGCAACTAGTCGACCTCATTGACAAGGTCCAGGCTGAGGCGCAGACCAAGTACGGTCGCGCCGCCGACATCATCGCGCTGCCCGAGGAAGCATTGTCGGTGAGCCGCAAAGGTACGGCGCTCGAACGATCGTTGCCGTACGATGGCGCCGTTCGCGACGCGTTCTCCGCCGTCGCGCGCAAATATCACTGTTACATCGTGTTGCCGATGGATCTGCTCGAAGACGCGGCGAAGGGCATCTGCCACAACGCGCAACTGTTGATCGATCGCGATGGCAGCCTGAAAGGCATCTACCGCAAGGTGCACACGGTGTACGACGAAAAGACCTTCGTGCGCGAGGGAGGCATGGCCGAGACCTGGGACGTTCCTGTATTCGACTGCGACTTCGGCCGCGTGGGCATGCAGATCTGCTGGGACATGGAATTTGACGAGGGTTGGGAATCACTGCGCAAGCAGGGGGCCGAGATCGTATTCTGGTCGTCGATGTCGCCGGTCACCGCGATGACCAAAGCGCGCGCTTTGCAGAACCGCTACTTCATCGTATCCAGCCAGTGGCGTGATAATGCTGCTATTTTCGAACCAACTGGTTTGGCTACCGCGCAGATCGAATCGCCGAAACAGATTTTGGTTCAGGAAATTGATCTGAGCTACGCGATCCTGGATTGGAGTCCCACCTTGGCTGACGGCCAGGCCTTCACCAAGGCGTTTGCTGATCGCATCGGCTTCCGCTATTATCCGCGCGAAGACTGCGGCATTTTCTGGTCCAACGACAAGACGCTGACGATCGGCGATGCGATGAAGCAGTTAGGCCTGCGTTCGCAGGATGATTTGCGCGTTGAGCGCAGAGCACGTTTCGCCGAGTGGCGGCACAAGGCCGGCAAGTAGGCGGCTGCGATTCAGCTTGGACACAGCCAAACACAAAACGTTCCTGCGTCTGTTGCTGCAAGCGCGTGACGGAGAGTCAGTGTCGCTAGAAGAATACTTGTTGCAGAAGCAGCAGGCAGCCTGGGATCGCATCCGTAACCTAGCTCCCAGATACGCACATCTGTTGGATGACGAGATGCTGGATTGGCTGGCTGGGAGGATCGACCAGGCGCCGCATTCCTACTGTGCGCTGCTGCTTGATGTCGCGGCTGCGGACGAGCACCGGCAAGAGCAGGTCGTCAAACGATTCCGCCAGTTGTTGCCGGCGCATGCTGAGGCCGCGCTGAGCGCCGCCGGATACAACCTCCATCGCTACTGTCGTCTGCTTGACGGAACCTGGATCGATGACGCGTTGCGCTATGTCGATGTTGTTCCGGAGGGGGCGTGGGGGATTTTCACGGCAGCGGCGATGTACCAGCCGAGCGCGATCGCCCAAGCGCACCTTGACGGATTCACTGCGCGCCGTGCGGCATTTCCCCGCGAGTACTGCACCGCCCTGCTTGCGCTTGCCGGACATCGACCCGAGCAGGCGCGCGAGCTGCTGGCTGCGGTCATGCCAATGTTCATCAGCGCTCCGCTCGCCGCAGTCACGGCAGCGGCTGCCGTAGCAAGCGATCAAGCCGCTTTACAGACTTCCGAACTGGTATCGGCAGTGCGTCGGCACGCAGACGCTGACCCAGAACAGGCGTGGAAATTTCTGGCTGGTGTCGCCAGGATGCGTCCCGACATCTGTGACGATGCCTGGCTTGATGAACTGAACGCCTGTCCAGGACCGGGCACGTTATTCACCATTGTGCGTCACCTCATGGATGTACATCCGCTTCGGCTTAGCGGCCTGATGGATCGCTACGTCGCACTCGTTCGGCGCTATCCAGAGGCCGGCATCAATGATGCGTTTTACTCGTTCCAGCATGACTCCATCAAGCTGGTTCGGCCCGACCTCATAGCGGTGGTATGTGCGAGTTTTGCGACAAATCCCTATCATGCGTACGACATATTGTGGCGTTGCGTCACGAAGCGACCTGAGTTGATCAGTCGTCCAGAAGTCGAGGCGGCACTGCTTAATGTTGAGCATGCGACCAACCGCGCGTTTACGTTTTTCCGTGAGTTGGTGTCCCTGCGTCCTGAGTTTACTCGCGAGTGTATTCTCGGATTTTTCGAAGCGTTGGCCCGGGAACCCGTGCATCGTGCATTCTTCCGTGCCGAGGAAATGGAAGGGATCATTGCGCTCGCCGACACGATGCACATGCGTACCGGGATCGAGAGCGCCCTGCGTGAACCGCCGCAAGTCGGCTCGCAGCGGGCGCGTGCCTTGATGGCGATGATGTTCCGGCAGAAACTGCGCGCTCGACGGCGTGTGCTGCTAGAATCCCTGCGCTACGCCGCCACCACCGTGTTGTGGCACACAGATAAAGAAACGAAGTTTTCACCAATCTGGGATTTCATTCTCTTCATCATCGATAATTCTGGTGCGGACGCGATTTCGACGGCTGCCGCCGAGCGTTTCCTTGAGGGCTCGTTCCAGTTGCACTATTTGTGCGAAAATGGTCACGAACACGAAACGTTCCTACGCAAGCTCACGATCCAGAATCCGCCAGTGCAGCCGTTTCCCGCCGCTGTGGCCTTCCTCGATCAGGAAACCGATCTCGCGCAGTTATATCATCTCGTGCTTGAGCTTGGTCGACGTTTCGAGGTCGTGCCACGGATCACGCCATTGCAGGAATTCGCGCAGCGTCTGGCTGACGCTGAAACCGAGCTGCGCGCCATCGCTTCGACACCAGCCGCAGCGGGGCGACGCAAGAATCTTGAGCTGTCCATCGCGTGCTGGAAGGATCCGCAGTATGCTGAGGCGTTCACGAATCCGGCCACAGCGGAACGCCTGTCCGCTCCAGCGCGCGATCTGTTGAAGCGAGAGAAGAAAGGCCTGATCAAACGCACGCGAGATGCATTGCGCGCCGAGGCCATCAACCTCACGGTGGTTGCGATGGAGCGTTTGCGTCACGAACTGTTTCGTACCCGACTACACGAATTACTTGGCCAGGAGGTCGCGATCGAGCAGGTCGAGGCGAGCGTTCTGCCAGCATTCCTCTGGCTGCACGCCGTCAGCGGCATGGCGAACAACAGCGCGTATCTCAAACGGCTCATTTGCGATCGTATTACCCACCAGCCGCATGATTGGTTACGCAACGAACCGCAGGTTGTGGCGTGGAGCCAGCGCTTCCCTCCCGAGGTCCAGCTCGCGCGCTGGCGTGCGTTCTATGAGCAGGAGGTGCAGTACCGGCCCAAGGATGCATTGGCCGAAAAACGTCGGCGTATGCAGGCTGATCTTGCGCAGGCGCGGCAACTGCTTGAGCAGGCCGGTGCCACTGGCATTGCGTCATTATCATACGAGGCGCTCACCGAGCAGCTTGCGGCGTTGCGCTCAGCGCAGCCGCCGAGCGACGAACAGGCCCGGAAAGAATGGCAGGCGCCTGACCCGGTGTTGCTCGACGAAGTCGCGATGAACCTCGAACGCGTGCGCGTCGCCGAACAGACGCCCGATTCCGACTTCCAAGGGAGCATCACCCTCACCGTTGAGAGCGATCCGTTTGAGATCCTGTTCATGGGCGAGTATGGATTTGCTTCGTGCCTGTCGCTGCGCGGTTCGAATTCCTGGGCGGCTGTCTCCAACGCCATCGATATTGACAAGACCGTGGTTTGGGCGAAGGACGCTGGCGGCAACGTGGTCGGTCGGCGGTTGATCGCTTTGACGCCCACCGGGATCCTCGTCTACCGCACCTATACCAACCGCCACGGCCTGTCGTTGGATGCCGCATTTGACCGCTTCATCGCTGCCTATGCCGTGCATTGTGGAACGACAATCCGGCGCGGCGGTCAGGTTGGACCACTACTCAGCGATCGGTGGTATGACGATCGCGCGATGTGACGAATGGCCTTCATCCTAGATCCGGCGATGGGATAACATGGAGAACCGGAGGAACGGAGCAGACATGGACTTAGAGAATCAACGGTGTTCACCCAGCAGGTGAGCGCTTCCTTCGCCACAAACTCAGTGCGACTCCGTTCCTCCGGTTCTCCATGTGGATCACATGCTGCGTTTAGCTTAATTTGACTTCCGTGGGTACGGCGGATCCTGCGTCACGTTCGTCTCGCCTGTGGAATTGAGCAACGATCGGAGTCACGCTTATGAATCCCTCGGCATCAGAACCACGGCTGCTCGACGGCAATCGTACGACCGTTGATTGGCAGACCGCCACGACGCGCATCGCCGTACTGCCGATCGGCGCATTCGAGCAGCACGGCGGACGTCTGCCGCTGGCGACCGACACACTGATGGCCGACTATTTTGCTGCGCGTCTAGCGCGATCGTTGGACGCGGCCTTGCTTCCGGCGCTCCCCTATGCGACCAGCCTTGAACACACCGGATTCCGTGGCTCGATCTCGCTGCGCCCGGACACCGCGATGGCGCTGGTGCGCGACCTCGTGGCAAGTCTTGAACAACAGCACTTCCGTCGCCTCGTCATCGTCAATGGACACGGCGGCAACTTCTTCCTTGGCCCCGTGCTGCGCGAAATCAATGCTCAGGATCGCTCGATCAAAGTGCTGACCGTTGATTGTAGCGGCGCGTTCGACACCTCGCCCGAGGGACGGAAAATTGGCGACGGCGAACTGCATGCCGGTGCCTCCGAGATTTCCCGACTCATGGCAGTTCATCCCGACGTGGTTGGACCTGCGGATCACGCCTTGCCGTTGGCCGACAAACACGACCCGCATTTCCAGCGCAGTGACCTCAACACGTTTGGGATCGGTGTGCGCGATCCGTCAGGCGTGTGGGGCGATCCGGCCGGCGGCGATGTCGCGATCGGACGAATCATGAACGAGAGCATCGCGGCGAATCAATTGAGGCATGTACGCGAACGCTTGGCCTGGTTGGACGCCCAGCCCGGATATGCCGGGTCTGGCGGTCTGGCGATGCGCACGATGAACGATGCGGATATTGTCGATGGTTTGCGGCTGTGCCGAGTCGCGTCATGGAATCAACGCCGCGATGACTGGCGACTCTTTCGCGATCTGCAGCCGAGTGGTGCGCATGTTGCGGTGCACATGGGCGCAGTGGTGGGAACCGTCGCGACTCTCGTTCACGGCTTTGGTTATGGTTGGATCGGCATGGTCTTGGTAGATCCCGAACGACGTCGTTTTGGTATCGGCACGCGACTGCTGAAAACGGCGATGGAATCGCTAGCTGCCTGTCCCCTGATTGGCCTCGACGCCACCGCCGCAGGCAAAGCGGTCTATGATCGTTTGGGCTTTGTTGATCGTTATCCGCTCGCACGGATGATCCGACGCCGTGGAGCTGTGGCTATCGGCGCAGCGCCAGCCTCGGTGCGGGTGATGACCGAGGCCGATCTGCCTGCGGTGATCGCACTCGATGCCGAGGCGAATGGCGTTGATCGTGCGCCGATGGTGCGTTGGCTGTTCACCCACGCACCGACCCGCGCCTGGGTCGCGCTTGGTGCTGGCGGAGTGATCAGCGGATTCGCGCTTGGCCGACCAGGCGAAAACTTCGATCAGATTGGCCCGATCATCGCCCACGATCATGCCACCGCGATAGCGGTGCTGCAGGCCGCCATCGGAGCTACCGACGGCAAAGCGGTTGGCGTCGACATTTATCCGCATCCTGAATGGCTGTTGTGGCTGGAACGAACCGGCTTCGTCGAGGAGCGCCGCTTTATGCGTATGACCAAAGGCACGGCCCCGATTCACGAACGCCTTGAGCGCCTCTTCGCCATCGCTGGGCCTGAGCTGAGCTGATCCTGGATTGCTCCGTTGAAATATCCCAAGGCAACCGCAGAGGCGCTGAGGCCGCGGAGATCGCAGAGGAGACTGATCTAAGATTGGCGCCCAGCGAGTGATCGTATAGCCACGTCTTCGAACCCTAATCCTTTGCGTCTCTGCGACCTCTGCGGCCTCAGCGTCTCTGCGGTTGCCTTGAAAAGAGTAATCTACGCTGAACTAGCCCGGTAGTTGAAAGTGGCAAATGGTTTGGCATACGAGGCCCTCCCCCGACGGAGACCCTCATGGCTGAAGTTGCTGCCGCCGCCCCGGTGATCAATTCTGGCGATACCGCCTGGATGCTGATTTCGACCGCGCTGGTCCTGTTCATGACCATTCCCGGACTCAGTTTGCTGTATGCGGGCTTGATCCGCGCCAAAAATGTACTGACCGTGTTCATGCAGTGCTTCGCGATCACCGCGGTGGTGACCGTGCTGTGGATGCTGATCGGCTACTCGCTCGCCTTCGACCGCACCGGCATGACCGATCAAGTCAGTGGACTATCGGCATTCATCGGTGGCTTTGCTCGCGTGGGTTTGATGGGTTTGACCCCGGACAGCGTGCATCCCAATGCCCTGACGATTCCTGAAACGGTGTACTGCTGCTTCCAGTTGACCTTCGCCATCATTACCCCGGCGCTGATCATTTCGGCGTTCGTCGAGCGGGTGAAGTTCTCGGCGGTGCTGCTCTTCACTGTGTTGTGGTCACTGGTCGTGTACGCGCCGATCTGCCACATGGTGTGGGGCGGACCTGGTTCATGGCTTGGCGGTCGTGGCGTGCTGGATTACGCCGGCGGCTGCGTGGTCGAGATCAACTCCGGCGTCAGTGGTCTGGTGGCGGCGTTCTTCGCTGGTCGTCGCAAAGGATATCCGCAGCAGCCGATGATGCCGCACAGCGTGGCGATGGCCGTGGCTGGTGGTGGGCTGCTGTGGGTCGGCTGGTTTGGTTTCAATGCCGGCAGTGCGGTGGCGGCGAATGCGTCGGCTGGATTGGCGATGCTCAATACGCACCTCGCAGCGGCGGTTGGTGCATGCACGTGGATGGTAATCGAGTGGATCCGCTTCAAAAAGCCCAGCGCGCTCGGCGCTGTCACCGGCTCGCTGGCAGGTTTGGTTGTGATCACCCCGGCCGCCGGATTTGTTGCGCCGCTCAGCGCCGCTGCTTTGGGCCTCATTGCGACCAGCGCCTGCTATGTCGCCTGCACCTGGATCAAACGCCGAGGCGGTTACGACGACAGCCTCGACGTATTTGGTGTTCACGGCGTCGCTGGCCTCATCGGTACGTTGTTCCTCGGCGTCCTCGGCACGACCGCGTGGGGTGGAACTGCAACGACGACGCCCGGCCATCAGCTCGCGCTTCAGGCCGAAGCTGTCCTGACCACCGTGTTGTGGGCCGGCGGCGGCACCGCACTCTGCTGCCTCATCGTCAAACTGGTGGTCGGCCTGCGTGTCGATGAGCGCACCGAAGACGCCGGATTGGATCTGCACCAGCACGGCGAAGTGGCGTATGCGATGGATGATCGAACCTGATCTGCAGATCGAGGGGTTGTCCACAGATTTCGCAGATTTCGCAGATTTTGCAGGTGGAGTGAGCGAAACGCGCAGGAGGCGAGAACGTGAAACGTCCGGTCGTGATGGTGATTGCCGCCAGCCTTAGCGTGTTGGTTGTGCTGTGTCTTGGCTATTGCTGCACGGAAAATCCATCGGCGGCATTGCGACAGGGACTCATTGCATCGACAACGGAGAGCGCGGCGCGATGCGTAGCGCAACTTGAGTTGGATGTTCCGGTGACGGCCACTAAGGCGGCCACATGGCGTGCACTGGTCACTGACCGGACGGCCGTGCGATGGTCAGATTCGCAATCCCAGGTCGAGGTACGGGACTTGGCGCTGCTGGCATTGATGGAGGCAAGTGGATGCGGATATTATTGGGCAAAGCGAGGCCAGACGATCCCGACCAAGGAGATCATCTCGTGGCTGAATCCAGTTGATCATCTACCGTGGCGGTACACTGTACCGAGATTAACTGACGCGGAATTTGTCCTGGCTCTACGCGAAGTCGATGCGTGGTTGGTCACGTTGAAATAACGACGGCCACCGCCTGTCTTCTCTCAGCCTTCGAAATCTGCGTAATCTGCGGATAAAAATCGCGCGATTACGCTTTCGCTGCGTCCGCCTCATTGAGCGCCGCCACACCAGGCAGAACCTTGCCTTCAAGTAATTCCAGCGATGCGCCGCCGCCGGTTGAGCAGTGGGTGACCTGACCAGCGACGCCGTACTTCGCGGCGGCGGTGGCGGTGTCGCCGCCGCCGATGACGGTGATCGCGCCGGATTTCGTTGCTGCAGCAACGGCTGCGGCCATCGCTTTGGTGGCGGCTTCGAACTTGGTGAACTCGAATACGCCTGGTGGTCCGTTCCAAATCAGGGTCTTGGCGCGCTGGATGACGGTAGTGAATTGCTTGGTCGTTTCAGGCCCGATGTCGAGGCCTTGCCAGCCGGGCTTGATGCCGGTCTTCAGCGTGGCTGTGCCGGTGTTGGCTGTGGGATCGAACTTGTCGGCGGTGATCCAATCGGTCGGCAGGTGGATCAGTTTCTTTTTCTCGGCGGCCTTCTTCAGCAGTTCGGGCACGATCTGTGCGCCGGCGGGATCGAAGATTGAGTCGCCGATCGCGAGGTTGTCTCGTACTTTTAGGAACGTGTACGCCATGCCGCCGCCGATGATGATCTCGTCGGCCTTGTCGAGCAGGTTGTTGATCAGCTGAATCTTATCAGCGACTTTCGCGCCGCCGAGGATCGCGAGCAACGGACGCTTGGGATGATCAAGTACCTGCGCGAACGCGGCGAGTTCTTGCTTCATCAGGAAGCCGCTGGCTTTGATCGGCAGGTTGACGCCGACCATGGAACTGTGCGCGCGGTGCGCGGTGCCGAAGGCGTCGTTGACGTAGATATCGCCAAGGCGTGACAGCGAAGCGCGGAAGGCTTCGACCTTTGCTGGATCGGCTTTGATCTTCTCTTCCGTGCCGTCTTCCTTCTTCTTGGTGACTTTGCCTTCTTCCTCGATGTGGAAGCGCAGGTTCTCAAGCAGGATGACGCTGCCCGGCTTCAACGCAGCGCAGGCTTTTTCGACCTCGGGTCCGACACAGTCGGAGAGGAACTGTACGGGCTTCTTCAGTAGCTCGGTGAGTTTGTCGGCGACCGGCTTCAGCGAGTACTTCGCCTTCACTTCGCCATCGGGTCGGCCGAGGTGCGACATCAGCACGACCGATGCGCCCTGATCCAAGGCGTACGTAATCGTCGGCAATGCCGCGACGATGCGCTGGGTGTTGGTTATCGCGCCGGTTTTCTTGTCCTGGGGTACGTTGAAGTCGACGCGCATGACCACGCGCTTGCCGGAGAGTTTGACCTGATCGATGGAGAGCTTGGCCATGGTGTTCCTCGCGGTGAGGTCGGCAGCCTGCGACTGCGCGTCCATCGACAAGTGGCGTTCTTGGTGTGGCTGGTATTTCGCACCTGGGTGGCCATTCTTCCATGCATGCAGCGTATGCTTACCTCGGTCGGTTTCATTGGTGGTGGCAACATGGCGACCGCCATGGTCACGTCGTTAGCGAGTATTCCGCAACGCCCGACGATCACGGTGTCCGAGCCGGATGCCGAGAAGCGTGCAAATCTGGCAGCCCACGGTGCGACCACGGTCAGTGACAACGCGCTAGCAGTTGCCGCTGCACGCGTGGTCGTGTTGGCGATCAAGCCGCAAATGGCGGCCGAGGTGGTGCCGGGACTCGCGAAGACCTGGACGCCGGACAAGGTGTTGGTCTCGATTCTCGCCGGCATGACGACCGCGAAGTTGGCGACTTGGCTGCCACCTGGTGCGCGGATCATTCGCGCGATGCCCAATACGCCGCTCGCGATTGGCATGGGTATGGTCGGTCTGTGTCGTGGTGCGGCGGCGACGGAGGACGATCTTGTCCTGGCCGAAGAACTGTTTGCGGCGTGCGCGAAGGTGCTGCGTGTTCCTGACGAGTCGCGCATGGACGCGATCACCGCGGTATCTGGCAGTGGTCCGGCCTACATCTTCCGTACCGCCGAAGCGCTCATCGCCGCCGCTGAGTCGCTTGGCTTCACCAAGCCCGAGGCGGAACTATTGATTGGCCAGACCCTCGCTGGGTCGGTGGAGTACCTTCTAGTGCAGGGTGTGGGCCAAGCCGGACGGCTGCGCGAACAGGTCACCAGTCCAGGCGGGACGACCGCCGCGGCGTTGCAGGCCTTGGAAGACGGCGCATTCGGGCCGTTGTGGGTCAAGGCTTTGGCTGCCGCTGCCCAGCGTGGTCGCGAGCTCGGTGGGGCGCGATAGTACTCCGGTACGTGATAGTCCTTCGGTACTGTCCCCGCTTGCCATAGCCGGGATGGTTTGACACAGTACCTGCCCCATGTTCGGTAATCTGGAAGTCCTCGTTGTTGATGATCGTCCTGACACGATTCGGTTTCTGACCGAGTTTCTGACCCAGCACTGTCAGCGCGTCGATGTGGCCTCGAGTGCGCGTGAAGCGGCGACTGCCATTCATCGCCGCCGCACTGCCAATGATCCATATCATCTGATCATCAGTGACTTCGTCATGCCGGAGGGCGACGGATTGAGCCTCCTGCGCGAGCTACGTAATCGTCAGGACAATGTGCCGTTCGCATTCATTACCGGTTACCGCTCGCTCAATGGCGCGTTCGAACCGGATGCAACGAAGCTTGGGGCAATCGCGATCCTGGATAAGCCAATCGACTTGCGCCAAGTCGAAAATCTTTTGCGCCGAGTCGAATCAGCACGCGACCAGCGGTCCAGTGCGGATCAGCCGTTCTTCGGCACTTCGCGGGTGATTCGCCGCAGCGAGAATCAACCACCGCCGCGAACGGCACCGCCATCCGAAGCCTTACAACGGATTGATTCGCCGCAACCAACGGGCGGTTATCGCGCCAATGTCGTTGACAATAAAGCCGACGGTGCGCTTGAGCCGGTTCGAGGTGGCCGTCCAGGTGTGCCGACGGCCCCACGGCCTGCGCCAGCCGTGCCGCCAACGGGCTATCAGCGTCGTCCCAGCGGTTTTATCACGCCACTCGGCAACCAACCTGGTGGTGGCACTGGCCGACTGCGGCGCTCGGTTGACGGCAATGCCAACGCTGATGGGTCGAGTCGATTCACGCGTGCGCCGACGCCTCAAGCGCCAACTGGTTACACCGTACGGGTTCGTCGTAGCCTGGGCGGTACCGACGCGGTTGGGAAACCAGTGCAGGACAACGTCGTCAGTCGTGAGGTGCACTGCGGAAGTTGCGGTGCCTTGTTCATGGCTACCGACAAACCGGAATCCTACGTGACGGTCTGTGTGCACTGCGGTCAATTGCAACGTATTGAACCGGTGAAATGAGCGAATCGCTGGGCCAAGCCCGGGACGCGTTCCTTGCCCAACTTCGTGACGCACGCAACGCGAGTCCGCACACGCTGCGCGGATACGCGCGCGATCTCGCGGGCCTGTGTGAACATTTCCATCCCGACTCCGGGCTTGAAGTGCTGCAACCCAAACAGGTGCGCGCCTGGGTCGAACGTCGTGCAGGCAGCGGTTTGGCTCCGGCCAGTGTGGCGCGGTTGGTTGCATCGGTCCGCTCATTTGCGAAGTGGCTTGCCGTCACCGAGCGTCTACCCGCCAGCCCGGCGGGATTATTGCGCGCCCCGCGTGCTAGGCGGAAATTGCCGCGTTGGTTAGAGCCCGACGAAATAACCAGTCTGCTGGCAGCGCCGCAGGGCGATGATTGGTCGACATGGCGAACGCGGGCGGTTCTCGAAACGCTCTACGCGACCGGCATGCGCGTCGGTGAGTTGTGTTCGCTTGATGAGCGCGCGCTCGACCTGATCGGTGGGGTAGCGGTCGTACGCGGTAAGGGACGCAAAGAACGTCTAGCACCACTGGGTCGTCCAGCGATCCAAGCACTTGAACGCTGGCGCGTGTTGCGCGATGCGCGCTCGGGCCGCAGTCGGCGTGAAGATCCGGTGTTTCGTGGATCGCGCGGTGGTCGCCTCGATCAACGCGAGGTGCGGCGCATCCTCGGTGATGCGATTGCGGCCGCTGGCCTCGCTGGTCGCACGACGCCGCACACGCTGCGCCACAGTTTCGCTACGCATCTGCTGACTGCGGGCGCAGACATCCGCTCAGTGCAGGAGTTGCTCGGCCACGCCTCGCTCGCCACCACACAGATCTATACGCACTTGTCGATCGACGATCTCCGCGAGGCGTATCGACGAGCACATCCGCGGGCGTAAATTATTCAAACATCCAAGGCAACCGCAGAGGCGCAGAGGCCGCGGAGGGCGCAGAGGGATGGGGTTAGAAGACATTTCTGTTTCTGGCGCCAATCACCACAGAGTGACGATCCAATTGAGGCTCTCCTCTGCGATCTCAGCGGCCTCTGCTCCTCTGCGGTTGCCTTGGAATGGGATATTTACTCAGCGCGGAACAGCGCGCTGAGTTCATCCGCGGTTGCCTCGCGGCAGGTGCCCGGTGCGAGATCGGTCGGTAATGACAATGCGCCAATGCGATCACGATGCAGCCGCACGACCTCACCGCCGAGTTCAGCGATCATCAAGCGCACTTGGTGATAGCGACCTTCGGTCAGATGCAGGGTCGCCTCGCCCTCGCCGTGTAGTTCCAGTCGGGCTGGCAGGGTTGGCCGTTCATCGTTGGGCAGCACGATCCCTTTGGCGCAGCGCTCGATTGCGTGCGCTGACAACTGGCCGGTGTAGGTGATGCGGTAGCGCTTTTCGATGCGTTGTTTCGGATTGGTCAGGCGATGGATCAATTGCCCTTCGCTGGTGACGATGAGCAAGCCGCTGGTGTCACGGTCAAGGCGTCCGGCCGGTTCCAGCGCGAGATGAATGAGCTCGGTTGGATACAGCGATTCGAGCAGCGGCGACTCGTTTACGTCGTGGCTACAGGAAAGTCCGAGTGGTTTGTGGACGATCAACGTCGCCGAATCGACGCCCGGTACGATCGCCAAACCGCGCGCAGTCACCGGCGATCCACGCAGCTGACGCGCGGTATCGCGACACACCTCGCCACCGACGGTGACTAATCCGGCGCGGATCAGATCACGGACCTCACTGCGCGAGCCGAGTCCATGATGAGCAAGAAATGCGTCGAGACGGTCTGACATGTGGCACCACGAACACCAAGCGCGCCTCCAAGCGGGAAGCGATCGTGGTCGATTAATCCTTGGTGTCTTCCGATGGTGGCGATGACGAGACTGGTTGGATGGCGCTGACCCGGGGGTCGTTCTTTTCCATCAGCACGAGGTCAAAGCTTTCGCGGGTGCCGAGGCGCAGATTGCAGATGCCATTGCCAAGATCGACTTCAGTTGATCCGCTGAGTTGGGTGCCGTTCACGTAGGTACCATTGGTGGACAGGTCTTCGATGCGCACTTTCTTATCGTGAATTTCGACCCGGGCGTGGCGGCGGCTAACCGTGTTGAAATCGTGATCGCTGTCACGCACATCGGCCGGCGTCTTGATGTAACCGGTGGTCCGACGCAGGCTGATATCGCATGACCGACTACGCCCAATCACCACGGCGACGCCCGAAGCCAGCAGATAACTCTCGCCCTGCACGAGGCCAGCAATGCCAAGAAGGACGGGAACGGTGTCAGCCATGAGGCTCGGAGTGTAAATAGTCGGCGGTGGCGGGGCAACGGACTGTTTGGCCGGGGGCTGACCGCTGTGGTATTGCCTCGCCGGGATCCCTGGCCAGGGTGCCGCCATGCCAACCGCAGGCGATTCGCTGGAAAATCACGCTCAGTCAGAGCGGTCGCGCGATCAGCGCTACCCGCCAGCGGCGCGCTTCCACCACGGCATCGATTTCACCCGAGCGTTTGACCGCGGTCAGAAGGCGTCCGGCCGGAACTGCCTAGTCTTGCTGCGGGCGCGGGCCCGCAACCCGAATGGATCACCCCAACGCGCGCGCCTCGGCGTCATGGTCTCGGTCAAGACGGCGCCGCTGGCAGTGCGTCGCCATCTGATCAAACGCTGGGGACGCGAGTTGTTCCGCACCACGCTGCAGCAGCGATTGCTCGGCTACGACCTGGCGATCGTCATGCGCTCGGACCCGCCGGATCACGCTGCGTTTGACGCCGAAGTTCTCGCGCTCATCGACAAGGCCCTCCTCGCCAAGCCCGAGGCCGGACGTCGGCGTCGCCCGGGACCACGACGATGATCGCGCGCCTCATGACCGCGGTGCTGCGCGGCTACAAGCGCTTCGTGTCGCCGCTCTTGCCCCAGGCCTGCCGCTACGAACCGACCTGCAGCGTCTACATGCGCGAAGCGATCGAGGTCCACGGCCCGGTGAAAGGCGTCTGGCTCGGCAGCCGCCGCCTATGCCGCTGTCATCCGTGGGGCGGGCATGGGTGGGATCCGGTGCCGCCGTGCGAGAAACGGTAGTTAGTTGGAGGGGTCCCATCGCTTGCGATGGGGCTGGCGCCGAGGAGTGGTGGCGGCATACAATCGGCGTAGCCGATGCTGCCACGGTTTCGCGAGCGTGGCGAGTGAACCGAACGCCGACAAAGCCAGGGATAGGCCGAAGGCCGTAGGGCGAAGCCCTGAAACAAACAGCGGACATGGGTGGGATCCGGTGCCGCCGCGTAAGTCCTGACTGATGCATCCCAAGGCAACCGCTGAGGCGCAGAGGCCGCAGAGATCGCAGAGGGGAGGGGATTGGCGATGGTTATGACTAGGCAGGGCCGCGTCTTTGAAGCCGTTGACCATCTCTGCGTCCTCAGCGGCCTCTGCGCCTCAGCGGTTGCCTTGGTGTAGGATGAGAATCTGGGCTGGGACTTCAGACTTGCCGTTCAGGATCGCCCGTTATTGTCCCCGCCCCACCAAGGACTGATTGATCGCATGATTCGCGTCGAAGCTCGCAACGGTGAACCCCTCGAAAAGACCATCCGCCGCTTCAAGAAGCGCTGTGAGAAGGAAGGTCTGACCAAGGACATCAAGAAGAACCTCTACTACGACAAGCCGTCAGAGGTCCGTCGCCGCGAGTCGCGCAAGCTCGAGAAGCGCATCTTGCAGGAGCGCATCGAAGCCAAAGCCGCCGCTACCCGCAAGTAAGCCGGGTCGTGTTGTAGGCTGTCAAACCCACCGCCGATGAGGCTGGTGGGTTTTCTTTTGTCGTTGGGTGGTCGGGAGAAGTAGGAAGTAAGAAGGCAGAATGATGAAAACCGAGGAAAACGACCCCGGTGTTTTCTTCATTCATCCTTCCTACTTCATCCTTTGACTGCTCGCCGCTGCTTGAGATCAAGAACCAAATTAAACAGCGCGACGGTTGCAGGCAGTGCGTTCGAGAGGATGCCGACCGAGTCGTTCTTTCCCCAGATGAAGTACATCGTCACCATGCCGGCGCCCGAGAGACTGATGACCCAGAAAAAGGTCGGGATCTCGCGTGTGCCGAAGCGCTTGCGATACCACGCCTGATACAGCCAACGTGCGCCGAACATCAAAATGCCGAAATAGCCAAGGATTTTCCATCCGGTTACGGTTAAGCGCAACTCACCGAGCTCAACGATGTACAGCACGCGATTCATGTGGCCACGCCCTTCGTATTCGCGAGCGCTGCCGCGCACTTCGATGTGATGGATCAGGTCGCGTAGCCGTCCGGCCTCTTCGTAGTGTTGTGCCTGCGCCTCGGCGAGCATCCGATCGCGTAATGCCGGAATGTCTGCCGCCGAACGCACGGGGATCGCCGCCGTACGCGTGTCAGCGAGGAAGACGCTGAACGTGATGCCGACACCGAGCAAGAGCAGCACGCCGATGATGGCGAGACGCTTCCTCATCGGGTTTTACTTTCATCAGCAATCCGCCAAACGCGATTGCGCGAGCGCAGCCAGCGCACGCCAAACAAATCGCGGGTCGCTGCGAACACGCGGTTGAACAGGCCGTATTTCGATGCGCCGCCAGCGCGTGGGCGATGGTTCACGGGGATCTCATCGATCGTGCCGCCGCGCATCTGCACCAGCGTTGGCAAGAAGCGATGCATGCCGTGGAAGAACGGTAGGTCGATGACGACCGTGCGCCGAACGACGCGCGTGCTGCAACCGACGTCCTGGACACTTTTGCCGGTCAGCCAATTGCGCACGCCGTTGGCGATCCGCGAGCTGATCTTGCGCAGCAACGAATCACGGCGCTTGGCGCGGATGCCGTTGACCATGTCGACGCTGGTCTCCAGCGCGCGCGCAAGTTGGCGCGGCAGATCTGCGGGATCGTTTTGCCCATCGCCATCCAGTGTCCCAACCCAGGTGCCACGGGCATTGCGGAACCCCGCGATGAACGCCGCCGACTGGCCGTGATTGCGATCGAAGGCGATGAAACGATGTGGTGCCGGCAGTCCGCGCATGATCTCGCGCGAACGATCGGTCGAGCCGTCATCGACCCACACGACTTCCCAGGCGTAGCTTTGCGTCTTGAACGCGGCGTCGATTTCGGCCGCCAGCCCAGGGATGGTCGCCTCCTCGTTTTTTACCGGAATGACGATCGAGATCAGCGGCTCTGACGGCATCGCGGCACGCTAGGCGGTGATGGGGGAATGGGAAGGCGTCGCTACGTTCGCGGTTTCACCACTCTTCCTTCTGACTTCTTCCTTTTCCCCACTCCCCCATTCCCTTCCCATCATCCAACCTACGCTCCGCGCCCCATGCCCCGCATTACCCTTCCTGACGGCAAACAGCTCGAATTCTCCGGCGCGGTCACTGGCCGCCAAGTGGCTGAGGCCATTGGCCCCGGTCTCGCCAAGAAAGCCATCGGGGTGAAACTCGACGGCGCGCGGATCCAGGATCTTGGGCTGCCGATCGCGCAGGACTGCACGATCAAGATTATCACCGCGAACAACGATGATCCCGATTCGCTGTTCCTGCTCCGCCATTCGTGTGCGCACGTGTTGGCCGAGGCGGTGTGCGCGTTGTTCCCTGGCACCAAGCTCGCCTACGGTCCGCCGATCGACGAGGGATTCTTCTACGATCTCGCGACCAAGGACCCGATTTCGGAAACCGATTTCCCGAAGATCGAAGCGAAGATGCAGGAGATCGTCGCGGCGAATCGGCCGTTCACCCGCTGCGACGTTTCCAAAGAAGAGGGCCTCAAGAAAACGGCGGGCGACAAGTACAAGACCGACAACGCCGAGCGCGCGATTGCCAAGGGCTCGACTGGTTTGTCGTTCTACGCTAACGGCACGCCCGGCTCCGATTGGGAAGATCTCTGCGCTGGTCCGCACGTGCCCTCGACCGGCTGGCTGAAGGCCGCCAAGGTCATGTCGGTTGCCGGTGCGTACTGGCACGGCGATCAGGCGAGCGATCGGCTGACCCGTATCTACGGCACCTGTTTTGCCGATGAAAAAGGACTCAAAGCGCATCTCTTGCGCATTGAAGAGGCCAAGCGCCGCGATCATCGCAAGCTCGGCAAGGAACTCGATCTCTTCCACGTTGAAGAGGATAATCCCGGTCAGGTGTTCTGGCATCCCAAGGGTTGGTCGATCTACGTCACGTTGATGGATTACATGCGCACGAAGCAGCGTCAGGGTGGCTACGTCGAAGTGCATACGCCATCGGTGATGGCGAAGTCGCTGTGGGAACGCAGCGGTCACTGGGATAAATACCGCGACAACATGTTTGTGACCGAATCGGAAAAGCGCGACTTCGCGATCAAGCCGATGAACTGCCCGGGCCACATCCTGATCTTCAAGCAGGGACTCAAGAGTTATCGCGAGTTACCGCTGCGTATTGCAGAATTCGGTTCGTGCTGCCGCAACGAGGCGAGTGGCGCGCTGCACGGCATCATGCGCGTGCGCGGTTTCGTGCAGGATGACGCGCACATCTTCTGTACTGATGCGCAGGTTGGTGAGGAAGTCGCCGCGTTCTGTCGCATGTTGACCGAGGTCTACACTGATTTTGGATTCGGCATCGAGCGTATCGTGGTCAAACTCGCGACGCGTCCGGAAAAACGTCTTGGCTCTGACGCTGCGTGGGATCGCGCAGAGCAAGTGCTCGGTGACGCTGTCAAGGCAGCGGGACTGACGTACGTGGTGTCGCCTGGCGAAGGCGCGTTCTACGGACCAAAGCTCGAGTTCACCCTCGTCGATGCGATCGGTCGCGGCTGGCAGTGCGGCACCATCCAGCTCGATCCGAATCTGCCGAGTCCTGAACGCCTTGATGCGACCTATGTCGGTGAAGACGGCGCCAAGCACAACTGCGTGATGTTGCACCGTGCGATTCTCGGCAGCTTGGAGCGCTTCATCGGCATTCTCATCGAACACTTCGAAGGCAAGTTCCCGCTCTGGCTCGCGCCCGAGCAGGTGCGCATCCTGCCGATCAGTGATGATCAAATTGCCTACGCACGCAGCGTGCGCGATCGTCTCGTTGAATCCGGCATCCGTGCGACGATCGACGAGAAGCCGGACAAACTTGGCGCCAAGATCCGTGAGGCCCGCCTGGCGCGGGTGAACTACTTTGCGGTCGTAGGGGCGCAGGAAGTCACCGCCGAGACCGTCGCCCTGCAGAATCAGGCCGGCGAGAAGGTCGGCACCCCGGCAATCGACGATATGATCGCACAATTCCTCGAAGAAATCGCGGAACGGCGTCTGCCAAAGGCGGCTGCGCAGTCAGTCTAATTACCAGAACTCGAAAATACCTAAAAATATTTAACCGACCCCGTTGCGAAACCCCATGCGGCTACATGATGCCGCGCCTCAACGCCTCTTGGAGTACCACATGTTCCGTTTCATCCTGGCCGCTACCTGCGCCGTCGCCTTCATCGCTCTTGCTGGCTGCAAAAGCGAAGAGGACCTGAAAAAGGAGCGGGCTGATCTCAAGAACGAGATCCGTCAGGAAGTCATCAGCGAACTCAACAGCATGGTTTCCAGCGAGGTGCGTATGCAGCTCGCGCAGGCGATTGATGACCACAAGCGTAAAGTCCAAGAGGAAGCCGCGCGGGCCGCCGCCGCGAAGGCCGCGCCAGCAGGCAAGTCGGCCACGCCACCAAAGGCTCCGACGTCCACCAAGAAGCACTAAGCTTCGCGTTCGTCGAGTCCCGACAGTGAACCCCACGCGGATCCGCGTGGGGTTCTTCATGCTCTGAACCTAAAGTCGGTGTTTGGAAAAACTTCAGGCAACCGCAGAGGCTGAATTGGCTGTCCAAACTGCTGGGTTAGCGGAAAATGGCGTATATGTTGTGGATTTCGAATGCCTCTGCTTAGCGTGACGGCACTTGATGTCCCCATTCCCGGAGGCGATATGCACCTGAGTGTTCTGCTTGTTCCGCTGATCGTGTTGCTCCCGCTGACGTTGCCGAGCCTCGAATTACAGGCGGGGCAATCGATTGAGGTCGTGGGCATGAAGGCGACCGTGGTCGAGTTCCGCCAACTGCCGTACGTGCAGAATGAATACACAGCGAAGTTCAGCTTCCCAGATGTCGCAAATCCGAAATACGTCGAGCTGCGTGCGTTCGCCGAGCTGGACCGCTATGTCGCAGCCGGGAAAACCGAATTCGAAAAGCAGGTACTGCTGCTCGATTGGGCCCAATCGCGGATTAATTACGGCACGCCCGAGAAAACTGTTGGCCGCGATCCGTTCGCGATCATCGCTTCAGCGAAGAAGGAACAGGAAGCCTTCTGTGTCCAGTACGCCGCTCTGCTGTGTACTGCGGCAAATGCGCTGGGCTGGCCGTGCCGCATCGTCGAAGTCGGCAATCACACCTGGACCGATCTGTGGTCGAACCAATACGGCAAGTGGATGCACTTTGATCCAACTGGCCCGTTCTATGTGGCAAAGGATGGCATCCCGATCAGTACGCGCGAATACCGAGATGCGATGTTTGGCGATAAGAAGGGGGTCGAGCGGATCATTCACGGCCGTCACACATCGGATCGAATGAAGGGCTACGCTTATCTGCTCTATGTGCCGAACAACGATTACACGACCAAGCTCGGCGGCTGGTTTATGGTCAAGGATAAGAACACCGACAAAGAGCCATTGATGCAGGCCACGCAAGTTCCCGATAGCGGGAAAGACCTCGATTTCCCGATCAATCAGGCGGCGATGGCGGTAACGGCGAGTGCCACTGGTTTGGAGATCGCACTCAAGACGCTGACGCCGAACTTTGCTGGTTTCAAAGTGCGGATCGATGAAAAGGCGTGGGCCGACAATCCTGGAACTGCGTCGTGGTCCGTGCATCCGGGCAAAAACGTCTTTGAAGCCAAGTCAGTCAATAAATATGGCGTTGATGGCTACGTGAGCCGCATCGTCCTTGAGATCAAGTAGGTCATACCATGACAATGCTTCCTGTGTTGATGCTGCGTCTCCTATCGATCAGCGTCCTGCTGTTTGGCTCCATGTTTGCCGGTGATTCGCCCGTGGTTCCACCCTACATCCACCATTGGTACACTGCTGGCCAATGGGTTGAGTGGAAGACCAAGGATGCGGCGGCTGGCGATTACGAACTCACACTCCGCTACGGCACGCGCTATCCGACCAAACGCAAAATCGAAGTGAATGGCGTTGTTGTGCCCGGACTCGAATCGCTGCGCCTTGCCGACACCTTCGGCTGGATCAATTTCGCCGATCTCAAACTACCCGCCAAACTGAAGCTCAAAGACGGCGAGAACACGATCCGCATCACCTGTCTGGATGACGCGAGCATGGCGGTGAACGCACTGACGTTGACTGGTCCGAAGACCATCGCGCTGAAAGGCATTAAGTTCAACAGCGAAGGTGGCGGCAAGGTCCAGGTCGTGGTGTCGGACGAAGGCGGATTCATCAATCAATGGGACAACGCTGGACATGCACTCGAATGGCAGGTCGATGTTCCTGTTGCTGGCGAATACGAGATGGCCGTACGCTACGCGACCATGACCGAAGCAGCCCGCGAAGTGCAGATCAACGGCGTAGTCGCAAAAGGGCTGGAGAGTTTTACGGTGGTCTCAACGGGCAGTTGGCGGAACTGGGGTGAAGCGACCTTACCACAGAAGGTCAAACTCAACGCCGGGAAAAACACGATTCGTTTGCATAACGCCAACGGAACTAGTCTGAACTTGAATTCCATGGTGTTCACCCTACCCGGTCGCGACGGCATCGTCGTGTATGCGGTTGACTACACCAAGGAAGACGTGACCAACACGACGACCAAGGGCGGCGGCAAGGTCAGCAAGACCAAGAAACCGCGTAGCGGTGAGGGTAGCAAACCAGTGGAGTGACCTGTTGCAGGAGCTTGATCACAGCGCGATCATGACGCGCACGTTCTGGAGCGGGATATGCTTTATATAGGAATCACGCTGGTTGTTCTGTGGGCATGTGTAGTCACGGCTCTGTTTTTAGATGATCATTGTGCTCATTTACTGCTTCGGCTTGGTTGGATTGATGTTTTTATATATTACTGCGAATGTCTAAGACCATTATTTTACTGGACGAGGATGTTGTTGCCTGTGATCGGTTGGCTAACTTTGGCGGTCATGGTTGCGCTGTGTCTCCAACAATATGTCGTGCGACAACAGAAAAAACCCAAGGCGGAATGAGATTCATGAGGATATGAATCCTCATGAACCAGTTGACCGTGTGACAGTTTACGATTGAATCAACCTATGAAGAAGTTCCTCGTCCCGGCCATTGTCGTCGTGTTCGGCATCTGTTTTTTACTCGCAGAGATGAAGATGTTCGATGTTGGCCGGATGCTGTGGACGGTTGGCTTGCTGTGTGCCGGTGTCACCCTGCTGGTGTATTTTGGTGTGAATCGCACCACCTTCATCTTTGGTTCCCTGCTGATCATTGGTTCAGGCATGTCAGTGTTGCGCTACAACGGGATTGTGAGCATGGAGAAAGAGCTACCGATTTTCGTGATCATTCTCGGCATGCTCATGGCGATCAACCGAACCGGACTGATTCCCAGGGATAAGGAAGCAGAGTAGGAGCATGCCGGCCAGGTGATCCAATGAGGAAGATCCCGCTCGAACGGAAAGTGGAATACATCTATCGCAGCGTCGGCTACGGGTTGATCATCGCCATCTATCTCGTGTTCAATTTGTCGAAGAACGCCGTCGTTCTCGGAGCGATCAGCGGATTTATTCTCGGCGACTACGTCACTTGGCTGGGACGCAGCCTCATGCGGTTGCCGGGCGATTGGTTGGATTTCTCGATTGATGCCATCGCGGTTATCCTCATCAGTGTCGTGCTTTTCGGATATTGTGGCGTGCGCATCCCAACGGATCCGGGAGGCATGGCCGTTGGCATGCTGGTGTTCTTGACCGTGATCATGGTGAAGACGTCGTTTTTCATGATCGATGAACGGGATCACCCATGAAATTTATACTCCTCATCGTTGTCGGAATAGCCGTGGCGATCACGGTCCATCTCATATCAAACCGGGGGCCTGCGCTGCCGCAGAGCGGAGAAGCGATCGCCAGCGAAGCTGCGCTCGAGCAGTTATTGAAGGCGCACGGTTATACGCACATGGGACGATTCTCACCCGAGTGGCCTGCAGTCATCGTCGATGTGCAACGCAGCCAAGACGGCATCACGTTTGCGGTCAACGGTCAGTCTCAGGGCTACGAACATCCAAGTTATGTTGGCTACGATTTCATCTTCTATCGGTTCGTCTCAACGAAGAAAAAAACAGAGTTTGGCTATCTGTTCAAGACGCAGCAGAAGGTCAGATAGGAAGACTGCTAACTCCGCTGAACCTAGATTACTCTTTTCAAGGCAACCGCTGAGGCGCAGAGGTACGCAGAGGTCGCAGAGGGATTTGGTTAGAATACACGGCTGTTTCCTGTGCCGAACACCCGCAGCATGACAATCCCATCAAGCTCTCCTCTGCGATCTCAGCGGCCTCTGCGCCTCTGCGGTTGCCTTGAAGTTTTTCAAACGCCGCGTTTAGGCTGAATCACGGATGGCGTTGCGCGCGGGCGAATTCCTCGGGCAAGCCGATGTCGTTCCAGCTTTCCTGCATGTGGTAGGCGCCGACGCCCATCTTCTTCTTAATCAGCTCATCGGCCAACTCCGTGATCGGATACATTTTTCCCGTGGGAACCATTTTCAACGCCTCGAGGCCGACCACGTAGATGCCGGCGTTGATGCGGTAGTTGAGGCTGGGCTTCTCGACCAGACGCGAGATGCGTGCGCCTTCCACCTCGGCAACACCAAACGGAACTTGGATCTTGTGCTCACGCAGAGCAATGGTCAGAGCAAACTCTCCGGCGCGGTGGAACTTGAGTAGATTGGTGATGTTGATGGAGGTCATCAAATCGCCATTCATCACCACGACCGGGGCGGTTGGTGCTGATGGCAGTAGCGCCAGCGCACCGCCGGTTCCGAGCGGCTTATCTTCCCACAGGTATTCGATCTTACACATCCACCGGCGACCATCGCCAAAGTAATCTTCGATCATTTTTCCGTAGTGGTTCACCGAGAGAAATATGCGGCGAATACCGTGCGAAACGAGGCGTTCAACAATATGCTCCAGAATCGGCCGATCGCCAATCGGCAGCATCGGTTTCGGCGTTCCGGCAGTCAGCTCGCCAAGGCGTTCGCCTTTACCGCCGGCCATCACCACGGCCCAACTATCGCAGCGCGTGCCGATCAGCGTGCCGTTCAACGTATGCAGATCGGTGAGGACGCCGTTTGCATCAACAATCGGGAGACACTTGAAGCTGCGCTCGATCATCAAAGCAAGCGCATCGCTGCGATCCATACTCGGCAAAGCCGAGGTGAACTGGCGATTGCCGATCTCATTGATCGGCGTGGTCAGCGGTTTCCCAGCAAGAATGGCGCGCCGGAGATCGCCGTCAGTGACAACCGCCTGCAACTTGTTCGCAGCGCCGCAAACCAGGGCAACTTCCAGGCCGGTGCGGTCGATGACGCGCATCACCTCTAGCATGGTCGTATTAGGAGCAACCACGAGATCGTCGATGGTCGCGGCGGGGATTCTCGTACGGCTCACAGTACCTCCTTACGCATGCGTTGATCCGGCGGCATCGCAGCAAGTGCAGCGATGGCCTGCACGATGGTAGCGGCAGCATTGCCATTGCCGAGAGCTGTTGCCTGCGCTGATCGTGGACGTGGTTGAGTGGCAGAGCGGGCGAGAGCAGCGCTGATACCGGCAGCAATCGCCGTCGCATCAGCAGGGCAGTCGATGATATTGTCGAGTCGGAGTCGTCCGCGTTGACGGTCGCCGACGTTGACCACCGGTAGTGCGAAGGATGGTGCTTCCAGCAGTCCGCTCGACGAATTGCCGAGCATGCAATCTGCGTGTGCCATCAGTCCCCACCACCGCAGACTGCCGAGGTCATTCGCCATCACGATGCGTTTGTCGCGCTGAGCTGCGGCCTGCAGCGTTGCCTGCACGGCTTGACCACCGACATCGGTATTTGGTCGCGTGGCGACGACCATCGCGTCGGGCGCATTGGTCAGGGCCGTTGCAAGACCGGCAAGGACAGCTGCGATCTCAAGGCGTGGATCGACGCCCAGGGTTGCTGGATGGTGGGTTAACAGGACGAGTGGTTTACCGAGTTTACGGCCAAGGTCATTCGCCAGAGCGTCAGCGTTCGGTAGCTGGGCATGCAGCAACGTGTCGAGCGCTGGCGCACCGCTGACGATGATGCGATCGCTGGGTTCTCCCCACAAGCGTAGGCGTTGTGCGAAGGACGGATGCGCGACGGCGTGGAGCGCGGCAAGTCGGCTGATCGCATGACGGCAGCGATCATCAATCGCGCCCAACGTGGTTTCACCGCCGTGCAGGTGAACAACCGGCAGACGTAGACAGATAGCGGTCGTCGCGGCGGCTAGCGTTTCTGTGCGATCGCCGGCGAGCACTAGGCAATCGGCAGCAAGACGTGGTAGCTGATCAGCGAGTGCTGTACTTGTGCGAGCGGCCGCAGCGGCGATCGCAGCGTCATCATCACCACGTGGCAAATCGTCGAGCCAAGCGGCTATCGGCGTGCCATCAAGATCATGTGGCTTTTGTCCGTCGCGTGCATGCATGCCACCCGCGATCAGACACAGTTGCAGGCCCGGACGTGCGCTGATGGCGGCGCATACGGGCCGGAGAATGCCCCAATCCTGTCGGCCTGCGCTGTGGACGGCGACGATCATGCGAGATCGCTCCAGCCGAGAGCGGCGTCGGTACGCAGTGGCCGTGCGAGCGTGCGGCCGAGAACGGCAGCGAGATCGCTGGGCGGAATGCCGCCCGCCGGACGCTTGGATGTCAGATCGCTGGCGGTCAGGCGATGACCGGTGGGCAGATCTCGGACAGCGACCAGCGAACGACGTGCAACTGCCATGGTGTCGAGTTCGCACGCGGCTGGTTGTTTGATGCCATCACCCAGCGCTGATTCAATCAAGCGGACTTGGCGGACCAATTCGCTTAATGCACCTGGTTCAATCGAGGCAGCGTGGTCAGGGCCAGGTGCCATGCGATCAAGCGTCAGATGTTTTTCGATGACTTGGGCACCGCGCGCAACTGCAGCCAGCGTCACCGCATGACCGGGACTATGATCGCTCATGCCGACCGGTCCACCAAGTGAGAGGCGCAGCGAATCCATCGCGCGGAGATTGCTTTGTGCTTCGGGCGCCGGGTATTGGCTGACGCAGTGCAGCCACGCGGTTGGTGGATCACCAGCGCTGCTGATACGGGTTGCGGCATCTTCGACTTCATCAAGCGTCGACATGCCGGTTGAGACGATCAGCGGCAGGCCCCAACCAGCGAGCCGGGCGAGCAGCGGATGATTGGTGAGTTCGCCGCTGCCGAGTTTGAAACCATGCACGCCGATGCGGCGCAACATGTCGGCGCTCTCGTCGTCGAATGGCGTGCAGAGGAAAACGAGGCCTAGTCGTTCGGATTCGTCTTTGAGAGCACGGAAATGCGACTCGTTGAGTTCCAGCTTACGCAGCATCGATGCTTGATCGCCAGCTCCCGTGGTGGATTGCTGATACGACGCCTTGTTGGCGTGCGCGGTCACCAAGGCATCGGTGCGGAAAGCCTGAAATTTGACCGCGTCAGCACCGGCGCCCGCTGCAGCGCGGACCAGAGCGATCGCCTTGGCGGGATCGCCGTCGTGATTTACGCCAGCTTCAGCGATAAGTAGGCATGGCGCTCCACCACCAACACGGCGCGATCCGAGCGTGAAAGGCCTTTCGCGATGACGTTCGGCCAATAGCGCGTGAGCAATGGCGAGATCAGCAGGCGCATCAATATCGACGGCCCGGCTCGTGGGAATCACATGCAGCACCGTTTCGCCGGGGACGATGAATGCTCGGCTGTCGCGGAGACGATCAGCGCGCACTGCCCACGCACCACAGGGAAGATAAGCTGCTGGCAGATCCTGACGTCGGCGATCAGCGTTGGCTGGATCGAGTTGGTGTGCAGTTCCATCGGCCGCGATGCCGAGTGACCACTGCGGAGGATGCGGAGCGTTCGTGACCACGGCTGCCGATGGTTTTCCGTTAGCGAGAGCGTTCAGCAGGGGGTCGAGATCGTCAGCGGTCAGCAGCGGTGATGTGGGCTGCAACAGCAGCACGGCAGCGCACGGTTTCCCCTCGGCGGCTGCGGCATCGAGTTCGTGCAGTACGACGTCGAGCGACGTTGCGTGATCTCCGGCAAGGTTCGCTGGGCGTAGGCGCCGTGGGCGATCGCGCTCGGGCCAAGCAGCGGCAATCTCTGCGCTGTCGGTTGACAAGTGCAGCAACAGCTCCGGATGGGTACGCCGCAAGCGGTCGAGGATGAGATGCGCCCAGGCGACTAATGGACGTCCAGCAAGCCGTGCGACGTTTTTGCCGGGGAAGCCCTTTGATCCGCCACGCGCGGTGACCAGGGCGAGGACGCGGTTCATGGCGCGATACCAATATCGACCAAGGCAACCGCAGAGGCGCAGAGGGCGCAGAGGGGAAAAATAGTTGGGAACCGCGTGTTGATGGCGAGTGTGCCGCGAGACAGTCGCTCCTCTGCGATCTCCGCGGCCTCTGCGCCTCTGCGGTTGCCTTGGATGTGGTTCACGACTTCCGCTCGCGCGCTGGATTGCCCAGCATGGTGACGCCGCCGGCAACATCGCTGATTACCACCGCGCCCATGCCGATGACCGCTGCGGTTCCGATCGAGCGATGATCGCGAATTCGCGCACCGATACCGACCAGCACGCCAGATCCGATGTGGACTCCGCCACCAAGGACCGCGCCGGGTGCGATATGCACGCCGTCACCGATATGGGCATCATGCTCGATGACTGAACTGCTGTTGATGATGGTGTGGTCGCCGATAATCGCGCCATTGTGGATGATTGCTCCTGGACCGACAAATACACCAACACCGATATGGGCCGATGGACTGATCCATGCCCGGTGATGCACCACCGAGATAAAGCGCAGGCGACCTGCCCAGTGCGTAGCGACCCGTTGGCGCGAGGCGTTGTTGCCGATTGCAATGATCCAGCCGCAGGAATCGCGTAGGGATTGGTTGTCAGCAAGATCCTGGTCCTTGCCCAAATGGGTCAGGCCGGCCTGCGAGGTGTCGTCAATCGCGCCAAGGACACGGAGTCCGCTGAGCGTCGCGGCCTCAGCGATAACTCGCGCCTGCTCGCCGCCGCCAAGCATGGCGATCGCGGCACTCATGCAGTTTCCCGGTTCTTCCCCTGCTGTTGCAACTGGATGCGTTCGGCTTCCTGCCAGATCGTGTGACGCAGTTTCCACTGTCCATCGACGCGCATCCACAGATGCGGACTGCGGAAACTGTCGGCCAGCTTGATGAAGGATTCCTTGGTCATCGTCGGCTGGGCGAAGCGCTTGGATGCGACCGGGAATTCTTTAGCTGGGATCGAGAGGTAGTGCATCAATTCATTTTCAAAGCGCGCCGGCCATTCGCCGTCAAAGCGTTTGATCAGCGCGATGCCTTCCTCGCGGGTGATCTCGCCACTGCGGATTTCCTGCGAGGCGTCGTAGGTCGCGCGACCGATGCCGAACTTCACGTTGGTCGTCCAGTAATGCAGATCGTCGATGCAGTCATCGATCGAGTTGTACTTACTGTAGGTGCCGGGCGTTCGCTCGGGACTTGCTTCGAAGCCACCGTTCTCGACCGCGTAATAGTACGCACCCTGCGGATGCCAGCGCAGGTAATGGCCCAGGTAGTGAACCTGAATGCCCTTCTGCTGGAGGATGCCGGGATCGGTCGGCATGTACGGTTCGAGGTCATTGCGATCGAGGCCGTACAGTTCGGTCAGATCTTTCACTGAGGTTCCACCGAAGAACACCTCGGCCGGATCGCTGGTTGCGTAGTAGCGGAAATCGCGCTGGGCCGATGCGGTGTCAGCGATGGGGTTGCCGTACTCGGCTTCGTTTTCACCGTAGAACACCAGCGGAATATTGAACAGTGAGGCCAGCTTCGGCGCGAGGAATTTTTGCCCGAGCATGAACGGCTGGAAGGGATGGAAGAGATTGTCCACCGCGAGACGCGTAACCAAGCGATGCACCCGGCCATTCGGTGTCATCAAGTAGTTATCGAAGCCAGCGTGGATCCAAGCCTGGTGATTCTTCCAGCCCCAATCGGTGTACATGTGCGGCGCCCACGTGCAGGTGAGCGGATGCATCCCGTACTTGTATTTGAGCTGATGCGCCTGGAAGAAACTGTCTTTGCCGCCTGATCCGGGAACGAGGCAGTCATAACCACCATCGCTGCGACGATACTTGTCGCACAGGTCGCGCAGGTCGCGTTCGCGCTTGGCCCAGTCAACTTTCTTGTTCTTCGCTTCGGCGACCCGGCATGCATCGCAGACGCCTTCTGCGTCGAAGTGGATGGTGTCTTTCTTGGTTGCGCGCGTGTGCTTGAACTCGACTGCGCTGTTCGGGCGCTGATTCGAGATCACGCAGCGGGTGCAGAACTGCACCTCGCTCGGCAAACCGAAAAAAGTTTCGACCTTGGAGAGGTCAGCGTTGGGGGCGTAGGGATCGCTCATGGGGTAGGCTCCGCGAGGAAGGCAGCGAGCATCGCCAGGCCGGCTGGCCCGCTCTTCTCGGGGTGGAATTGGAAGCCGGTAACCCGGCCGTGCCGCACAGCGGCAGTGAGAGTGTGCGTGCCGTGTTTGGTCACGGCGAGAATGTCAGCCGAATCATCGGGCATCATTTGATAGCTGTGGACGAAGTAGGCCCAGGTGCCCGGCGCAGTGGTGGCGAGCGGACTGCCCGTCCAACTGACGTGCGGTTCGATGCGGTTCCAGCCGACATGAGGAATCTTCACGCCATCACGGGGAATCATCCGTACGGTGCCGGGCACAATGCCGAGGCCAGTGTGCGATCCGAACTCTTCGCCGCGTGCGAGCAATAGTTGTGCGCCGAGGCAGATGCCGGCGATCGGCGTGCCACGCGCAGCGACCGCACGTAATGCCAGGACTTGGCCGCGATTGGTGAGACCAGTCATGCCGTCGGCAAAGGCACCGACACCGGGAACGACCAGACGCTCTGCAGCAAGGACGGTGGCGGCGTCTTCCGCCACCGTGACGGTGGCACCGAGATGATGCAGCGCCTTGATCACGCTGTGGAGATTACCGAGTCCATAATCGACGACGGAGACCGTGCTCATGACGATAATCCATCAGCGAAGGCAACCGCAGAGGCGCAGAGTCCCATCACAGAGGACGCAGAGGAGAGCAGGGTCAGAATGGTGCGTTGACGACGCTCATGCCGCTCGTCTCCGCGACCTCTGCGGATCTCTGCGCCTCTGCGGTTGCCTTGCGATTCGTTGCGATTCATGCGGCCGCCACCGCATCGATGCGGACGAGATGGCCAGCTGCGGCGAGTGCCGCTTTGAGCTGACCAACGGTGAATTTTTTGTAATGCAATACGTTGGCGACGGCGATGGCATCGACGCCGAGCGCGGCGGCTTCGACGAGATGCTGCGGTTCGCCAGCGCCACCATGGGCGACAACTGGCACTGGCACATCGCGCGCCAAGGCGCGGATGAAATCGAGATCCATGCCTTTGCCGGTACCTTCGCGATCAACCGACGTCAGCAGAATTTCACCAGCACCCATCTCGACCGCGCGCAGCGCCCAATCGCGGGCGTTCTGGCCGGTGTGTTCGCGGCCGTTATCGGTGAATGCCTTCCACGTGCCGTCGGTTTGCTTGATTGCTTCGATCGCGACGACGACGCATTGACTACCGAAGGTTGTCGCAGCTTCGCGGATGAATTCGGGGCGATGCACGGCGGCGGTATTGATACAGACTTTGTCGGCACCGGCACGTAACAGGGCGCGAATGTCGGCGACGGAGCGAATTCCGCCGCCGACCGTCAGCGGAACGAAAATACGTTCAGCGGTGGCGCGAACGAGATCAGCGATCGAGTTGCGATTGTAGAGGCTGGCGACGATGTCTTGGTAATGGATTTCGTCAGCGCCCTGCGCGACGTAGCGCGCGGCGTGCTCGGCCGGATCGCCGATGACGCGCAGGCCCTCCAGGCGGATGCCTTTCACCAGATTCGGTGCCTTGATGTCGAGACGGGCGATCAGTCTCAGCGGCATGCGCGTTCCAATGCCGCTAGCACGCGGTCCTGTTGCGCATCGGTGAGACCGACTGAGCACGGCAGGCTGAGCCCGTCGGCAGCGATGCGATCAGCGATCGCGCCGCCCCAACGTCTAGCGTTGGCAAGTGCGGGTTGCCGCGCGAGTGGTGCCCACACCGGCCGTGCCTGCATGCCGCTGTCGATGAGCTGCTGCATCACCTGGTCGCGGCGCGGCACGAGGACGGAGGGGAGCCATTCGCTGGCAGAGGAGCCACGCAAAACGGGATGATGAGTGAGTCCAAGCTTGGCGGCCAACTCGCGATAGCGCGCAGCGATGGCGCGTTTACGTGCGAGAAACGCCGGTAAATGGCCGAGTTGTGCGAGGCCGAGCGCCGCATTCACGTTCGGCATGCGATAATTGTAGGCGACCGCATCGTGCTGGAATCCGACGCCGGGCAGTTTCGCCTGGGTCGAGAGATGCTTGAGGTTGCGCGCTAATTCGGGATTAGCGGTCGTGGCCATGCCGCCGCCGCCGGTGGTCATGATCTTGTTGCCATTGAACGAGAAGCAGCCAATCGCACCGATCGTTCCGACTTGTTTCCCGCGACAGGCAGCGTGCGGATAGTCGTTGGTGTAACTTGCGCCCAACGCTTCAGCGGCATCTTCGATCAGCGCTGCGCCGTGACGCTGGCACGCATCAACGATGGGACCGAGGTCAGCGGGTTGGCCGAGGATATGCACGGCGATGACGGCTTTGACCGGCGCCCATTCGCGCAGCGCTTGGTCGACGAGAGCTGGATCCAGATTCCAACTGCGCGGTTCACTGTCGATACAACCGATCTCAGCGCCTTGGTAAATCGCCGGGTTAGCGCTGGCGATGAAGGTGCAGTCGTTGACCAGCACGCGATCACCGCGACCGATGCCAAGCGCGCGCAGGGCGAGGTGGATCGCCGCGGTGCCGTTGGTGCAGGCGACCGCGTGTGGACTACCGACGTAGGCGGCAAAACGATTTTCGAATTCAGTGACGAACGGACCAACCGAGCTGACGAAGGTGCTGCGGATGCACTCGACCAGCAACCGCTCTTCGTCGGCGCCGAGTTCGGGCACGCACAGCGGTATGGCTTCGGTCGGGGCTGGAGCGTTCATGCGGAACACCCTCCAAGGCAACCGCAGAGGCGCAGAGGCAGCAGAGATCGCTGAGGAGAGAGGTTGGATGACGTGACGCATCGGAAGCCGATCTGCGAGACCAAAGAATTCGCCTCTGTGACCTCCGCGGCCTCTGCGCCTCTGCGGTTGCCTTGAGAAGTTGGGGCATGTGTCATGGTCACATCTTCGAGTCCAGGGAGCGGCCTGCCTCGTGATGACGCAATTCCCGTACCACCAAGCTCATGGCGTTGGTCAGGGTGGGTTTATCGGGCACGGGCTGGCCCAAGCGGCAGCAGCCGTCGATTAAGGTCAGTAACTCGCTGAGTGCCTGTTGATTAGGTGAAAGTCCTGGAATTGCCAGACAGCCGGGCAGACCGCAGGCCGTGGTGGCCTCGTTGGGGGCGGCAAACACTTCGATGTCTTTCTCGCCACTGGTGTCTGACGGCAGGAACACCACCGGCCAGCCGCCGTTCGCGATGTCACGATCAACGGCGGCGCGCGCGGCAGCGGCATCGCTGTATTCTACCGGGCGCAGACCGCGCTCCGCCAGCACCGCGTCGGCGATGGCGCGGAAGGTCACCGTGTCGCGTTTGGGATCGAGTTCGGGAATGAGGACGTGGCGATGCGGCGCGCCGAGTGCGGCGAGCAGGCAGAGCTGACCGGCTTCGCGCGGTGACACGAGGTAGCGGCGAATGTCGCTGGGTCCGGCGAGCGGCTGGCGTTTCTCAAGTCGCTGGAGGAATCCCCACGGCAGGCTGCCATCGCTGAATGCAACGTTGGCGAAGCGCACGCTGGTTGCGCGCGTCAGCGCGTCAGCGGTGCCACCATCGATCAGCGACGCCGGCGCGCCGGGAACCGTGTGTGCCCAGAGCAGCAATTCCATCGCCCGCTTCGATGCGCCCATCAAGCTGACCGGATCGGCTGCCTTGTCGGTAGAAACCAGAAAAACCCCATTTTTACCGTGGCCAATCTGTCGGCACGCGGCAAGGAAACGATCGGCAGCGACCAGATTCACCTCCAACATGCGCAGCAGCGAGAACTCATCGCGCTCTGAACGAACGTGTTTCAGTGCGGCGAAACTCAAAACGAGATCAAACGGCTTCTGACGTTCGAGCCACCGGCGCGCGAGCTGTGAACCGTAGTCGAGTGGCTGCACGTCCAGACTAGCAGGCGCGGGGACCGAGCCACTGCGCAGCGTACGTAACAACTCGGCGAGATTATTTTCACTCGGATCCAGGACGGCTAACGCGGCTGGACCCTGCGCGACCAACTCCTGAATCGTGGCTGACCCAATCGATCCGGCGCCGCCAGCGACCAAGATCCGCGCTCCAGCGACCTGCGCGACCGGACGCTTAGCCAACGCCGCGAGCGCCGGAGCGAAGAACGATTGCCGTCGCCCGGTTACCTGACTGGTCAGCGATTCGATCCGTGGGGTGAGGCAGAGGCTCATGACGAGAGTGTCCGGACTTCCGGACTTCTGGTCTTGTGGCAATGACTCATCCCTGCAACTCCTTGGAGTGATGGATGTAGGGCCGACCTCGGATCCACGCGTCGGGACCTTAGCATGGGTCAGTCCGAGCGTCCAGAGCGAAGGCGTTGGTTTGGCTCACGGCTTGCGTTGGTCGAGTGGGGATCCGCCATGACTATCAGCCTGAACTTCAATGCTTCCAGCGTGCTGACCCAGTTTCAGTTGAGCCGGTCAGAGCAAAGCCTGAACCGGGTGTTCGAGCGTCTGAGTTCGGGCGTGAAACTCGCCCGCTCGGCCGACGGACCAGGCGACATGGTCATCGCCAACGCTCTGCGCTACCAGCGTGAAGGGGTTGATCGTTCCGCAGCCAATGCCGAAGAAGGCGTGTCGATGATCCAGACCGCCGATTCGTCGATGGACCAGATCGGCAGTCTGTTAACCCGTCTGCGCGAACTGGCGCTGAATGCGGCGAACGACGTGACTCAGGACGTCAGCCAGCTCCAGGCGTTGCAAAGCGAGTTGGACAACGCGATCGACTCAATCACCCGCATCGCCCAGCAGGCGTCGTTCAGCGGTGTCAATATGCTGACTGGTGATCTGTCCGGTGTGACCATGAGCGATGATGCGCGTGATGTGCTGTCAGATTTCTCGCTCGACTGGCGCAGATTGCCCGGAGGGGTTCAGGCCGACAGCACGCTGAGCGTTGCTCCAGCGAACGTCACTTTGGATCGCGATCGGGTTAGTGCGACGTTTGTTGGGCCGCCGCTGGGAACCGCAGCGATTGTTGGCTCAGACCAGGGCGGCACGATTCTCGCCGCTGGTGGCCGCGTCGACATCACCGGACCTCTCGGTACCCAGGCGATCGTGGTCAGCGGATCCACCACCTTCGACGACTTCGTAACGCTCGTGAACGCGCAGACGACGAATACCGGCGCGCGCGCGCAGTACGACGAGACCACCGGCGTTCTGACGGTCGAAAGCACGTCGTATGGCACCGGAACGTTGACGCTCTCCAGTGAGATCATGGGCGGCATCGTCGGCCTGCTCGACAGCGATGGTCGCGTGATCGCAACCGATCCGACGCTTGATGTGACCAACTCGCTGCTGACGGCGGCGCCACTGGCGACGATTGATATGGATTATGTCGACGGAGTCGGAACGGCCCGCACGGTGGTGTTGACCCAGGATCCGACCAGCACCAACGGGCTGACCTTCACCAATCTGCTCGGTGCCGACACCTCGCCGCTATCGACCTACATCGCTGAGGCGACGTTCCCTGGCGCACTGCCCGGCACCACGCCGATACTTGGCCAGACCCAGAACGGCGTGCTGCTGGATGCTCCGGGGACGATGACCATCACGGGTCCGCTCGGATCATTGGCGGTCCCGATCACTGTCTTGACCACCTTCGATGATGTGGTCAACGCCGTGAACGCGGCAACGCTGACGCTGGGAGCGACGGCTACCTACAATACCAGCACGGGCGTTTTGCACGTCGAATCGACGGGATATGCCGGTGGTTCTATGACCATCGACTCGACCGATATGACCACCGCACTCAGCGGCGTTGGTTTGCTCGACAGTGATACCACCACGGCGACGAATGATCTGTTAGTGCAAACGTTGATCTACACCATGTACGAGCCGGGCGCGTTCTCGGTGACGTTGCTTGACGATGACGGCAGTTTTGGTTCAACCCTGGCGCCGGCCGCGAGCACGGTGACCGCAACCCGCGTGAGTTCCTACGCATTCCAGCTTGGCGTCCACGCTGACGAGCGCGCGATATTCGAACTGCCCGACATGCGCGCCGGTGCGCTTGGTCACAGCGCGAATTTGGCGACCGACGATTACGCCAGTTTGCAACGACTCAAAGATCTCCAGTCCTTGGTCAATGGCGATTACGTCAAAGCCTTGACTGTGATCGATGCGGCAATTAACGAAGTGAGCAACGCTCGCGGAAGAGCTGGCGCTTTACAGGCCAATCGCGTTGAAACGACGATGAGTGCATTGCGTAACAACTCACAGAATCTTCTCCAGACGGAAAGTACGCTGCGCGACACCGACTTCGCCCGCGAAAGCGCAGAACTCGCCAAGCAGCAGATCTTGATGCAGGCTGCTACCGCGATGCTGGCGCAGGCCAATCAAGTGCCACAGTCGGTGTTGCAACTCTTGAAGTAACGTAGCATTGTTCAGCTCACTCGAGTGTATTTATCCACGGATTACGAGGATTACGCAGATTTCGAACTGCGAAATCTGTGCAATCTGCGAAATCTGTGATAATAACTCGAAGGATTGTTCAGCACTCGTTTCGGGCCGCCATCGCCTTGCGGGTGCCCGCCTATCGGCATAAGCCCCGGCATGGCCGAAACCGTCGTCGACTTCGCTTTCGATAAACTCGCCCGTGATCTTGAATTCGTCATGGCGTGTTTCCGCGATGTGTTGGTCAGTCAGAATCATGCGGATCTCACCGAACGCCTGCCCTGGCATGGCAGTGGCAAGCTGCCGCAAACTTTGGAAGAGCGCGAAGT
This sequence comes from uncultured candidatus Brocadiaceae bacterium, assembly GCA_964652775.1. Lineage (GTDB taxonomy): Bacteria > Planctomycetota > UBA11346 > UBA11346 > UBA11346 > UBA11346. Next base: position 2,819 of record CAZZAM010000018.1, on the reverse strand, counting down.
GCAGATGCTCTCGCTTGCGTTTCAATTGCTCAACATGGTCGAGGAGAACGCTGCCAACCAGGCACGGCGGCGACGCGAGACCGAAGAAGGCCTTGCCGCCGAGGCCGGTCAATGGGGTGGCGCACTGCGCGATATGGGTCGTACTGGGATGGACGCAGCGAGTGCTGCCGCATTCCTGCCGCGCATCCGCGTCGAGCCGGTCCTGACCGCGCATCCGACCGAGGCCAAACGCGCCACCGTCATCGCTACACATCGCGAATTGTACATGCTGCTGGTGCGGCGTGAGAACACGATGTGGACGCCCAGCGAGCAGGAATTCATCCGCGAAGAAGTGTGCGCCGCGATTGAACGGTTATGGCGCACTGGCGAGGTTCGCCTCGGCAAGCCCGATGTACGCAGTGAACGCCGGGCAGTCCTGCATTATCTACGTGATGTGCTTCCCGAGGCAGTGCTCAGAACCGACCAGCGCTTGCGTGCTGCTTGGCGTTCGTTTGGTTGGGACTGCGATTTGCTTGATGGTCAAATGCGCTTGCCGCGCATCTGCTTCGGGTCGTGGGTAGGTGGGGATCGTGACGGCCACCCGCTGGTTACCAATCTGGTTACCGCAGAAACGCTGGCCGAGCATCGCGCAGCGGCGTGCAGTCTCCATCGCGAACACCTCAGACGACTTGGTGAACGGCTGTCGTTATCGTCGCGGTTGCAGGCTCCGTCAGCGCTGTTCCAAGAGGCGATAATGCGTCACGCGGCGGAGCTTGGCGCGGTCGGTGCGCAGGCATTGCAACGCAATCCGCAAGAGCCATGGCGTCAGTGGTGTAGCTTATGTGCGGCTCGCATGCCAACTGTTGAACACGCGGACGTTCCATCCACGTACCGTGAGCCGGAACAACTACTGAGCGATCTGGCGGTGCTGCGTGAGGCCTTGCACGCCGTCGGCGCTGATCGTTTGGTTCGACTCGAGGTCGCACCGGTGGAACGAGCCGTGGAATGCTTTGGCTTCCATCTCGCCACCCTCGATGTGCGCCAAAACAGCGCCATGCACGATGCTGCGTTGTCACAATTATTATGCGCCGCCGGGGTTGATGCAGTCGGATGGTCAACCTGGACGGAAAAGGATCGCTTGGCTTTGCTTGATGCCGAACTGCGCACGTCGCGCCCGTTAGTGCATCCAGAAACGCGCTTGGGCGAAGATGCGGCGCGCGTTATCGGCGCTTATCGTGTGTTGGCTGATCACCGCTCGGCATTCGGCAGCGCCGGTCTCGGCGCGTTGATTGTCAGTATGACACGTAGCCTGTCTGATTTGCTCGCGGTGTATGTGCTGGCTCGTGAGGCCGGCTTGGTTCGTCGGATCGCGGACAGCAAGCACGGCGATGGTTTGGCGAGCGAACTGCCAGTTGTTCCGTTGTTTGAAACGATCGGTGATTTGCGTGGTTCCGGCGAAATCCTCAGCGAATTCCTCGCCCATCCGGTAACTCGGCGCAGCTTGAGTATGCAAGGTCGGGGTCATGGCCAGGCCGCAGCGCAACAAGTGATGCTCGGCTATTCGGACTCATGCAAGGACGGCGGTATTTTCGCCAGCCAATGGAATTTGCACCGCGCGCAGGCGTTGTTAGCAGAGGTTGGCCGTTCAGCTGGTGTGGCGATTCGCTTCTTCCACGGTCGCGGCGGCAGTGTGTCGCGTGGTGCTGGTCCGACCCATCGCTTCATCGAAGCAGTGCCGCACGGCAGTCTGTCCGGCGACATCCGTATCACCGAACAAGGCGAGGTCATCGCCCAGAAATATGCCAATCTGTTGACTGCGACCTATCACCTCGAACTCATGGTCGCCAGCACCACCGCCGCAACCGCAGCGCACGAACAGCCAATCGCCGATCCGTGGGCGGCGGATCATCCCCTGCTGGACCGCGTTGCCGAAGCCAGTCGCGTTGCCTACGAGTCACTGCTGTCCAGCGACGGTTTCATGACTTACTTCACCGAGGCAACGCCGATCGACGTGCTCGAACATGCGGCGATCGGCAGTCGTCCGAGTCGTCGCAGCGGCAAGCGCACCCTCGCTGATTTACGGGCTATTCCCTGGGTTTTTGGCTGGAATCAGTCGCGCCACTATTTGCCGGGATGGTACGGCCTGGGAACCGCTTTGGAATCATTGGAGCGGAACGACGTCAACGCGTGCACCCGCCTGCGTGACGGCGTGCGTCGGTGGCCATTCCTGCGCTATGCATTTTCGAACATCGAAAGCAATCTGGCTTCGACCGCTCCCGACTTGATGAGCGATTACGCAGCGTTGGTCAGCGATCGTGCGGTTCGCGAGATATTCCTTCCGCGCATCCTGGCCGAACACCAGCGCACCGTGCAGGGCATCGAGCGGATCTTCGGCAGTGCGCTGGCCGTGCGCCGTCCGCGCCTGGAGCGGACGTTGCGACTCCGCGACAGCGGCCTGCGCGCCTTGCATGCTCATCAGATTGCGCTCTTGCGGCGTTGGCGTTTGCTGCGCCAGAACGGCGACCAGGCGGCAGCGGATGAATTGCTGCCGTCGCTGCTGATGACGGTCAATGCGATCGCCGGCGGCTTGCGCACGACGGGTTAACCTAGAGCACTCTTTTCAAGGCAACCGCAGAGGCGCAGAGCTACGCAGAGGTCGCAGAGGACTTGGGTTAGAAGTCATTGCTATTTCTGGCGCCACTCACCCAAAGGGTACGATCCAATGGACGTTCTCCTCTGCGATCTCAGCGGCCTCTTGCGCCCCTGCGATTGCCTTGGGTGTTTCAACCTAAACAACGCAATCCAAGGCAACCGCAGAGGCGCAGAGCTACGCAGAGGTC
>CAZZAM010000017.1:0-69753 GCA_964652775.1 uncultured candidatus Brocadiaceae bacterium | reverse complement strand
GCCAGCCAGCAGATGGTCAGAGTCTTGCCGCTGCCCGCGGAATGGTACTCTGCGCGACTTCGTCGTAGCCCTTCGCGAGAACAATTGGTGCGGCCATATTGTTTGGCCTGACTTCACTGCGACTGCCACACAGGTTGGACTGATGTTGGCCGTGGTGGTGGCAAGCCGCCGCGGTAAACCCACGTCCAGGGACATCAGGGGATCTGACCATGTGGTCATCACGAAGATTCAAACTGCGCATCGCCTCCTGCTTCGCGGCAATGGATTGGCGCACGGAATTGATCGAATCGTATCTCGCCGCTGACTGGTCTGCGTTCGTCTATTGCCTTGGCAAGAAGCCCGAACTCCTTGAGGACCGACAGTTCCATCACTCACCACCGTTCTTGCTTGCCATCCACAGTGGCAATCTGGAGATCATCCGATCACTGATGCGGATTGGTGCAGACGTCAATGTCCACAGCACGTGGTACCTGTTTGATCCCTCCAACCACCAGCGTCAGTTAGAATTCGAACGGCGTCTTACGTCGCCGCACTACCCGACTGCATGGGGCACCAACGTGTCAGTATCCGGCCTAGTTGCCGCACACCTCTTTGGCTTTTCTGACATCTACGCCGATCTCGTGCCGCGCGTTTCTGATGAAACGCGTTTTCAGGCATTGTACGTCGCCCTGATGACTGGTGATGAAGCGTGGGCAAACAGCTTCGACTTGACCGTTATTTCCAGCTATTACGCAACGCCACAGGCTGACACGCGAAGGCCAACACCTGCTCTGGCCGCTCTCTACGGAGGATGTTCTCTGGATTGCTTCACCAACGTGTACCGGGCAACGCCCTCCCCCATGCGCGCATGGCCTCACTACGTGGATCTGGCTCCGCCTGGTCACGAGGAAGGGAATAACTCATTTCTCGAGGGCGATCTGCAATTCTGGGCTCGACACCTACAGCGGCAGGACGTCGAAGCCTTCATCAAACAGAACGCTGAATGACCACCATGCAGCAGCGTGCTCGACAACAATCGCCCTGGTCTTCAGGCCGACGCAATCGTAGCGTATGGGCGCTGTTATAGTTTGGTGTCGACGCTGGGCTTTGGAATTGGCTTGGCGCGGCGGCCAATTCATCAACCCGCAGGGCTGAGCGGAGACCGGAGCACGTCGTCACGGGGCACTGGATTGATCGGCTTGCCGATCTCGACTTCGCGGGCGATGGCGATGTTCTCGAGCATCGGGATGTCGTGCTCGGCAGCGATCGCTTTGATCCGCTGCGCGACTTCGTCGTAGACTTTAATGAGGACGATCGTCTAAAACAAATTGCATGTCCATTGTTGTACCATTAAACAAATTGCATGTCCATTGTTGTAATTGAAACAAATTGCATGTCCATTGTTGTACCATTGTTGTAGTCCAATAATAGGTTGTGGGGTCGGGTCGGTTTATATCCCAATTTTGTCCTTCTGCGGGAACAAATGGACTAAGAACTCGACTACGTCTGCGTAGGAAGTTATCACCCTACCCCCTTTGGAGTGCCCATGTCGATTCCCACAGTCTTCGCCATCGTCGTTATACAGTCCGCGCTAAGCGTGGCCGCGAATGAGACACCCCCCGTCCTGCCTGCTCCGGCCATGTCAGGTTTCGTCATCAATGGCGTTGTGGCGAGCTCACACCCGGTGTGGAGTACCGACGGTCGATTGGTCGTCTTCGTCAAGGCGCTCGAAACGGGACAAACCGACCATGAGTTACGCGCCCTCGACATCACTACTGGGATCGAGCGAATCCTCGGTCGCGTGCCGTATCTCGAACCCGGGACGGAGAAGCGACGCGACCCAAACGCGTTTCCGCAGCCGCAGGCGGCCACCGCTGGAGCCAATATCGTTTGGCTGGGTTCAGGTCCGAGTGGCTTATGGTCGTGGCGACCGTTTGACGGTCGGCTTACCCAACTCCATACGACGCCACCCGCCGACAGGCGGATCCGACCATTCTGTTGCCGTCTCGTCGTCCCCAACGGACCTGACAGCCGCATAGCCATTGTCGATGACAATCAGGCCGCTGTGCTCGAATCCGACGGCATCACGGTGCAGTGGTTGCAGCTGGCAAATCCGAAAGGCCACAACAGCAACGCGGTGACGTGGTGGAACAATCACCTCCTCGACCTGGGTCACGATGGTTCCAGCCGACTGCTATGGCCCACACCACCAACTGTCACCGCACCGACCTTCTCAGCCGACAAGGGACCTGGTCGTTATTGCTGGCTATTAGCGACGTGGGACGCCGTGCGCGGTGAACGCCTCACCGCCGAGATCCCTGGCGGAACACAACCTCGACTAGCTCTCCAAGCGGGCTCATCGGTGTTGACTATCCTCGACAATCAGGGCGAGGTTCGCGCCACGCGGACGCTGGCCGATGGCGTCATCCGTGAACGTCTACGCACGGCGTCAGCAGCCGAGCGTTCCGAGCCATTAAAGAATCGGAGAACTGCTGACCCAGATGTCTATGAAGCTGCGGAAGTACTCGCCTACCATTACCCGCATGCAGTGCTGCGCTACTCACTCCATATCCGCTACGGGTTCGGGGGTACCGTCGTCGGTGCGTTTGCCCGTTACAATGTCGATAGCGGGCAGATGGAACCGTTCGGCAATGACATCTACCACTGGATCGATTCGGGCGTTCCAGCAATCAACAGCGACGCGTCACGCGCCAAACCATCGCCGGACGCTCGTGCGGTTGCGTTCTGTGACAACGATCGCCTCGTTGTGCTGCGCTGACGAACACCGCCGCAGCAAATCCGTTGGAATGAGCATCGCCCGGGCATTAACCGTCTCACTGTAGTAACCCGTGCATGATCGTCCTTCTTAAGCCGCACCCTTCCTCAACCTATACACCGCCGCCAAAATCTCCGCCACCGCCTTAAACCACTTCGGATTGATCGGCTTCCCAATTTCGACTTCACGGGCTAGTGCGCGTGCTAGTTCAATGTTTTCGACCATCGGGATGTCCTGCTCGGCGGCGATCGCTTTGATTTTCTGAGCGACCTCGTCGTAGCCCTTCGCGAGGACAATCGGCGCAGCCATGTTGTTCTTGTCGTACTTGAGTGCGACGGCGACGTGGGTCGGGTTGGATCCGGACCGTGGGGACGTGGCCACCAATATTTATTGCCCACGGGGCAGCGGACTGAAGAAGGCTGCGCTCAGTTCTCCCGCCGATAACGGACGAGCAGACTGGCGCGCTGGCTCGGGATCGACAACTCCAGCGCCATTAGTTCGGCGCCGGTCAGGGCGCGCGCGGTCTCGGCCAGTGCCTCATCAATGAATGTCACCGCATAGCGTGCGGCGGGGTCGATCTGGCGGAGTTGCACGCGCAAGGACGGTTCGGCGGCCTGCTGGCGGCGGAAGGCGAGGATGATGCCGTCGCCTTCCTTGGGGCGATGCAGCTGCCAAGCCATCCAGCGGTCGTGGGTGATCGACGACGGAGTCAGCGGATGCATGTCGCCATACCAATATGGCCGGTTGGCGCGCACCTCAGCGAAGCAGAGCTTGGCCAGGTCGACCGGGAAGGCAGGGTTGATGAAATCCCACTCGCCACAGTAGCCCGAGGTGGCGCTGCTGCGGATGGCGTAGGGTGAGACCTCCCAGCCGATGGTGGCCTGGTTGGGGATCCATTGGTGGATGCCCAACACCTGCGACTGGTCCCACTCAGAACGACCGGGAACGCATGCGGTGTCGCTGCGGGTCTGTACCAGGGCCCGTGACAGCAGTTCGATATCAATGCGGCGACCGCCCGAGGCGCAATTGTCCAGCACCAGATGAGGAAAGCGTGCGCGTAGGCCGTCCCACATGGAGTAGAGGCCTTCGATGTAGCGGATCTCGGTGATGCCATCGCGACCAGGTTGGTCGTTGGCGCGCCAGTACGGCAGCGGGTCGATGTTGAAGTCGCAGCGCCAGGTGTCGATGCCCGATGCTGTGATCTGCTGGCACATCAGAGCAAGCATCCATGCCCGCGCCTGCTCGTCACCGAGGTTGAAGAGGCGGTGATTACCGCTTCCCAGAAGGAACGCGGGATGCTCCTTGTCGATCTCGGTTCCCGAATACACGCGCTCGGGTTCGAACCACACCAACCAGCGCAGGCCAAGGCGATGACTGGCTTCGCCCACCGGCGCCAGGCCCTTGGGAAAATCCTTGGGCCGTGCGCGCCAGGTACCGACACCTTTCGACCAGCCGGATTCGGAGAACCACCCGGCGTCCATCCACAGGGTATCGGCGCCGATCTTGTGGTTCAGCTCAGCGGCGGCGATCTGTCCGGCCTCGGTCCCCCACTCAGTGTGTTTGCCGTTGGCGAAGCTGTTGAACATTTGCGCCCCCAGCGCCGGCATCGGTGTCTGGCCGTCGATCTTCGGACTGTAGTGCGCCAGCAGCAATTGGCGGAAACGATTGCGCGCCGCCTCGGCGTCACCGCTCCAGCGCATGAGCAGGATGCGCGGGGTGCGGACAGTCTCGCCAGGATGTAGACGCAAGGCCATGCGCTCAAGGCCGGCGCGCAGGCGCAGAGCGCCTGCAACATCGCGTTCGATGCGTGCCTGCCACTGACCGCTCCAACCGATGGCGATGAACCAGCCGGTGTCGCCCTGCTGCACGGCAAAGAAGGGTAAGGTTCCGTTCGACGAACGTCCGCCCACCGGTGCCAGGGTCAGGCTGCCGCCTGGTGCCAACTCCTGATCGGCGGGAGTGAAGCTGCGAAAACTGCAGCTGTCGCCGGTGATGCGCAGCAGGGTCAGCGGTTTGGTGGTGATGGCAGGCAGCACCACATCAAGTGCCTGGACATCGCTGAGCAGCGGGCTGTCGACCTTGCCGTCGTTGCGCAGACGCAGCATCCATTCCACCGCCGGAAAGTCCGGCCACGCCGTCACCGTGGCGGCAACGGACAGACCGCTGGCAGCATCCGTCCACCTGCGGTCGCTGCCCTCAGCATGGCGCGTCCATGCATCCAGTACGACGGGCTTTCCATCAGCCAGCAGCGAAAACGGTGGCCTAGCTGCGGGCACGAAGCCCGGAGCGACAGCGCCAGACTTGGCCGAGAATGCCGCCTCGGCCCAGGCGGCGGTGGAGGAAATCAATTCGTCGACGGCGGGCAGAGCAAGGGTGGTTGCGGCGAGGATCGTGAAAACGTTGATGGTGGAGAAGAGTTCGCTCATGCCATCCATGCTAGGTGCGAGCAATCAGATAAGCCATGGCAGCCGATATCTACCGCCTGTCATTCCGTATCACCGCTCCCCTATCCCGCTCTAGCGCATCCCTACCCATGAACATCATCAAGCGTATGTCCAGACTCGCTGTCATCCTGGCGCAGGGCATTGATGTCGTCATCAACAGCGGCGACGTGACTCCGGTCGCCCAGCCACACGGCACGGGATGGCGCATTCTGCCCGACCTCATGTGCTCACAGACGCAGCGCGGGCGCGCCCACATGCGCCTTGATGGCGGCGTCGAGCATCCAGTGCCTACTGGTTCGCTCATGGTGCTGCCTCCTGGGATCCACCACCGCATCGACCTCGTTACGCCCACCGGTCGTGCACGCTGGGTGCACCTCCGGTACACGGTGCTTGGTGGTCTTGATCTCTTCGCTCTGGTAGAAATGCCCCCCGTGCTGCCGCCGGCCATTGGCACGCCCTTCGGCAACGCGATCGAGGACTGGGTGCAAGTTCGCTGCGATTCCGACCAGCCCTTGCTGCGGGCGGCATCAATGCGCGCCTTCGGTTTCCGCCTCATGGAGATCCTCGCCCCGGCCTGCAGCGAGCGCCAGGAGGCGACGTACCGGATCAAGACCATGCACCAGCTGCGGCCAGTCATCGACCATCTGCACCGTTCGTGCGACCAACCTTGCAGTCGTGACGGATTGGCAGCCATGATCGGCATGCGGTCGGCGACGTTCCACCGCGCCTTCCTCGCCTGCACTGGCACGACGCCCATCGTCTATCTGCGCCGTCTGCGCATGCAGCACGCCCAACGCCTGCTCATTGCCAACGACCTGCAGGTAGCCGAAATCGCGCATCGCTGCGGGTATGAAGATCCCTTCGTTTTCAGTCGCTCCTTCCGTGGCAGCTGCGGCATGAGTCCGCAGCGCTACCGCCAGATGACTTGCGACCTGGGGCAGAAGCGTCGCGCCTAGTCGGCAGTAGCATGCTCCGGATCCAGGGCATAATAATCGACATGGGTAACCCAGAATAATTTGAACATCAGTAGAACGTGACCATTTTGACATTGTGGGCATTCACAGCCCACCATCGAAGATCAGACCATCACCGAGCCGTACAGATTAGGCCGCACCTTTCCTCAGCCTATACACCGCCGCCAAAATCTCTGCCACTGCCTTAAACCACTTCGGATTGATCGGCTTGCCGATCTCGACTTCGCGCGCGAGGGCACGGGCGAGTTCAATGCTCTCGACCATTGGGATGTCGTGCTCGGCGGCGATCGTTTTGATCCGCTGCGCCACTTCGTCGTAGCCCTTCGCGAGAATGATCGGCGCGGCCATGTTGTTCTTGTCGTACTTGAGCGCGACGGCGACGTGGGTCGGATTTGTTCCTATGGTTGTACGACTAGATCCCCACCACATCGACACTTTCGGAAGTTCGGTGCGTACGCCTCATGACTGCGTTGGCTGGTTGGTCTTGACTTGGGTCAGCCAAGCCATTTGCGCTGCAGAACAAAGAGCAGCGGCACCAACACGGGGGCGATGAGCAGACTTGCCACCGAGCCGGCCATCAACGCCAATGCCAGTCCCTGGAAGATCGGATCCGCCAGAATTATCGCTGCGCCCACGACTACCGCGAGAGCGGTGAGCAGCATGGGACGGAAGCGAACGATGCCTGCTTGGATGGCGGCCTCTTCGACTGATTTGCCACCGGCGATTTCGGCTTCGATGAAGTCGACCAAGATGACCGAGTTGCGCACCACGATGCCGGCACCGGCCATGAAGCCGATCATTGAGGTGGCAGTGAAGAATGCACCCCAAACCGCATGTGCCGGCAATACCCCCAGGAGCGAGAAGGGGATGACGATCATAACTACCAGCGGCGTGAAAAAGGAACTGAACCAGCCAACCATCAGCAGATAAATGAGCACGATGCATCCGGCGAAAGCTAGACCCATGTCGCGGAAGACTTCGATGGTGATGTGCCACTCGCCATCCCATTTCACTGCCGGAGCAAGATTGTTGGTTGGCTGGGTTGAACTGAGCACCGCGAGCTGTGCCGTGGCGCCGCCAAATCGTGTGGCATCCAACTTGGCCAGCGCATCGTTCATGGCGAAGATGGCATAGGCTGGACTCTCCACCGCCCCAGCAACATCGCCGACGATGTAGGTGACGGGCAGCAGATTCTTGTGATAGATGCTGGGCTCCAACGCCGACTGCTCGATGTGTCCGAGTTCACGCAGCGGTAAGAGACCACCGGGGCCGCGCACGCGCAGGGCCAAGAGATCCGTGCCTTGGTAGACCACAGCCGCTGGCAAGTCGATGACGATGGGCAGATCCTCTTTTTCGCGCGGCTGGTGAGCGAGGCCGACCTGCTGACCCTCGATCGCCAAACGTACCGTGTTGGTGATGTCGGCGGTCGAGACGCCAGCGAGGGCCGCTTTCTCTTTATCGACCAGAAAGCGCAGCCTGGGTTGGGCGGCTTCGATATACCAGTCGATGTCGACCACCCCGGAAGCTTCACTGAAAATTCGTTTCACTTCAGCGGCAAGGGCCAAGCGCTGTGCTTCAGTGGGTCCATACACCTCGGCGACCAAGGTCTGCAGCACCGGCGGACCAGGTGGCACTTCGGCAACGGTGACTCGCCCGCCAGCAGCAGTAGCGATAGCTGCCAGGCGCGGACGTAAACGTTTGGCGATCTCGTGCGACTGGGCAGCGCGCCGTTCTTTGGGCAAGAGGTTGACCTGGAGATCGGCAACATGGTCACCGCTGCGGTTGAAATAGTGGCGGACCAAACCGTTGAAGTTAAACGGCGAGGCGGTGCCGACATAGACTTGATAGTTGGCAACTTCCGGTTCGTCCTTGAACGAGGACGCCATAGCGCGGGCCACGGCGGCTGTTCGCTCCAGGGCGGTGCCTTCGGGCATATTGAGAATAACTTGGAACTCCGACTTGTTGTCGAAGGGCAACATCTTGACCTTCACCAAACCGGCAGGCACCAGCGACAAGGCTGCAACCAGGGCCGCGGCTGATCCACCCAGAACGCCCCAGCGCCATCCGCCGGATGCGATCAGCCGGTGCATGAGCCAGCGATAGGAACGCGGGATTCGTCCTTCGGGACGATCCGCATGCCCGTGCGCCTGCGGCTTGAGGATGCGCACCGCTGCCCAGGGCGTGACGATGAAGGCGACCAGGAGCGAGAAGATCATCGCCGCGCTTGCGCCAACTGGGATCGGGCGCATGTACGGTCCCATCAATCCGCCGACCATGGCCATCGGCAGGATGGCCGCGATCACCGCGATGGTGGCGAGGATCGTCGGGTTGCCGACCTCAGCGACGGCCTCGATCGCGATCGTCGCAAGTGTCTTGTCGCGCGAGTCAGCAAGCCCGACGCGGCGATAGATGTTCTCGACCACGACGATGGCGTCATCGACCAAAATGCCGATTGAGAAGATCAGCGCAAATAACGTGATGCGGTTGAGGGTGTAGCCCCACAGATAGAGCACCAACAAGGTCAGAGCCAACGTTGCAGGAATGGCGATGGCGACGACAAGAGAGGCACGCCAGCCCAGGAGGAACAGCATGAGCAGCGACACCGACAACACCGCGATGCCCATGTGCAACAGCAGTTCGTTAGACTTCTCAGCCGAGGTCTCGCCGTAGTCGCGAGTGACGGTGATCACAAGATCGGCGGGAATGGTGCGGCCTTTGAGTGCTTCGACTTCGCGCAGGACCGCGTGACTGACGTCGATGGCGTTCGCGCCGGGACGCTTGGCGATCGACAACGTGACCGATGGCTCTTCACCAGTCTTGGTGCCGAAAAAGGTGTACGTCGTGGGATCGGCGGTCCCGTCGCTGATCATGGCCACGTCGCGTAGGAAGATGGGCTTGCCTGCGTTGGTGCCGACGACCACCGCTCCGACATCGTGCGCGTCATGGAGGAAGTCCCCGGTTTCGACTAGAACGGATTGGTTATTGTTGACGAGACTTCCCGCCTGGTCGGCACTGTTGGCGGCCGCCAATGCGCCAACCACATCCTGAGCTGCGAGGTCGCGCGAGGCGAGTCGCTGCGGATCGAGCTGGACCCGAATCTGGCGATGCGCTCCGCCGATGATGTGGGTCTCCGCCACTTGCGGCACGCACTTGATCACCGTCTCCACCTCGTCGGCGACGCGGCGCAGCGTGAGATGATCGTAGCGGGCCGAGTGCAAGGTCAGGGCAAGGATGGGCACGTCGTCGATGGAACGCGGCTTGATGAGCGGCTGCGTCACCCCGGCAGGAATACGATCATAGTTGGCCTGCAACTTCTGGTTGAGCCTCACCAAGCTCTTCTCGACCTCCTCGCCCACCTTGAAGCGCACAATCGAAATCGCCTTACCGGCCATGGCGGTCGAGTAGACGTATTCGACGCCCTGGATCTCCCACAAGAGCTGCTCCATCGGGCGCACCACGCGCTCCTCGACCTCCTTGGCCGAGGCGCCGGGCATGCCAACCATCACATCAACCATCGGCACCTGGATCTGCGGTTCCTCTTCGCGCGGCAGCAGCAAGATGGCCATCGTCCCCAGCAGGATACTGGCGACGACCAGCAGCGGCGTCAGCTTGGAGTTGACGAAGGATCGGGCGATGCCGCCTGAAAGACCATGATGCATAGTGGGCTCGATGGGTTCCGGTGCGGATTCAGCGGACGGTCACGACCTGGCCATCCTGCAAGCCATCGGCATCAACGCTGACCACCGTTTCGTCCGCAACGAGACCGGCACGAATGGTCGTGCGCTCGCCCTCTACACCACCAAGTCGCACCAAGCGCAGCTTGGCCTTCCCGTCCTGGATGACGAACACGGCATCGAGTTGGCCACGGTGGACCACGGCGGTGGTGGGAACGGCGAGCATTCTGCCGCCAGCAACCGGGATGGTGACGCGGCCGAACTGGCCAGAGCGCAGGCCCTGCGCATCCGCAGGCAGGGCCAGTTTGGCGAGCACGCTGCGGCTCACTGGATCGGCGGCTGGAGTCACTTCGACCACAGCTGCGTCCTGATCAAGGGCCGCAGCGCCGACCTGCACTCGCAGTTTGGTGCCGACGACAATCTGGGTGGCCAGCGACTCGGGAAGTTCGACCTCCAGACGGAGCGATGTGGAATCTTCTAGATCGATCACCGGACGGCCGGGTGAGAGCAGGTCGCCAACGTTGACATACTTGTGCACCACCACGCCAGCGAAGGGCGCGCCGATGCGGGTGTAGCCAACCATGATCTCGGCTTCGGCAGCGGCGGCGGTAGATCCGGCGGCGCGAGCCTGGCTGACATCGAACTCGGCCTTGGTCAGAGCCTGCTTCTCGAACAGCATCTTCGTTCGCTCGAAATCGGCGGTGGCTTGGGCGGCGATTGCCTTGGCCTGATCGCGCTTGGCAGCGATTTCCAGGGCGTCGAGTTCCACCAACACGGTTCCAGCAGCCACAACGGTGCCGGGTGTGGCGGTGATACGACTCACGACCCCAGGGACGCGGGCCATGAGGGTCGCGGCCGTGGCAGCCTTCACCGTGCCAGGCAGGACCTCGACCGAACCGTGCTCATGCAGCGAGACGATGGCTGTGCTGACGCTGACTGATGGCGGCGCTTTGGCTGCGCCGGCCTGTGGTTCAGCGCCGCATCCGGCAAGCGCGAGCAGGGTGGCAGCTATCGCAAGGAAACAGTGTTTCATAGCGTGATCCTGACAGAGATGTTCAGCGACAAGGAATGCTGGCCGTACGGCCAGCGCGGCTCAGCGACGTACCAGCAGATCACGGTCGGGAACATGTGCTACCGCTCTCGCGGAGACCAAGTTTGCGAAAGAGCCATTCCGGCGGACAGCATCCAGTGACGGAGGATTGAGCGAGGTTCATGCCGATGAAGACGGTGAACCAGACAAAGTTGGGATGCACCCAATGGGTCAGGGCCAGGCTGAGCAGGATCATAATGCCGGCAAAGAGACGGAGAGCGCGTTCGACGGTCATGTTCGACTCCAAGGTACTGTCGCTGCGCACTCTAGCGCGCCGGAGAAGAACTGCTTCGTTCGTAATTTTACGTATAGCTCGTATGCATTTGGTAATCGGCACCCGCAATGCGCTATGAGGCACATGCGTTGTGTGTGGTTTGCGTCAAATTGCCTCTAGGTAAATTTTCAACCCACATCATCCCACGGTCCATACCACACTGACAAGCACTTACGACGTGGGCACGATTGGCACGTTCTGCGCCAGGACCATATCATCACCACACGGAGTTTGTCATGCTTGATTTCAACCGCGACGTCATCGAAGCCAGCCATCGTCAACCGGTCCTGGTCGATTTCTACGCCACCTGGTGCGGACCCTGCAAGATGCTCGGCCCGGTACTCGACGCAGCGGTCAAGTCTAGCGCCGGACCGCTCAAGCTGGTCAAGGTGAACACCGACGAGAACCAGGATCTAGCGGTGAACGCTGGCGTCTCCGGCATCCCAGACGTGCGGCTGTTCATGCATGGTAAGCAGGTTGGCGGTTTCACTGGCTTCCGCCCCAAGCCGGCGGTTGAGCAATTTATCAAAGACGGCATGGCGCAGAGCAAAGCCTGAACCATGGCCATCCCCACCATCACTCCAGCCGAGGTCAACGCACGCATCGCGCGCGGCGAACCGGTTGACCTTATCGACGTCCGCACCGCATCAGAGTGGAACAGTGGCCACGCCGTCGGTGCGCGTCATGTGCCACTGAGTCAACTTGATCCTGCCGTCGTCGTCAGCGGTCGGGTCGGCAAGCTAGACGATCCGATCTATATCATTTGCGCCACTGATGCACGCTCATCGACGGCCTGCGAAAAGTTTCAGCGCGCCGGCTTCACCCAGGCGGTCAACGTTGAGGGCGGAACCAGCGCGTGGAATCGCTCCGGACTACCAATGCAGCACAACCACAAGACGGCCTCGCTGAGCGTGGTCAAACAGGTTGCCATACTGTTCCTGGTCGCCTTCGGCATCCTGTTTTTGATGCCCTGCTCACCGCTCAGCGTGTGGGGCGCTGCGTATTGTCCTGCTCCGGCAGCCGTTCAACCAGCCGCACCAGTGACTTCAGGCGTGGTGCCGACACCTGCGGCAGGAAGCGTAGATTTCGATCGTGAGGTCATCGCTGCGAGCGCATTGGTGCCGGTACTGGTCGACTTCCACGCCACCTGGTGTCCACCGTGCAAACTTCTCGGCCCTGAGATCGATGCCTTGGCCAAGGAGCGAGGTGACCGATTGCGGATAGTGCGGATCGATGTCGATCAGAACGGAGCAATCGCTCAATCCCAAGGCGTATCAAGCATCCCCGATGTTCGTCTGTGGAAGAACGGCAAGGAAATCGCCCACTTCGTCGGATTCCGTGCGCGAGCCGAGATCACTGCCTGGATGGACCAAGCGCTGGAAACGAAATGATCAGCGCGTCGGCCATATCTGCTACTGTCTTGCTGGTTCAGGCGTTGCTCCTGACAGCCGTACACCGCTGGATGCGCTGGCAGCAGCGACAAGTACCTGTCCGCGTTCCCGTTTATTGCTGCGCCCGAAGCGCGGCGAAAGCCGTCATCCATGCTGACTGATATTCTGCTGCTCGTCGGCTTTATCGCCGTCTGGCTGTTCCTGTCTCCATGCTCGCCGTGGACGGTGTGGAAGAACAGCGCGTGCGCCTGGAAGCCGAAGTTGCCTCCGGCCGACGACGACCAGCGCAAACCCTGAGGCTTCTGCCATGCCCCTACCTACCAAATATCCACCCTCTCCTACGCCGCGCCTTTCCGCAACCGATACACCGCCGCCAAAATTTCGGCAACCGCCTTGAACCACTTCGGATTGATCGGCTTCCCAATCTCGACTTCGCGCGCAAGAGCGCGGGTGACAGCCGAAGTGGGGTATCGGTAAGCGTTCTAGCGATCTCTTGAATACTGGTTGAGACGGGTAGGGTGTTCGTCAGCCATGCACGCCTCCTTCTACGACCAGTTCGCCCGGATGGGCAAGGCCATCGCCAGCCCTGGCCGGCTGCGCCTGCTGGATGTGCTTACCCAAGGAGGCCGGACGGTAGAATCCTTGGCAACGGCTGCCGGTTTGACCGTTGCCAATGCGAGCCAGCACCTGCGCATCCTGGCCCACGCTCATCTGGTGGTGTCCGAGAAGCACGGTCTGCATGTCCACTACCAGATCGCTGGTCCGGCGGTCGAATCCCTGCTGATGTGCCTCCAGCATACCGCCTCCGAGCAACTCGCAGAGGTCACCCGGCTGGCGCAGACGCATCTCAGAGCGGGCGACTCTCTGGAGGCAGTGGATCGTCAGGAACTGCGTCGGCGGGTTGCCGCTGGTGAGGTGACGCTGATCGACGTTCGCCCTGCCGACGAGTACGCAGCCGGGCACCTTCCCGGCGCTCTTTCGGTGCCGTTGCCGGATCTTGCTCGGCACCTCACGATGCTACCCCGCAACCGCACCGTGGTGGCGTACTGCCGTGGTCCCTATTGCGCGATGTCGGGCGAGGCTGTCGCCGAGTTGACCAAACGGGGCTTCCGTGCCAGCCGCCTGCCCGATGGCGTGCTGGAATGGCGCAACGCCGGTCTCCCCACCGCGAGCGGGGCACCATCAGCAACTCAGGCACGCAAACCTCGTAAGGCCCGGAGAAAAGCATGAAGCTCGCCATCACCCTGTCGACCACCGAACCCGAGACGGCCTTCAATGCCTTGCGTCTCGCCAACTTCGCCCGCACCCAAGGCGACGAGGTCGGCGTCTTCCTCATCGGCACTGGCGTTGATCTGGAGATGGCCTCCGATCCGCGCTTCGAAGTTGTCGGCCAGGCACGCAAACTCCAGGAAGCCGGCGGGAAGATCATGGCCTGTGGCACCTGCTTGAAGCTCCGTGAGTCGCAGGGATCAGAGGTCTGTCCGCTGTCGACGATGAAGGACCTTTACGCCCTGATCCGCGATGCCGACCGCGTCGTCTCCTTCTGACCCCATGGCGGCCGGATTATCTGTCGGCCGCCGCCTGGATTGCCCATGAAGACCCGCGACAGCGGCATGCCCGACGAAGACTGGTGGACTACGTTCTTCGATCCCCCCGTCATCTTGCAGACCCTCGGCTTCGATCAGATCCACGGCCCGGTTGTCGATGTTGGGTGCGGCTACGGCACGTTCACCCTGGCGCTGGCGCGCATGACGCGACATCCGGTGATCGCGCTCGACATCGAGACGGACATGGTGGTCCTGACACGCGGCAAGGCCGCCCAGGCCGGGTTCGCCCATGTCGATGCCCGTCTGGTTGATGTGACCGATGGCTCGCTGGGCGTCACCCCAAGCAGCGTGGATGTTGTCCTACTGTTCAACATTCTCCATTGCGAAGCTCCGCTGGAACTGCTCAACGCCGCTCGCACAGCCCTTCGTCCAGATGGGCGGGTTGGGGTCATCCACTGGCGCAGCGATGTCCCAACGCCACGGGGACCAGACATTGCCATCCGTCCCAAGCCGGATCAGTGCCGCTCTTGGCTAGTGCAGACCGGGTTCCAGATTGAGCGGGAAGCCGCTACACTGCACCCGTACCACTTCGGTATGGTCGGACGCAATCCGTTGTCAGAAGCCCTGGCTACGCCGCGCCCTTCCTCAACCTGTACACCGCCGCCAAAATCTCCGCCACTGCCTTAAACCACTTCGGATTGATCGGCTTCCCAATTTCAACTTCACGCGCGAGTGCGCGGGCGAGTTCGATGTTCTCGACCATCGGGATGTCATGCTCGGCGGCAATTGCTTTGATCTTCTGCGCGACTTCGTCGTAGCCCTTCGCGAGAACAATCGGCGCTGCCATGTTGTTCTTGTCGTACTTGAGTGCGACGGCGACGTGGGTCGGGTTGGTGATGACGACGTCGGCTTTGGGGACTTCCTGCATCATGCGGCGCTGGGCAAGCGCGCGCTGCATGCCGCGGATCTTCGCCTTCACCTCCTGGTTACCTTCCATCTGCTTGAATTCTTCCTTCAATTCCTGCTTGGTCATCATGTTGTCCTTCGTGTGTTGCCAGCGCTGATAGAAGAAATCGATAAGGCCGATGACCAGCAGGGACGACGCGAGGATCATGCCGAGCCGCCACAGTGCATGCGCGTCGTCACCGAGGCGCAGGGCGAGATCGTTGCCCAGTGGCAGTTCATGTGGGATGCGCGCCTCAATCACCAGCCAAGCGATGACAATGAGAATGGTCAGTTTGAGTACATTGAGCGCCAGACGCACCAGTCCCTTGACTCCGAACAGGCGACCGAAGCCGGCCATCGGACTGATGCGACTGAACTTGGGCATCAGTGGCTTCAAGGTGGGATGAAATCCAGCCTGGGCGAGGCCGATTACCAATACGACCAGGAACATGACGCCAAGGAAAAGACCACCTACCAAAAATAAGGATTGATGCCCCTGGAAAACGACCCGCATCAGATTGTCGGGCGTCAACTCAGTATTCAGTCCACGGTCCATAGCCCAGCGCATCGACTCGACGCAGCCCGACCAGAACCACGAGCCCAACACGCCCATAAGGATAAAGCCGACGAGAAGCTGGATCGCGGCTGACGTTTCTTGCGAGTAGGACACCTGACCTTCGTCGCGCGCCTGCTCGAGCCGCTTCGGCGTTGGCAATTCTGACTTTTCTGCGCCATTCTCGTTCTCTGCCATGGGCTATTGACCCAGTCCGGAAGTCCGGAAGTCCGGAAGTCCGGAAGTCCGCCAAGGGTATGCAGCTCGTCCCCAAAAAGGCTTCTCGTACCCACTAACCAGCCCATACGTCAGACATACAAGTTCGTCTCGCCCAATCGACTTCCGGACTTCCGGACTTCCGGACTTCCGGACCGCTGCAATGCTGCCGCGAGACGCGACGACCCTGTGGATGTTCTGGACGCAGAGCATGGCTTCCTGGTCACTCATGCGCCCTGCGTGCCGGATTGCCCACGTCCCGGTCGGAGGTACAAGCCAGCCCCACGCGCTCCAGCGTGGGTCGCTACTGACTCCTGCCATCGGATCCCTCCATGCCGCGTCGTCTTCTGGTCACAGCTGCGTTGCCCTACGTCAACGGACACATCCACATCGGTCACTTGGTCGAGTACCTCCAGACCGACATGTTCGTTCGCTTTCAGCGGCTGCGCGGCAATGAGACCGCCTACATCTGCGCCGACGACGTCCATGGCA
The DNA here is from genome assembly GCA_964652775.1 of uncultured candidatus Brocadiaceae bacterium. Taxonomy (GTDB): domain Bacteria; phylum Planctomycetota; class UBA11346; order UBA11346; family UBA11346; genus UBA11346. The sequence continues at coordinate 53,398 of CAZZAM010000017.1, read as the reverse complement.
CGGCGACGATGATCGCTGCCCGCAATCGTGGTGTGCCCGAGAGCGCGATCATCGCCGAGATGAGCGCGGCACACCAAAAGGACTTCGCCGACTTCGGCATCTGCTTCGATCATTATGGTTCGACCGACAGCGCGTCGAACCGCGACGGTGTGCACGCGGTCTGGAAATCCCTGCGTGATGGCGGCCACGTCGCCACGCGCGAGGTGACCCAACTCTACGATCCCAAAGCAGGAACTTTTTTGGCTGATCGTTTCGTCAAAGGCACCTGCCCGAAGTGCAACGCGCCGGATCAGTACGGCGATTCGTGCGACAAGTGCAGCTCGACATTCAGCCCAACCGAGCTGAAGGATGCGGTCAGCACGTTGTCAGGTGCCAAGCCCGAACTGCGTTCAGCAACCCACTTCTTCGTCAAACTGGAGGCGTTTCGCGCGTTCCTCGAACAGTGGGTTGGCGGTGGCGAGCACCTGCACCCAGACATGGCGCGCTGGGTGAAAAACACCTTTCTGCGTCCTGACGAACCGCTGCGCGACTGGGATGTGTCGCGGCCTGCGCCGTATTTCGGATTCGAGATCCCCGATGCGCCCGGTCACTACTTCTATGTGTGGCTTGATGCGCCGGTCGGCTACGTCGCTTCAACCCGCGATTGGTGCGCGAAAATCGGCACCGACTGGAAGTGCTGGTGGATTGGCGGTCAGGCCGAAATTCATCACGTCATTGGCAAAGACATTGCCTACTTCCACACCTTGTTCTGGCCAGCAATGTTGAAAGCAGTTGGCTGGAATCTGCCCAATAAAGTACACATTCACGGCTTTCTGACCGTGAATGGCGAGAAGATGTCGAAGTCGAAGGGAACTTTCGTCCGCGCGCGCACCTACCTTGATCACCTCGATCCGCAGTGGCTGCGCTACTACTACGCCGCCAAGCTCAACGGAACGGCCGAAGACCTCGACATGAACCTCGACGAGTTCGCCGCCAAGGCAAACTCAGACCTGGTCGGCAAGGTCGTGAACCTCGCCAGCCGCACAGCGCGGTTCGTACCGACACTGACGGCGGCGTATCCGGACGATGACGGACTTTTTGCTCGCGCCGCAGCCGACGCCAAGGAAATCGCTGAGGCCTATGAGCGCCTCGACACCGCGCATGCCTGCCGCTTGATCATGGCGGCCGCGGATCGCGCCAACGAGTACGTTGAACGCGCCGCACCGTGGGCACTCAAGAAGGATCCAGCCAAAGCTGAGGAACTGGCGCGCGCCTGCACGGTCTCGCTCAATCTGTTCCGGCAGATCTGCGTCTATCTGGCGCCGGTGTTGCCGCGCTTCGCCGAGGAAGCCGGCAAGTTGCTCAACGCGCCGATCGCCTCGTGGGACGACGCGCAAAGGCCGGTGATCGGCAACGCCATCGCTGCGTACCAGAACTTAATGACCCGCGTCGATCCCGTGAAAGTCCAAGCCATGATCGATGCGAGCAAAGTCAACGATGCGCCCAACTCGCAGCTCGCAGCTCGCAGCTCGCAGCCCGTCGAGGCGCTAGCCGAGACGATCGCCTTTGATGACTTCACTAAGGTCGATTTCCGTGTTGCACAGATCCTGACCGCCGAAGACGTCCCCAAGGCGAAGAAGATCGTCAAGCTGCACGTGTCGCTAGGCAGCCTGGGCGAACGAACCATTTTCGCCGGAATTAAAGCCGCTTTCCCCGATGTTTCAGCACTGGTCGGCCGCAAGATCGTTGTCGTCGCCAACCTCGCACCGCGTCAGATGAGCTTCGGTCTCAGCGAAGGCATGGTCATCGCCGCCGGTGAAGGCGGTGCAGCATACTTGCTGACGCCTGATGCTGGCGCTGAACCTGGGATGAGGCTGCATTGACCCGGGAACGCCGCACTCCTGTACGGCTCGAATCGAACTGCATTGCCACAGCCAGGCTGGAGCCTGGCGTTCCCAGGGCATGACTCCAATCCTCGTCCTCGGCTCCCCGCGCAGCGGAACCAGTTGCCTCGCCGGCATGTTGGCTGCTGCAGGCGCATGCGTGCCTGGACCGATGGTGCGCAACTGGGACAACGCACGCGGACACTTCGAATCAACGGCAGCGATCCGCCTATCGGAAGCCGTGCTCGCAGCATCTGGTGGTTCCTGGCTGCAGGCACCAACCACGTTGCAGTGGAATGAAACCCACGCCGCTGAACGTGATTGCTTACTGGCTGCACCAACCCAACAACGCGTGCTGATTAAAGATCCACGCATGTTGTTGTGTCTTGATTTCTGGACCGCGGCCACGCCAGCACCGCAGACGATCGGCGTTGTCCGTCATCCACTTGCGGTCGCGCGCTCGCTGGCGGCATGGCGCCGCATGCCGCTTGGCGAAGGCTTGCATATCTGGATCGAGCATGCCCGGCCGCTGCTGCGCGCCGCTGAACAAGGAACCCCACTCGTCGATTTCGACAGCGAGCCGACCGACTTCATTCGTGCGGTCCAGACCGTGGTATCACGACAGTGGCCCGATCTTGATCCGCAGGCCATGGCCGCGCATTTCGATCGTTCGCAAGTGCATCATGACGGCGATGCCGCTGCGGATGGTCAGCTACACTCCGAGGCAGATTCGCTGCATCGTGCATTATTGGCGAACTGTGGACCAATACATCGAGCCAGGCTGGAGCCTGGCGTTCCCAGGTTTCCCTGGAACGACCTCGATACCCTCGCGGCGTGCTGTGCGGCACGGAACATCGTTGGAGCCGTTGCAGCGGCACGTTCAGCACTTGCCACCAGCACTGATCCTGCTGCCGTCCTCGTCCCGGCCACCGCCGAATTACTGCGCGCGAATGCTCCACATGCTGTGATTGAACTGGTTGCGTCGGTGCCGTCCCTTGATCCGGCGCTGGCGGGGCTGTTGCTCGGTAAGGCGCTGATTGCCGATGGACGCGCCCATGAGGCGGTGCCAGCGCTGGAACGTGCGTGCGCTGTCGCGACCCCCTACTGGGAATCGCGCAGCCTACTAGCCCACGCGCTGTATGCCTCTGGCAAACGCCAGGACGCGCAACGCATGTTGGTTGCTCTGGCCGATCAAGCGGTGTATCCGCATCAACCTTTAGCAACCGCCGCCGAATGGGCGTGGCATGGTCATGACCACCCGATCGCTTTGGAGTTATTTGCTCGCGCCATTGCCGCAGCACCAGAACGTCGGCGTGGGCGTCTGCGTTGCCGCCGGGCAGAACTACTTGAACACCTCGGACAACGCGATGCCGCACTGGCTGAACTTGCGGTTGCTCAGGTCGAAGATCCAGCTCATACGCGAGCAGTCGAGCTGCGCGCGCGTTGGCAGAATTCTAAAATGGAACCGCTTGGCGGATGACGCCAACGGCCGCGCGGAGGTCGGCGCGGATAGCTGCAACCTCATGACGCGCCGGTGCAATGGGATCCAGCACAGCAAAATCTGCGGCGGTAAACGACGGCATTACTTGCGGCGTAGGCGCAGGGATCTCGGGGACCATCGCAACCACGCGCTGAGGGACCTGGGCTAGATCGGCCATCGTAGGTCCGCGCGTTGCCACCATCTGACTTGGCGTGGACATGTAGACGATCGCCACGCTGGCGGCGATTGCCGCCGCCGCTGCTAACCATGGTCCGCGCGCAGGATGCGGGAACATGATCGGTCGCGGTGTGGAGCCAGAGCGGTCTGGTTCTGCTGCCAATGCCGCAGCGATGCGCTCGCGCAATGCCAGTTGTGAGTTAGTCGGCAGGACGCGCGCTTCGCTGCGTAAACGATGTTCGATGGTATCGTTCATAGCATGACCTCCGACAGAGTGGTGCTGGAGTCTGGACGTAGCGCACGCTCCAACCGCCGACGAGCGCGGTGCAAACGAACGCGGATGACGATGGCATTACTGCCAAGTACCCGGGCAATCTCAGTGGGTTCCATATCCTCGGCGTAGCGCAACCACAGGGCGCGATACTCATCGTCGGACAGCAACTCGCGCGCGCGCGCCCAAATGCCGTCGCTGGGCAACGGATCCGACTGTTCCGGCTGAGCTCGGTCCATGGTCAACACGACATGCTCGCGACGACGGGCCACCAGATCGAGGCGGATGCGATGCGCGATGGTGAATATCCAGGTGGTGAAAGCCCAACGCGGATCATATGTGGAAATCGCGCGCCAGGCACGCAGACAAGCATCCTGCACCACGTCATCGGCATCGTGATTCGTCGTTCCGGAAACGACGAGCCAGCGATGCAAACGCGGGACGTGGCGTTCGACCAGCTGATCAAACGCCGCCGCGTCGCCAGAGGCGGCGCGGCGGGCAAGGATGGCATCGGCCTGGTTCATTACCGCTCCAACAACGCCTTCTGCTGCTGCGCAACTAAGCGTTGGATGTCAGCGATCGGCAGGGACAAGCGCAGGGTCAGGGCGCTGTTGGCGCGCTCAAGCCGCGCTCCACGCAGCGCCGCAACCAAGGCTGGATCAACGCCATCCATCTTGGTGAGCTGGCTCAGCGCGATCAGACCACGTCCGGCATCCACCAGTTGTTGCGCCTGTGCGTCGTCAGCAGCCACCGCATTGGCTTCGAACACCAGCGCACTACCTGTTTCGCTGAGGGTTGCCGACATACCGTGCGTACTGCGCATCAACTCCGCCTGCGGACCATCGGGAATGAGTGACCCGAGTTGGTCAGCGGCTCCTGCAGCCAACAAAATTCCTTTGCTCGTCGTTGGCAATATCACGCCTGCGCGCGGTGGTTCGCTGGCATCAACCGCCACAATCACCGCGAGAATCCGTTCGCTGGATTTTGCGATGACCAGCAGATCCGGTTGCACAAGACAGGCCGCGGCGGGTTTGTCGCCTTGCTTCCAGGTGTGAATCGTTCGCGCTCCGGCAGCCACCGCAGCGTAGCCCTCGGCGGCCTGCGCCAAGGTCACCAACTTGTCGGCATGGAAAGTCCCGCGCAGTAGGATGGCACCCGAGTCACCACCGGCATCCACACCGCAGATCGTGACCGTACGCAGGTCGCGCCACGGATCAAAACCGGTAAGCGCCTCAAGCATGCGTAACTTGGCCGCGTCCGCCTGCTTAAGCTGGGATTTGATGTTGAGGACGGCACTAAGCTGTGATGCGAGCGCCTTCTGCACATCGAGCTGAATCGCCCAGCGGCAGTCAGCGGGCAGGCGTTCGGCCGAGCCACCGATGGTGGCGCACAGGCAGAGGGCGAGAGTAAGGATGGCTCTGGTCATAATGATCTCCGCCCTTTGTACGCAGGGTCACAGCCATCGTTACCGACAAGTTCAGATGGGAAAGACCTTCGTAATGTCGAATGCTCGAATGCAGAATGCTCGAATGTCGAATTTTAACGTATTTTATGTTCATTCGAGCATTCGAACATTCGAGCATTCTACATTCAATTCCCCCCACCCACGTCCCTGTGGCATTGGCGCAAAGCCCCCACAGGATGTCGCGCCATGCCCGACGAGTTCTTCCTCAGTTCCTGCAAGTATTGCCAGCATGAGTTTCGCGTCGCGGCCAAGCTGGTCGGCAAGCAAGTCAACTGCCCGACCTGCCAACGGCAGATCCTCATCGCCGCCACCGCGAAGCCAACCGAGGACAAGCTGGTCGGCAAGGAAGTCGGCGGCTGTAAACTGGTCCGTCGCCTCGGTGCCGGAGCCCTCGGCGTCGTGTACGAAGCCGAGCAGAAGTCAGTCGGTCGACGCATCGCCTTGAAGATGCTGTCGAGTCGCGCCGCCTCGCAGCCCGAAGTCGTGGCCCGTTTTCAGCGCGAAGCAAAACTCTCAGCTGCGATCCAGCATCCCAACGTCGTCGCAGTCTATGACTGCGGCATGGATCGCGGAGTGCACTACTTGGTTATGGAGTTCGTTGATGGCGACACGCTGGCCGGTTTGGCCGAAGACGCCGGCAAATTGGATTGGAAAACCGCCGCCGGCTACGTGAAGCAAGTCGCCCAAGCGCTCGAGTACGTCCACGGCAAGGACATCATTCACCGCGACATCAAGCCGGCAAATATTCTCGTCGGCAAAGATGGCGTGGCCAAACTCGCTGATCTTGGATTGGCCAAGCAGATCGACACCGGCGACGCCGCTGGCCTGACCATGCAGGGCATGGCGCTGGGCTCGCCCGCTTACATGCCGCCCGAGCAGATCCGCAATGCCCGCGAAGCTGGTCGCACCGCCGATATCTACGCCCTGGGCGCATCATTTTATCAGATCGTGTCCGGCAGATTACCGTTCGAAGGCAAAAACGGCACCGAGGTCATGACTAAAGTGCTGCGCGAAACCGCGACGCCGCTGGTTCAGTTCGTTCCCGATCTGCCCGCCTCCGTGGTGACGCTGATTGGCCGCATGATGGACAAGGATCCGACCAAACGTCCGCAAGATGGCAGCGCATTGATCAGCGAAATCGACACGCTTGATAAGCCCGTGAGTACGAAGCCGCGCAAGGTGGCCAGCGCCACCCGCACCACCAAGAGATCAGGCAGCCCGCTCGTGCTGGTGATGGTCGGTGTAACGATCATCGCCATCGCCGCAGCGATCTGGTATTTCACGCGCTGAATTTCATGTGTCCCAGGGTGACGCGGGCGCCGGAAGGTGTGGTGGCGCATAAAATGGGCAAAGCCCATGCGCCACGATGTCGCTAGCGTAGCGACGCGACATCGAACACCAACAAAGCCCGGGGGGAGTGGGGGCAATGGCGTTGCGTTAAGATCCACCGAGGGAAAAGCGCAAGGCAACCACAGGGGCACGGGGGATCACAGGGGACATGCAGGATGTGCTTTTCTGCCTTTTCCCCGTGTGCCCCAGTCTTGGTTCCCCGTGTCCCTGTGGTTGCCTTGAAGAAGTCCTCAGGATGAGACGTGAAGAACCTCATAGACGAGGTATGACACAAGCGACATCCCGGCCTTATCGCAATGCCATTGGGAGTGGGGGCCACCCCACAGCAAATCACGGTAATCCGAGATACTTGTGTAGTTGCAGACTCATGCGGCAACCGCGTTCGACACAGAGCTGCACGCAGCGTTGTAGATTCGCGGCGTACATCGGTCCAACTGGTCCGGCATCCGGACACGTCGGCTGGACGAACACCGGCTTGCCAGAACTGAGCGCTCGCTCAAGGAATGCTTCTTGATCCGGGATCAACACCTTCCACCAATCCGGCACAAGAACGATCGGCTCGCCAGCCACCTGCTTCGGACTGCAACTGATGAACACGTTGGCTGGATGCGCTGGACAGGAACGCGTGCCATTGGTTTCAACATCGACCCAAGCGAAGGAACGACCCAACGCCTCCAGCAATGCTGCGTCTGCTTGTAGCAGTGGTTCGCCGCCAGAGAGAACGCAGCCGATGTTCACGGTTCGTGGTTTGTGGTTCGTGGATCGTGAATGCAGCGCCGCCACGATCGCATCGACGTCCATGCTGTTGCCGCCGCGAAAATCCGTGTCGCAATACGGGCAGGCCGACGCAGCGCGGGTTTCCGGCCGACCGTCCCAGGCGTTACAACCTGCAAGGCGAACGAACATGCACGCCATGCCAACGTGGAGTCCTTCGCCTTGCAGCGTCGGACCGAAGACCTCTTTAACGACGTACGTTTTCACAACCGCGTATTCAATTCTTGAGTACGAGGTACCACATGCGACCCTCGTAGGCCTGAACTCCGGCGCGTTGTTCGGCCGCATCGCCGACACCCATGTAGAGATCGGCGCGACCGGGGGCGCGCATCGCCCCGCCGTCATCCTGATCGAGACGCAGAGCGCAGTAGGGCTGCACGCGGACGCCATCGCGGACCATCGTCTGTACAATAACCGGACTGCCCGGTGGGAATATGTGCTTGTTGACCGCGATGGACACATCTGCAGTGACCGGTTGGTCCAGCTTCCCATTCGGGCCACGGCTGACGATTTTGAAAAATGCGAACCGTGGATTGGTTGCGGCGTAGTGTTGCAGTTCGTCGGGATGATCGTGGAAGTACTGGCGCAGCGAAAAGAATGTCAGTTGGTCTTTGGTGAATTTTCCGTCCTTGATCAGCGCCAAGCCGATCGACTTGTAGTCATGGCCATTGGTGCCGGCGTTTCCGACGATGACCTCTTTTCCATCGGGCAGGCGCAACTTGGCTGAGCCATTAACGCGCACCGCATAAACCTCCCAGGGATCGGTGAGGTAGGCCAATTCGTGCCCTTTCAGATAACCTCCTGCTGCAAGCTCAGCGGCATCAGGACACTCCATCAGCGTACCATCACGACGTTGCCAATGCGCCTTTTCGTGCGTGCCGCCATCCTTCAGTTGCGGTGGACATTTGTAGATCGGATACTGGTACGGGCCGTCCTTGGTGTAGGAGGCAGCCAAAACCGGCGTGTAATATCCGGTGAATAAGACCGTCCCCTCGTTATCGCAGCCGACTGACATCAGGGCCCTAAATCGCGAGCGGATTGCCCGATCCAGCTCATCGTCGTTTGCGGTAGCGATCAGTTTACGCAGCTCTTCCAGTGAGCGCACGACTTGCTCATGCGTCACCCCCATCGCCGGCAGAAAGGCCTTGGCTGACGTGGGCTTCGCCAAATACGCGAGGCTGTATTCGATCCCTTGCTTGAAGGCATTGCGCTCGCTCGGCGTCATGCGGAACTTGGGTAACGTATCGATCCCAACTTCGACCAGCGCCGACTCGCCGACCGCGAGTGGTTTGGTGTACACTTTGGGTGCGCTGGGTTGGCGATTGGCACAACCGCCAGCAGCGAGCAAGAGTAGAACAAGGCAAGCGAGGGAACGGATCATGGGGCCGCAGCATGATGTTGGCGACATGGTGGACAAGTCCGGAGGTCGGAGAATTCCACCATTGGACCGGAGTCGCACTAGGTTGGTGGCCGACCATATGAAGCCCATCTCATCCTAACGTCTGCATTTGAAAAAACCAAGGCAACCGCTGAGGAGAGCGAGATTGGGTCGTCACCCTGCGGGTGATCGGCACCAGAAGCACCGACCTCTCCCAACCCCAATCCCCTCTGCGACCTCTGCGGCCTCTGCGCCTCAGCGGTTGCCTTGAATCGCGCGGTTTAGGCTAATTCCATGCCCGCTCCGGTCCTCCGGTCCTCCATGTGATCCTATCGTTGTCCCCGGGTTTGCGCTTTCGTGTGTGGCCGACCCCATTCCAATCCACCCATGATCCTTGACCACCTCGCGCGCGCGGCCGCCTACCGCAACATCCATCCCCGCCTGACGGCCGGCCTCGCCTGGCTGAGCGCCCAGGACTGGTCGCGGGTTGCTGATGGACGCCACGCGATCGATGGCGAGATGATCTACGTCACGGTCGAAACCGGCATGACCAGACCAATCCCTGGCCGTCGCTTTGAAAGCCATCGTCGCTACGCCGACATCCAATTCGACATCTCCGGCGGCGAACGTATGGGCTGGCTACCCGGCGCTGATCTGGCCGTCAGCGAACAAACTGGCCCCGACATGTGGTTCCACGTCCAGCCAACCGCCACCGTCAATTACGTCTTGGTCCCTGCTGAACATTTCACGGTATTCTTGCCCGGCGAAGCACACATGCCCCTCTGCCCCATCGACAGCGTGCCGAACGCATATCGTAAGTGCGTCGTCAAGGTGGATTGGTCGTAAAACTCGCAGCTCGCAGCTCGTAGCTCGAAGCTGGGGCAATGGGTACTTGGCAATCCGCCGTGCATCATACAGTGCCGCGCCTGTCACCACCCTCATCCGGAGCACACCGCATGTCCCGCATGTCCCGCATCATCGCCATCACTGCCTTCTGCGCGACCTTCGCCGCTGCAGCCGAAGTCGGCTCCAGTCTGCAGACGACCTGCTCATGGAAGTCGGTCATGGGTCCCATGTTTGGCTTGATCCTCGGCCTTATTCAGTTGGCCGTCGGTCTCGGCATTGCGGCGTTCGCTATCAACAAAGGCCTCCAAGTCGTATCGAGGTTGCTCGGCGGTCTCGACATCTGGGCTGAGATTAAGAAGAAGAATGTTGCTGTCGCCCTGCTCGCGGCCGGCGCGGTGATCAGCTACACCCGCGTTATCGGTGCCGGCATTGACAGCATGACCAAGTCGATCGCTAACCTCGTGAACTTCGAACTGACCAACGGACTGATCGGACTCATCTCCGGTGTCGTCAACTTGGCCGTTGCCATCGCAGTCGCCAGCTTCGCGATCACCGTGACCTTCAAGGTCATGGATCGCCTGACCAAGGACATCGACGAGAAAGCCGAACTGTCCGGCAACAACATCGCAATCGGCGCGATCTACTGCGGCATCTTGATTGGCGTCAGCGGCTTGGTCGCCTCGGGCGTCTCTGGTATCGGCATCGGTGTGGACAAGATCCTCACCGCGATCGCCGCCTGTCTGTTCTAATTGTTTAGGGGCTTCGCCCCTACGGCTCTGCGAGCCTACCCCACTGGCTTTGTCGATGCTCGGTTTTGTCGGCTAGCCTCCAAAACCGTGGCGGCATCGGCTACGCCGATTGTATGCCGCCAACGCATCTCGGCGCCAGACCCATCGCTAGCGACGGGGCCCCGCCTGAATAATTGCCATCAGCAATGGAATGATGAGCCCTGGAGGATATCCTTCAGGGTTCGTCGTTTTAAACTGGTCGCAATCGACCCAGCGCCTCAGCCAATGCGCGCGGCGACGGCAGATCGCTGAACAGGAATCCACGGCTCGCGACAGCGGCATGATCCATCAACGGTCGCGCCTCGGCCAAGCGTTTGAGTGAGCGGTCAATGCCAATAAGAAAAGACGGTAATGCGCCCGCTTCAATCTGCGCGAGCCGCTCGGCCAATGGACGCAGATGCCAACGGTGAAACAGTTCGATCGCGATCGGACCAGCGCCATCGTCGAGGGCGAGGTCGGGCAGGATGATGCCGCCGCCAGGCAACACGATCGGATCGGGATCGACGGCGCGCCAGCCGGGCAACTTGGTAGACAACGTCGCTAACCAATCGCGCAATTCCGTCGGCACAAAGTCGAGCAATGCAAGATCGCCGGGCAATCCCATCCCAGCATCAAGCGCGAACGGCAGTGGCGGCGTGCCGGCAGCTGCGCAGGGTGGATGCACATCGGCAACCGCCGACCACACTCGTGCACACGCCAACGCGGGCAGGAACAAGGCCAATTGCATGCCATACGCCGTGCGCTGATCGAGCACCGCCGCCGGACCGCTGATCGTCAGATACAGTCCGTCATTATCTGCCAATGATATCTCGGCACACAGCCGACGCCGGCGCAGCGAACGGACCAGACGACGATGCAACCCGCGATCGCGATCGCGCACATGCACACGCAGTTCACGCGCACCGAGGAGCAAACCCTGGCACAACGCCAGATTGTAACGGCCGATCAACGAAGCCGCGTCCCACGCCGGAGCTTCGCGCAGCACGGCGCGATCAGGTAAATCCGCGTACAAAGCATCCGAGAACGTCGCGGTGTCACGGCCCATCACCTGCGCCACCGCAGCGACGTGCGCGCTGACGTGGACAGCGGGCTGAGCCAACAGTTTGGCCGAAGTATCGAATGCGATTTCGCGCAACGCCGCCAACGATTCCGGATCAGCAAATGTGCAAGCGTCAACAATCACCTTCGCCAGGCCGCGACCAACCACCATCTGCCGTGAACCGTGCAGAATTGTCTGTTCACCGTCTTCCAACTCACCAAGCATCCGTCCACTGCCACCGCGCCAATGGGTCAGCAACTGCTCTGCCAATGCCAGCACCGCTGGCGTCGGCTTGAGCAAGCGTGCCTCAATGCGGCCGGCGTCGGCGCGGAAACGCAGGAGATCGCGGGTTAGCACCATTGACCCCCAATGCCAAATGCTGGAATGCTGGAACGCTGGAATGCTGGAATCAGGAAAACCAAGGTCTGATGACCAAGAATGGATCCACGTGAAGAATCCCACTGGGACCGAACGACACGCCATCGTGACATTCCAGCATTCCAGCATTCCAGCATTTGGCATTCCTCAGCATTCGAGCATTCGACATTCCGCGTACTCATCCTTCCCTCCAATCACTCTCGCCAAATGCCGCATGCGATCTGCGCCGCTCGCTGGTGTAGCCCTCAGCGGTCCCCGCAGAAACTAATTCGTACAGCATCGCGACCTTGCCCTGCTGCGGACGCAAAATGCGACCCAGACGTTGCACGTGTTCGCGCACACTGCCCGATCCGCTGACGATGATGCCGACCGATGCCTCGGGCACATCGACGCCTTCGTTGAGGACTTTGCTGGTCACCAGCACCGGCCAACGGCCAGAGCGAAACGCGGTCAGCATCGCTGCGCGTTCGGCTGGTCGCGTGTTGTGCGTGAGCACCGGCAGTACCATCGTGCGACCAATGTCGTAGGCGGTCTGATTATCGTCGGTGAACACAATCGTGCGTTCACCAGCGTGATCGCGCAGGAGCTCCCACACCGCGCGCAACTTGGCGCTACTTGCACGTGATAAACGCTTCTGCTCACGCCACGCACGCAATGCAGCGCGGCCACGCGGATCGCGCGCCGCTGCTGACAAGAACTGCTGCCAACCATCGGGGGCGCTAAAGTTGACGCCAGCCGAACGGACAAACGCGAGGTATTCAGCACGGTTGGCTTGATAGGCGACGGCTTCGTCCGGATCCATCGCTACTTCCAACACTTCGGCTTGATAGTTCGCAAGGAAACTGCCTTCGAGTTCGTCAATGCGCGTACGGTGAACAATTGGGCCGATCAGTTCATCAAGACGCGACTCTAATCCATCAATGCGTTCAGGCGTTGCGGTCAAACCAAGTCGATACGGCGCGATGCTGTTGAGTGCCGCCGTGCTAGTGACGCCCGCTGGCAAATGGTGGCATTCATCGAATACGACCAGCCCAAATCGATTACCGTGCCAGGGCATGAACAACACACCCGAGTCATAGGTCGCCACCGTGATATCAGCGAGACGCTTTTCACCGCCGCCGTATTGGCCAATCGGAATTCCCAAACGATCCTGGAGGTCGGCCACCCACTGCGCAACGAGATCGATGGTCGGCGCCAGCACCAACGCCGAGCGCCGACAGGCGAGCATCGCCTTCAGTGCGACGTAGCTTTTGCCCGCACCAGTCGGCAGCACGACGACTCCGCGACGTTGAGCGGTTTCCCACGCTGCCAAAGCGGCGCGCTGGTATTGCCGCAACGGCCGTGGCGCTGATTCGCTCAGGGTCAACTCGTCGTATCGCCGCGCATCATCGGTGTATGCCGTTTTGCCATGCAGCCGGCGGATGATCGCCGCGTACGAGATCGCCTGGGCGCGGTGCAGGCGCACGCGTTCGTCCCAGGTGCAGAGGCCGGCCAACGCACCGCCTTCGGCGGGTAATCCGCCGATCAGGAGGGTTCCATCCTCGAAACGCAGGGTGATCACGACGGGAAGTACGAAGGATGAAGGATGAAGGATGAAAACGCCTGGATCGCCGACGTCCCGTTTTCCTCCCTCTGCCTTCTTCCTTCTGCCTTTCTCATGTCCCGCAGCGTGCTTGCCGCCACGCACCGGCAAGCACGCTGCCGACCCATGGACGCGCACGCTCTGATCCGCGAATTCGGCTCCCCCCTCTACGTCTATGACCTTGACGTGGTGCAGGCACGTTGCCGCGCCCTGCGCTCAGCCGTCACTTGGAAGCCGTTTCAAATCTATTTCGCGGTAAAAGCCAATCCCTGTCCCGCCGTGGTTCGCACGATCATCGCTGAAGGTTTTGGCATCGACGCGGTCAGTCCCGGTGAAGTAGCGCTTGGGCTGAAGCTTGGCCTACGACCCGAGCAAATCCTCTACACCGAAAACAGCATGACCGACGCCGAGCAGGCTGAGGCCATGCGTCAGCGTGTGTTGATCAATTGCGGCAGCATTGATCGCTTAGAACGTTTAGCGGCCGCGGGCGTGCGCGAGTGCGCGATGCGCTTCAATCCCGACATTGGCGATGGAGCGCATGAGAAGATCTGCACCGCCGGTCCGCTGACCAAGTTCGGCGTCCATTACACGCTGGTAGAACAAGTCCGCGCGATCGAACAGCGCACCGGCATTAAGGTGATCGGAGCGCACATGCATATTGGCTCGGGATTTCTCGAGTCAGAAGCATTTGCCAAAGCCTGCGGCGTGATCTTTGAACTCGCTGCACGGTTGCCCAACCTGCGCTTCGTTGACTGCGGCGGCGGCATTGGCATTCCCTACCGTGCCGATCAGCGCGCGATGGATCTGCCGACCATGGGCGCACGTCTGTCGGCAGACATGGCTGCGTTCTGCAAGCGCCTCGGCCGACCGCTGGAACTGCATCTTGAACCAGGCCGCTTTCTGGTTGCCGAGTCTGGCACGTTGTTCTGCACCGTCACCAGCGTCAAAGAAAACCCCGACGGTCGTGTCTTCGTCGGCACTGACACCGGCTTCAATCACCTCGTTCGCGTAGCGATGTACGATGCGTATCACCGCATCGACAACATCACCCGTCCGAACGCGCCGCTGCGTAAGGTCGATGTGGTCGGCAATATTTGCGAATCCGGCGACATCTTCGCGCGCGATCGCATGCTGCCGATGCCGCAACTCGGTGACGTATTGGCGATCCGCGACGCAGGTGCTTACGGCATGGCGATGGCCTCGACGTATAATCTGCGCCCACTGCCAGCCGAAGTCGTCCTCAGCGCCGGAAAGCCGCGCTTAGCTCGTTCGCGGCAACGAGTCTCCGATATCCTGGATGCCTGGATCTGGTGACAGGATTATCGCAGAGAACCTCGAAAGTTATCCACATATTACGCAGATTACGGGTCGCGAATCGACATCTGCGTAATCTGCGAAACGTGGGTCTGCAGAACGTGCAGCCTGCGAAAATCCACCAACACAGTGGATATCGGTAACGTGTGGCCGCTCATGCTACAATGGGTTCGTGTACGAACTCCAAGGCAACCACGGGGACACGGGGAAACCGCAGGGGACTCGGGGAAAGGACAGATGGGATCCGCTAGTTTGTTGCTTTTGCCTATTCCTGTGTCCCCCGTGGATCCCCGTGCCCCCGTGGTTGCCTTGCGGTGGTGGCTGCAGGTTCTGCAGACCCACGTCTGCGAAAACTGTGGATAACCATGCGGGATTGGCATTGACACCCCACCTTCCTTTTGAACCTCACCACCATGCCTACTCCCACGATACTTCTTGGCACCGTTCTCTTAGAAGCACACCGCTGGGGAAAAGATCGCTCGCCGACCTATCGCGTCAGCGAGTGGCTGGATCGCATTGCGGCGGCCGGCTTCAGCGGCATTGAATTGTGGGAAAACCACGCCGCTGAAGTTGACGCAAATGAATTGGCCGCGCTGAAAAAATCCCGGGTGCCCATCACCATCTTCAATAGCTACGTTACCTTCGATGACGAAGGCAAAGCGCGGCGCGATCTCGTTGCCGACGTGATCCGGCAACTGCGCCCGCAGGCCGTGAAATTCAATGTCAGTAAACACGCTGAGCGGGTGTCTGCTGAACTCGCCACCGCGCAATCGTGGGCAGCGAGTTTTCCAGGCGTGAAATTACTGTGCGAATGTCACCCTGGAACGTCACTCGAAGATCCGGTTATCGCAGCCAAGGTGCTGGCCAAGTTCCCAAACATCCAAGCGATCATCCATCCGTTCACGGGTACGGATACAGACCTGTGGTTCCGCAACCATGGTGCACGGATTTCTCACGCCCATGTCCAGGCCTGCAATCCCGACAAGGCACGAGCACGTCTTGAACAGGTTCCCGCTCTCGTCGGCGAGCAGCTGCGCATCATGCACGCCCATGGGTACAACGGATCGTGGACCATCGAATTTACTGCGGGGGTCGGCACCCCTCCCGAAGACCGCGATGCCCTCTTTGCCGCAGCGGTCAGCGATCGGCGCTATCTCGCGCAAGCCTGGGAACAACGCGCGGCCGGAACTGCGCCTCGCTGAACTATCCAATTGATGCATTTATCTTAAAGTATTGCATTATTTACTGTTACATGTTCCGTTCAGCCGCCTCGCTGGCTCGGCTGAAACGCAATCCCCCTCTATGAAACGCCCAGACTCGCTCTGGAATCCTTGACGGTAGGCCACAAAGGCCCGACAAAGCACTATGGCCCACGCTGAACAGACCGTCGTACTGACCAACCGTATGGGTCTTCACGCCCGGCCATCGACCCAGATCGCGACCACGGCGGGGCGCTTCAGCGCTGATGTGACCATCATCAAAGACGACATGACGGTTGATGCGAAAAGCGTTTTGGAATTGCTGATGCTGGCGGCCGAGTGCGGATCCGAGCTGACCGTTCGCGCTGAGGGTGATGACGCAGCACAGGCAGTGAAGAGCATCATTGATCTCGTTCAAGGTCGGTTTGGCGAGTTGGACGTGGACGCGTGAATGTTGCCTGGCTGTGCGTGATGCCTGTAGGTCAGCACCTTGACCGCTGATGTTCGCGTCAGCGTCTGCACCTGGTTCGGGACCGGTCTGCTACCAACCGCGCCTGGGACATGGGCCAGTATCGTTGCTGGACTCATGGCACTGGTACTGCTGATCGCAACTCCTGCTGATGCCTGGCGAACAACGCTGTTTGCCGGAGTACTTGTTACCACCATTGCTGGTATTTATTGCGCCCCCTATGCCATCCGCCGGTTTGCCGTCGCTGACCCCGCCCCGGTGGTCATCGATGAAGTTGCCGGTACGTGGCTCGCACTCGCGTGCCTACCCCAGCATGTGCTGAGTCATCCGGCGACAGCCGTGGTAGTCGCGGTGGTGCTCTTTCGCGTGTTTGACATCGCTAAACCCTGGCCCCTGGATTGGTGCGAGCGTCTGCCCGCCGGATGGGGCATTATGGCTGATGACCTTGCTGCAGGTGTCCTTGCCGGATGCCTGACTGCGGTAACTCTGGGCTGACAGGAAGCGCATGACCACACCGACTCCGAGTGGACGCCAACGCCCCGTTCCCGGTTCTTCCAGCCAGCCCCCCCGTGCAGCCAAACCAGCCGGCCCAACGCCGACGAACCAGCACTTGCCCAAGTCTGCGGCTACGCCACCTCGAGCAGCAACTGCCAGCGTCTCTGGTCGGCGAGCTGCCACCCCCAGCAAAGCACCAAGCGCCCCACAGTCAGATCGCAAATCTGCAGCAAAAACTGGTGAAAGCCCTTCACTTAAAACCACGCAAAACCTCAAAGGCCCCCAACGCGGTGTAACCCGCCAGAACACGTCCGACCGCCAAGGCGGCAAGCCAGGCAAGAGTCATGGGTCACGCAGCGGCCTGCGCATGGCGCTCAAAACCAAGTTCATGCTGGTTATGGCCTGCGTCACTGCGGTAGCCATGGTCCTGCTTGGTCTCTCGATGGGTCGGACCGCCAACAAGTATCTCGAAGGTCAGAAGACCCAGGACGGCATTGAACTGGCGCGCATGGCTTCGCAGATCGCCACCTACGTTAACGAACAAATCACCCTGACCCGCAATGGCAACGACCCAGAGAAAAAGAAGACCCTTGATAAGACCGTGCGGGAATTTGTGACAAAATGCCTGGAGGATGCTCGTTCGTGGGGCGGCTCAAAGGAATACTCCGATATCGAATCCATCCGTTTTGACTGCCCGCAGGTTCCTGAACTTTCCAATGCCGGCGTTGGCGATGACGCAGACCAGGGCGTCTACGTGCGCGGCCAACGCGATGCGTTCATCCCCAAGTTGGATCGGGTCATTTCGCAAGACAGCTTGAAAACGTGGGGCATTCAAGTGTACGAGGGCGTCAAGGACACGCCGAATGGCCAGATACCGATTCTCCGTTTTAAGATTCTCCTCGATAAGGCGTTTGGCACCAACCGCGACAATCAACCGGCGAATGTCCGCGTCGATATTAGCAAACGCTCGGTCGATCTCGTGCGTTCGAACCTTGCGACAACCATCGGGATTGCGATCTTCATTGCGATCGGCGCGGTCCTTGGCATCGCCGTTTGGTTCTCATCCAGCATCACCCGTCCGCTGGAACAACTCCTGCGCGACATGCAAATCGTGTCACAGGGTCGACTCAACCATCGCACGACCGCGCGATCGACCGATGAAGTCGGGCTGCTCGCCAGCGAATTCAATCAAATGACCGCAAGTCTTGAGGAGGCACAAAGCGCGGTCATTGAGCAGGAAAAACAAGCTTACGAACTATCCCTCGCCCGCGAAGTTCAACAGCAATTGCTGCCAGCCCAACCACCACTAATCACCGGCTATCAATGCCACTCGTTCTACCAAGGCGCCAAGGCGGTATCTGGCGACTACTTCGATTTCATTCCGCTCAGCGACACCATGTGGGGATTCATCATCGCTGACGTGTCCGGCAAGGGCATTCCCGGCTCGATGGTGATGGCGGTCACCCGCACGGTCGTTCGGCTGGTCGCACCGCAACGCGGACAGAACGCAGCTGAAACCCTCAAAGACACCAACCGACTGATCGCCAAGCAAATCAAGCGCGGCATGTTTGTGACCTCGTGCTACGCCGTTCTCGACACAGCAACCGGCCAACTGACCTATGCTTCCGCTGGCCATAATCCGATGGTGATCTACCGCGCCAAGACGCGAACCGCCGAGTTGGCCACCACCAAGGGCATCGCCCTTGGCTTCAATGAAGGACCAGTTTTCGATCGCACCATTCAGTTGGCCCAAACAACACTGGAACGCGGTGACGCGATCGTCCTCTACACGGACGGTTTCCCTGAAGCGATGAACGCCAAGAACGAAGAATTCGGCGACGAGAAATTCTACCGTCTGATCGCCGCCAACGGTCATCTTGAGCCACCTGCCCTGGTCGACACCATGGTCGCCGGCATTGCCGACCACCGTGGCGAAGCCGAACAGAGCGATGACCTCACCATCCTGACGGTCAAACGGTCATGAGTCAGTTTCAGCACGACCTGACGATCAAGAACGACCTCGCCTCGCTGGCGTTGGTCCGCGACGAAGTCGATGTTGCCGTACGCACGGGCGGATTTCCCGAGCATTACATCAACCGCATCCTGATCGCGGTTGACGAGGCAGTGACCAACATCATCGAACACGGCTACGAAGGGAAGGCGACCGGCGAAGGAAAGATCGAGATCCACATCGAAGTCGATCCGGATCTGTTCACCATCGCGATCACCGACCAGGGCGAATATTTCGATCCGCGCAAGATGACTGACGTCGATCTCGCCCGCCACGTCGCTGCCGGCAAGAACGGCGGCCTCGGCGTGTTCCTCATCCGCAAGATTATGGATGTGGTGCATTACCACCATGAAACTGGGCGGCATAATAAGCTGACCATGAGTAAAAGGCGATAGCTACGAGATTCGAGCTGCGAGTTTCGATCTGAATTTAAAAACGCTCCACGACTGCAAACTGGCCTGCTATTCCCGGCATAACTCGCAGCTCGAATCTTGCAGCTCGTAGCTCCTTGCGCGAAGCGCATGGGCCGTACGACCTCCATCATGAAACTTGCTTCACGGGTCGGTCGCGTTGATGCCAGCGGTATCCGTAGGATTTTCGATCTCGCACGGTCGCTCAAGGATCCGATTAACCTGTCGATTGGACAGCCGGATTTCCCAGTCGCGCCGGCCGCTAAAGAAGCGGCAATTGCCGCGATTCGCGCTGACCGCAATTCCTACACCCAATCGCAGGGCATTCCCGAACTACGCGCGCTCGCACTGGCCGAAGAAAAGGCACACACGGGCCGGACCTGGGCCGACGACGAAATCCTGGTAACCAGTGGCGTGAGCGGCGGACTGTTTCTTTCGCTACTCGCACTGGTTGATGACGGAGACGAGGTGCTGGTCCCCGATCCGTACTTCGTGATGTACAAGCACCTCGTCCGTCTGTTCGGCGGCACGCCGGTGTACATCGACACTTACTCCACCGACTTCGTGCCGACCGCCGCCGCAATTGAGCGCGCAATTACGCCCCGCACCAAGCTCTTATTGCTGAACAGTCCGGCGAATCCAACCGGGCGCATTATCCCCGATAGCGAACTTAAAGCGATCGCGAAAGTCTGCGCCAAGCATGGCATCACGGTGATTTCGGACGAAATCTATCGCCTGTTCGCGTACACCGATTGCCCGTCGATCGCCAGTCACCATCCCGACACGCTCGTGCTGGTCGGGCACTCGAAGACCTACGCGATGACCGGCTGGCGACTGGGCTATGCCTGCGGACCGAAGCAGCTCATCGAAGCGATGATCAAGGTGCAGCAGTACAGCTTCGTCTGCGCGCCCTCGGTCGCTCAGTACGCCGCACTGGCTGCACCGCAAATCGACAACAGCGCAAACCTGGCCGCGTACCGCGTTAAGCGTGATCTCATGGTCGGCATCCTGTCGCAAGCATTCGAGCTGTCCTCCCCCGACGGCGCGTTCTACCTGTGGGCAAAAGCGCCAAGTGGACGTACCGGTCAACAGTTCGTCGAGCAGGCCATCGCCAACAATTGCCTGATCATCCCCGGCAGTGTGTTCAGCGAACGCGACACGCATTTCCGAATCTGTTACACCGTGCCGGATGCGAAGTTGCGGGCGGGAGCGGAGCTGTTGGTGCAGCTAGCACGGACATAAATACTGAATCACAGACAGAGATATACCATGCACAAGAAACCCATCACCATCTCATTCCTTATTTTTTCTTCCTATTGGGATGTCAACGCAGTGCTAATGAGGAAAAAATTGTCGGCGTCTGGGAAATGGTAGCGGTTATCATTCCACCATTAGCAAAACCACCTGAGGTCACACTGACGAACAAGAAAGATGTCTATACAAGTGATGGGATCTACCACGACACAGATGCAGGTAGTAACCGAATGACAGACACATCTGTCCGGCACTATTCATTACATGGCGATCAACTAGAGATATCCAATGGTGGGTCTATTCGCAGGGCGACCATACAGTTCTTACCCATGCAGGAACTATCCGTCACAACTAAGGAAGGAGAGATCGTCATTTTTCGCAAGATATCGAATGATCCCAACAACATTCCTATCATCACAGAACGTGTCGTCGAAGTATCACGAGGAACGCGCTAAGCTTCATTAGCGGGGCCAGAGTAGTCTCGAGT
This sequence comes from uncultured candidatus Brocadiaceae bacterium, assembly GCA_964652775.1. Lineage (GTDB taxonomy): Bacteria > Planctomycetota > UBA11346 > UBA11346 > UBA11346 > UBA11346. The sequence goes on along the minus strand of CAZZAM010000017.1, from coordinate 32,369 downwards.
CCATCAGTCCTTTGTTTTTCGCCTGTTCTCATACGCTCCCGCCATGACCACCGCGACCTTCGCTACACCTTTCACCGATCCGACCGCCATTGCTGCTCTCGCTGATCGCATCGTCGGTGGCGGCTCGGCGAGCGCTGAAGAACTACGCGCCCTCCTCGACGTCGAACCTGGCACACCAGCGTCCGAAGCGTTGTTCACCGCCGCTCAGCGCATTCGCACCGCGTTCGTCGGCAACAAACTCAAAGCCTGCTCGGTCATCAACGTCAAGGCGGGTAACTGCAGCGAAGACTGTAGCTACTGCGCTCAGGCCGGTGGTTCAACCAACGATGGCTACCGCAAGACCAAGTGGTTGCCCGAAGAAGATATCCTAAAAGCAGCGCAGACCTCGGCCGACAACGGCGCTCAGGCTGTGTCACTGGTTGCGGCGTGGTGGGGAGTCAAAGAAGGCACGCAGCTCGATATGGTTGTCGATGCGATCGAGACGTTCGCCAAGAACGGCAAGGTTCGCCCCGACGTCAACCTCGGCATTCTCGACAGCCAGAAAGTAGCTGATCGCATTGCCCAGGCCGGCGCAAAAGTGTACGGCCACAACCTCGAAACGTCGGCATCGTTCTTCGACAACATCTGCACGACCCATACATGGGAAGAGCGGATGAAGACCATCGAATACATCAAGAAGTCCGGCATGGGCCTGTGCTCCGGTGGCATCATCGGCATGGGCGAGAGCAAGGATCAGCGCGTCGAATTTCTGCAGCAGGTCGGATTCATCGCACCAGATATGGTGCCGCTCAACTTCCTGAATCCGCTGCCCGGCACCAAGCTCGGACACCTGCCCCGACTCGATCCGGATGAGGCGCTGACCACATTGGCCGTTGCACGCTTCGCTCTGCCTGACCGCAACCTCATGGTCGCTGGTGGCAAGGAAGTCGTCCTCGGCGATCGCGTCACCGAAGTGTTCAAGACGGGCATCAACTGCGTGATGGTCGGCAATTATCTGACCAGCTCCGGCGCCGATCCAACAATTTGGCTGCATGCAGCAACGCAGTACGGACTGGTGATGCCAACGTCCTGTGAAAGCGTGAGCGGCTGCGGCCGCTGAGTGGCGCCCCGGGACCGCGGGCGACTGGCCCATGCTCGAAAGTTAAGGCGATTTCCAGCGTCTATGCGTGACCGCTAGCGGCGGACGAGCACGCTGATGATCTGGTACGGGCCATAGCGCACCGCGTAGCGATTTTTGCGCAGCTTGATCACCGAGCCGGTGCGTTTTTCCAGCAGGTTGACCAATGAAACCGATTTGGCTGGCTCGCTCAGTTCGAGAATCGCGGTGCCGGATTCCCCGTTTGTCTCATGTGCGCGCAGCACAAAGCCAGCGCCAGTTGTGCTGGGTAGCGCCCAACTTGGCGTCAGTGATCCGGTCGCATGCCACGTGGCCGGTGCGATCGGCGTTTTGCCGCCACGAGCAACAATGGCCGGAACAAACAACGCATCTGCCGCCGCCGCGGTTGCTAATTGCGTAGCGTCGCTGTGCGCACGATGCCGACCGATGGCAATCCGGATGCGGTGTGTGCCTTGATCGGCTTCCGGATCGGGACTGGTAGGCGAGCGCAGGAGCGACAAACCAAGGTCGCCGTCGCGACACGAGAATCCGAACTTGGCCTCCGTGCAGATCGCCAAACCATGACCAGCATCATCACCAACCGCGGCCCAACGACTGCCCGGAACTTCCCATGCCGCTTCGTCTTTCTCGATGCCCGGCAGTTGCGATCGGGCGATGGACCCGAATGGCAGACCAAAGCGAGCGTGCGTTCCACGCCAGGCGGTTGGTACGTGGAATTTGAGCAGTTGATGACGCTCACGCCATTCGATCGACATCTCGACTCGCAGCCAACGACTGCCTGATTCGAGCATATAATCAATGACCAGCGAGCTGCGTTCCCCGATTGCTGACTTCGCACGTAAGACAGCGCGCGCCGGACCCTGTTCGACAACCTGCAGGCGTAGATCGTCAGCCACCTCACAACCGAGCTTGAACGCCTGATGGTCAATGTCCCAGGCGTCGTAATTGGCCGGTACATCGCGATACATGCGTAAGCCGGCGGGTGCGCTCAGACCGAGATCTTCGCCATCAACGAGCAGCCGAGACAAGCGACCACGGGCGTCAAACTCGGCGCGCAGGATGCCATTGTGGAGTAAGCGTGGCGATGCTTCGATGGCCGCCGTGCGTTCGCGTGGCGCAACCTGGACTTGAACTGAACCCAAACCCGGCAACGTAACTAAGGCGAGCGAACGCGCAGCCTTACCAGAGCCAACAATCTGCTGCGGCAATGCGATGCCGTCGCTCGCATAGCCGCTGGCCTTGGGCAGTTCGACGGCAACGGTACGCGCAATCGGCAACGGATTGAATACGACGTAATGACGGCCAGCACCAGACAACTCGTCAGTTGCTGACTTCAACGCCTGATCGCCGATCGCCTTCAATTCAGGATTGAACTCAGCGTACACATCACGGATCGATGAACCAGGAATCGCATCGTGGAACTGAGCGAAGCTCACCCGTTGCCACGGCTTTTCAGCGATCGGCTTGCCACCGCGCACCACGCGCACAGCCTCGAACACCTGCAGCGATGTTTCCGCCCGCCGATAGAACAACTTGAAATCGCTTTGGGTGGTGAACGTGCCGCGGTGATATTCGAGGTAGAGTTCGCCTTGATACACCGGCAGACGATCGCGGACCCGCTCTAAGCGATCAAAGAATGACGCCGTCGTGGTCCACTTCGCCTTGGGAACACCAGCAAGACCGCCGCCTTTCGCCAGACTGCCCAGGCGACGCGCGCGTTCGAGCATGTCCTCAGTGGTACCACCGCCGCCATCACCAAAGCCAACACTGAGCAGCAATTCGGGATGCACGTCGGCTTGACGATGAGCGAACATGGGTTCACTGATGTTCCCTTTGATCGCCAAGTCGCCGTTGTAACCGGTCGTACACAGATGAGTCAGCACCTCGCTGCCATCGTTACCGCGCCAAACGAAGCTATTATATGGGAATTTGGTAATCGCCGACCATGTCATCTTGGTGGTGTAGAAACGATCGACGCCAGCGAGCCGCAACAACTGCGGCAAACAGGCGGCGTAACCAAATACATCAGGAATCCAGCACAGCGTTGATGGTTTACCGGTTAGCTCTGCCAATTTCGCCTGACCGAGCACCAGCGAACGCGCCAACGCTTCTCCCGATGGCAATTGATTGTCCGGCTCAACTTCAAAACCGCCCATCGCTTCCCATTGACCGCTGGCAATGCGTTTGCTGATCGCACGTGACAGACCTGGTTCAAGGCGTTCGATCGCGCGATAGAGTGCGGGTTGGCTCTGGGTGAAAATAAATTCCGGATAGCGCTCCATCAATCGCAGTTGTGTGGCGAACGTGTGAATGCCTTTGCGTTCGGTGACGCGTTCGGGCCACAGCCATACCAGATCAATGTGGGCGTGTCCGACCAGTGCGGCAATTGGCTGCCATGATTCAGCGGGAATTCCCGCGATTATCCGCGCCAATTCGCGGCGCAAGATCGGCAGAGCTGGGCGTTCACCACCGGCGCGATCAAAGGCATCACAGGCATCATCAAGCCGACGCAGGATGCGGCGCAGGAGCGGCGAACAGCGCTCTAGCGGCGGCATATAGCCCGCACCGGCAGGCGGCTTCGCCACACCGTCACGTTCATACAATCCGTCGATGAGTTGACGGAGCGCATCCAGATCCCAACGACAGGCCCAGGCGACTGGGTCACGGACCTTGATCTCGCAACCATCGAAGCGCAGACCGTAACGACCGATACCGGCACCTCCGATCCAGATACCGGTTTCCCACGTGCCAAGATCAAACCACAGCGTGGTCGCTGCATCAGGCAACAAATGTGCGCGATGCGCGGGATCGAAACCTGCCCACGGTTGGCCGTCGCGATAAGCGGTGGCCTCGCCCTGGCAGTCGAGACGCAGGAAGCGACGACCGCGTTCACCCGCGACTGCTGCGGGTACGTCGACGCGCAGCCAACGATGTTGCCAACCACCTTTCACCGGACCGAAATGCGTATTTGGCGCAAGCGTTGCAAACTTCCGTCGCTTGGCTGCGGACAACTCGACCCGCTGCGTAGTCACTGGCCCAGCCGTGACGGTAACGGGCGAACTACGCTCCCACAGCATCGCTTCAATCCGGCTGTTCAGCGCAGCGACACGACCAGCGATGAGTTGCGGCAGTGGATTGACGACTCGGTTCATGGATGGTTCCTGGGGTGAGTAACGGTGCTGCGTGCCCCAGGCAGTCAACGCTGCAAAAACATGACCTTGCGTGACAGACAGTGTTGCTAGTGGTGGCTGTTCGTTGCGGTAAATCGCTGGCACTTTGTCGCCCTCGCGTCCACTTCGCAACCCGGAGGAAGACCATGCAGTCAGCCGCTCTGCCGCTTGCCATTATCCTCGCTTGCTCGTTCCTTGGAACACTGTCGGCCGAAGAGCGCAAGGAGCTTAGCCAGTACGGCATCACCTGGGAATTCGACAAGCCGGTCACCTGTGGGCAATTTATTACCGGCGACTGGTGGGTCATCGGTCCGGTCACCATCGTCAAGATCACACCGCTGCCTGGTCCACTCGAAAAGGACGAGAACAACACCATCCGCAAAGGGACCTGGGGCGATACCAGCCTCAAGCAGGATATACGAATGCGCAACGGATCGATGATCGTCTTAGCGTGTGGCGAACACCATGGCTACGACTCACGCAGTTCGACCTTCGAGCCCACGCTGAGTCTCGCGCTGCCAATTACGTTAGAGGTCAACCGCTCGCTGATTTCCAGCATCAGCAACACCAAGCTACCGGTCGATAACTTCTGCAAGAAACTGATGTGGACCAAGGAGCAAGTATCTCAGGTGGTCATGCAGTCCGCTGCTGTGCTGACCTGTCTTGGCGCAGTTCCGCCCGCCGACGCCTTCCGCCCAGCCTACGTCGGCGCCGAAAAAAACCTTTATCAAGAAAAAGACCTCAAATGGAACCTGCTGCCGCGCCTCGCGCCGGTCGATTCGGTGCCAGCGTGGGAGGATTACGAGCGTTACTTCCAACGGCCGTGGCTTGAGCACGTCAGCAACTGGTCGCAACAGGAATTGAACCCGAATCAAAATCAGCCGAACTATGGCCGCGAGCACACCCGTCTCACCTCCATCGCCAGCCTCTTGCTCGAACTTGACGTAGCGAATGAAAAGAAACGCAAACTACTCATCGGTCTGGTCCAGTACGGCATCGACCTGTCAGGTTGCGCCAAGAACGGCGGCGTTTGGAACATGGGCGGTGGACATTCGAGCGGTCGTAAGTGGCCAATCATTTTTGCCAGCCTCATGCTGGGAGATCCCAAGATCTATGAGCTTCCGGAAACCGCGTTGTTCTCCGAGGACACCCAGACCTATTACGGCAAGGGTGCCTACGGTCAGTCGGCCATGTGGCAGATGATTACTCACCACGGCCCGCGCGATCCATTCGAAGAGAAGATGCCAGAACAGTGGGCGAAATGGGATAAATCCTCAGAATCCTATCGCCACCTGAATCTTGGCGTGTGGCCGGGAACCGCCTTGGCTGCCCGCCACATGAAAGCCGTGAAACTGTGGGGGCACGATGCGTTCTTCGACAACGTCGAACGCTGGATGCGCGTAGACGATCCGTACAAAGAAGCGCGCAAGGGCAACGAACGCCCCAAAGCGGAAACCACGATCATGGACAACTTCGTCTACGACATGTGGAAGAAGCATCGCGCCAACGCCCCCACTCAGGAAGCGTCAGAAAAAAACTGGATGTGGGTCTGGAAAGACGGCAAGGGCGTTCTGGTACCCAACGCGCCCTGAGTTGATCATGTCCTGGTTGCCACATGCGCTGTCGTGGGGTTGCACGCAAACCGATCCTGGTGGCGGCTTCACTGGCCACATCCACGAGCACGACGAAATCTGTCTGGTTGCGAATGACGGCTCGCACATGCGTCATGGCGGCCGCGAGCGTGCGTGCGAAGCTGGCACTGTGTTTCTGTTTCGTCGCGGTGAATTGCACGGATACCGCAACGGCCCGCGGCAACAGCCAAATCTGTGGCTCGTCCATTTTGTCGCCGATGAAACGCTCTATCGCGCATGTCCGGTGCTCAGCGACGCTGATCCCGAAAAGCGCGTATGGCACCTCGATGCAGATCAACTTGCTGCGTGGCGTTCTGCGTTCACCCGCCTGATCGCCGAATCGATGAACACGCATGCGATCGGTCATGCAGCGGCACTCAGTGGCTGGCTCCGTCTGCTGCTCGTCCAAACGGCACGCGGAAGCACCGATCGTCCAGCGACCTCAGGCATCAGTTCAGATCCTGCGCTCGCAGGATTGTGGGAACTCATCACCCAACACGTCGAATCGTCAGATGCTGATTTTCGCGCCGCCGTCGCGCGCCGTATCCGCAACTACGATTCGCTGCGCCACCGTTTCAAGCGGGTCCATGGCCAAGCCCCGCGCGATCTTTTGGCACGGATGCGCATGGAACGCGCCAAGCATCTGCTGCTTGAGACTGAGGACGCGGTCAGCGCCATCGCCGAACGACTTGGATATGGTCGTTTGGCTGAATTTACCCGTGCTTTTGCTCGCCACGCCGGCTGTAGCCCAAGTGCCTTCCGCCAACAGCCACGCGGCTCGTTTTCCGTTCCGGCGTAGTCTACAACCATTTCCGCTAACGACAGGGCCGACGTGCGTAGCGAGGATCGCAGGCATGAGTACCGCCACCGCCATGACCATCTCCCCCCTCATCCGCACCGGCCTCAGTGCCACTGAGATCGCGCACTGGCGCGAACACGGCTGGGTTGCTGTCCCTGGTTTCTTCACGGCAAAGGAAACGGCCGCGCTCCAACAAGCAGTTGCCGATCTGCAAGGTCGCGGGCTGTTACGTAACGTGGCCACTGACGGCGATGGCAAGACCCACAGCACCAATAAGCGCAATCTCCAGCTCTGCCCGTGCGGCCCACACCATCGCCTGCTCCGAGCCCTACCATGGCATCAGCGCGTGGTGACTTCGATTGAAAGTCTCCTTGGACCAGCGGTCCAGGAGCTCGATCAGATCTTCCTTAAGCCAGCTGGCGATGGCGCTGGCACCGGCTGGCATACCGACAACGCCTACTTCAAGTCCGACCTCAAAGAGGCCGGCACCGGCATGTGGATCGCCATCAACGATGCCCATCGCGCCAACGGCTGCATTCGCATCCTCGACCGCAGTCACCTGCGTGATTGGCGTCACGTTCGCGACAACGGCAGCGATCATCACATCACCTGCGCAGCCGATGTGCGTGAAGCTGACGCTCAGCACATCGAACTAGCTGCAGGCGGCGTTCTGTTTTTCAACTACGGCGTTGCCCACGCTACTGGTGCAAATCAAACTGAACGCGATCGCGCCGGGCTGGCGTATCATTTCCGTCGCACCAACACCATTGTTCCCGAACAAACTGGCAATGGCTTCTACCTCACCAATGGCGCACTCATGCATTTGTCCGGAGCAAACTGCGACGGTGGTCGCGCCCGCCACGGCGAAGATCTGCGTGGCGTGTTCGCCGAACTGACTGCGCGCTAACTACCAACTCGTCGCCTGAACTACGGTAGATCGTGATGCCGCTTCATCACCGAGGGAACCAATCCAAGCGTAACCACGAACGTCGTCACCAAGAAGCAGGTGATGATCAGCAGTCCATCGAATCCGCTCATCGACATGCCGAACAACGACCAGCCGTCGCGAAATAGTCCGGCAGCAATTGCGGCAGACCCTGCCCATGCCGACAAGGCAACACCGGCGTAACCAAACGCATTGAGCAGGCTGATCGAAAAAGCCCGATTGCTGGTCGGCGACAAGGCGAGTACCTCGGTCGTCACCGCAATACTGGAGAACGCGTCAAATATTCCCCAGGCAATGGCCGCGATGGCGAAGATTGCAAAAGTCGGCAGCGGCAGGGCGTAACGCATCAGCACCCAGGCTGCCACTACGGTGTAGCCAGCGTGCGCGAACATAAATACTGGCTTGGGTCCATGGCGATCGACCAGTCGGCCGCCCAGCCAAAATCCAACGAGTGCTCCAACGCTGAGAAGATTGGCTAACAGCACCACGTCCGTGGCGGGCATGTGGTACACCTGTTGTTGCAACAAACCAAATATCCATGGCACAGCGCCCATCGCCAAGCGCAGCAGAAATAAATATGATCCGAACGCGAGAAATCCCGGCTGAATTGCCGCGTGACTAAGCGCGGCCGGCAAGGTCGTACCCTGCGGACTACGTTGCGATAGATCAGGAATCGCGCGAAAGAGTGGAATGCGCAAGGCGTGGATGACCACGAAGCCGGCGAGTACAATGAGGCAGGAATCCAATGGATCTGGTCGCCGCAACAAGGCTGCGATCGAAAAACCAACGACAATGCACGCCAGGGTCCAGGTCATGCGCAGACGACCAAAGAAGCGACCTCGCCCACTTGGTTGAACGATCGGGTCAGCCAGTGGGAACCAGCAAGCAATAAAGGCCGCTGAGCCCAGCCCACTCAGAATAATAATCGGACAGACGAATGCAGACAGCTTGAACCATGATGCGATCAAGAGCAATACGGCCGCGACCAACGACGCACTGATGCCGATAAGCCCCATCGTCCGCACACCGATGCGGTCGGTCCAGAACGCAAACAAGACAATGGCGAAGGCGGAAACCAAACTTGGCAGACCAAGCAAACGGAGCGCCTGTTCACCTTCGATGCCCAGTTGATTGAACAACGTCAGCATGAAACCATTACTGAACGCCAGCATCGGCACTGCCGTGAAGCACTGCAGCAAGATCGCCTGGCGCTGAGCTCGACGTAGATCCGGTGCCTCGTTCACGAGAGTGAACCTGGATACTGGGCCTTGGTGTCAACCGCCTTGCGGGCGATCGACAACTCTCTGGTCTTTAACTTGTTGTATCGTCGCAGTCGCAACCAGGGAGATCGCAGAACAAGCCCTGGAGACTCGGGTAGTAATCAAGACCATGCCACACCAGGAGAGACACACATGCCTCGTATCGGCTGGGCCTCGCGCGATATCACTCCACAACGTCCCGCGGTTATTCCAGGTCAAATGTATGTGCGCATTGGACGAGAGGCTGCTGATCCGCTCACCCTGACCGCGTTGGCGCTCGACGGCGGTACACCCAACGGCCGTGCGGTATTCGTCTCCTGTGACCTCACTAACTTTACCGAAGAGCTGCAGAACGACGTGAGCGCTGAGGTATGGAAACGGGTACCGGAATTATCCGGCTGCCCAGTGGTCCTGAACGCAACCCATACCCACGATGGGTTCATGACTATTCCCGGTAAATACGCTCATCCGGGCGGCGACGTGATGACAGCCAAAGAAGGCCACGACTGGCTGGTCGCGAACGCGGCCACGGCGGCCGTTGATGCGTGGGGACAACGGCGCAGTCGGCACATCGGTCGCGCCTTCGCACACGCCGTGGTCGGCCACAACCGCCGCGCGGTGTATGCGAACGGACTCGCCCGGATGTACGGCAAGACCGATGATCCCGCGTTTCGACACATTGAGGGATTCGCGGATCACAGTCTCGACATGATCTTCATCTGGGAGGACGATGGTAGCATCTCCGGCGTCGTCATCGATATTCCATGTCCCTCACAAGTCGAGGAGCATCTGGAAACATTCTCGGCCGACTTCTGGCACGACATCCGGCTTGAACTGCGTAAGCGCCTCGGCCAACATCTCGTTGTGCTGCCGCTATGCGGAGCCGCTGGTGATCAGTCGCCACATCCGCTGCTCTACGGACGCCAAGAAGCCGAGATGCGCGCGCGCAGTGGCCTCAGCGAACGCCAGGAGATCGCTCAGCGTGTAGCCGATGCAGTGACGCGCGCCCTCGCATGCACGAAGCCGATGACCGGCGCAGTTCCGGTTGCCTGCACCACTATCCGACCAGTACTGCCTGGCCGCCGCGTCACCCGCTCAGAGCGCGATTGGGCCGCCGTTAAACGCGCTGAGTTTCTGGTCCAACGGAGCGACCCCGACCAGTGGTGGCCGCAACGACTGCAGGAAGTTGTGGATGCCTACGATCGCGATCAGCCGATGCCGCAAGCTCAACCAACGCTGCATATTGTTCGTCTGGGCGACGCCGTCATCGCCACCAACCCGTTCGAACTCTACATCGACTACGCCATGCAAATCAAAGCGCGCAGTCCTACTGGCCAGACCCTGCTGGTGCAATTAGCCGGTGGCAGCGCCGGGTATCTCGCCTGTGCCCGTTCGATGCAGACCGGTGATTATGGCTCGCATCCAGCATCCTCGCCGATTGGATCTGAAGGCGGACAGGTGCTGGTCGAAGCAACTCTCGCCGCCATCGCAGGTTTGTTTCCCAACCAACAGCAGGCGGCTCAGTCAGCATGACCTGGACTCGCTCCAGTCTCGCTGATGCATTCCGTGCTGCGGGACTCGGTGTGGGTGATCTTGTCTTGGTCCACAGCGCGCTGCGCAAACTTGGGCCGATCGATGGTGGCGCAGACGCGGTTATCGATGCGTTGCTTGATACGGTTGGTCGCGATGGAACCGTCGCGATGCCAAGCCATACGTGGAAGGTAGTGAACCGCGATCAGCCGGTGTTCCACCAAACCCTCACCCCCTCCAACGTCGGCGCACTCAGCAATATCTTCCGCCTGCGACCAGCCGCCGTGCGCAGTCTGCATCCAACCCACAGCATCGCCGCCATTGGTCCACGTGCGCTGGCCCTAACCGAGGGACATGAACGTGACCGCACGCCCTGCCCGGCCGGCGGACCCTACGAGCGTTTGTGCACCTGGGGCGGCAAAGTCCTCATAATTGGTGCCGACCTCGCGTGCTGCACCTTGTTTCATGGCTGCGAAGAATGGGCCAGCATGCCGTGGGTTGCGTCACGTGACGCGATTCCACTGACCTGTATCGCCGCCGATGGCCGCTCGATTCCCGTCACCATGCGTGGACACATCACCAACACGTGGGATCAGTATCCTCGACTTGAACCGCACCTCATTGCAGCGGGCGCGCTGCGCGTGACGCAGATCCATGACTGTCAACTGCGCTTACTCGATGCACGACTCGCCGCCGACTGGTTGATCGAACGCCTACGTTCAGATCCCAGCATCGTTCTCCCGCCAACCTGAAAGACCACCATGCACGTCACCATCACACCCACCGGTGCCAGCCTTGGCCACGCCAGTGCCCAACTACTTGGCAACAACATCGAGGCCTACGAAAATACGGTGCCGGCGCTACTTTCTGATCGACTGCGCAATTCCAAGTTCGCCGGGCCAGAGAACCCACAGACCGGCATCGCCGACGCATGGGAACCGATCGGCAATACGATGAGTGGCCTCAACTGCCGATTGCTTCCCGGCATGTATCTGTCCGGCCGCGAGGCCCAGGTGGTGCATTATTACAAGCAAGATGGACAAGCTGGCATCATGCAGGCGAACCTCCACCTTGCGGACGGCGAGGAGTTTGAAATCGAACTGTGGGCGCGCGCGCAACATCGACCAGTGCAGGTGAGCGTCGAACTGCGTCTGCCTGGTCAGACGGCACCCGACGCCAGCAAGGCCGAGATGCTGGTCGATCTCGCGCACTGGCATCGTCGCACCTGCCGCATTCGTTCGCCCGGCACCAGCCATGCCGCATCGTTGTTCATCCAAATCCCCGGCGACAGTCGCATCATCATCGACCAAATTCACCTGCGCCCAGTCGGCGAAGGCCACGTGAGTCCGGCCGTTGCGGCTGCGTTGGAGGGAATCCCCTGTCCGGTGCTGCGATTCCCCGGCGGCTGCGCCACCTGCACCTACCATTGGGAACACGGTGTCGGTCCGGTGCATCTGCGCCCGGTGTGCGACGATCCGGTATTCAAGTACAAGATGCAGTATGATTTCGGAACCGACGAATATTTGGAACTGTGCGTCGCGCGCAACATCCGTCCGTTCATCACGCTCAACACCACGACCGCCACGCCTGAACAAGCCGCCGCCTGGGCCGCCTACGTCCGCGCTTGGTATCAGCAGCGCAAACTGCCAATTCCCGCCGCCTACATCATGTTCGGCAACGAGAACTACGGCACCTGGGAAATCGGCCACATGACCGGCGCGATGTATGCCGCGCAGTTGCGCGATTTTGTCCCGCTCGTTCGTGCGGCCTATCCGGAAGCACGCATGTTGGCGATCGGCGAGTTCGAGTCCGGCGGGATGCGCAGTGATCTGATCACGCCCTGGCGAAGCGCGGTCATCGAACAGGCAGCAGGACTATTCGATCTGCTCGTCGTCACCCGTTATGCCGGTGGCCCCGACAACCTGCCGCTGCCCGACACGATGGCGCGCGTCGTCAACAACTTGGCCGACAAACAAGCTGATCTGCAACGCCAAGCTGACAGCATTCGTGACGCCAAGCTGAACTGCCACATGGGCATCGTCGAATGGAATTATTGGACCCGCGCCAGCCACAACGATCACGCGGGATTCTTCGAGCCCAATGACATCCGCCACTGCCTCTACGCCGCCGGCTATCTCAATGCCTTCTGTCGCCTGGGCGAGATCTTGGAAGTCGCCAACTTTTATTCGTTGTTCAACACCATGGGCATGGTCCACGTCCATGATGGTCAGGTGGTGCGTTCAGATCTGGTGCGCGTCTTTCAACTCTACGCCGATGCCTTGCCCGGCGAAGTACTGGCGTTGGAAGTCGCTGCACCTGCCTTGACCAGCAAGGGCAAAGCCGTTGATGCCAACTTCATTCGCCGTGGTCATCAGCTATTTGGATTCCTGGTCAACTTCAGCAGTACGGATTCCGCCGCGGTGGAACTTAACGGTCTCGGCTCCATCAGCGATGCGCAGGGACTGACAGCCCGCGCCATACTTGAACCAGTGACTGCCCTCCAGCCGATAATCGCCGGCAACCGCGTGACCTTGCCGCCCATGTCGCTGGTGCGGATCATTTGCCGAGCGTAATTACCACGCCGCTGCCATCACTGCGACCAGCGCACAAGCCAAGCTGATCCAACCTGTCAGGGTGGGGCGTTCGCGCCAAAACAGCCATGCCAGAGCAATTGCAGCCAACAACGAAGATGCGGTATTTATCGTAAAAACCAGAGATGCCGGAGCGCTCAGACACCAGCGCAGCAAAGCCAAACCTCCCAGCGATCCACCTGCGAGCATTGCTGCATAACCAATGGTGGCGACCACTGGCGCTCGCGCTGGACGCCAGACGAGGTCAGCCGCAGCTCCGATGCCTATGGTCGCATACATCAACACCAGCAACAAATCACCATACACCGACATCAGGTTGCCACTCTCACCACATGGTTGCATAGATAGTTCTTTGAATGCCGCATTGGTTGCGCCATTGAGCAACCAAACTGCGACCAGGGCAACAGCATAGGGAACGATACTGCGGCGTGCGGAGTTACCGTTGCCACCGACCTGCCAAGCCGCAGCGATGACCGATGCGACCGCTGCCAACACTGCTATCAAACGACCAACGGTGAGTTCCTCTGACCAATTCCACCAACACCACAACACGGCCACTACGAAGCCGAGCAACTGCGCGCACCAGAGCGGCGCCATCGGACCGAACCGAAGCCCCCAACGCAGCGCCATAATCGCACCGAACTGTGCCCCACCGATGCCGATGCCGGTCAGCCATACCACCAGCGGTGCCGGATGAACAAGCGCGCCGGGCAACATAACCAATGCGCAGAGCGGCATGGCAACCATCAATAGATGCCGCGGCTCGACGTTTCTTCCAGCCGCCATGTTGATGGCGACCGGGATCAGAGCGAAACAAGCACCCGACAGCGCGGCCCAGAGAATCAGCATCGTTAAAACCTAACCACATCATCCGGTCCAGCCATGGCACCGACTGCACCAATCCTGGCGCTGACTGTGGTCACGCCATGATCGGACGGTGACGCCACGCCACCGGACTGCAACCGATGCGGGCACGAAAGCGCCGCGCGAGGTGTTCGCCATCCGCAAAGCCGCATTCCTGGGCGATGCGCTTCACTGGCTGATCGGTAGTCAGCAACAACTGCTGCGCACGCGCGATGCGGCGGCCTTCCAACCAAGACAACGGCGCTTCGCCAACTTGCTCGGTAAACGTGTGCGCAAGGTGAGATGCCGACATGCCCGCTCGCCGAGCGAGTTCCTGAATCGTTACCTTCGCTGCCGGTCCTGGCGCCAACCAGGCAAGCACTAACCGCACACCCGGATGCAGATCTGCCCAGGCCTCGCCCGGACGATCGTTGGCCAGCAGCAACAGACAGCGTTCGATCGCATTCATCGCCAACGCGGCGCGGCGTGGCGATCCACCGGCCCACCATTGTTCAGCCTCGCGAAATGCGGCATGCGCCCTAGACGCGTGACTGCCATGACCTGACACCAGCGCACAACCTGGTGCGGTTTCCGGCCACGCGAGTAGCTCTCCCCAGCTGGGTGGTGGACTGAGAATCGCCCACGATTCCTCGCCGCCGTTGGGCAATACGACCTGGTACGCCGTACGTGGATGGATGATTGCGAACTCTCCCGCGCGCACCGAAACCTGCACTTCGCCAATCTGAAAGCGCGCGCTCCCCTTGCGTAGCAAACCAATCGTCCAGTGGGAAAAACCCGGACCACGCGCGAAGGCGTGACCGGCTGGTTGCTGGGCATTGCCAACCATGATGAGCATGCCGGTAATCTGCCAGCGCTTTGCCGGAACGCATCCGCGATGTCAGCGTCGACCCTGCATTTCAAAGAACAGGAGACGCAGAGCCGCAGAGGTCCGAGGGAGTTAGGGGCTGTGGACAGATGACCCTGCAGATGACAACGTCGCTTCTGCTAAACTCTTCTGTCCTCTGTGTCTCTGCGCCTCCTGTTCATTCGAATGCATTTTATCGGTTAATCGGTCATGCTCAGGCAATCGCCTCAGCCACCAAGCTCAACGCAGCGACGACGGTAATGCAGATAGTTTTGCCACGGTGTTTCCGGCGGAACGCCATGATCGATGGTCGGAATGTAGCCGCCGCGCGCACGCATGGCGGGAATGATCCGTTCAACCATCGCGTCGATGTCAGCGAGACTCTGCGACAACACCCGCTTATCCATGCCACCAAGCATCCGCAGGTCGGGCCACTGCTTGGCGATCGCAACCACATCACATCCCGAAGCGACCTCGAACGGGCTCATCATGTCCAGTCCCAATTCGTTATACACGGCGATGACTGGTCGACAGTCGCCATCGGTATCCACCTGGAGATGGATTTTTCTGGTCTGATCCAACTGCCGGGCCTTCGCATTGTCGATCAAGCGGCGGTACCAGGGGAAGAGATGCTTACGCATCATGGCCGGTGATATGAGCGAGCCTTTATTATAGCAGATGTCCTCGGCGAGAAAAATTTCATCGAGCGAGAAATGGCGTTGGTGTTCCTCCATTACCGCGTCCGACAGTTCAAACCACGCCCGCATGCAGTCCTCGACCAGTTCCGGCGCATCGTGGAACATGTAGAGCAACTGTTCGGGGCCAACCAGACTGCGCAGATACATGTATCCACCGACCAAGCCCTGCTCGATCCAAGCACCGGTAGCCGCTGCGCGCTGACCTTTCTCGATCAACTCAGGCAGATAATCAAAACGCCCAGCCGATGTGGGATCAAGCCGCCAACGCACATCGCGCTGCCACGTCGTCATATCTTTGACCGGATGATCGAGGTATTCCGGCATGAACCCGTTGCGACGACCCTTGAAAAACAGGACCTGACGTCCGGCGAAGTCCTGCACCAATTCGTGCTCACCACGATCCTCAAGGATCTTCTCCTCAAAGACGGGATGGAAGGCCGCCTCACACCAACCCAGATGACCAAGCCCGAAGCGAGGATTACGATCCCACATGAACAGTTCGCTCAGGTCCTGCTTCGGCAATCCAGCTTCACGCCACGCATCGATGCAATACCCGAGGCCAAACTCGCGGCGGATCAGCGGAGCGCCCGGCACCATGGCGTAGAAATCGCGGTACGCGCGCGCCTCGCTGCTCCAGGCTGAACGTGGTGGAAGAGCGTGGACGCCATCGGGCGGGGCTTGAAGCTGTGCGTGCATGGTTTGTTGCTCCACGCACATTATAAACAGCGAAAAATCCAGACTCTATGCAGCATCTGTTGTTCGTGTTGTGGGATACGCTGAGAAAGAAACCTCTGAAATACGGTACAACTACACATTAAACAGGGTCTGCACCACCGAACCGCGAACCTTCGCCTGCCCGACGCCGCACGGCCCCAGCATGGACCGATAACGCAAGGACGTGTATCAGTGACCCGTGATCCGCATAGCCATCCTGGTCACGCTGAATGGCTCATCGTTACCCGTGTTTTTTCAGCTGGTTTTTCGTGTGTGGGTTTAATTCAACCCGCCTTTACATCATGGTGCATGAGATAGCGTCCGGCCCTACCTACGAGGTCCGGAATGAGCTCCAATCAGGAGCCAATTGGTATCGGTGCTGAACCGCAGATCGACTGGTCGCGCATCGCGCGTCTCGTTCTGACCTCACGGGCTTTAGATGACATGGAAGAGCAACAACTCCTGCCCAAGGGGTTGATGTTCTACCAGTTCTCAGCGCGGGGACATGAGTTGGTACAGATCCTGCTCGGATCGCTGCTGACCAATGCACGCGATGCGGCTTGCGGCTACTACCGTTCGCGCCCACTCCTACTCAGCCTGGGCCTGAGTAGCGAAGACGCGCTAGCCTCGGCCCTCGCACGTTCGGCCGGCTACAGCGACGGACGCGACATCGGCGCGGTCTGCAACCTGCCTTCGCGTGGAGCTGCCACGATTCTGCCAATGGCAGGTGATGTCGGCGCTCAGTTCACTCCCACTGTCGGTTGGGCACGGGCGATCGATCATCGGTCGCGCGTCATGGGCGATGTCCGTTATCAGCAATCCATCGCAGTCGCATTGGGCGGTGACGGATCAACTGCGACCAACGGATTCTGGGCCGCACTCAACACCGTGACCACGTTGAAACTGCCATACCTGTTTTCGATTGAGGATAACGGTTACTCATTGTCGGTGCCCAGCCATCGGCAAACGCCGGGCGGCAACATCGCGCGCAATCTCGCTGCATTTACCGACTTGTTCATCATCGAGGGCGATGGCACCGATCCGGTTGATGCTGCACGCAAATTGCGTACGGCGGTTGACTATGTCCGCTCGCACCGTGGACCTGCGCTGATCCGTCTCACCGTACCGCGCCTATGCGGGCATTCGGGACAGGACACGCAAGCGTACAAGCCTGCCGAAGCGGTGGCCGCAGAACGCGAGCGCGACCCACTGATCAAGCTGAAGCAGCATCTGGTTCCCACGCATTTCAGCGAGTCGCAGTGGCAGGCACTTGAACGGTCAGTTCACGACGAGGTCAATGCCGCATTGGAACGCGCACTGAAACGCGCCCCGCCCAATCCCGAGTCGCTGCGTCGCTACGTCTTCGCTGAAACCAAACCCGATGGCTCATCGGAACTCGCACAGCAAGGCGGCGTAGCGGTCGAAGGCCACGTTTTCCCCACGTCTAGCGCGCAGCCAGAACCGGAACCATCGCGCATCAACATGCTCACCGCAATTCGCCGCACACTGGCGCATGAGCTCAAAACCAACGACAAGCTCTTGGTTTTCGGTGAAGACGTCGGTCGCAAGGGCGGCGTCCATGCTGCAACGATGGGACTGCAAGATCAGTTCGGTGCAGACCGCGTATTTGATACGAGCCTCTCCGAAGAAGGCATCATCGGCAGCGCAATCGGCCTCGCGATGGCCGGCCTGATGCCGGTGGCCGAGATCCAGTTCCGCAAGTACGCGGATCCGGCTACCGAACAGTTGAACAATTGCGGCACCGTGCGCTGGCGCACCACCAATCGTTTTGCGGCACCGATCGTCGTCCGCATTCCCTGCGGCGCATCGAAATGCGGCGATCCCTGGCACAGCGTCAGCAACGAAGTGATGTGGGCGCACGCCGTCGGTTGGCGCGTGGCGTATCCATCAAACGCCGAAGATGCCGTCGGCCTGCTGCGCAGCGCGATGCGTGGCAATGATCCGACGATATTTTTCGAACAGCGTTTGTTGCTCGATGATGTGTCCGCTCGTCGTCCGTATCCGGGTGATGCGTTCGCGCTACCCTTCGGAAAGGCGTGCATTCGCCGCGAAGGGAAAGCCGCCACCGTGGTCAGTTGGGGACTGATGGTAAGTCGCTGTGAGCAGGCCGCCGAGCGTTGTGGGCTCTCCATCGAGGTCATCGACCTGCGCACGCTATCGCCGTGGGATCGCACCACCGTACTCGAATCGGTCGCCAAAACGCGACGCTGCCTGATCGTTCACGAAGATACGCTGACCGCGGGCTTTGGCGCTGAAGTCGCTGCCATCATCGCACAGGAAGCCCTGCTCAGTCTGGATGCGCCGATCCGCCGACTCGCGCCGCCTGACATCCCACTACCGCACGATCTTGCGCTGCTTGATGCGACCCTGCCCAGTGTTGAACTCATCGCCAACGCCCTGATCGATCTGGTCGGATTCTGATCCCACAAAGGCTCTATGACCGCAACCACGCCTGTCATCTTTCCCGAATCCAGCTCCGAAGGCACCAAGAATGTGGTCGGACGCTGGTTCATCGCCATCGGCCAGACGGTGAAGAAGAACGAGCCGTTGCTCGAAATCGACACCGACAAGACGACGATTGAAATCCCCTCGCCAGCCGACGGCGTGTTGAGTGCGATTGCGAAGAACAAAGGCGATACCGTCGGCCCATTGGATGTACTTGGCCAGATTACCGCCGGCTCGATCGCCAGCGAATCACGACCGCCAGTGGCAACTGCCGTTGCCGCGACAGCCACCGATGCCGGTGCCGGCGAACTCACGCCCGCCGTACGCCGCATGATGAAAGAACACGGCATATTGCCGACCGAAGTGCATGGCAGCGGACGCGGTGGACGGGTCACGGTTGAAGACGTTCAAAAATATCTTGCGACAAGGACCGTCGTCGCTGGACCGGGCGAGACTGCGACGCACGGGCGCATGGTGCCACACAGCACGATGCAACGCGCGATCGCCGCACACATGGTCAAGAGCGTCAGCCTGGCTCCGCACGTCACCGCAATCCATGAAGTCGATTTCTCGAACGTCATCGCGCATCGCAATGCGAACAAACAAGAATTCCAATCCCGGGGCATTCGCTTGACCCTCACCGCCTACGTCGTCCACGCGGCGGCCCGGGCGATGGCTGATGTACCGGAAGTAAACAGTCGCTTCCATGATGACGCGCTCGAAATGTTCACCGATGCCGACATCGGCGTCGTCGTCGCAGTGAAAAAAGGCCTGCTGGTACCGGTGATTCGCCAAGCGCAGAACCTGGATCTCTCGGCAACAGCAGCAGCGATCAATGGTTTGTCCGAGAAGGCGCGCCATGGCCTACTAACGCCAGCCGAATGTCGCGGCAGCACGTTTGCCATCACCAATCACGGCGTTGCCGGCAGTTTGATCGCGACGCCGATCATCCATCAGCCGCACTCAGCTATTCTTGGAATCGGGAAAGTGCAAAAGCGCGCCGTGGTCATCGAATCCGGCGGCAGCGATGTGCTGGCGATCCGACCGATGGCCTACATCACGCTGACCCTCGACCATCGCGTGCTCGACGCGACCACGTCGAACGCGTACCTATGTCGGCTCACCAGCCTGCTTGAGACCTGGCGGTAAACTCCATGGACTATCGCCACATCACCGTCACCACGAGCAGCGGCGTCCTCACCCTCACGCTCAACCGTCCGGAAGTTCTCAATAGTCTCAATCGGCTGATGGCCGAAGAGATCCAACACGCGCTGAGTACCTTCCGCGACGAGGCCTCGCTCCGTGCATTGCTGCTGACTGGTGCGGGACGCGGATTTTGCGCCGGTCAGGATCTGGCGTCGCTGATCGGCGCTGATGGCGCGGTGGCGACCGACCTCGCACCGATCGTGCGCGAGTGCTACTCGCCCATCATCC
This sequence comes from uncultured candidatus Brocadiaceae bacterium, assembly GCA_964652775.1. Lineage (GTDB taxonomy): Bacteria > Planctomycetota > UBA11346 > UBA11346 > UBA11346 > UBA11346. The sequence goes on along the minus strand of CAZZAM010000017.1, from coordinate 12,306 downwards.
GTTCGCTGCGCACGATCGAGAAACCCATCGTCGCCGCCGTGAATGGCATCGCCGCTGGTGCCGGGGCAAATCTCGCGCTTGCCTGCGATATCGTGATCGCCGCTGATAAAGCGTCTTTCGTGCAGTCTTTCTCCAAGGTTGGTCTCGTCCCCGACAGCGGTGGCACCTTTATGCTGCCGCGCCTGGTGGGGCTGGCCCGGGCGAGCGCGATGATGATGCTTGGCGATCGGATCGACGCCACGACGGCGCAATCGATTGGACTCATTCACCAGGTCGTTCCTGTCGAGAGTGTCATGACTGAGGCGCAGAAACTGGCGACGCACTTGGCAACCCAACCCACCACGGGGCTGGGACTGATCAAGCGCGCACTCAATGCGTCACTGACCAACACTCTCGATGAACAACTGGCGCTCGAAGCCCAACTGCAGGGGCAAGCCGGTGCCACAGCTGATTACCGTGAAGGCGTTGCCGCATTCCTCGCCAAACGCCCAGCCGCGTTCGTTGGACGCTAATGGCCACGCCCTCGCGCATCGGAGTCCTCGGCTCGGGCACCATGGGCGTCGGCATTGCCCAGGTTGCAGCCAGCGCCGGCCATAGTGTCGTGCTGGTTGACGCCGACACGGCGGCATTGGCGCGCGCACGAAGTCAGCTCGACAAAAATGTTCGCGCACTGATCGACAAAGGTCGACTCAGTCAGGAAGCCGGATCAGCGCTGACCGCGCGCGTCACCACGACGACGGACATAGCATCGTATGGCGACTGCTCATGCGTGATCGAAGCGATCACCGAGCAACTCGACGCCAAGCGCGCAGCGTTTCTTCAACTCGAACACGTCGTGGCGGCTGATTGCATCTTGGCGACCAACACGTCATCGCTGTCAATAGCTGCTATCGCGGCCGACTGCGCCCATCCGCAGCGGGTCATCGGCGCGCACTTCTTCAACCCAGCGCACTTGCTGCCGTTGGTCGAGGTCGTTCCCGGACTCGGCACCGACGCCACTGTGGTCGCAGCGACGCGCGCACTCGTTGAATCCTGTGGCAAGATCGTCGTCATCGCCAAGGACACGCCCGGTTTCATCGTCAACCGCATCGCGCGGCCGTTCTACGGCGAAGCCCTGCGTCTGCTCGAAGAAGGTGTTGCCGACAGTGCAACCATCGACTGGGCCATGCGCGATCTCGGCGGCTTCCGCATGGGGCCGTTCGAACTGATGGATCTGATTGGCAACGACATCAATTACCAAGTGACCGAAACTATTTTTGCCGCCTTCTATTTCGATCCGCGCTTCAAACCATCAGTCATTCAGAAGCGCTTGGTCGAAGCCAAACGCTTTGGCCGCAAAACCGGCAGCGGATTCTACGATTACCGGAATGAGGCAGCAAAACCGTCGCCACGTCAGGACCAAGCGCTGGGGCAAACCATTCTGCAGCGTGTGCTCTGCATGCTCATCAATGAAGCCGCCGACGCCGTCCACTGCGGCATCGCTAGCGTCGCCGATATTGAATTAGCCATGACCAAAGGCGTCAGCTATCCCAAAGGATTGCTGCAATGGGCCGATGAACTTGGCATCGCCAACGTCGTAGAACACCTGGCCGCGCTCCAGAGTGAGTACGGCGAGGATCGCTACCGCCCACACGTGCTGCTCAAACGCATGGCTCGAACCGGAGGACGCTTTCATGTCTAAATCGCAACCATTGGCGAATCGTGTCGTCGATCTGATGGCCACCAAAGACACCTTCAGCCGCTGGATGGGCGTCAAGGTTGTCGAGGTCTCGCCAGGCCGTGTGGTACTTCAGCTCACCGTCCGCAAGGATATGCTCAACGGTTTCGGTTCCTGCCATGGTGGCATCACGTTCTCGCTCGCAGATACAGCACTTGGTTTTGCGGCGAATTCGTACGGCCGCCTGGCCATGACGATGGAGGGCAACGTGTCGCTAACCAAAGCCATCCACGAAAACGACGTCCTGACAGCGACCACTCAGGAACTCAGCAACGGCAATCGCATTGCCGTCTATGGCGTCACCGTCACGAATCAGCATGGAGTCCAAGTCGCCTTCGTTCGTGGCGCGCTGTATAAGCTCGAGGTCGAACACATTCCCGGCGAATCCAGCACCAAGCCATGACCAGCCATTCACACGTCCTCTCATTGCAAGGCAACCGCAGAGGCGCAGAGGCCGCGGAGGACGCAGAGAGTTGGACCTGGCTTGAACAGACCCTCATGTCAGCTAACGCCAGTTGGACGGAATTCACAAACCCTTCCCCTCAGCGACCTCCGCGGCCTCTGCGCCTCTGCGGTTGCCTTGGTGAATCCCAACGGAGCACGGGCAAATGACCAACGCCTTTATCTGCGATGGAATCCGCTCGCCGATCGCCAAGCATGGCGGATCGTTGTCCTCCATACGGATTGATGATCTCAGCGCACACGTCATCCGCGCTCTGCTGGCACGGCATTCGAAACTGGATCCAGCGCGCATCGACGAGGTCGTCCTCGGCAATGCCAATCAGGCCGGTGAAGACAACCGCAATCTTGCACGCATGGTGGCGTTGCTGGCTGGACTGCCGATCACCGTCCCCGGTACAACAGTCAACAGTTTGTGCTCATCAGGCATGAACGCGGTAGTCCTGGCGGCGCGCGCTATCGCTACTGGCGAATGGGACCTCGCCATCGCTGGCGGTGCCGAAAGCATGACCCGTGCGCCGTACGTCTTATCGAAGAATGCCGAGCCATTCGCGCGTGATATGCAACTATTCGACACCTCAATCGGTTGGCGCTTCGTCAATCCCAAAATGAAAGAGCTCTACGGTATCGACGCGATGGGCGAGACCGCCGAGAACGTTGCCGAACAGTTCAAGATTTCGCGCGCCGACATGGATGCGTTCGCGGTTGCCTCACAGCGCAAAGCCGCAACCGCGCAATCGCGTGGACGTCTGGCATCCGAAATCGTCGCCGTCGATATTCCACAACGGAAAGGCCCGTCACTATCGTTCGCTCAGGATGAATTCATTCGTGCTGACACGACGATCGAATCGCTGACCAAACTTAAGCCAGCGTTCCGCCAAGGTGGCTCAGTAACTGCCGGAAATTCTTCGGGCATCAATGACGGCGCATGTGCGCTCCTCATCGCCTCTGAACGCGCCGCTGTCGCCAACGGCTTGCGCCGTCGCGCACGGATCGTCACCGCAGCCTCTGCTGGTGTCGAGCCACGCATCATGGGCATGGGCCCGGTACCGGCGACGAAGGCAGCGCTCGCTAAGGCCGGGCTGACGCTGGCACAGATGGATGTCATCGAACTCAACGAAGCCTTCGCCGCACAAAGTCTCGCGTGTCTGCGTGAGCTTGGCCTTGCCGACACCGATCCGCGAGTGAACCCCAATGGCGGCGCAATCGCCCTCGGTCACCCGCTGGGCATGTCTGGCGCACGTCTGCTGCTGACTGCGGTGCATGAACTAGAGCAACGCCAGCAGCGCTACGCCCTCTGCACGATGTGCGTGGGTGTCGGGCAGGGCTTGGCGTGTATCATTGAACGCGTAGCGTAAGAGCGATGGAATCCGCATGATCCAGCCTGTGAAATTACAAAGTTACGCCTACGGAACCTGGGTCGATGGCACCAGCGATGGGGTCGAGGTCGTGCACGCTGTGACCGGTGCGCCGGTTGCCCGTGTCTCGGCGGACGGACTCGCGGTTGCGCAGATGCTCGATTACGGACATCGCGTTGCCAATCCCAAGCTGCGTGCGCTGACGATCCACACGCGGGCGCGCATGCTCAAGGCGCTCGCCAAATATCTGATGGAGCGCAAGGACGAATTGTACGCCCTGTCGGCGGCAACCGGTGCAACCAAAATGGATTCGTGGATCGATATCGAAGGAGGCATCGGCACCCTGTTCAGCTACGCCAGCAAAGCACGCAAAGAGCTGCCCGACGAATCCTTCGTCATCGACGGCAACCTCGAATCACTGTCAAAAACTGGCACATTCGCTGGTCACCACATCTGCGTCCCCCTCACCGGCGTCGCCGTCCACATCAACGCGTTCAACTTTCCCTGCTGGGGCCTGCTCGAGAAACTCGCGCCAACCTTCATCGCTGGCATGCCGACAATTGCCAAACCAGCAACCGCCACGGCCTACCTCGCCGAACGCCTGGCGCGCATGATCATCGCCTCAGGCATCCTACCTGAAGGTTCGTTGCAGATCATCTGCGGCAGCGTCGGCAAGCTGTTCGATTCACTCACCTGCCAGGACATCGTCACCTTCACTGGCTCGGCTTCGACTGGATTGAAGCTCAAACAACATCCAGTGATCATGCGTGAGTCGATCCGCTTCAACATGGAGTCGGATAGCCTGAATTGCTGCATCCTTGGTCCCGACGCGGTACCAGGGACTGATGAGTTCACCTTGTTCATCAAGGAAGTTGCCCGTGAAATGACGGTAAAAGCTGGGCAGAAATGCACCGCCATTCGCCGCGCCATCGTGCCCGCACGCTTGGCCGACGACGTTGCAAGTGCACTGAAACAGCAACTCAGCAAATCCACCCTCGGCGATCCGTCTCTCGATGGCGTGCGCATGGGCCCGTTGGTCAATAAAGAGCAGGTCGACGAGCTCCGTGCCAGCGTCACCAAGCTGCGTAGCGAATGCACCCTGGTCCACGGTGATCCCGACAACTTCAACGTCGTCGCCGGTGATCGCAGTACGGGCGCGTACTTTCCGAGCTTGCTACTGCGCTGCGATGAACCACTGAAGCGTCGCCTCGCCCACGACATCGAACCATTCGGTCCGGTCAGTACGCTGATGCCCTACAACACGGTTGAGGGCGCGATTGAGATTGCGCGCCTCGGTCGTGGCAGCCTCGTTGGCTCGCTGTTCACCAACGACAATGCCACCGCACGCACCGTCGTCCTCGGCTGCGCGCCATTCCACGGCCGCATGCTGGTCGTGAATCGGACCTGCGCCGCTGAATCAACCGGACACGGCTCACCGATGCCGGGCCTCGTTCACGGCGGACCCGGTCGCGCTGGCGGCGGCGAAGAACTCGGCGGCATGCGCGCAGTCATGCACTATATGCAGCGGACGGCGATCCAGTCCTCACCAGCAACGCTCAGCGCGATCTGTGGCCAGTGGCTCAAAGGCGCAACCAAACACGAAGACCGCGTTCATCCGTTCCGCAAATACTTCGAAGAACTCGCGATTGGCGACGCACTGCTCACCAAGAGCCGCACGGTCACCGAGGCTGACGTTGTCAACTTCGCGGCCATCAGCGGTGATCACTTCTACGCTCACATGGATGAGGCCGCAGCGCGCGCTTCGATGTTCGGCCAGCGCGTCGCGCACGGTTATTTTGTACTGTCGGCAGCGGCTGGGCTGTTCGTCGATCCGGCCCCAGGCCCGGTGTTGGCGAACTACGGACTGGAAAACCTGCGCTTTACCAAACCGGTGTTCATCGGCGACACCATCCGCGCGTCGTTGGTCTGCAAACAGAAGACAAAGCAGAATCCACGTGAAAACGAATCACCGCGCGGTGTCGTTGCCTGGGATGTCGAAGTCACCAACCAAGCCAACGAAACCGTCGCGGTCTATACCATCCTGACCCTGGTTGCCTGCAAACCGGTGGACACTCTATGAACTCCAAGGCAACCGCAGAGGCGCAGAGGCCGCGGAGATCGCAGAGGAGATCCTTACCCGATCAGCACACCTCAGTCCGTTTGTCTGCCGTCACCCATGTCGACCTCTGCGTCCTCAGCGGCCTCTGCGCCTCTGCGGTTGCCTTGAACTGGAATCCCTAGATGAGCGTCACCAGCACCGTCAGCAACGGCGTCGGCACGATTACGTTCGCCACCGAGAAGAAAAACTCGTTGCCAGCAACTGTTCTCGCGCAGCTAGCTGAGTCCGTCACCGCGTTAGGCCGTGACCCCAACGTTCGCGTCATCATTCTGCGTAGCGGCGGCGATGGCCCGTTCTGCGCCGGTGCGTCGTTCGATGAATTGCTGGCGGTCACTAGTACCTCAAGCGGTACCGCATTTTTCCTTGGCTTTGCCCGGGTTATTCTCGCCATGCGCGCCTGCCCGAAATTCATTATCGCGCGCGTTCACGGCTCAGCTATCGGCGGCGGTGTTGGCTTGGTTGCGGCGTGCGATTACGCGTACGCAACCGACCAGGCGCGGATTCGCCTCAGCGAACTGGCCCTCGGCATCGGACCATTCGTTATCGGACCGGTGGTCGAGCGTCGAGTCGGCACCGCAGCCTACGGCCAACTGGCGATCGAAGCCGACTGGCGCGATGCGACGTGGGCTCGGGATCGCGGTCTCTACGCCGACATTTTCAAAACCGTTGCCGAACTTGATCAAGCCATCTCTGCACGAGCGCAGAAACTCGCCAGTTTCAGTCCCGAGGCGATGGCTCGACTGAAGGCAGTTCTTTGGGAAGGCACTGATCATTGGCCTCAATTGCTCGAAGCCCGCGCGCGCATCAGCGGCGAACTCGTTGTCACCCCACCAGCAGCGGCTGCAATCGCCGCCGCCAAACGGAGCTGACCCATCATGGTAAACGCAACGAACGAAAAACTGGACGAGGCATTCGAAACCCGCGTCGCTACCGGTGACAAGATCGAGCCCAAAGACTCGATGCCGGATCGCTATCGCCGGCAATTAACCCGCATGATGTCGCAGCACGCGCATTCCGAGATCGTCGGCATGTTGCCAGAGGCGAATTGGATCACGCGTGCGCCAAGTCTGCGTCGTAAAATTGGTTTGCTTGCGAAAGTGCAGGACGAGGCCGGTCACGGACTCTATCTGTACAGCGCCGCTGAAACATTGGGGACTACGCGCACCGAACTCGTTGATCAACTCCACCTCGGCAAGGCCAAGTATTCGAACATCTTCAACTATCCGACCCTGACTTGGGCCGACATCGGCATGATCGGTTGGCTGGTCGATGGCGCAGCGATCGTCAATCAGACGATGCTGGCGAAGTGCTCATATGGGCCATACGCGCGCGCAATGATCCGCATCTGCAAGGAGGAAAGTTTTCATTTCCGCCAAGGCTACGAGATGGTCACCGTGCTTGCCCGTGGCACCGCTGCGCAGAAGGCCATGGCCCAGGACGCACTGAATCGCTGGTGGTGGCCATCGCTGATGATGTTTGGACCACCCGAAGAGCTGTCGCCCAACAGTGCCGAACTGACGCGCTGGAAGGTGAAGCTGAAGGGCAACGATGAACTCCGCCAATCGTGGGTTGATCAGACCGTCGTGCAGGCCCACCGTCTCGACCTGAGCATTCCCGATCCGGCACTGCGCTTCGACGAAGCGAGCAAGCATTGGTCGATCGGACCAATCGACTGGAAGGAATTCACCGCAGTGATCAACGGCAACGGTCCTTGCAATAAAGATCGTTTGCGCGCTCGACTGAAAGCCCACGAAGATGGCGCCTGGGTTCGCGATGCCGCTGTCGCCTACGCCGCCAAGCACCAATCGGAGTCAGCATGACCGCTTCCAAACAGGCCCCCGGCGACGTCTGGGAAGTATTTGTTCAGGAAAAATCCGGCGAACCACACAAACACGTCGGCAACGTCCATGCGTACGATGCCGAAATGGCACTGCAAAACGCGCGCGATGTGTTCGCTCGCCGCGGCGCACCGATCAGCATGTGGGTAGTGCCGATTACCGCCATTCGCGCGTCAGCACCAAGTGACCAAGCGTCGTTCTTCGATCCTGCCAATGATAAAATTTATCGACTGCCGCAAGCCTACGCCGGCACCACCGACGAGAAGAAGAAGTCATGACCGAGTTGACCGCGACCCGCGACGCCGACTTCGCGAACTATCTACTGCGCCTCGGTGACAGTCATCTCGTCATCGGCCATCGCCTGTCCGCATGGTGCGGGCACGGCCCGATGCTCGAGGAAGACATCGCGATGACCAACATCGCGCTTGATTGCATCGGCCACGCCAGTGTCCTCCTGCGTTTGGCTGGACAGGCCGACGGCACGAACCGCAGCGAAGACGATCTCGCATACTTCCGTGAAGCGATTGATTTCCGCAACATACTGTTGGCCGAACAACGCAACGGTGACTTTGCGCAAACCATGGCGCGGCAATTCTTGTTCTCTGCATGGGCCGCTGCGCTCTACGACGAGTTGTCCAAGAGCACGGATCCCGCCTTGGCTGCAGCAGCGGAAAAGTTCTCGAAGGAAGTCGCTTATCATTTGCGCCATTGCCGTGAGTGGATGCTGCGTCTCGGTGACGGTACCGAGGAAAGTCGTCGCCGCCTGCAAGATGCCATCGACGATCTCTGGCCATACACCGGTGAATTATTCCAACTTTGGCCCGGCGACGCCGCGTTGATTGAGCGCAAGCTGATTCCGCACCCCGAACGGCTGCAACCAGTCTGGTCGACGCTGGTCACGAACACACTGTCTGCCGCGAAAATCACGATTCCACGCGCTGACGTCCACATGTTCAGCGGCGGTCCAATTGGCAAGCACACCGAACAACTCGGCTATCTGCTCGCCGAAATGCAGATCGTCGCACGCTCGTACCCTGGCTCGTCCTGGTAAATACCAATGACGGTACGCACGCTCACCGACGCCGATGCATGGCGTGCTCTCGCTAACGTTCCCGATCCTGAGTTGCCGATGTTGTCGGTGGTTGAACTGGGCATCGTGCGCAGCGTTGCGGTGACAGACGTTGGCGTGCAGGTCACCATCACGCCGACCTTCACCGCTTGCCCGGCGATGCAGATTATCGAGCACGATATCATCGATGCATTGCGGAGTGAAGGCTTCGCCGCCGCGACTGTGCACACAGTCCTCGCACCAGCGTGGACGACGGACTGGATGAGCGATGCAGCGCGCACCAAACTCAAAGTACATGGCATCGCACCTCCAGGCCGCAGAGCCGGCGCGGCTGATAGTTCGAAGCCTGTTGCCTGTCCGCGCTGCGATGGAGCAGACAGCGAACGGATCAGTGAACACGGCTCCACGCCATGCAAGGCGCTCTATCGCTGCCGGATCTGCCTGGAGCCGTTCGAACGCTTTAAATGCGTTTGAGACGCGAAGATACGCCCTTGTTTTCATCTTAACGCATTGCTGGTAATAGACTTAATTTATTACGGCGCGGCCGCCCACGTACCCGCCAGCACTGAGTACCGAGCCTGACGACGGCAGCTTATCCACGCTTAAGTTTCGCTGGTTCTCTTCGGCACCTTGGTGTGCACTCTGGTTGCTCATGCTGACGGCGAGAGCACCAAGGTGCGACGCGATGGCGTCAAAACGCGGATATCCTCCATCAAGCCACTGAACGGCCGTCGCATAAAATCGCTTCCCTCTGCGCTCCGCCTTGCACACTTCCCCGCGAACCCGCTGCCATAACGCGCAGCCGCATCGAGGATTCCTTGGAACTCTACGTAGGCAACCTGCCCTGGTCGATTAACGACGAGGCTCTCACCAACCTGTTCGCCGCGCATGGCACTGTTGTGCGCGCAAAGGTCGTAACTGACCGCGAAACCGGCCGCTCACGCGGATTCGGCTTTATTACGATGGGAGACGAAGCTTCGGCCCAGGCTGCCATCCAGGCTCTCAACGGCCAGGACAACGGCGGCCGTGCGCTGACCGTGCGCAAGTCCGAGCCGCGTCCAGCTGGCGGCGGAGGCGGTGGAGGCGGCGGCCGTCCAGGCGGCTTCGGTCGTCGTGAAGGCGGCGGCGGTGGAGGCGGCGGCGGTCGTGATGGCGGCGGCGGCGGCGGTGGCTACCGCGGTCCTCGCTAACTCGCTGATCTCAACCATCAGTCGATGAACAGCCGACGGTGCTTTGCACTGTCGGCTGTTTGTTTTTGTGCGCATCGATCGCCGGTAGCTGGCAGCGAGTAGCCAGCCGCCAGTCGCCAGCTACCCGCTGCCAGCCAGTCGAGCCATCAGCCGATTGAGCATCCGTCCCACGATCCGCGCCTGATCAGCAATCGACGCCGCTTGCTGGTCGCTCAGACAACCGCAGTCCCCTGCAATAATCGCCTGCGCCTCGACCTCGGCTGCTGATGCGTTAGCAATGGCGAGGAACCGCGAGAAGTCGCGGTCAGATCCACGTTCAGATCCTTCAGCTATGTTACTCGCGACAGATATTGCCGCCCGACGTATCTGTGATTTGAGATCGCCTTCGGTTCGCATGTCCGCCGTCATAATCGAAACCATTTTGATCAGCTGTCTGGCCTGATGCCAAACTTGGAGATTGGTGAAACGTGCCATGTGGGGTTCCTTGTGAGCCCCCAAGACCGGACCGCGCACAGCTGTCAAGGCCGCCGTCGTCGGCGCCGCGCAGCGGTTCGCCTTGACGGCGAGCACGATCCGGACGCTGGGGGCTTGCAAGGAAGCCACCCACGGTTTTGCTGGCTGCTGGCTGCTGGCTGCTGGCGACCTGCTGACCAGCGACCAGCCACAAAAACAAAACAGGCGGGAGAAAATTCTCCCGCCTGTTTTTCTTTTCGAGCCACGCTGGAGCGTGGCGTTCCCAGGTTCAGCCAAACGCGCCGGTCGCGCCGCCCTGACCCGCGCGCTTCTTGATGCGCTCTTCGGCGACCTTCTTGAGATAGCCCGAACGGCGGAAAGCGGCCATCGGATTCGGATCAATGCCGCGTTCCTGGCGCCACTCGGCGAGGATTGGGCGGACGTCGGTGTTGTACGCGTCCTTCAGGATCTCTTCGCACATGGTCAGATCGTGGATGTCCTGCGACTTCTTCAGTGCGGCGCGATCGACCAGCAGGGCCTTGGCCCAGGTCTCCTGAACGCAGACGGCTGACTGGATCACGCTTTCGATCGTCGGCTTGTGATTCGGGCACTGGTCGAACATGTAGGCACAGGCCTTGGCGCACTGCGACACGACCTGGGACGGATCCTCTTCGCCAGCGATCAGCTCGCAGAAGATCAGGAACAACTGATAGGGATTGATCGCACCGACCGTGAGATCGTCATCGGCGTACTTGCGATCGTTGAAGTGGAATCCACCGAGGCGACCTTCATCGAGCAAGATCGCTACGATGTGCTCGATGTTGCAGCCGGGGAGATGGTGACCGGTATCAACCAACACCTGCGCCTGCGGGCCAAGCTTCTGACAGAGCAGCAGCGACGAACCCCAGTCCTGAATGTCGGTGTGATAGAACGCCGGTTCAAAGCACTTGTATTCAACCAGCATTTTCATGCCGGGCGGGAGCTTGGCGTACACCGCCTTGAGACTCTCGTACATGCGCTGCTTGCGCGCGCGCATGTTGGCCTGGCCGGGATAGTTGGTGCCGTCAGCGTACCACAGACTGATCGCGTTCGAGCCGGTCGCCTTGGCGATCTCGATGCACTCGATGTGGTGCGCGATCGCCTTCTGACGCACAGCGGCGTCGGTGTTACAGATCGAGCCGAACTGATAGACCTCGTCCTGGAACACGTTTGGGTTGATCGCGCCGATCTGCACGCCGTTGGCTTTCGCCATCGCCTGCACCGAACCCCAGTTGTCGGACATGTCCCACGGAATGTGCAGCGCAACGCGCGGGCAGATGCCGGTGAACTTCTGCACCTGACCAGCATCAGCGAGCTTCTCGTCCAAACTCTTCGCCGCCCACGGCTGACGGAACGTGCCGAAGCGCGTGCCGCTATTGGCCAAGCCCCACGACGGGGTCTCGACGGTGAAGGAATTGAGACGGCTCTTGAGCGTTGCCTTGTCCATGACGAGTCCTTGGGTGCGGGGCGACATCATGTGGGCATACTTGGCTTGGGAAGTGGAGAAAAAATGGGCTAAACCCCATGACAACTGGGCTAAAATCGACCCTTTTTCCATGACTCTACAGCAGCAAGCTCTTCGCTTGAGAGGAATCGTTTCAGATCCAAGAGCCCACAGGTGGCTGCTTCTTGGACATAATAATCACTGTCTTTCAATGCTCTAAACAACTGCTCTACGGCAGACCGATCATTACAAAGCCCCAAAGCTTCCGTTGCATGAAGTCGCATCTTGACGTCAGGATCTAAAAGAGCCTCAGCAAGCGTCGGAACAGCTAATGATCCCCATTCTAAAACAATACGGCGACAGAAAATCTCTCTTGGGCGCTCATACTCCTGAGTATCTACATCTTAGTATAAACTAGCTCTAAGCGCCGGCATGATCCATGGAGAATGACGAACCGTCCAATCCGGTGCCCACTTGGGAACCCAGTACCATGCAATCCATGCCGCAAGAACGACACATGCCAATATGCCCACTCGGAAAGGCCAACTCACGCGTGCCTTCCAAATCTGGGTCTTCTCCCGATTGAGTGGGTGATTTGAGACAGGTTCAGAGCGCAGGTA
>CAZZAM010000016.1:41271-70109 GCA_964652775.1 uncultured candidatus Brocadiaceae bacterium | reverse complement strand
GATCATTCCGCTCTGAACCTGTCTCAAATCACCCACTCAATCGGGAGAAGACCCAGTATTAATAGCGTCGGCGAGATGACGCGATGTCCTGCGAATCGAAATCTGCGTAATCTGCGCAATCTGTGGATAACAACTCGGACTGATTCTCGATTACTTCGCCGGCAGTACCGACAGTAATTCGACTTCGAACAATAAGGTCTGATTCGCGCCAATGCCCGGTCGGTTCTGCGAGCCGTAGGCAAGTTCTGGCTTGATCACAAAATGGCAGACTGAGCCCTCTTCCATCAGGGTCAGTCCTTCTGTCCATCCGGGGATGACCTGACTCAGAGCGAAGGTTGACGTTCCACCATGGCGGGTTGACGCGTCAAACACCTGACCATCGGTTCTGCAGCCCAGATAGCGAACACGAACTGAATCCACCAATGCAGGCTTTTTACCAATGCCTGGTCGGATCACGCGGTACTTCAGTCCACTTGCCGTGGTCTGCAGATCGGAACCGGTAAACGTCGCGAGCAGTGTCTTGGCGATGGCGGCCTCGGCATCAGCTGAAGCCTGCGGCGACGGCGCTGGTGGCGTCGTCGAAGCCGGTGGCGTAGCTGGTGGTGCCTGGATCGGGCGCGTGAACAACACAGCCAGCTTGCTGGTTCCCCCGGCAATTTGTACGCTGGTCATGCTGACCGCCCGCCAGTTCTCCTGGATCATCTTCGCCATTAACTTTTGGCCGTCCGGCGATAACTCGCCAGTGCTCTGATCAAGTTCCAACGTACGGACCACACTCTCGCTCTTCGGTGGCTGAATTTGAATTTGCTGCGGTTGCGGCGTTGCCTCGCCGGCGCAGGCGAGAGACAGCACAGCAATGCACAGGCTCGTACGAACAAAACTGACCAGATGTTTCGTGGTGATCATAGGGAACCCTAGGCTGGTTGGGATGAGTGATTGCGCAGCGGAGAATAGCGGTGACGTCAGAATGCAAAGTCGGCAACGGCCTCAGTCTGCCCGACGGCGGTAGGCGGCTGGATTCAGGCCAAACGCAGCACGAAATCGACGGGCACAATAATTGGGATCATCCCAGCCAACCTGGCGACCTACCTCGGCCACCGGCGCATCGCTCGAGAGCAACATGACTGCCGCGCGTTCAGCGCGCCGTGCAGTCAGCCACGCCAATGGAGAAACGCCGTGGACACGGCGAAAACGGCGACAGAGATGCTCGCGCGTCATGCCAGCTCGGCGTGCCAATTCGGCCAACTTCCACGGCCGGGCAAGATCCGCTGACAGGTCAGACGCCACCGCCAATACATCATCATCGTCGCTGGTTCGCAGGTGACGTCGGCCAGCCAGACTCGCCAGACGTGCCAGCACTCCCGCAAACAGCGCGATGATCTCAGCCCGCGACTGCACCGCTGAACGCTTGGATTCCAATTCACGCAAGCGCGTGCATGCAGGCTCAAGCGCAGCCATCGCCGCATCGTTAGCCTTGAGATGAATAACCTCCTGCCCGTTCACCGCGCCGCGAATTGGCAGGAGCGCAGCGACTTGTGGATCAGCAGCCAGCCAAGCGAGTTCATGGGTGAACAGCGCCGTTGGAGCACACAGATTGGTCAGATCGATAGATCCGCAGCGCGCATAACCATGCCACTGCCCCGGGTGGAGAATGATCACGTCACCACGGGCGATGGAACGCTCGCCGTGAATCCCTTGATGCACGGCGGTGCCACCGTGCACAACGGCGATTTCAATGAAGTCATGATCATGAAACGGCGACGGATCGGCATGCCGTGGGCGATTGCTGCATAGCGGCAGCCCCCGGGTCGGTAGCAGATGTGCTAGGCTAGTGACGACATAGGGGTGATTTTTGAGTCGATTGATCACGGGACCCAGTATCATGCCACCACGGGCCGATCAATATCGTGCTAGTAGATGGACCTAGTCGGATGATTGCTGATCGCCCGAGAACCGACAACGATGCCGCCATGACCGCACCCCTCCGCTCCATCGACCTCCACACCGAATACCGTCACGAACCACTCGGAATCGATCAAGCGACTCCGCGGTTCGGTTGGGGTCTGATCGATGGTGGACGCAACGCAGTGCAATCCGCCTGGAACATCCAAGTCGGAACGCAGCCAGGATTGGCTGACCTGTGGGATTCCGGTCGTGTCGCTGACGACGCACAGATGAGCATTGCCTACGCGGGAAAAGCCCTGGGTGATCGCACCCGTTACTTCTGGCGCGTGCGCGTGTGGGACGGATCAGGCACCGTCGGTCCGTGGAGTGAATCCACCTGGTTCGAGACCGCATTTCTCGATAGCGCACGATTCGCAGGCGCCTGGCTGTCAGCACGACCGCACACAGACGATGAACATCATGCTCTAGCTGGTGCGCGCTGGGTGCGTCCATCGGCAACCAATTCTCTTGAACTTACCTGCTACGGCGTGCGCTGTGATATCCCTGCCGATACGCAGATAACTGGCGCCGTCGTGCATGTGTTCGGAGATGGCCACAAATCACCGTGGGGCTGTGGTGTTTCCAATTATCTGTCGGTGAACGGCGTGCGCCCGGATAGCTGCGCAAATCTGCCGCATTCCTGCGTCATGTCCTACGACGTCATGCCGTGGTTGAAGTCCGGAACCAATCACGTTGCAATCAAAACATTCCAATATCCCGACAGCGCTTTCATTTGTCTGCTCGTGGTCCAGTTTGCGAATGGCACCGCCTTACGTTTGGCGACGGGATCTTCTGCGTGGCGTTGGCGCTCGCTGACCAAAGACGCTCACCTGGCGATTTGGGATGACGCCAACGCTGCCGACTGGGCCGCCACCATCGATGCCGGTGCCTTCGGCGCTGGGCCGTGGCCGGCAGACGATCATCGCAACCGCGCTGACCGTCTGCTGCCCGCGCTGGTCCTGCGGCGCAACGTGCAGATCAGCAAACCAGTTTGTCGCGCTCGGATCTACGCCACGGCGTGCGGGGCGTATGAATTAACCCTCGCTGGTCAGCCCGTTGGCGATCGTGTCTTGGCTCCAGGTTGGACCGACTACCGCGCGCGCATCCACTATCAGACCTACGATGTGACTGCCCTGCTGAGTTCCGGTGAGACTGAACTGCGCGCCACGGTTGGTGATGGTTGGTGGAGTGGCCACCTCGCAACGCCGTTCGGTTGTAGCTGGTATGGTGCCGACAAAGCGCTGAAATTGGCGCTCCATATCGACTACAGCGATGGAACCAGTGCGCTTGTTACCACTGCTGACTCTGGATGGGAGGCCGGCACCGGACCCGTACGTCTTGCCGATCTCATGGAAGGTCAGATCACCGATTTCACGTGCACGGCCGGAAACTGGCGTGCGCCGACCGTTGCCGCTGCACCAACCGGACGCCTACAAGCCCAACCCGACGAACCCGTACGTAAGCTGATGGAGTACCCAGCGCGTTCGCTAACTGAAAAAGGCTCTGGCCGTGTCGTCATCGACTTCGGTCAGAATCTCGTCGGCGCGGTACGGCTGCGCTTGCGTGCTCCACGCGGCACCCGAGTGATCGTTCGTCATGCCGAGGTGCTTGATCTCAAAGGCGAGCCATGGACGGAAAATCTACGCAGTGCCTTGGCGATTGATGAACACGTGTGCTCCGGTGGTGACGATGATTTCTTGCCCACCTTCACCTTCCACGGTTTCCGTTACGTCGAAATCCGTGGTTTGCCCGGTGGCTTGACCATGGATCAGGTCACCGCCGTCGTGTTCGGCAGCGACACGCCGGATCGCGGCACGTTCACCTGCGACAATCCGTTGCTCAATCGCTTGCAAGCCAACATCCGCTGGGGTCAGCGCGGGAATTTCCTGTCAATTCCAACCGACTGTCCCCAGCGTGACGAACGCCTGGGCTGGACCGCCGACACACAGGTTTTCGTCCGCACGGCGGTCCACAACGCTGACTGCGCTGCTTTCTACAGTAAATATGTCGATGACATGCTTGATGCACAGAATCCAGAAACTGGCGCATTTCCTGACTTTGCACCAACGCATGCCCTCACTGACAAAGGTCGCTTCGGCTGGGCCGACGCTGGCGTGGTTATTCCGTGGTGGCAATGGCGGCTCTACGGCGATCTCGGCTCGGTTCGCAAAGCATGGGGCGGCATGCGTCACTACCTCGATCAACGCGATCGCACTGCCGTCAATGATCTCAATATTGATTGGAGTTTCGGCGACTGGGTTAGCCCTGCTCCACAAACACCCAACGACGTTTTAGGGCCGATCTATCATGCTTGGATGCATCGCCTGATGGCCGAGATGGCTCAAGCCCTTGGTCGTGCCGAAGAACACTCTCATCACCACCGCCGTTTTGAAACCATTGCGGCTGCCTGGCGGGCTAAGCACCTTGATGCCGATGGCCGAGTGCATACCAGCGACACGCAAGCATCTTATGCCTGTGCCATGCGCGCTGGTCTTATTCCTGCTGCACTGATGCCACGCGCCACGGCTCACTTCACAGCTTCGGTTGCTCGCCATAGCTGGCACCTCAATACTGGATTTCTTGGCACATATTGTCTGTTGCCTGCGCTCTCCCAAGGCGGCCGCGACGACGTCGCTTGGCGCATTTTGACCAGCGAGACATTCCCCGGCTGGCTCTACACGGTGAAGAACGGCGCAACAACGATGTGGGAACGCTGGAACACCTACACGCCAGAAACCGGCCCAGTCAACGTCGGCAACATGAACAGCTACAACCACTATGCATTTGGAGCCGTCGGCGAATGGATGTACTCGGCCATTGGTGGCCTTGATCGCGCTGATCACGACGTCGCATTCCAACGCCTCGTCATCCGACCGGTTCCCGGTGGACACTGCCAGCACGCGAGTTGCTCGTACCGATCACTGCGTGGCACCGTTGCTGTTCGCTGGTGGATCGACAATGGCCGCTTCCATCTGCACGCTGGAGTTCCGCCAAATTGCAGCGCCGAAATCCATGTGCCAACCACGCTGGGTGCTGCCGCCGTCACCACGGACGGAGCACGTCATCTACGCATGACGACGACGCACGCGGTCTATGCTGTTGGTGCCGGAGCGTGGAATTTCTCAGCACCGATCTGATACGTAAACTACGACTTCGTTAGCCGCTGCACACACAGCGCCCGCATCACATCCGCTGGCGCTTCGTGGTTAGTCCACAGCTTGAATTGGGCACAGGCCTGATCGAGGAACATGTCGAGTCCAGGCACCACGCGGCAGCCGGCAGCCTTGGCATCAACGATCAATTTGGTTTCAAGTGGATTATAGACGCTGTCGAAAACCGCGCTGGACTCTGGTAGTTTGTGCGGCCAGGGCGTTTCGGTTGGCGCCTTGAGTCCGACCGAGGTCATGTTGACCAACAGATCGAAACGCTCTTTGGCGAGGGCTTCCCAAGCGACCAGACGCAGTCCACCGAGTTCACGCGCAAGTTCTTCAGCGCGAGTCAACGTGCGATTGGCGACCGCCACTTCGGCACCGGCGTCTTGCAACGCGCATACGGCCGCACGGCCAGCACCACCGGCTCCGAGCACCAACGCCTTTTTGCCGCGCAGTTCCCCACAAAGCGCACGTTCACTGCAGCGTCTGATCGCATCGGCGTCGGTATTCGCACCGACGGTCGCGGTACCATTACGATAGATCGTATTCATCGCACCGATGCGCTTGCCCAAGTCATCTTGGCTACCGACGAGTGCTTGGAGCGCCTGCTTGTGCGGAATGGTGATCGACAAGCCTTGGATCCAGTCACCACATGTTTTCCAAAATGCAGGAGCATTGGTAACGAGAAACGGCACATAAACAGCATTGATTTTATGCGCGGAAAACGCCGCATTGTGAACGAGTGGCGAGAGCGAGTGCGCAATCGGCGAGCCGATGACGCCATAGACTTTCGTCGCCGTGGTTTGCTGCTTGATGCGATAGAGGCTGATCAGTTCATCGATTGCTGGCTGACCAACAGCGCTGCCGGCGTCGCCAGGCAAACGCGCAAACGTTAGGGCGGAATTCCACACTCCAGCCAACAGGCGCGATGGCACACCGTGTTCACCCATCGCCATGGCCGCAACCGGACCCTTGCCGTCGATGAGTTGGCGCACGCGGTCGAGGTCAGCAGCGTCAGTCGCGGTGACGGCGATCTTGCAGAGGTCAGCACGTGCAGCACGCATGGCACTCACCACTGCTGGCAGATCCTTGCCCATGCCGGTGAAGTCATGGTGACTGAGGATGAGCTTCGCCCGCGTCGGTCGCCACGGACGCACCGTGTGGTGAGCAAGCTCACGATCGACCCAGGCAGCACCAGCAGTGTCGGCGCGGGCGTACAGGTGGAGACGAGCACCCTCATCCCCCTTCCATGCACCTTGTTCGCTGGCGTGGCGAATGGTGACGATGATGGGCAGGGATAACCAGGCGAACGATGAAAAGATTGCTTCCGCTGACCCGCCAGCCTTCAGCGCTAGGTCCAGACGGACCTCCACCGCATCGGCACCAGCCGCCCGGGCCTGGGAGCAGCGCTCGATCAGCTTATTCGGATCGGATTCGGCCAGTGGAACGACAACCAGGGTCATGGGGGGGACAGAGTGACAACCAATCTCATACCGCAACGCCTGTTCAGCGCTTAGGCCAATCTAATGCCATGCATGAACCATCGGTTGCAGCCGACTGATGGGTTAAGAAGGCACCGAACGATGGTCTTCATAATTCTACAGTCAGCAAACCATGTTGACCAAGCAGATTGATATATGTCGCCGACTCTGGGTTGACCTCGGCTTCCTCGCACCGACCGTCTGCGTCCCATGAAGATTCACGAGTACCAGGGCAAAGCCCTCTTCCGCCAGCACGGAGTTCCCGTTCTGCGCGGCATTCCCGTCACCACGCCCGAACAGGCCGAGAACGCAGCGCGCGAGCTTGGTTCGCCCGTCGTCGTGGTGAAAAGCCAGATCCACGCCGGTGGGCGCGGCAAGGGCACGGTCTTTGCCGAGACCGAGTGCCGCACGCAGGTCATGGAAGGCGGCGTCAAAGTGGTGAAGAGTCCGGCGCAAGCTCGCGACATCGCGACCAAGCTGCTCGGCAATTACCTGCGCACGGCCCAGACGGCCGGCACCGGCAAGAAAATCGGCACCGTCTATATCGAAGATGGCTGCGCGATCGCCAAAGAACTCTACCTCTCGGTGCTGCTCGACCGCGCGGTCGGCGCTCCGGTGGTCGTCGCTTCGGCTGATGGCGGCATGGACATCGAAGAGGTCGCCCACAAGACGCCGGAGCGCGTGCAGCACATCCACATTGATCCGGCCCTCGGCCTGATGGATCACCAGGCGCGACGCCTCGGCTTCGAACTGGGGCTCACCCCGACTCAAGTCGGCAACTTCATGAAGACGGCGAAGGCATTGGTGCGCTGCTTCCTCGAAACCGACGCCGACATGCTGGAGGTCAACCCCCTCGTCGTGACCAAGGACGACCAGGTTGTTGCCCTCGACAGCAAGATGTCGTTTGATGACAACGCGCTATTCCGTCATCCAGATATCTCGGCATTCCTTGATCCCAGTGAAGAAGATCCTTCCGAGCTCGAAGCAAAAGGCCACGACATGGCCTTCGTGAAGCTCGGCGGCAACATTGGCTGCATGGTCAACGGTGCCGGCCTAGCGATGGCCACCATGGACGCGATCGCGCAGTACGGCTCAGCACAGGGCGCATTCCCCGCGAACTTCCTGGACGTTGGCGGCGGCGCCACTGCCGAGAAAGTCACCACGGCATTCAAGATCATCCTCAAAGATCCGTCGGTCGAAGCTATTCTGGTGAATATCTTCGGCGGCATCATGAAGTGCGATACGATCGCCACTGGCGTCATTACCGCGGTCAAGGAAGTCGGTCTGGATCGTCCGCTCGTCGTTCGCCTTGAAGGCACCCGAGTTGCCGAAGGCAAACAAATCATCGTCGACAGCGGACTACCGGTCATCACCGCAACCGATCTCCAGGATGGTTGCGTCAAGGCCGCAGCAGCAGCAGCGCAGTGGCGCGCATCCCGTGGCATGCCCGCTCGTCCAGCGCTTCCGCCAGCACAACCAATCGCCTACATCCCAACCGGCAGCAAAGTCTCAAAGACCCCGAAGAAAGTCATCAAGCTGAAGAAAAAGGCACAGAAACTGGCACTCAAGGCCGCTAAACTGGTGAAGAAGGCCGACAAGATCGCCAAGAAGAAACTCGTAAAACAGACCGAAAAACACGCCAATAAGCACGACAAAAAGCCGGCGAAGAAACTCGCCAAACAGAAGGGTAACTGATCATGTCAGTTCTCGTCTCGCAGCCCAACGGTGCATGAACCTACGGTTCTATCATATGCACCGTCGGGCTGCTTGGCTGTTGCTGCAGGGGGACGCCCCCCGCACCCCCCCACCAACACACTTCACTAACTAACCAACCGAGATTTTTCCCATGTCAGTTCTCGTGAACAAAAAGACCCGCCTCATCTGCCAGGGCATCACCGGCAAAGTCGGCACATTCCACTCCAACGGCGCCATTTCCTACGGCACCCGCTTCGTCGGCGGCGTGACCCCAGGCAAGGGTGGACAGACGTGGGTGTCGGAAAACGGCAAGAACTTCCCGGTCTGGAACACCGTCGCTGAGGCAATCAAAGAAGGCGGTGCCACGGCCACCATGATCTTCGTGCCGCCAGCCGGTGCAGCCGACGCGATCCTCGAAGCGATCGCCGCCGACATGCCGCTGATCGTTGCGATCACCGAAGGCATCCCCGCCCGCGACATGTACGCCGTACGGCGCGCCCTGGAAAACTCGCAGTCACGCCTCGTCGGTCCCAACTGCCCTGGCGTGATCACGCCCGGTGAATGCAAGATCGGCATCATGCCGGGCTACATCCACCAGCGTGGTACCACCGGCATCGTCAGTCGTTCCGGCACGCTGACCTACGAAGCCGTGTTCCAGAGCACCAAAGCCGGTCTCGGCCAGAGTACCTGCATCGGCATCGGCGGCGACCCGATCAAGGGCACTGACTTCCTCGACTGTCTGCAGTGGTTCAACGCTGACCCCGAGACCAAGCAGATCATCATGATCGGCGAAATCGGCGGCGACTCAGAAGAACGCGCCTGCGCGTACATCCGCGAGCACGTCCGCAAGCCGGTCGTCGGATTCATCGCCGGCACCCGCGCCCCCAAGGGCAAGCGCATGGGCCACGCCGGAGCGATCGTCGCCGGCAATACCGGCACCGCCGAAGCCAAACTGAAGGCGATGCGCGAAGCTGGAGTTTTTATTGCGGAAAGTCCGGCGAATTTGGGCGAGATGCTGTTGAAGGCTGTTGGGCGCTAAAGACAGACCGAACTCTTAAATCGTCTACCGGAGTAACACGGGCGCAGTCGCAGTGTTGGCGGCACATAATCGGGCGTAGCCCGTGCCGCCACGATTTCGCCAGCGTCAGCGCCCGCGAAATCGAACGCAGACGAGCCCGGGGTAGGCGCGTAGCGCCGTAGGGGCAAAGCCCCTGAAGCTAAAGCATACCAAGCTGCCACATCAGAAATATTCGTTGATCGGTTGCGTCGCGAACTCGCAGGTCCAGTGGCTTGCCCTGACCATGTCCGGCATCTTGGTCGACCCAAAGCAATATGGGACGCTCGCCAGGGTCTGATGCCGTAGCTGCCTGCAATCGTGCCGCCATCTTGCGTGCGTGCATCGCGTGGACTCGGGAATCGTGTTCACCTGCCGTAAGGAACACCGCCGGATAGCGCGCTCCCTTCTGAACGTGGTGGTATGGCGAGTACGCCATCAAATATCGAAATTGCTCGGCGTTTTCAGCCGATCCGTATTCCGGAACCCAATAGCGCGCCATCGAGAACTGTTGGTAGCGTAACATATCAAGGAGTGGCACCGCGACGATTGCCGCGCGAAAAAGCTCTGGTCGTTGGGTTGTTACTGCACCTGTGAGCAGCCCACCATTGGACCCACCAACGATAGCGAGATGGTCTGAGTTGGTGTAGCCCTTGGCGATCAGCCATTCGGCCGCAGCAATAAAGTCATCGAACACGTTCTGCTTCTGCGCCAACATGCCCGCTTCGTGCCACGCATCGCCGTACTCGCCACCGCCGCGCAGATTCGGGATCGCGATCATTCCACCAGCTTCAAACCACTGAAATTGAACGGCGGAAAAGCGCGGTGTCTCGCTGAGGCCGAAGCCACCATACCCGGTCAGGATCGTCGGCATCTGACTAGTCAAAGTCTGTCCCTTCCGATGCGCTAGGAACATGCTGATTTGGGTTCCGTCCTTGGATGGATACCAAACCTGCTCAACCTCGGCGATCGTCGGGTCAACCGGCACCGCTGGCCGTTCCCATATGTCAAGTTGGACTACAGGCTGACTGAGGTCAGCACGATAGATCGTAACTGGAACGTTGAACGATTGAAAATACACGAACGCTTCATTGCTCATCGCATTCGCGGAAACCGCAGCGGATCCAATGCCTGGCAATGTCATAAGGCCTCGCGATGTGCCCGAATAGTCGAAGACCTCAATTGTATTACTGGCGTTTTGGGACCACGTCACCACGAAAGCGTCTTGACCGAAATCTACATCTGTCATGACCGCATCCGAGCGCTCGGCCACCAAATCTGTCCAGTATTGATATCCAGGTTGTTCTACACGCGCGACAGCAAGCCGTCCGCGCGGAGCTCCTTTCGTCGTATGCATGTACACCATTCCGCCTCGTACGGTTGCAGACACGGCTCCCTCGACGCCGACGGTAACCTCTCGTCGCTCCATAGTCCCGCTCGAGCGAAACGCATCGAAGTCGACCAACCAGCAATCGCTGGATTTGGTATTGACCGAGTAGTTCAGAATTAACCAATGCCCATCGCGTGAGAGATTGCCAGATGGCCCCCACGTCGTCGCAAGCTTTTCGTTTTCCTCTTTGGTGAACTGCCGGAACAAGAGTTTGTCGCTAGACATGTCCGTATCCATGGCATGAAAAAGCACTTGTCCGCTGTATGGATTCGTTGGATTCTTGAGGTTTTTATAGACAAATCCCGACCCATCTGGCAACCAACTCGCCCAATTCACCCGGTTGGGAATTGCCAACGGACTCGTGACACCGGTCTCCACATCAAGGATATGAAGCGTGGTTATCTCATCACCGCGTCGATAGGTGCCGTAGGCCAACAACTTGCCATCCTCAGATGGCGATGACCACGCCAACGTCGTCAGACCAGTGGGATCAAGTGTTACAGGATCAAGGAGCGTGCGCGGTTCTCCGTGAACACCTTCACGCCCATAGAGCACCGCTTGATTCTGATGACCTTCTCGTTTCGTATAAAAGTAACGATTGCTACGAACGATGGGCATTGACACCGAACTGGTTTCCATCAGCACACGTAGACGAGCTTCAACCTGCGCACGGCCCGGCACGTTATCAACGACGGAGCGGGTATAGGCGTTCTGCGCCGCGGTCCACGCAGACACCTCTGGCGTTACCTGTCCCTGGACCTGCGCATTTACATTATCCCCCTCGAGCCAGCGATACGGATCGACAACAGCAACTCCATGCAGGACATCGGTGACTGGGTTAATCTTTGTCACGGGAGGTTGCTGAATTGGCATACGGATCGCTCCAGCGGTACAGGCGGTAACGGCAATTGCCGCACAGACAACGAAAGCCATCGCGAATTTCATGGGCAAATTCGTGGTGCTTCCATCCGTCCAGTCAAGGACGATCTCCATCCTCCCAGTACCAAACTTGAGCTCGTAGCTCGCAACTGTGGCAATGATAGCTTGCCGACGCCCTCCCTCGACGAAGGTGCTGTCATGTCCGACAGGTTCGAACTCGTCGCCCCTTACGCGCCAACTGGCGATCAGCCGCAGGCGATTGCGAAGCTTGTCGCGGCGCTCGGTGGTGGCGCAAAGGCCGCGACACTGCTCGGCGTCACCGGCAGCGGAAAAACATTCACGATCGCCAATTTGGTTGCACAGCTCAATCGCCCGACGTTGATTTTGTCACATAACAAGACGCTCGCAGCCCAACTCTACACTGAGTTCAAGGGCTTTTTTCCAAACAACGCGGTCGAATACTTCGTCAGCTACTACGACTACTACCAGCCCGAGGCGTATGTTCCGGGGAAAGATCTCTACATTGAGAAAGAGTCCGACATCAACGAAGAGATCGACAAGCTGCGTTTATCAGCAACGCGATCACTCCTGTGCCGACGCGATGTACTGATCGTTGCCTCGGTCAGTGCGATCTACGGCCTTGGCAATCCGCGTGAGTATCAGGACCTAACCTTGGCCCTGCAAGTTGGGTTACCACTCGAGCGTGATGAAGTGCTACGTCGGCTACTCGACATGCAGTACCAGCGCGGCGACCTCGACTTCCATCGCGGAAGATTCCGGGTGCGTGGCGATGTTGTTGAACTGTGGCCAGCCTACGAGGACATCGCCATCCGCCTGTCGTTCTTCGGCGAATCACTCGAAGAAATCGCGACAATCAACACGCTGACCGGCGAAATTACCGGACGACATGAGCGGCTGAACATCTACCCAGCCAAGCACTTCGTCGTGAAGGAAGCGACAGTCGATCAAGCGCTGGCCGGTATCCGAGCCGAGTTGGACCAGCGCCTCCATGAACTGACGGTTCAGAATAAATTACTGGAGGCCCAGCGCCTGCGCTCGCGCACGATCTACGATCTGGAGATGCTTGAAGAGGTTGGCCACTGTTCTGGCATCGAGAACTACGCCCGCCACTTGACTGGACGCGCTCCCGGTGAACGCCCCTACTGTCTCTTCGATTTTTTTCCGCCAGATTTTCTCTGCGTCATCGACGAGAGCCACGTCACCATACCACAGATTGGCGGCATGCACGCCGGTGACCGTTCGCGCAAAACGACGCTGGTCGAACACGGATTTCGGCTGCCCAGCGCCCTCGACAACCGACCGCTGCAATTCGCCGAATGGGAAGCCCTGTGCCCACAACGCCTATTCGTCAGCGCCACGCCCGCCGACTACGAACGGAAAACGGAGGTCGTGCGCGTCGAGCAGCTCGTCCGGCCAACCGGCATTATCGATCCACCGGTCAGCGTGCGTCCGACCGCTGGCCAAGTCGATGATCTGGTGCGTGAAGTAAAAATTCGCTGCGCCAAGAATCAGCGTTCGATTGTCACCACGCTGACCAAACGACTGGCCGAAGATCTCAGCGAATACCTGACTGAGGCTGGCGTCCGTACCACCTATCTGCACAGCGACATCGACGCGATCGAGCGGATTGAGATTCTCCAAGCGCTGCGCAAAGGCGAGACCGAGTGCGTTATCGGCGTGAATCTGCTGCGCGAAGGCCTTGATCTGCCCGAGGTGACGCTGGTCGCGATTTTTGATGCCGACAAGGAAGGATTCCTGCGCAGCCAGACCTCATTGATCCAAACCATCGGTCGCGCTGCCCGCAACATCGACGGCGTGGTGGTGCTCTATGCCGATGGCATGTCGCCTGCGATGAAGGCTGCGATCAGCGAAACTGATCGCCGTCGTGCCTATCAGATCGCCTACAACAACCAGCATGGAATCATTGCTTCAAACGCGAAGAAACAGGGCGATTACGGAGCGTCATTCTCCGAGCAGCTCGCCAGCCGCAAAGCTGCCGAACCAGGCGCCTCCTATGGCGGTGCTCGTTATACGCCTACCGATATTCCCGAACTCACGAGTCGCATGATTGCAACTGCAGAGGAGCTACGTTTTGAAGAAGCTGCCCGCCTACGCGATCTCATCCATCGTATCGAGGCTGACGGATCTGCGCCAATCGCAAATACCGCTGCACCATCAAAACGGAAACGACCATCTAAACGCAGGCGTTAACTCGCTGCTTAGCCTTGATCACCCTGTAGATAATTCCCAAGGCAACCGCAGAGGCGCAGAGGCCGCTGAGATCGCAGATGAGAGTGACATGGGATAGTCACCCAGCGGGTAATCGGCACCGTGTACAACCGCTACTTCCAACCCGATCCTCTGCGACCTCTGCGTAGTTCTGCGCCTCTGCGGTTGCCTTGAAAGTAACAATCTAGACTCAGCGCAGTTGCCACGGCTTTGCTGGCGGATCAGGCCAAATCACCTCTGGGCGCAACTGGGTAAAATCCCAACGCCCATGATCAGGTGGCGACGGCAGCTTCTCCTTTGCCCAGATTTCCGCCTCGGCGAGATCAGCAGCTGGACGCCCATGCTGACCAGCTTGTTTTTCTACATTTCCAATGGCCACACCATGTCTCGCGAGAAACTGGCCATGCATATATCCTGGACTCTCGACCGTTGTCCCATTCCACCGGAATGGCCAGCCAAAAGGATCCTCGCGCAGCACGGCTCGTCCATCGAGCACTCGGATGGGGGCAGTGCCAGGAATACCGTCAGGGAAATGCGGATACACCTTGGCGATCTTGTCCAGATCAAGCGCCATCGGATCGGCCAGCAGCGAAGCGCGATCGACGAGCAGACGTGAGAGCTGATTGACGCAATGCACGGCAAGAATCTCGCGAATAGTACGCTCGACGAAACGGGCCGGGGGCGTGTTGGGCTTCGTACTCTTTAGTTGCTCGATCCAGTACGGAAGCGTCTTCAAGTCATCCACCCATTTAAACAACAGCCCGCGTTGCCAATTCACCACCTCCTGCTTGCCATCAGTCGTCGGATCGACATCCATCCAACTCTTAAGAAATCCATTCATCAGATTGACGTGTTCTTTGCTGTTCCATTGGTAATTGACCGCCAACTCGGCTGCCGCCAGCCGCCAGAGACCTGGCGTGTAGGGCATCTCTAGCTGTCCGCGCATGGCAAAGCTCAGTGCCACTTGGTGATGCTTCAATATGCCACCGGTCGTCATCACCGCATGCTCATAAAACGGCAGGAAAAGAGGATCCAAAGCGATGAATGTCTCATACAACCGTTCAAATCCACCACGTTGATCAAGACCAGAAACCGCATCGTTCTGGTGATCAATCTGGTAGGAAAAATAGGAGAACGAATCGATCCAACGTACCTTCGCCAAGGCCGAACCCTGACCCATGCTCAACGCCTTGGCAACGGCTGGAACCGGCAAAAATGTGATGTCGCTCGCACGCGGTTTAATGCTCGTACTGAGAAAGCGCGAGCCGTTCCAGCCCAGTGCCCCGAGGAGACAGACAGCGATCACCACCCAACTAATGTAACGCTCCAACATAAATCAGAGTTGTTTACGGCGGAACACCGCCACAGAGATGGTGACCATGAGTGCGATCCACAGCGCCGCGTACGCTAGGGACAAACCAATATTCCCGATCGTCATGGCATGGCCATAAATTGCCTGATCGCGGAAGGTGAACATACCCAGGTTCGGTACCAACGATGCGCAGACGACCGCCAAGGTCCGGTGCCAGCCCTCGAGATGATCGATCAACTCCGGAAGCGTTGCCACCGCATGGCCAAGGGCGAACACCGCCAAACAGAGTACCGCAGACAACAGTGGGCCCGCGAGCATGGATAAGCACAGTCCGACGGCGGCCATGACCAGAACTTCAAGCATGGTCATCGCTACGGCGAGGGACAGCCAACCATTTAGCTCAGCGCCAGTGATGGCAACCCAACTCAGTCCGATGATCGCCATGGCCAATTGGCCAAGAACCAGAGCTCCCGACATTCCGACGTACTTTCCCACTACGAATCGCCAGCGCGGTAACGGACGCGAAAGGACTGTATACAACGTCTTCTGCTGGATTTCACTGTGCACAAGAACCGTGCCGGTTGATACGGCGACTAAGACGCCAATCACGCTTTGCAGCGACATAATCAGAGCGAGTGCAACCGCGTGACCATCAGTCGCGCTGATCCAACCGACAACGCGAGTCAACAACGCAGCGACGGCAAACACGATGAGCAAACCGATGAAGGCACGCGAGCGAACTGCTTCGCGGAAGGTGGCACCAGCAACAACGAGGATCATTGCTCGCCTCCCTGGGCCAAGGTCACACCCGCGCTGTGCGTAGCCTGGATACACTTCACAAAGTAGGCCTCAAGCGCGATGTGCTGACGTTCGAGTCGAACGATACGCGCCACTGGGACCGCCGCGAGTACGCGTTCGCGTTCCGTGTCGGGGAAGGAGATGGTCCAAGTGCCGTCATCATTGGTTGTCGCACCTGGGAGCGGGTCACCCGTTCCAATCAGCATCATGGGC
Source organism: uncultured candidatus Brocadiaceae bacterium (assembly GCA_964652775.1). Taxonomy (GTDB): domain Bacteria; phylum Planctomycetota; class UBA11346; order UBA11346; family UBA11346; genus UBA11346. Next base: position 53,941 of record CAZZAM010000016.1, on the reverse strand, counting down.
GCCTGTCCGAGCAAATCAGCCAAGCGTCCCTGTTCGAGGATGCGGCCGTGGTCGATAACTCCGTAGTGATCGCACAGGTCTTCGACATCACCAAGGATGTGGCTCGAGAAACACAACGTCGCGCCGCGCTTGCGCTCCAAGGCCATAACTTCTTTGAATCGCGCACGCCACAGTGGATCTAGTCCGCTGAACGGTTCATCGAGAATCAATAGGTCCGGATGATGCACGATTGCTTGTGCCAAGCCAAATCGTTGGCGCATGCCTTTGGAGAACGAGCGCAGGTGACGCTTGCGCAAATCACCAAGGTCAAGCAGTTGACATACGCGATCGACCGCCGCTGGGATCGCTGCTGGAGACATGCCCGACAGCCGCGCCAACCACGAAAGATATTCGCCGACCGCTAAGTTGTCGTAGAAATACGGGTGTTCTGGCAAATAGCCGACTCGAGCCCGCAATGGATGGTCGGAACCGGTGAGGGTAGTGCCGAACAGTTTGATAGTGCCCGTGTGGCCATGGAGCAGACCAACAACCAAGCGAATACTGGTACTCTTGCCAGCGCCATTGGCACCGAGGAATCCATACGCTGCTCCGGCAGGCACGGCGAAGCTGACATCACGCAGGGCGTGAACACGATTCAACCAATCGCCACGATAACTGTAATTCACGTGCTCAAAAACGAGGGTCACTTAGGTTTCTCCTGTTTGGCCGTCATGCGCAGCATAATGATGTAGAGTACGAGCAATACCACGCACAGGCCGACGATCCAGAGGAGGTCGTGTTTCATCGCCGACACAAATTTTTCGGGGTCGCTCAGGAGGTTGGGATTCTCAAGGCCAAGACGCTGCCCATACCACGCCAACACCCAACACCAGATAAACGATCCAACCAACGTCATCGCTGAGTAGATCCGGAATGGCACCCGCAGAATGCCGGCTGGGATGCCGACGACGTGACGCACGACTGGCAACAAGCGGGCAAAGAAAATGCCGCCGATTGCGTACCGACCAAGCAAGCGTTCAGCGCGCTCAACTTTGTCAGGGCCACAGGCGATAAAGCGCCCCCAGCGAGCAATAGCAACTCGACCTAGCCACCGCGCTGCCCAATAGGTCGCCGTCGCACCAATCCACGAACCAACCGTCCCTGCCAACACGACGCCCCAGAATGACATCTGCCCTTGTGACGCCCAGTAGGCGGCCGGTGGTATGACAACTTCGCTTGGAACCGGAAAAATCGAGGACTCCATCGCCATGAGCAAAACGATGCCCGCATATCCCCATTCATGGACGAGGTTGAACCAGGACACGATGAGGGCGTGTAGCACGGGGACAGGTCCTAGCAGACGACGCCGGAACTGCCACCTGACTGTCGGGAATGCTGGAATGCTGGAATGCTGGAATGCCTGATGGCCGACCGGACGCATCCCGCTAGCCTGCGACCAACCCATTTCGGACTCCCGTGCATCGTCTGACCCTTATTGGCTACCGTGGCTGCGGTAAATCGACGATTGGCCGCCTGGTGGCTGCGCGCCTAGGCCTGCCTTTTGCGGACACTGATGCCGCCGTCGAGTCGGACATCGGCATGCCAATCCGGCAGTTTTTCAGCGAACGCGGCGAGTCAGCATTCCGCGACACCGAAGCGGCTGCGCTCGCCCGTCTCCTCGCTGGAGACCGCGCGCTTATTCTCGCAACTGGCGGGGGCGTCATTCTTCGCGAGACCAATCGCCACCTACTCCAAGACCACGGCGGCCTGATCGCCTACCTCCATGCCCCGGTCGCTATCCTCCAAGAACGACTGCGCCGCGATCACGGCGTACGACCGAGCCTGACCGGAGCCTCCATCGCTGACGAGGTTCCTGCCATTCTCACCGTCCGCGAGCCGCTGTACCGCTCCATCGCTGCAACCGTGGTGGATGCAACTTGGCCATCCGAACGTATCGCTGATCATCTTTCCAGCCTGATGCAGGCCACTCCCGGAACTCGGACACCCGATCATGTATGACTTCCTGCGCGGCTCCGTCGCTGCCCTTGATGCAGCCGGTCGTTTGTCACTCGATGTCGGCGGCGTCGGTTATCTCGTGCGCGTCAGTGGACAAACCCGCCAGCGCATCGCGCTCGATGGCAGCGCGGTCACGCTGCACGTGCGTTTGGTCGTGCGCGAAGACGATCTCTTGTTGTTTGGTTTTGCCGATGCTGCCGAACGCGCCGCGTTCGATCTGCTGACCGGCGTGCAGCAAGTCGGACCGAACGTCGCGTTGGCAATTCTTTCGGCCCTCGGCACTGATGAATTACGCCGTCTGCTGCTGACCCGCGACGTGAAAGCGCTCCGATCCATCAAAGGCGTTGGCCCCAAAATCGCTGAACGCATCATTGTTGAGTTGGCGGACCGCGTCGAACGCATCCCGGCATCGCTGCCAACCAGCGGTGGAGCCGCACCCCTGCGCTCGACCGAAGAAGCACAACGCGCCCTCGTCGTCCTCGGCTTCAGCGCCAAAGAGGCGGCCGACGCACTCGCCGCGGTCGCGTCACCAGGCAAACCATCCGAAGAATTGGTGCGCTTGGCGCTCGCGCGGTTGCGCTAATACACCATGGCCGTCCCCGCCCGCTTCACCTCGACGCGCTGGAGCCAAGTCGTGGCCGCCGGCAGTGGCAACGATGCGGCGCGCTCCGCGATGGCGTGGCTGTGTGAACGCTACTGGGAGCCGCTGCGCGCGCATGTCCGTCGTCGGGGATTTCGTGACAGCGATGCCGATGACCTAACCCAGGAATTTCTCCTCGCCGTGGTTCGCGGCGGCGTGGTTGAACGTGCTGATCGCGATCGCGGACGCTTCCGCACGTTCCTGCTTGCCTGCCTAGAGCATCACCTTGGCCACGCCCGCGAGCGCGCTGCGGCGGCGAAACGTGGCGGTGGGGTGGCCCATGAGTCCTTGGATCTCCAGACAACAGAAGTGGATCCGACCCGTGGCTTTGACCGCGACTGGGCGATGGCGCTACTCGCTCGCGCCAAAGATCGCCTCGCACAATCCATTGCGGACGGTGAACCGACCCGGCGATTCCATGTCCTAGCGCGGTTCTTATCGACCAATGGCGATGCCGACACCTACACCGTCGCTGGCAACGAGCTGGGTGTCGATGCAGGTGCCGTACGGGTTGCCGTGCATCGACTTCGGGGTGACTTTGCCACCTGCCTGCGCGCCGAAATCGCCGAAACCCTGGCCAAACCAGATCAGGACGCCGTCGACGCCGAGTTGCGTGACCTCCTAGCCGTCCTCGGCGAACAAACCCGGTAACTGGCGATCGGAGATTCGGAAGACATGGTTGAGGACCACCCATGACCGACCCAGCCACCCCACCTGTACCCCCTGCGGGAGACGACCCAGCCCGCTTATTGGGCCTGGGCATCACGGTGACTACGCCAGCCAATCATTGGACCCCACCAACCGTCGAAGAGCTGACCGGCATTCCCAATATTGAAGTCCAAGCCCTGATCGGCGTCGGTGGCATGGGCGCGGTCTATCGCGCGCGGCAGACCCACCTCGACCGACCGGTTGCACTGAAGATTCTTGCCCCGGAACGCGGCGCCGATCCCGCATTTGCCGAACGCTTCTCACGCGAGGCCCGGGCCATGGCCCGCCTTGATCATCCAGCGATTGTCCGCCTCTACGACTTCGGCCAGACTGGACCGTGGCTGTGGTTGGTCATGGAATTGGTCGACGGTGCGACGTTACGCGAAGTGCTGCGCACCGGCAAACTCTCGACCACCGAAGCCATCAAGATTGTGCCACAGCTCTGCGATGCGCTTGCTCACGCGCACGGTGCCGGCGTCGTCCACCGCGATCTCAAGCCCGAAAATATCCTCATCGACAGCCACGGTCGCGCCCACATCGCCGACTTTGGCCTCGCCAAACTGCGCAACGACAGCAGTAGCCTGACCGCAACTGGTACGGTCATGGGCACACTGCACTACATGGCACCAGAGCAGATCGAAGGATCGCCAACCGTCGATCATCGCGCTGATATTTACGCGCTTGGTGTTGTTATCTATGAAATGCTCACGGGCGGTCTGCCGCTTGGGCGATTTGCGCCGCCGTCACAGACCGCTGGGGTCGACGCGCGTCTCGACGACGTCGTCCACAAGAGTCTCGAGCGACAGCCAGATCAACGCTGGCAATCAGCGGATGAAGTGCGGAAGGCGATGGATTCCGCACATGCAAAAACAGAGATACCGACGCAGGGCGAGCCTGATTCAACTGCGAACCCGAAGACACAGCGCAACAAAGGCCCACGTCGAGTCGATATCGGATTGCACGGCATTCATGTAGAAGACGGCGACGAAGTCGTAGACATTGGCCTGCATGGCGTTCAGCGCCACAAGGCGACCGATCTCGTAGAATCCCCACATGACGGGAGTAAAAAACTATACCAAAGCGGTGTCTGGCTGCTGATTGCTGGCGTGCTGGTATCGACCTGGGTATTCCTTGCTGCTCCAAACCCCGCTCTACCAGCAAACCTGCGCGAACTGACGCTCGCTGCGAGCGCAGGCTTGCTGATTGGCGGAATTAGTCTGCTGCTCCGACTATGGCTACCACTGGCCGTCGTCGGTGGCATTGCCGCCATCCTTGTCGTGCCATGGTGCTGGCACAGTCACTGGACAGCCATCGTCGCTGCGCTGTTCTTGCTCATCTACGCCTCCAGTGCGTTCAACATGCAACAACTGAGTCTGCATTATGCATCGTTGTCAATTGAGATACGACGAAAGCGTGCTTTGCTTGTCGTCATACTGTTAATTCCCTCTTTAATCACTCTTACACTTTATTGGAATTCCGTTTCCCTACCGAGATCGCTTAGTAACAACGAATCCAACGCGATCTCTCTTGTATCCGGCAAGGCACCAATCGTATTTGAGAGTACAGAATGGGGGATACAAAACGGAGCGAGCGCTAGATTACGATCGTCCTTTGGCGGTTCGCATTCCCTCCGCGAAACCGCACGAACTATTACTACGGATATGGCGTCTGCTGTATCTGGAGGTCTACCTCCAGGCCAACAACTACCAACTGGGGTAGATTGGACTCTGCGAACTTCAGTGACATGGACCGATTATGCAAACCTAGGGCCAAATAACACCTACCTTGAAGCATGGTGGATCTTTTCTGATGGAAAGACGTACGTCACCCGATGCAAACGTAGTTCGGATGCAAAGCGACGAGGTGAATCTCAGGTCCTGCAAGTTGTTTCCATGCGTTTCGAAGGCGCTATTTCCCCTGGTAGTACACTTGAAAAAGTACGTTTAGACGTGGTGTCTGACGGGGGACCAATTGAACTCTCACCAGTTCAAGTTATTGCCAATTGGCCAGAACGAACTGCACAGTCACCCAGCGAATTACCGACGGGGCCATAGCAGGCGGTTATATCATCTCACGGCAACCGATGCCGACGCCGATACGCAGCCGGTGGCACGCCATAAGTCCGCGCAAACAGACGATAAAAGTAACTCGGACTGTGAAACCCCAGCGCATATCCGATGTCGATGATCGATTCGCCGGTCCGCGCCAGACGCAACGCAGCAAGCCGCAAGCGCACACGATTAAGATACTGACTCGGCGTTGTTCCCACATGACGACGGAAGCTGCGCGCGAGATGTTCCTGACCGACTCCAGCGTGACGAGGAAGATCAGCAACGGACAAGCCACGCCCGATTCCCGTTTCGATGTGACGTAGCAGTGGACTCAGCCACGACGGACCGCTGCCGGACGCGCCCTTGCCCGTGGGTTTTGCCAGGTGCGGAAGCCAACGCATACAAAATCGCGCAAGCAACAGACGCGCACCGTCCTCGCCCTGATGCGCAATCAGCCCAGCCAGGTCATCCAGGATCTCGCGCTGGTTCCCAACCGAGAGCGCCGTGCGCGGAGTCCGTTTCCGTTTCATGAGATCAGCCATCGGCAATGCGTCGCCGGCGAACACAGCGAGACGATCCCACTCGCCACTGGGCAGGTTTAAGTTCAGGAACCGGAAGTTGTTACCCCACAGCTCGTGCTGGTCCCTGGGCCTGACCAACACTAGCTCGCCGGCATGCAGGATCATCTGCTCGCCATTGATCCGCTGGTTCAGCTGGCCGCGTTCTACCAACAGCAGGTCGCCAAATTCACGATGGCTGTGTACCGGATACCGCCACGGCTGCGCCTGATCCATGATGTGGAGCGAATAGGGACTAGGTCCAACGACGCTGGTGCATTCCAGAGTGAGCATGGTCCGTAGATCAAAGGAGTTCAAGTCACGGTCAACCGAGAACAAGACAGCCGCCTGCCCTCGCTAGGCTGCCCGCATGACCACCTCAACGTCACATGACGCCGATTCCCTCATCAATCTCGCCGGAACCTGGCAATTGCACGATGCCGATGGCGGCAATGCCTGCCCCCTGTCGTTGCCCGGTGACGTGCACAGCGCGTTGCTGGCGGCCAAGCTCATCCCCGATCCGTTCTGGGGCGATAACGAAAAGCAGGTGCAGTGGGTCGGTGAGCGCGATTGGGTTGTCACGCGCACCTTTCAGATCAGCGCAGCACAACTGCAGGCGCCGTCGATCTACCTGAACGCCGATCTCATCGACACGTTCTGCACCGTGTTGATCAACGGCCAGACTGCAGGCGAAGCGGCCAATCACTTCCGGCGCTGGCGCTATGACATTCGTCACCTGCTGCGCCCCGGTGAAAACAACATCGAGCTTCGTTTCCGTTCCAGTGTTCGCGAGATCAAGGATCGCGCCGCCAAGCTCAGCTATCCCATACCGCACATGTTCAATCCTGGCGACGGTCCAAAAATCCCGAACTGGAACTTGATCCGCAAGCCGGCCTGCCACCCCGGATGGGATTGGGGAATTCCGATCATGAGTTACGCGGTCCTCGGCGATCTGAGTATCCGTGTCGTTCGCACCGCCCGAATCGACCACGTCACCACCGTACAAGAACACAGCGCCGGACTCGTCCGCGTTCAGGTGACCGCCGAGATCCATGCCCCGACTGCCGGCTGCAGCGTTCTCCACGTCGAGCTGGATGGACAAGTGGTCGAAGCACCAGTCACTGTGCAGCCGGGTGACAATCGCGCCAATTGCACCGTTGAAATCCGCAATCCGCGTTTGTGGTGGCCGAATGGTCACGGTGCCCAACCACTCTACGATCTGGTCGTGCGCGTCGGCGATGAAGTCGTGCGCAAGCGCATTGGCCTCCGCAAACTGGAACTCATCAACGAAGCCGACGCCATCGGTAGACCGGTGACCGTCCGGATCAATGACCGCGACATCTTCTGCAAAGGTGCCAACTGGATTCCCTGCGACGCATTCCCAGCTCGCCAAGAAGCACAGTACGAAAGCCTGATCCTGAGCGCAAAGGCGGCGCACATGAACATGCTGCGGGTCTGGGGCGGTGGACAATTCGAGGCCGACCGCTTCTACGATCTGTGCGACGAACACGGCATCCTGTTATGGCACGACTTCATGTTTAGTTGTGCGTTGTATCCAGCCGACACCGCCTTCTTGGCGGAAATTCGCGCTGAAACCACCTATCAAGTCAAGCGACTGCGTGATCACGCCAGCATCGCGCTGTGGTGTGGCGATAATGAATGCGTCGGTGCCTTGGGCTGGTTCAAGGAATCCAAGGAAAGTCGCGATCGCTATCTGGTCGATTGGGTGCTGCTCGACCAGGCCCGTGGAAATGCTGCGCGCGAAGCCGATCCGACGCGCACGTACTGGCCGAGTTCTCCCTGCGCCGGTCCAGGCGACTTCAGTGACACCTGGCACAAAGACGGCTGGGGCGACATGCATTACTGGTCGGTATGGCACGAATCAAAATCCTTCGACGCCTACTATCAAGTGAAGCCGCGCTTCTGCTCCGAGTTCGGCTATCAGTCGTTCAACAGCATGGAGTCGGTACGCAGTTACTGTCCGCCGGAGGACTTCAACATCACCGCGCCGACAATGGAGTGGCACCAGCGCAACGGTGGCGGCAATCGTCGCATCAATGAAATGTTCTCGCGTCTGTTTCGCATGCCAGTCGGGTTCGAGAACACCCTCTACCTGTCGCAAGTTCAGCAATCCTTAGCGATCAAGACAGCAGTCGAGTACTGGCGCAGCCTGCGCCCGCAATGCATGGGCACCTTGTACTGGCAACTCAATGACATCTGGCCAGTCGCCAGTTGGGCGAGTGTCGAATACGGCGGACGCTGGAAGCAACTTAATCATCACGCGCGACGCTTCAACGCCCCGGTGGCGGTGGTCGCCTTCCAGAAGCCAGCCGTCGACGGCAAGGAATTCGTCGAAGTCTGGGCGATCAACGATCTACCCGATGCAGGCGAAATTACCGTCGAGCTTGCCACCTTTGGTTTCGATGGAACACCCATAGCCAATGAGACAAAACACACGCAGATTGCCGCTGGATCAGCACTGCAGATCGGCTCTTGGCCAGTTGCCCACTTCTGTCCGGATGACCAATCACGCAGCAATCGATTCCTCAATGTTACACTGAAAGGAACGATTGGCGGCGCCGCAGTCACGCATACGAACACGCACGTATTCGCCCTCTGGAAGTCCTGCCGCTTGGCCGAGGCCCAAGTCACCACCACGGTCGACGGCGCAAACGTCACGCTGACTGCAGATAAACCAGCGTTCTTCGTCATGGCTTCGGTCGACGGGTTGCCGGGCGAGTTCTGCGACAACAGTTTCACGCTGCTGCCTGGCCGACCGCGCACCCTGACTCGGCGCGATCAGCACGGGAAAGCCGTTGCGATTGGTAATGGTACGGTGCAGGTCAAGCACCTACGACAGACGTACTGATGCGGGGCTAACCCATCAACCACGTGGTACACGGTGATTTTTCGCTGGGCAATCTCTCGACGGCCTCACAACCGACACCACGAGATTCTCACCATGCACATCGCCCGTCACCTCATCCTCGTTAGCTGCATCTGCACTGGCTTGGTCGCTGGAGAGACGCGCAATGACTACCGCAACCTTGCCGACTTCCCCAATACGGAACTAACGCCGCTGGTAACTGAGCGCATCTGGCCGGCCGAGGTCGGCCAAGCAGTGGTGTGCCTGTGGAAAGATGACAAGACCCTCGCCTTCTCAATTACTATCGACGACAATACCCGACCCGACCATGCCTGGTGGCTGGAGCAGGGCCGGAAGTACGGCTTCCGTTTCACGTGGTTCGCGATCGTGGGCGGCCTGGTGAATTCCATCAATCCTGGATTCAGTGGCAACTGGGCTGATTTCCAGGCACTCCTGGCGGCAGGGCATGATGTGCAATCGCATTCCATGACCCACCGCAGCAAAGAGGCAAACCTGTCGGCCGAAGACGACTATGTCCAAGCCATCCCGCCCCTAACCGAAAACCTCAAAGGCACCCGGCCGCTCACCCTAGCCTATCCCGGAGGTGGCCTACCCAACGATCCGGTGGCAGCGGCGCGGCACCACATCGGCGCCCGGGGGACCATCGGCACGACCAATGGTCCGCGGCCAAACTGGTTCGATGTCCATTCGGTGGGTGATGGCGCCCTCGTCAATGTCCCGATTGGCGGCAAAGGTGATTGGGCCAGCATGCTTCCCCTCCTCAATCCCAAGGCGAGAAACTATCGCGGTTGGTACTGCACCCACTTCCATGGCGTGGCCTGGAATCCCGACATCCAAAAGACCATCATGCCGGCCGTGATCACCATGCTCGATACCATAAAAGCGCACGAGTCGGAGATATGGGTAGCACTATTCAGGGAGGCCGCGCTCTACGGCCAAGAGCGAGACACCGCGAAGCTGCAGGTAACCAATAGTACGGCCACCGCGATCACCCTGCTGCTCACCGATCGCATGTACGACGACTGGTACGACTTTCCCCTCACCATCCGACTGCGTGTTCCCGATGCCTGGACCGCCGTTGCTGCCACGCAGGGCGGCAAGCCACTGCGCGCCAGCGTGGTCGAGCACAATGGCCACCGCTTCGCTATGGTCGATGTCGTTCCCGATCGCGGCGAAGCAACAATCCGTCCACAGGCCAAGTAACCACGCCACACCAAAATTTTCAGTGCCTAAAGTGGCGCACGCCGGTGAATACCATCGCAATGCCAGCCTTGTCGCAGGCTTCGATCACGGCTGGATCGCCTTTGCTGCCGCCAGGCTGAACGATCGCGGTGATACCAGCATCGATTAGTTTCTGCGGTCCATCGGGAAATGGGAAGAACGCGTCGCTGGCCGCAACCGCACCATGGGCGCGCGCGCCCGCGAGTCGCACAGCGATATCGGTGCTGTTCACGCGTGACATTTGTCCGGCACCGGAGCCGACCAACTCACGATCTTTGATGATGCAGATCGCGTTCGATGATAGATGTTTCACGACTGGCCACGCAAACGCGAGGTCAGCAAGTTCAGCTGCGGTCGGAGCGCGCTTGGTAACTGTCTGGAGTTTTGCCGGATCCCAACCCAACGTGTCGTAGTCCTGCACCAGCACGCCACCGAGCACGTTCTTGAGATAACGCGCGCCAGCCGGAATCGGGCCAGGAGTGCCAACAGCAAGTAACCGCACGTTCGCCTTCCACTTTGGCTTGGTGGTCAGGATGGTCAACGCCTCGGCGGTGTAGGATGGAGCAATCACGACCTCGACGAATTGACGCGGCACCATGGTTTCAGCCGTCGCTGCATCAACTTCACGATTCAGCGCAATAATACCGCCAAATGCCGCCTGCGGATCGCCGTCATAGGCGCGCGCGAATGCACTCGCGAGATCCTTGGCTGCTGCGCAACCACACGGATTGGCGTGCTTGATGATCGCACAAGCCGGCTCGGCGAACTCGGTTACCAAGCGCCAGGCGCCATCGGCGTCCATGAGATTGTTATAGCTCAGCTCTTTGCCGTTGAGCTGCTTGAGCTTGGTCACGCCGTTCGCGCCGGGCAGACGCACGTCATACAGGGCGGCGCGCTGATGGGGATTCTCACCGTAACGTAGATCCTGAACCTTTTTGGCCGGCACGGCGAACTCAGCTGGGAATGCTTCGTCAGCCGGACTTCCGGCAATGCGCGTCAACTCGTCAGCGATCAACGCATCGTAACGCGCCGTCGTGCGGAAGACCGTGCGCGCGCAGCGCTCGCGAAAGGCCATCGTCGTGTCGCCAGCGTTGGCGTCCATCTCGATCAGACAACGCGCATAGTCGGTAGGATCAACCATGACCGTGACGTAGCGGTGATTCTTCGCCGCACTGCGCAGCATCGACGGACCGCCGATGTCGATCTTCTCGATTTTGTCTTCCAGCGTCACGCCAGACTTGTCGCAGGTCGCCTCGAACGGATAGAGATTCACCACCACCAGATCAATCATGCCAATGCCGTTGGCCTTCGCCGCCGCGACATGGTGGGCGTCCTCGCGCACACACAGCAATCCACCGTGGATCTTGGGGTGCAAAGTCTTGACCCGACCGTCCATCATTTCAGGAAAACCCGTGTACTCAGCGACTTCGGTGACTGGCAGACCAGCGTCCTTCAACGCCTTGTAGGTTCCACCGGTGGATAGCAGTTCGACCCCGCGTCGGCTCAACTGCATGGCAAAATCAACGATTCCAGCCTTATCGAACACCGACAGGAGGGCGCGGCGAATGGGCATGGGAATCTCCGGAAGGTCGGCATGCTCGCGCTGACCATGGATCGGCAAGTCCCATGAGCCTGAACCGCAGCCGCCTCAAGCGAGCAGCAACCCTGTTCGTCGCCGCGCCCCTCGCCGTGGTCTGTTTGGGACTGACGGCATGTCAGGGGCGTCTGATCTATCCAGCGCCCCGTTATGCGCAGGTCATGTGGGATCGTCTGCCGCCAACCCTCGAACCACTTCGCTATGAGACTGACCAGGGCAAGCAGGTGTCATTCTACCAGCGGCCGGCAGCCGGCGGAGCGCCTGACCGACTCTGGTTGGTATGCAGCGGCAACGGCGGCGTAGCCTTGACGTGGCCGGATTTCCTGGCGACTGCACCCGATCTGCACGCCGGATTTCTCTTATTGGATTATCCAGGATACGGATTCAGTGAAGGCTCCTGCACACCAGCGCGGATTCTGCGTGCCAGTGAAGCCGCGGTCGAAGCGCTGCGCCAGCATCTGAACCTAACCCAAGAGCAGATCGACCAACGCCTCGGAGTCTTCGGTCACTCCCTTGGCGCCGCCGCAGTGCTGCAGTACGCAGCACAACATCCAGTGCGTCGCATCATCCTCGTAGCACCGTTCACGACCATGGTTCAGGAAGTACACCACGTGCTGTTCTGGCCCATGGGCTGGATGGTTTGGCATCGCTTCGATAACGAAGACCGCCTCAACGAGATTGCCGCTCACAAACCGCGTCCACCAGTCGACATCATTCATGGTGACATTGACCACATGATTCCCCCAGAGATGGGCCAACAACTGGCCGAACAGCATCCAGATTGGATTCGTTTTACATTGATTCCTGGGGCAGATCACAACGATGTGGCTGATGACGCCGTGAAATTTCTACGCGAGCCGTAGCCTGGGATCGCCGCGTTTCCCACGGCGCGGCAAGCTTGCTTATTTTCGGGGTATCGGAAACTAGGCGGTGAGAGAAAAAAATGCTGCGCAACAAAGGAACGCTAAGACCGAAATCCGACGACAGCTCGGCGGGATGCATGTCCCCCTAAGT
>CAZZAM010000016.1:34264-41261 GCA_964652775.1 uncultured candidatus Brocadiaceae bacterium | reverse complement strand
GTCCAGTGGGCGCGTGGGCGGCGGAGTCCAAGTCGGCGATCCCAGGACACCCCTTCCCACCCGCCAGATTTTCTCTAGCTTGCGCGTCCACCTGAACAGGAAGCAGCATGTACATCGAGAACGTCAAGGCCCGCCAGATCATCGACAGTCGCGGCAATCCGACCATCGAAGTCGATGTGACGCTGGAGGACGGCTCGCTCGGTCGCGCAGCGGTTCCCTCGGGCGCTTCAACTGGTGCTTACGAAGCAGTCGAACTGCGTGACGGCGACAAGACGAAGTACCTTGGCAAGGGCGTGCTGAAAGCGGTTGCCAACGTCAACGAGAAGCTTGGTCCAGAATTGATCGGTCTCGACGCCACCGCGCAGCGCCTCATTGACGCGAAGATGATCGAGATGGATGGCACCGAAAACAAAGCCAACATGGGCGCAAACGCGATTCTCGGCGTGTCGCTCGCCACTGCGAAGGCCGCGGCGACCTCGATCGGTCAGCCGCTCTACCGCTACATCGGTGGCACCAATGCACGGCAACTGCCGGTGCCAATGGCGAACATCATCAACGGCGGCAAGCACGCCGACAACAAAGTCGACTTTCAGGAATTCATGGTGATGCCAGTCGGTGCCAAGACGTGGTCTGACGCGATTCGTCAGGTCTGCGAAGTATTCCACGCACTGAAAGGCGTGCTGAAGAAGGCCGGCCACAACACCAACGTTGGCGACGAAGGCGGCTTCGCACCGAACATCGACAATGAAGAAGCGCTCAAGTACATCATGGATGCGATCGTCAAAGCTGGCTACAAGCCCGGCCGCGACGGTGATTTCTGCATCGCGATGGACTGCGCGTCGTCCGAGTTATTCGACGAAGGCGGCAAGAAGGGCTACAAGTTCTGGAAATCGAATCCGGGCAAACTGTTCTCCGCCGATGAGATGGTCGATCTGTTCGCCGGTTGGGCCGCAAAGTATCCGATCATTTCGATCGAAGATCCGCTCGACCAGGATGACTGGACCGGCTACGTGAAGATGACCCAGCGCATGGGCAAAACCGTGCAGGTCGTTGGCGACGATTTCTTCGTTACTAATCCCAAGCGGCTGTCACAGGGCATCAGCCAGGGCGCGTGCAACTCGATCCTGGTGAAAGTGAACCAGATCGGCACCCTGACCGAGACGCTTGATGCGGTGAACATGGCGCAAAAGGCTGGTTATACCGCAATTCTCTCGCACCGCTCCGGCGAGACTGAAGATGCAACCATCGCTGACATCGCGGTCGCGACCAACTGCGGCCAGATCAAGACCGGTTCGGCCAGCCGCACGGATCGCATCGCAAAATACAATCAATTGATCCGCATCGAGGAAGAACTCGGCAGCGAAGCCGCGTATCGCGGTCTCAAGACGTTTTACAACCTCTACCGCTGACCGACCGCTCAGTGCAAAGCGACAGCCCACGGTGGGGCTGTGCTCACGTCGCTCAGTGCAGCAAGGGAACACTGCCCCTCGCCGCCAAATATCGACATGCGGCCAAGGGCGCCAGGCGACGCTCCTTCGCCTACGGCGATCCAGCGTTTGGGCCTTGCTGGCTTCGTGCCGCTGTATACCGCTAATTGACAACGTTGATTCAACATCAGCGCCACCAACTGGGCGAGCACATGGTCTTGTCCGTCAGATAACGGCACCACCGCCGTCGCACCTGGCGGTTGCTTCATGGCCCGCGACAGCTGTTCGATGCGCGAGCGCACGGCTTGCAGCAGTTCAGTTTCCTCCGCGAACGGACGACCATTGGCGCGCGCTTCGGCAATGCCATGGATTACCGGCACCAATACAGACACCGGCTCATCGTCTGGCCGCAGTTGCAGGATCGCGAACTGCATGCATTCCCGGACAGCCTGCACATGACGCATCTCCAACGCATCAATGATCGTCTCCTGAATCTTGCGCGCGGCGGGCTGATGCATCCGGGGTAGCTCTTTGGTCTTGGGCAGTCCACGGGGCGTCTGCACCACGACCTCGCCAGCCGGCCAACTAGGAAGTCCATCAACGATCAATTCACTGATGGCTTTTCCAGATCTGACTAAAGTCGCCACCCGGATGAGATCCTGGACCTGATTGGGCATGTAGGCGCGGTATCCGTTGCCCCGTCGCCGCGGACTGGGCCAGCCATAACGCAGTTCCCAAATACGGAGAACGCTCGGACTCAGACCACAAGCCTTGCTTGCCTCATTGATATTGAGCGCCTGCGCGGCTGGGGCCCGCGGAGCGAATTCAGTAACGTGCATAGGTCCTTCTCAAGTGAGTGGTTCCGAATGATGACGGCCGCGCACCGGGGTCGATTGTATACGATTTTCGCATCTGCAACCATGACGAGGTCATAAAACGATATACATGTCCTGAATCCACTGTCGGCATGACATTTCACCCATGTTCCGACGCCTGAACCACGCCTTCTTGCCAACAACCACCACAGCCGACTCAACAAAGAAGCCGCATTGACTGCCCATTGCCTTTTTTCTTCTGATGCAAGTTGAATTTGCTCAACTCCAAGAACCTCGTTCGGTCACCCAGGGACCTCGTCCGATAAATATGAAAACCATCTTGCCACACGGCGATCGGGGTTAGCGTCGCCTCCCCCGGAGAGCCCATGCAGGACGCCCGTCGCGACCACGCCAACATCTGCGCTGCCGCAGCCCAAGCGCTGGCCAACGTTCCAGCAGGTTGCCGTCCTGAAGTCCTCGTCGGTTTTGATGGCTTCATTGATCATATCATCGATATTGTTGACAAGCGCACCGATCTGAACACCTACTCGCGAATTGAAACGATTGCGACGTTTGGCGCGAAAGTAAGTGCCGCCGCAGGAAAGAGTGCTGGGTTTGGCTCGGTCATCACGACGACCAAGCTCGGTGGTAATGGTCCGATCATGGCCAACGCGCTCTGCGCTCAGGATCTACCGGTCACCATCCTGGGGATTCTTGGCAAACCTACCATCGAGCCGGTGTTTCAAGGACTCGCTTCGCGGGCCAAGCGTACCTTGTCGCTCGGTCCTCCGGCAGTGACGAACGCGCTCGAATTTGATGACGGCAAGATCATGCTGAATATCTCTGCTCCCTTGAACGAAATCACTTTCGCCAGCATAACCGCCACCTGTGGCGGCAGCGAGGGCCTGAAATTGATGCTCAAGAACAGTGCCGGCATCGCGACGATCAACTGGACCCAAACCCAAGGTCTGACCGATATTTGGCGACGCATGGCCAAAGAAGTGCTGCCAGGCCTGCGCTCGGATCGGCCTTACTGGTTTGTTGACCTCTGCGATCCTCATCGTCGCACCAATGCTGATATCCAGGCCGGTATGCAGGCCCTGTCGGCAATCCAAGCCCATAGCGAGGTCGTTCTCGGTCTCAATGAGAGTGAATGTCGCCAACTGTGCGATGTATATGGCATCGCCTACTCCACCCGCCAGCCGGAGTGGGAAGCAGCCCGCGAGTCCTGCGTTGCGCTACGCAGCAAACTTGGTCTCGGCATGGTTATGTGTCACATGGTGCGCTCGTCCGCCGTCGCGTGGTCTGGTGGAACCGCCGCTGCCGAAGGGTTCTTCGAACCGAAACCAAAAATCACGACTGGCGCAGGTGATCACTTCAACGCTGGCTTTTTTAGCGCGTTACTCAGCGGTGTAAGCCCAGCACATTGTCTCCAGATCGGCGCCGCAACCAGCTGCCATTATGTGCGCACGGCCGAGTCGCCAACGCGCGCCCAGTTGATCGCTCTGCTCCGTTCGCCTTCGTCCTCCGAGGCACGTGGCTGATGCGCTCGTCATGGGGTCGGTGCGGACACCGGCTCTCCGTCCTTGCCATCCTCAATCTCATTCCTACAGATCCGACCCCCTGGCCCAATCGAAGACCCTGTGGCACCACGCGCGACCATCGAACTCACAACAGCTTGGCCTCAAGTCATCGCACGCGTTCGTGCGCATGGCAACGAACCCGGTGTTCGCCTGTGGCTCGACACACCTAAAGTACGACCAATCACCATTGAGGATGGTGTCCTCGTCTTGGAATGCCCAACCCCGATCTACACGCGCCCGCTCAGCGAGCGCTTTGGTCCACTGATTCGCATTGCGGTTGCTGAAATTACCGGCGTTGAAGTCAAATCCATTCGCTGCCGCATTCCCGGCACGGCTGTTCTCGCCCATGAGCGTGAGTTGGCGCGCGTCTCCCATGCCGGCGAACCGATAGCCAAGGTCGGTCCACGCCCTGGCTCGCGCCTGCTTGACGATTTCGTCGTTGGACCCTGCAACCGTCTCGCCTACGACGCCGTTCGCCGCGTCTTAGAGCGCCCAGAGAATCCGGTTAATCCAACCTTCATCCACGGGCCTTCCGGGCTTGGTAAAACCCACCTCGAACAGGGCCTGGCCCTGGCGTTCAAGGAACGGCATCCCAAGAGCAAAGTCCTCTACGTCCGCTGCGAACAATTCACCAATGAATTCATCGAGGCCTGTGAAGGTGGCGGCGCAGCACTGGCCGCCTTCCGGGTCCGCATGCGCCATCCCGATCTTCTCTTGATCGACGACATCCACTTTCTGAGTAAGGGTCAAAAGGAAAAAACCAAAGACGAGCTATTCGCAACCTTCGACCACTTGGCAAATCACGGAAAGAAAGTCGTGATTACCAGTGACGCGAGCCCTAAGGACATTCAATATCTGGAAGAACGTTTCGTGCAGCGCTTCTCGGGCGGCTTGGTTGTCCCCCTCGAGCGACCAGACCTGGAAGTCCGTCGCGAGATCATCGCTCGGCGTGCCCGCGAACAGGGCGCCGACCTGCCCGACGAAGCCGCCGACTACGTTGCCCAGCATGTCACCGATAATGTCCGCATGCTTGAAGGCGCCGTGAATCGGCTCGTCCAATTCTCTCATAGTTTTCAGCGCAAACTTGACTTAGCGGCGGCTCGTCAGTGCTTGGCCGATCTCGTCGGTCGTGAACGCGGCGAAGATGCTGCGGCCATGGTCCGTCGCGAAGTGGCAGCTCATTATGGTTTACAACCCAACGATTTGAACGGTCGCGCCAAGACCCACCCCCGGGCTACCGCCCGGCATGTCGCCATGTACGTCCTCCGCCATGTCACCGGTGATACCTACGGGGCCGTCGGAGAGACCTTCGGGCTCAAGAATCACACCAGCGTAGTTTATGCCTGCTCACAGGTCGCTAAAATGCGTGGCCAAGACCCAGAAATTGATGGCTTTATTGCTGATTTGGTCCTGCGCGCCAAGCGTTGAAAGGCGACCAGCCAGCAAACTCATTGGCAGAGATTGGGATATTGGTCCTGCGTGGCTGACCAACCGTGCCACAACGGGTAATGGCCACCGCCCCGCCAGACCACACTTGAGCCCGCGTCCCTGCCTCCCTATAACCTAGTGCCCTCACCGTCCCCGGCATGTGCCGAAGGAGTCCCAGTGCGTTCAGGAATCATGTTGCTTGCCGCCTTGTGCTGCGCCACCTCACTGTCCGCCGCTTCGGATACGACCACCGTCGAGACACGGCGGACGCAAGTTGTCACCTACGAACAACTGATCGATAATCCGCAAGCATACCTATCTGCGAAGATTCGGTTTCATGTCACCTGGATTGGGATCCAAAACCTCTACGACAATCAACGCTCCCATTTCCGTCCTGAACGGTATCTCAACTGCGCCGTCTGGAGCGACCGGGCTCAACTATGGGAGTCGTCCGTGCGTGCGAAACCGCTGCCAACGCTCTATATGGGCAAAGATGCACCTGGAGCCGATCGCGTTTCGCGCCTTGCCAAGTATCAGCAGGTCGAGATTGAAGCCCAGGTCGTCTCAATCATGGATGGTCAGCCGTGGATAGATATTTTGGCCTTGCGCCCGGTGATCAATAAGGGCGCCTTCACCGATTCTGCCATTGCCCATCTTGAACAAGCTATCGTTTTTGCATCTCAGGATGTTCGCGATCTCGCTGAGGAACATTTCTCGGCAGCCTTATCAGAAAACCTGCCCGCAACTGCTCAAATTAGTGCCGGTGAGTTGCGCGCACGTTCGCTCATGGCCGCATCGCGCTGGCAGGAAGCCTCCGTCATTCTGCAATCCGTCGTGAAACTTGCTGATGCCGACCCCCGGATCGACGGCAGCAGTCGCGCCCTGCTTCACGCTGCGTTGGCGCGTAGCCTCAGCGAAACGTCTGGCGCCAGCCAAGCACAATTTGCCGCTGCCGCCGACGAGGCGCGGAAGGCCATCGCACTGGATCCAACTCTCAGCGAGTCGTATGCCGTACTTGGTTCAAGCCTTGCCGGATTGGGCAATTACGAAGAAGCTCGTATGCAGAGTGATCGCGCCGTACGCATGCGTCCCACTGACGCAGCCGTTCGTTTGTCACTTGGCCGGATTCTTGACCAGCAGGGCAAAAACGACGAAGCTATCGACATGCTGCGAAAGGCTATTGATCTCACGCCGAAAGACGCCCGCGCACACCGCGCTGTTGCCGCCGCGTACCTCCACCGTGGCATCAAAGGCAACGCCGCTGATTTCCCCATCGCGCTGAAAGAATGCGACATAACCTTGCGCCTTGCCGCCCAGGACGCTGATGCCATGTGGCTGTCGGGTCAGGTGATCGAAGCCGCCGCGGTCGCCAAGGTCGAGCTGCCTGGGTCAAATCCCAAGGGCGCTTCAATTCGCGAGATTGCCAGTGAGCGCTACCGCGCAGCCTTGGCCGCCGATCCCAACCACGCTGGGGCCAAAGCCGCCCTGCAGGTGTTCATCGACGCCGATGCCAAAGCAGCAGCTGAAGCAAAAGCCAAAGCCGATGCTGAAGCAGCAAAAGCCGCAGCTGAAGCAAAAGCGAAAGCTGATGCTGAAGCCGCGAAGGCCGCTGCCGAAGCCAAAGCAGCAGCTGAAGCAAAAGCCAAAGCTGACGCTGAAGCCAAAGTAAGGGCCGATGCCGAAGCTGCGAAGGCCGCCAAGGCAGCCGCCGAAGCCAAAGCTGCCGCCGAAGCGAAAGCCAAAG
>CAZZAM010000016.1:27562-34164 GCA_964652775.1 uncultured candidatus Brocadiaceae bacterium | reverse complement strand
CTGATGCTGAAGCCAAAGTGAAGGCCGATGCCGAAGCGGCGAAAGCCGCCAAAGCTGCCGCCGAAGCGAAAGCCAAAGCTGATGCTGAAGCCAAAGTGAAGGCCGATGCCGAAGCGGCGAAAGCCGCCAAAGCAGCCGCCGAGGCCAAGGCCGCTGCCGAAGCGAAAGCAAAAGCTTATGCTGAAGCCAAAGCGATGGCCGATGCCGAAGCTGCGAAAGCCAAAGCAGCCGCCGAAGCGAAAGCCAAAGCTGACGCTGAAGCCAAAGCGAAGGCCGATGCCGAAGCTGCGAAAGCCAAAGCAGCCGCCGAGGCCAAAGCGAAAGCTGATGCCGAAGCAGGCAAGTCAGCCCCTAAGGCAACCCCCTCACCCTGACACTGGCTCTGGCCAGCCTAGCTACACGATTGGCACCCGGCGCACCGCGTCGGGTGCCACTTTTGCTATGCTCCGCGAACTGATCATCACTAACCTCCTCATTGTCGATCGCGCCAGTCTCAATCCTGGTGAAGGCTTGGCCGTCATCAGTGGCGAAACCGGTGCCGGTAAGTCGCTCCTGCTCGATGCTCTGGAGCTGGTGGCTGGCGGCCGCGCGTCTGCCGACGTTATCGGTCCGGCAAGCGACACCTGCGAACTCGCAGCCGACTTCTCCGTCTCCACTGCTCGCGCTGTCCAAGTCAGAGAACGCTGCGGTGTCGCTGACAGTGATGGCGCCTTCATCATTCGTAGGCGCATTCGTCGTGACGGCCGCGGTCAAGCATGGATCAACGATATTCCGGTCACCGTCACTGCGCTACGCGCCGCATCCAGCGAATTGGTCGAGATTCACGCCCAAGACCAAGCCAGACGTTTGGCTGATCCTGCGCAACAACTGGCAGCCATCGACAGTCACGGCGGACTGGGCGCACAAGCCACCGCCTATACCGAAGTTCATCGCCGAGTCCTCGATTTGGAGTCAACCGCACGCGCACTCAGCGAAGGCGATCGCGGTAGCGCGCGTGAACTGGAATTTCTGCGTTTCCAACGCCAAGAGTTTGCTGAGCTCGGTCCCAAGCCCGGTGAACTCAGTGAGCTTGAAGCCCGCCATCAACTCCTGTCCCAAGCCGAAGCCTGGCGCACGCTCTGCGCTGAAGCCACCGCTGCGTTGTGTGACGACGATCGCTCTGCCACCCGCATTACCGGACGTTTTGCGCGTCGCCTAGCCGATGCACCAAGTGCTTCGCTGCGCGAGGCTGGCGCGCAATTGACGGCAGCAGTAGAGATGTTGCAGGCAGCCTCAGCCGCCTGCGCTTCGGCCGCGGATGGCATCACCGCTGATCCCACCGAGCTGGCCACGCTCAGCGAACGCATCGATGCCTACAACTCGCTGATACGCAAACATGGCGGCAACGAACAGGCGCTCTTTGTCGCTCTGGCTGATATCGATCGCCGTATCGCTGAGTTGGACGGCCTTGATGGACGACGGGCTACCATTGATGCCGAGTTGGCTACCGCCAAACAGCAACGCGAGCGCAGTGGTCGCGCACTCGCCAGCGCTCGACGAGAAGCGTTTCAACGCCTTGCCACCGAAGTTCATCGGCACCTCGTTGACCTGGGTATGCCGAAAGCGCGCATTGAATTACACGATAATCCAACCGCCGGACCATCCAGCCTCGGCCTTATTGGCATGGAGTTGCATGTCAAAACCAATCCGGGCATGCCTGCTGGTCCATTGCGCGACGTCGCATCGGGTGGCGAGACCTCGCGACTGATGCTTGCTCTGGCCGCAAGCCTTGCCGAAGACTCCGGCGCGCCATTGCTCGTATTCGATGAAGTCGATGCCGGGGTTGGTGGACGACTGGGTGCAGCCATTGGTGGAAAACTTGCTCAACTGGCGCGTGGTCGTACCGTGCTCGCCGTGACGCATACGCCGCAAGTCGCCGCCAGAGCACAAACGCACTTCATGGTGAAAAAACGCCAAGGACGTCAGCAAACAACGGTCGAAGTAACCTCCCTCACTGGCGAGGCTCGTCTGTCCGAAATCGCCGAGATGCTTGGCGGTGGGCCTGCTGCACGAGCACAAGCCAAGTCCCTCTGTGCAGGAGCGTCGGCGTGAACATCGCCAAAAGTCGCTATCGCATCGCCCGCAATACGACGATGGTCTACGTCAGGGCCGAAGGCCTGGCGAACATGAAGACCGCGCCACTGCTCCACAGTTTCCTGAACTCAGCACGCAGCGAGGGTGTCAAAAGCGTCTATATCGATCTCAGCGACTGTGCGGGCATGGATTCAACCTTCATGGGTCTGCTGGTAGGCAATGCGCAGAGCTTTACCGATGCCGGTGGACGGCTGGCGGTCGTCAAGCCGAACGAATTGTGCCTGCGCCTCTTGCAACAACTCGGAGTCGACGAGGTCGTGACGGTTGTCCCCGACGTCGAAGTCCCCAGCGCCGAGTACGTAGACATCGACACACACACGGCCGTTGATGCCAAGTCACGCGCCGACCTCGTCCGCCAAGCCCACGTTAACTTGGCTTCACTCAATGATGGCAACAAAGCGAAATTCAGTGCCTTCCTGAAAGCTCTGGATGCCGATTTGTCTAAGAAAAAGAAACCGAGTTGAGTAAAGGAAGAGGTAAGAAGGCAGAAGGAAGAAAACGTTTGCCGTTTTCATCATTCATCCTTCTTCCTTCTGCCTTTGTATGATCCAACTTCCGATCGACGCCCACGTTTCCAGGGCTCTGAATCATCTCCGTACAAACGGCTCGTTGGTTCTGACTGCCGCTCCTGGTGCCGGCAAAAGCACACGCATCGCGCCAGCCCTGATTGAACTGGGGCCTGGCGAAATCCTACTCCTTCAGCCACGTCGCATCGCCGCCCGCAGTCTCGCCGCCCGAATTGCCTCCGAACGCGGATGGCGACTGGGCGATGAAGTTGGCTACAGCGTGCGCCACGAACGCGTCGGCAATCGCGCGACCCGCTTATGGGTGATGACCGAAGGCACGCTGACACGGCGCTTGGCCGACGATCCGCTTCTGGAAGGCGTGTCGTGCGTCGTCCTAGACGAATTCCATGAACGCAGCCTGCACGCAGATCTCGCGCTAGCCTGGTGCGCCGAATTGCGCCGTAGCCTGCGCCCGGATCTGCGTATCTGCGTGATGAGCGCGACAATGGATCCCCGCCCGATTGCCGCGTTCCTTGGCGACGCGCCGATCATGGAAGTCGCCGCGCCGTGCCATCCGGTTGAACTGCGTGAAGGACGCTCCGGCGATGTCCGCTCGCTGCCCGAACGCGTTGCTGAAGCCGTCGCCAACGAAGCCAAGCGCAGCGATGCTGGCGATATGCTCGTTTTCCTGCCTGGGGTCGGTGAAATCCGTGGCTGCGCTGCGGCAATTGGCGAACGCGACGATCTCCTCGTCCTGCCGTTGCACGGCGGCCTGCCACCCGAAGAACAGGATGCCGCGCTCAAACCAGCCGATCGACGGAAAGTCGTTCTCGCTACCAACGTCGCCGAAACGTCGCTGACCATTCCCGGCATCCGCACCGTGATCGACGCCGGATTACAGCGCGTCAATCGCTTCGACCCCCTACGCGGTATCGACGATCTGGGACTTGAGCCATGCTCGCGCGCCGCCGCTGATCAGCGTGCTGGTCGTGCTGGCCGCACCGCACCTGGACGCTGCATCCGCCTGTGGTCGCCGTTGACTCAGGCACGCATGCCCGAGCGCACCGAACCAGAAATCGCGCGCGTCGATCTCGCACCGTTTCTGCTCACGCTCAAAGGTCTGCACGGAGCCGATACCCGCACCTTTCCGTGGTATGAAGCACCTGAACACCAGCGCCATGATGCCGGTGAACATCTGCTCGCGGCCCTTGGTGCCTGCGTTGATGCCTACGGTGCGCTCACGCCGCTTGGTCAGCGTCTTGCACGATTACCAACGCATCCGCGCATTGGGCGACTGTTGCTGGCCGCAAGCGAAGCGGGCAGACCACACCTCGGCGCTGCTATCGCCGCCGTCCTATCAGGGCGCGATCTGCGCCGTCCACCGCGCCGCGATGATCGGCCAATTGATCCGGCGCCGACCGATCTCAGCGATCGTCTGGACCTGCTGCAACGTGCGCCACGCGATCTCGGCATCGACCAAGGCGCGATCTTTGAAGCCCGCCGCACCCTGAGTGATTTTCTGCGCCTCGCCGGTGGCGAACGCAGCGGTGGCGAGGAACCAGCCAATCACGAGATCGTCGCCCGGCTCTGCATCGCTGCGTGGCCTGATCGCCTCTGTGTGCGCGCCGCACCCGACGCGAACCGCGCTGCGATGTCCGGCGGCATGACCGTCGAGCTGGATGAAACCTCCGCGCTAGCTGCGCGCAAAGGCCATCCGCGCGAGCCGTTGTTTCTCGCGCTCAGCGTACAAGGCATCAACGCGCCTGGCCGGGCATCGATTGCCGTGCGCTTGGCCTGCGCAGTGGACGATGGTGATCTCAATGCGGTGTTTCCCGGCCGTTTGCAGCGCCGCGACCGTCTGACCTGGGATGCTGCACGCGGTCGTGTCGAAAGCTCGGCCGGCTGGTGGTGGGACGATTTGCTGGTGAAAGCAAACCCCGGCGCTCAGGCCGATCCGGAAACGATTGCCTCCTTCCTCGCTGACAACGTCACCGCAGATGCCGAGCGCATAGTTCGCACCGATGTCGAAGCTGCGCGATTACTGGACCGACTTGCGTGGCTGACCGCGACCGCACCGGATCTTGCGCCGCAACGACCTGACCTCACGCAACTCGTCCGTGATGCCTGCACTGGCTGCCGCTCGCGCGCAAACCTCGAAGCCAAACCATGGCACGATTGGTTGACCGGGCATCTCGGCCGCGAAGGCGCGGCTGCATTGACCTCACATGCACCAGACAAGTTGGCTGTACCCAGTGGATCGCAGATTCGTCTCGACTACAGCGAACCCGGACGTCCTCCGATTCTTGCTGTGCGACTTCAGGAATTATTTGGATCACGCGACACGCCGACTGTCGCTGGTGGTCGCATCAAGGTGCTACTGCACTTGCTCGGCCCCAACTACCGACCCGAACAAGTCACCGACGACCTCGCTGGATTCTGGGCGCGTACCTATCCGCAAGTCCGCAAGGATCTGCGTGGTCGTTATCCCAAACACAGTTGGCCAGACGATCCGCTGACCGCGCAAGCCGTAGCTAAAGGGCGACCGCGGCAATAGCGTGTGTCCCGGAGTGACACGGGCGACGTCAGAGTGTTGGCGCATATAATGGGCGAAGCCCATGCGCCACGATTTCGCGAGCGTAGCGACGCGAAATCGAACGCCGACAAGCCCGCGGGGAGTGGGGCAGAGCCCCACAGCAAAAAGCTTAGCAAATCCAACCGCCACCGAGACACAGATCATCGGTCGGATCATAGATCGCACAGACTTGACCGGGAGCTGGGCGCACAGTTGGTTGATCAAGCACGATACGCGCACCGCCATCAACTGGAAATGCTGTCGCTGCCAACGGCTTACTGTGGTGACGCGGACGAATCGCGCAGCGCAAACCAGTGATCGGCGGCGGCGATAGATGCCACGTGCAGTTATTCAGCACGATTTCATGCACATCCAGCGCGCTGCGCGGACCAACCACCAACGCATTCGCCGCTTGATCGAGCTTCAAGACAAACAGCGGCTCGCCGGCTCCGGCGATGCCGAGCCCCTTGCGTTGACCGATCGTGTGCAGGCCAAGGCCCTGATGTTCACCAACCTGCTTCCCATCGCGATCGACGATCGGACCAGGGCGGAACGCATCGGGACGCTCACGACGTAGCAACTCGCCGACGCCACCGGTGCCGAGGAAACACAGATCCATGCTCTCGTGCTTGTCCGCCGTCGACAGATTCCGCGCACGGGCCGCATCGCGCACTTCCGGCTTGGAAAGGTGCCCTACTGGAAACTCGGCGATCGCGAGCTGCTCCTGCTGCAACGTACACAGGAAATAGGTCTGATCCTTCGCCGTATCCGCAGCGCGACGCGGAGCCACACGACCGTCAATGCGTGCAATGCGGGCATAGTGCCCGGTACCAACACGATCAGCACCAAGCGCCTTCGCGTGCTGCCAGAGCGTGCCAAACTTCACCGTCTCGTTGCAGCGCACGCATGGACTTGGCGTCTGACCACGGGCATAGCCATCAAGAAAATCCTCAACCACGCCGCGGCGGAATTCGTCCTCGGCATCGACCACGTAGTGGGCAATCCCACGACCAACCGCAACCGCTCGCGCATCGCGCGTTTCAGTCGGACTGCAGCAGGCGTCAGGCTTGGTGAAGCCGCCATCGAGTTCAGCGCACGGCCACAGCTTGAGCGTGACGCCAACTACTTCGTGACCCTGCTCGGCCAGCAACGCCGCCGCCAGGGACGAGTCCACTCCACCAGACATACCAACAACGACTCGGGCCATGGGCGGGGCATACTCTGGAACCTGGGCCAAAGGCCAAGCGGCAAGCAGTTCCCAGATCAGAAGTCCGTACGCACCGGCGGTGGTTGGGGCGCTGGTTGGTCCAGCGGCTGGCGTTGACGTGGCGCCTGTTTAACAGGCGCCGGCCCGGGCGTGGGGTCGTTTGGCTGCGCGGACCGGGGGTAAG
>CAZZAM010000016.1:0-27552 GCA_964652775.1 uncultured candidatus Brocadiaceae bacterium | reverse complement strand
TTCTCCGCGTAGCGCCTCAGTCCAGGGGGCAGGGCAACCAGTTCGCCAACGAGGTGGTCGGTGGCAATGTGCCCAAGGAGTTCATCCCCGCCGTGGAGAAGGGCGTGGTCAAAGCCATTCAGGAGGGGGTGGGGGCGGGGTTGGGGCCCGGGGCTGGGGTTGACGGGGCGCCTGTTTACCCGGCGCCGGCCCGGGCTTGGGGTCGTTTGGCTGCGCTGACGTGGGGAAAGGGCATGATGTGACCTGCACGCGTCTATCTGGATAGCGTTTGTCGGGGATGAGAGCCACCCATCCCGGTTCGAGCAACACCGTTAACACGGGCGCACTCCACATCATCTTACCGGCAACCTGAAAATACGGCGAACTGTATTCGGTCATTCCTGTCCAATCGCATGGTAAGTACCGGCCCAGGCCATCGATCTCTGCCGTGGTCGGCGTCCGCCCCTGAAAGAGCGGTGCCAAAACCGCAACATCACAGCCACTGCGTGCGAGCACGCTACTCAATTGAGGTGTCTTTCCGGATGAACCAAGATGATTATCGGACTCTTGCGTGAATCGTTCAATGGCTTGGCGAATCTGTTCAAGTGCTGCTATCCGCGCCGCGTGACGCGTGCGAACTCGCGCAGCATCGCGTACATCGAGTCGGTCGTGGTATATGTGCCTGGCCTGTGGTCCGTCGAGGACAGCAGGAACAACACCGATAGGCAACAGCGGCCAACCCTGCTCGGTTGCCACCATGCGCCCATCCCGTTCCTGACGAATGTCTAACTTCCAAGCCGGTAGATGATCCATCACCACCGCGAGTGGTGGGATCCACGTGCGCCAACGCACTTCCGGTCGTTCCCCCAGGGAAACCACCTCAAGGTCCTCGGCCTTGATCGCAGTCATCAGTGCCAACGGCCGTTGAAATATATCGGTCGCTGTGGCCAGTTCCTTTCGTGATCGAATGACAACACGGTTAGACCAAGCCGCTCCGACATCAACCCAGGCATCAGTTCCTATGCGAATAAACGCTGAACCAAAATGAATGTCGTTGGGATGCGTTTTCACATCCGACCGATAGACCGCCATGTGTCGGATGGGATCGAATGTGCCGGAACTCAATTTTCGCAGCAGGAGCGCAGCATAGGCGGAAACAGCCCCGTGCCGATTCACGGACTCAGTGGTGCCTCGCCACCTGCCATGTGACATAGTATATGTCCGAAGATCGACTCCGTTTTCTTCGATACCGCGTTGCGACGCCTGGGAAAACATGGCTAGGGGATCACCAAGCTGCCGGGTCTGTGAACCGGTGCAGTGAAACGCGAGACTCTCATTCAACGAGCAGAGCGCATATTGCAGGTATGTCTCCTCAAACGGCGTGGATTTTTGTGGGATTTGTGCCCACAGCATCGGCAGCCACGGCTTCAACGCCGCCGGATCGATTGCCCCACGAGCCAGACGCTCATCGGCTTGGCCGACCGCGAACCACGGCGTCGGATCTGCGGCCGTCGTCGCGACGAGTCGATCGCGGCCCAGGACGATCGTCACCATGCCAAACGGTGCTGCGATCGTCCATGCTGGACCTTCGTTCGTATCCGGCAACGCCGCTGCGCCAAACCGCTCCAGCACGCGAGTTATTCCAGCACGTTGACCAGGTTCTTCGCGAAGGCCAATAATGAGTCCGAATACAGGCAACGGCGTGCCGGGATCAACCGTCACCGCGACATCACCAGTCAATCCAGGTGGCAACTCCGGCAACACATCGATAACCAGACGTCGTAACACGACAGCGTTCAGGCCGATGGCGGCATGCGCCCAGCGGCCACAGGGCGTCGTCCCGGACAACGGCCCATTCACTGCCGCTGACAACGGATGGAGCGGCAACGCAACGCCGGTCACCGTCGTGGTTGTCACCCACGTCCCATTGCCAGGCAAGAGCCGCATGGTCACCTCGGGCTTAGCGATCCGCCAATTCGGACCGAACCAGTCCGCCAAACGGACGGGATCACTGCGATCACGGTCCAAAGCTGCGAACTGCGGCAAGAAGGACGCGTCCCGCCAGCGGATCCACAGCGGTGCATCCAGCGGGAGATTGACTGCTGCTTGCTTGGGTTGGACCAAGAGCGCTTTGTCCTCCGCCGTCATCCAACGCGTGTTGTCTAAGCGTACCGGAACGTGCACTTGCCACATGGCTTGAAACCGCTCGTGCACCACCTGAGCTTGCTGACCAAGCTCCATGCACTGCAAGAACGCTGGCTTCTCCTGATAGCTGCCAAGTTGCTGACCCATGGTTCCACTAACGATCATGCCCCCTGCCGCATCCCACGCAGTCGCATAATCTGGAAAGGGCGACACGGCTGCGAACAGTGCCAATTGCTTGCGTATTTCAGCCCAGGCCGGTGCCATGCGCGGATCAGCGAACAGACTGGTTGGTTTGAGATCAACTCCGCGACGCTTGATCCAGTCGAGATCCATGCCCCCTGACATCTCATGTTCGGGACGAATCAACGCTAACAGCTGTGCTGCGCGTCCACCCCACGGTGCATCTTGTGGTCGTGGCGGATCTGCCAGCACGACTGGTGGAGCAGACATTGCTGTCACTGGCGTAGTCACTGGCGATGGCGGAATAACTGGCGATGACAGCGTCAATTGCGCGGCGACTGCGATGCCAGCCGCGACTACACCGCCAGCGAGGTACCACGGCCACATCGGTAGCGTGGTAGGAACCGGCCCCGTGGCGGCGCTCTCGGCAATACGTGCGGTCAGGGCGACAGACGGCTCGGCTGCTGGGGTTGCTGTTTGGATGGCGATCGCCAACGCCGCCGGCGTGGCCGATGCACCAAGCCACGTGCGCAGTTTCTCCATCGCGCGATGAACCTGGACATCGACGGTGCCTGGACGGCGACCAAGCACGCGACCGACTTCGTTGCTACTGAGGCCGTCAATGACTCGTAGTTCGAGCGCCTCGCGCTCAGCGATTTGAAGACGCTGCATGGCCCGCGTAACCTGTTGCATGAGATCGTCGCTCGGCTCTGGCGTCGGATCCGGACTCGTCAGTACATCGACGCGTGCCTCATGCTGAACTCGTCTCACCTGCGAGCGTCGCTGCTGGCGCGCGGCGTTGGCGACCACGGCAAGGACCCAGCCACGAGCGTCGTCAATGCGACTCGGCTTAGCACCACGCATCGCCGCAAGAAAGCCCTCCTGGACGGCATCCTCGGCGTGATCTCCAGCCAATCGACTGGCCACGGCCAGCGCCGGACGGGTCAGCCGGGCAAACAACTGCGCTAGGGCATCGCGGTCGTGGCGTTGGACCCAGGCGGCCAAGAGCTCGTTATCACGGTTGGAGGTGTCGCTCATGCGTTGTGCATCTGCGGTTGGGAGGGCGTGGTTGAGAATCATCAGCCAGGTAATGCCGGTCAAATGACCTTTCTTACAGCAATGTTTTCACGGAATACCCGCCACAATCGCCGCGGGGTCAACCTGATCGCCCACCCAGCGGTGCAACTCCTCCCCTGTTCGCTTGCTGAGCACGACAAACGGTGTTTGGCGAACCTGGAGCTTGTTGAGTCTGGCACCGTCCGCATCCAGCACGGCGGTGATGACCTGTCGGTTGGCGGCATAGGCGGTTTCGATCAGGATCGGATCGGCAATCTCGGCAACGCGACTACGAACAGACATCCAGCCAGCGTCATCGCGGCTCCCCACCAAGAGGCTGACCAGGAATTGGAATTGGGTACTGGTTCCGGCGGCCAACACGTGGCCGGCCAGTTCTGCTCCGTGGGGATTACTCCGCCGGAGCATGAAACGCTCGATGACCTCAATCCGTCCAGCGTTGGCAAGTGGCTTGAGCCTACGCATGAGCGGCGTCAACGCGGTCGCGCAATGCGGACAGTGCAGATCGATTGCGACTTCAACGATCATTGGCGCTTTGTCAGAGCCTAGGCGACGCACTGAGTCAATGCTGCTCAGCAACGTCGGATCGACCATGGCTGCAACGGTGGCACTGCCTTGGGGACCAAAGAATGAGCCCACCTCAGGCGCGATGGGAATCGGCTCGGGCTCGGTGCCAGGATCGTCGTGAAAACACGGACAATCCTCGTCCGGACCCGGGAATTCGTGCGCTTGCGTGATGGTGGTTCCGCCAGTAGTTGGCGTATCAACGCGTAATTCGTAACCGTATGCCATCAACAACACGAGGAACCCCAGCACGGCCGCCGGGATATTCCACCATGTCTGACGAATGAATAAACCGGCAGCAGCAAGGACGCCGGTGTGAACCGCAACGCAGTAGCCGCAGTGCATATCCAGTCGCCAGGCGATCCAGAGAAAGAACACCGAACCACCAGCAAGCGTCCACAGCAGCAACGACGTCATGTAACTGCGAATTTTTCGCCGATCGCTATCTGCGTCAGCCGCCAATCGCAAACCAATGATGCAGACCACCAGCAAGCCGGCGACGGCCCACACAGATACTGAAACGCCAAACAGTTCCTGATACAGCGCCCCGCCCTGGCAGGAAATCGGACACGGCCAAATTGCGTCGGGCATGAGGCGCGTTGCTGCAATGACCACTGTGATCGCGACGACGACAGCGGACGGACGCGCTCGCATGATTCCGGCTATAATCGCACCAAACAGCGTTACACCCGCCAACACGATCCCGAGTTGCCAATGATCGAGACGCAACGCAACGGCGGTTGCGAGGAGACAGAGGCCACATATAGGAACAGACCAAGCGATCATGCGACCTCGACGAGCCGCACCGGAGTGCTGCGCTCCCAGGGTTCAGACATCTGCAACCCGCAACACGGCCTTCGGAGGAACAAATAGGGCGAGTTCCATTTGTCCCGGTCGCGGCAAACCCTCAAGGATCGCCACGCCGCCTTTCTTCATGGGTAACGGCTTGCCGCCGATGAGGTGACCAACGAGGCGTCCTAGGTCTGGTTCATGACCAACCAAGACGATCTCGCCCGTGCCACGCATCTGCCGACACCAATCGGGGATTTCGGTAGCATCGCCAGCTAGCCACGTGCATTCGGTCAGCGGTAGATCCCATACTTCGGCTGCGATCTCAGCCGTTTGTCGCGCCCGTTTCCATGGACTGGTCCAGACTTCCTCGGCCTGAATGACCTCGGTCAACGCGCGTAACGCTTGGCGAACCTGTTCGCGCCCTTCGCGAGTCAACGGACGATCGCGATCATCACCGTGCCAGGCTTCGCGATCTACTGCCTTCCCGTGACGGATGATGGTCAGGATCATGGTGCTATTTGTCTGCGACTCGGGCCAAAGGGCAAGCCGTTCCGCGACTTGCGCCCATGACTTCCACGACACCATCCAACGCCCGATACGGAGATCATCACATGGCCGCCTCTTCGAAAAAACCACGCGTCGTCCTTGCCTACTCAGGCGGACTCGACACCTCGGTCATCGTGCGTTGGCTGGAACAAAAGGGCTACGAAGTCATCTGCTTCTGCGCCAAGATCGGCCAGGTCGAGAAGTACAAGGATCTGGAAAAGAAGGCGCTGAACTCCGGCGCGGTGAAGTGCTACATCCGCGACGTTCAGGAAGAGTTCGTTAGCGACTTCGTGTTCCCA
Organism: uncultured candidatus Brocadiaceae bacterium; assembly: GCA_964652775.1. Classification (GTDB taxonomy): domain Bacteria; phylum Planctomycetota; class UBA11346; order UBA11346; family UBA11346; genus UBA11346. The sequence goes on along the minus strand of CAZZAM010000016.1, from coordinate 21,973 downwards.
GCGATTGCTTGGAATGCGAAGTACGAAGGTCGTTACCTGCTCGGCACCAGCCTCGCCCGACCGGTCATCGCCAAGCACATGGTTGATATCGCGCGCAAAGAAAAGGCGCAGTACATCTCGCACGGCGCAACTGGCAAAGGCAACGATCAGGTTCGTTTCGAATTGACCGCCTACGCTCTGCTCCCTGGCGTGAAGATCATCGCCCCCTGGCGCGACCCGTCGTTCAACACCGTCCTCAAGGGCCGCTCGGAACTGATCGACTACGCCAAAAAGTGGGGCATTCCTGTCAAAGCGAACAAGAAAGATCCCTGGAGTAGCGACGACAATCTGCTGCACATCAGCTTCGAAGCCGGCATGCTCGAAGACCCGGGCCAGCGTCCGCTCGATCGCATGTTCCAGCGCACGTTGCCACTCGATCAGGTGAAGGCCAAGCGTCAGGCGATCAGCGTTGATTTCGTCGCAGGCGTTCCGGTCGCGGTCAACGGCAAGAAGATGAAGCCCGCTGCACTGCTGACCCATCTCAACGAGATCGGCTTCAAGCACGGCGTCGGCCGCATCGACATGGTCGAGAGTCGCTTCGTCGGCATGAAGAGCCGTGGCGTGTACGAAACCCCAGGTGGCAGCATCCTGCTGTCCGCACACCAGGATCTCGAAGCACTGACGGTTGGACGCGATCTCCTCCACACCAAGAATCAACTCGCCGTGCGCTGGGCGCAGATGGCCTACTTCGGCTTCTGGTTCTGCGAAGAGATGGACGCGATGCAGGCGTTCCTCAAGGTCAGTCAGCGTCACGTCACCGGCCGCGTGCACCTCGAGCTCTACAAGGGCAACATCATCGTCGCTGGCCGTGAGAGCAAACATTCGCTCTACGACGCCGCGATCGCATCGATGGAAGCCGACGGCGGCGCGTACGACCAAAGTGACGCGACCGGCTTCATCCGTCTGCAAGCGCTGCCGATGCGCGTCGCTGCTCGCCGCGCTGCGCGTTTGGCGAAGTAGTCCCTGGGAACGCCAGGAGAGCGTATGCGTTGTCTGCAGATCACCGCAATCAATGCACCTCCAACGTTGGTCGAATTGCCTGATCCCTCACCGGGCACTGGTGAAGTCGTCGTCCGCCTGAAGGCAGCCGCACTCAATCACCGCGATGTGTGGATCCAGCTTGGGAAATATCCGGGTCTGACGTTACCGGTGATTCCCGGGAGCGATGGAGCTGGCATCGTGGTCGCAGCGGCATCCGGTCAGGAATCATGGATCGGCAAACAAGTGGTCATCAATCCGGGTTTCGGCTGGGGACCGCGCGAGGACGCGCAAGACAATGCGTTCACGATCCTCGGCATGCCACGAGCCGGAACGCTGTCGACGCACGTCGTGGTGCCGGCTAGTCAGCTCAGCGAGAAGCCTGCGCATCTCAGTTGGCCCGAGGCAGCAGCGTTGCCGCTGGCCGGACTTACTGCGTGGCGCGCGCTGGTTGGTCAGGGCAAGGCCACCAGCGGAACACGCGTGGTCATCACTGGCATCGGTGGTGGCGTGGCGCTGGCTGCACTCCAATTCGCCCGCGCACTGGGTTGTCAGGTGGCAGTAACTTCGGCGGATTCCGGCAAGCGGAAACGCGCTACAGAACTAGGCGCTACGTTGGCACTCGATCGTGCAGATGCGACATGGCCAAAGCAGGTGCTCGCGCAGTGGACAAGTGGAGCTGACCTCGTCATTGACGGCGGTGGAGGCGACGCCCTCAATCAGGCCATCGACTGCCTGAGACCGGGCGGCTCGTTGGTCATCTACGGCGCCACTGGCGGAGTGCCACAGAGTCTCGATCTCCGCAAGGTATTTTGGCGACAACTGCGCATCCAGGGCAGCACCATGGGCAGCCCGGCCGAGTGGACAGCTATGCTGGTTGCAGTGAGCCGCTACGGCATCCGCCCAATTGTGGATAGCGCCCTGCCATTAGCCCAAGGCGCCGAGGCTTTTGTCCGCATGCAGGCTGGAAAGCAGTTTGGGAAGCTGGTCTTCACCTGCGAATAGGAATTGTTGTCGGCTAAAGTTCACTATGGTGGCGCGCTCACGGAGATACCCATGCGTCACGCCGTCCTCCTCCCCCTCCTGTCCCTGTTCGCACTGGCTGGCTTCGCGACAGCTGGCGATGCACCCAAGGACCCCAATGACGGCGTTGTCACCGACCCGACCAAGGTCGAAGTCTGGACCACCGACAAGGGCACCAAGTACCACACCAAAGATTGCGCCAGTGCGAAAATCAAAGAAACCCTGGCCGAGGCCATCGTCGATGAAGACGAGCCGTGCAGCAAATGCAGTCCACCAGTCTATGACGCCGCCAAGGTCACCGTCTTCGCCAGCGAAAGCGGCAAAAAATATCACCTGTTCAACTGTCGCTTCGCCAAGAATCAATTGTCGCTGAAGGACGCACTCGCCAAGGGTCTCGAGGCCTGCTCCACCTGCAAAGCTCCAGCGCTGTGGGAGAAGCCCAAGGCGGCCGACGCCAAGCCAGCAGAACCAAAGGCCGCCGAGCCAAAGGCTGGCGAACCTGCGCCCGAGAAGCCCAAAGCCAAGTCCGAAGCGAAGTAATTCGTTCACCACCCACCTCACGGAACACCTCCATGCCCTTGATCCCACTTCGTCCGCTGCTTGATCACGCTGCCAAGAACGGCTACGGCGTCTGCGCCCTCAACGTCAATGACATGGAGCAGATCCAGGCGATCATGGAGGCAGCCCGCGCCACCAAGAGTCCGGTGATCGTGCAAGCCAGTCGCGGCGCGCGCAAGTTCACCAACGACAACTTCCTGCGCCACCTCATGCTGGCCGCATCCGAGTTGTATCCGGAAATTCCGATCGTCATGCACCAGGACCACGGCAATGCGCCGGAAACCTGTCTCAGTGCGATTCAATACGGATTCACCTCAGTGATGATGGACGGATCGCTCGAAGACGACGCCAAAACCCCGGCGTCCTACGAGTACAACGTCGCGGTCACCCGCGAAGTCGTGAACATCGCGCACTCCTTCGGCGTCAGCGTTGAAGGTGAACTCGGCTGCCTGGGCTCGCTCGCCTCCGGCGAAGGCGAGAAGGAAGACGGCCACGGCGCTGAAGGCAAACTCACGATGGATCAACTGCTGACCGATCCCGACCAAGCGGTCGATTTCGTCAAGCGCACCGGCATCGATGCGTTGGCCGTCGCCATCGGCACCAGCCACGGCGCGTACAAGTTCTCGCACAAGCCAACCGGAGATGTATTGAAAGTCTCGCGCATTCAAGAGATCCACACCAAGATTCCGAACTGCCACTTGGTTATGCACGGCTCATCGAGCGTGCCGCAGAATCTGCTCGCCGAGATCAATAAGTACGGCGGCAAGATGAAGGAAACCTACGGCGTTCCGGTCGAAGAAATCCAGAAGGGCATCAAGGCCGGCGTACGCAAGATCAACGTCGACACCGACAACCGCCTCGCCATCACCGCCGCGATTCGCAAGGTCTTCGTGGAAAAGCCCGACAAATTCGACCCGCGCGATTACCTGACCCCGGCCCGCGCCGCCATGCAGGTCATCTGCGAAGAGCGCATGCGCCAGTTCGGTCAGGCCGGCCAAGCCGCCAACGTTCCGATCGTATCGCTGGCCAAAATGGCCGCCGACTACGCCGCCGGTGTCTATGGCGACAACGCCAAGCCCGACGCGAAGTGGAAGAACGAAAAGGGCAAAGGCGGTAAGGGCGCTCACTCGATGGGGCATTGAGCCCTGGGAGCGCCGCACTCCCGTGCGGCTCGAACGTTGTGACAAAAATACATTTCATTGCCCCTGGCCGCACAGGAGTGCGGCGCTCCCAGGAGCCGCCACAACAACGCGGTTGGGTACCATAGCGTGACATCAGCTGTCAAAAGACATGTCGCCATCGACGCACTTGGCCTCACTCGGGCTGAGTTCGTTGCTGCTGCGCGGTTTGCACTGCCCGTGGGCGCTGGGGTCGCACCCACGCTGCATCGCTCTGTGTTTTGCGACGGACGTCTGGCTTTCGAACAACTTGGGGCACCTGTCTCCGCGACAAATGCCGCGATATGGCAACAAACTTTCCGTGTTGGCTTGCTGGAATCGAAACGCGTGATCACAGAGGAATCTGAACAAGGGACAACGGCGAAGGCGATCTTTGCTACCCATGATGGATTCGAGATTGAAACCGTGCGCATTCCGATGCGGTATGCCGATAATGGAAGCGTAATTGATTATAGCCTGTGCGTTTCGTCCCAAGTTGGTTGCCGGATGGGCTGCACGTTCTGCGAAACCGGACGGATGGGGCTGATTCGAAATCTGACTGCGGCTGAAATTGTTTCCCAGGTCGTCACCGCCAAGGTCCGTCTGGGCTGGGAGGCACGCAACCTCGTGTTCATGGGCATGGGCGAGGCACTCGACAACTGGGATCATCTCCATCAGGCGCTGCTCATCCTCACCGATCGCGCTGGACTAGGTTATGGTCAGGATCACATCACCATCTGCACCAGCGGTCACGCCGAAGGGTTGGCCAAACTCCACGCACTCGGCTGGAAACGTCTCAACCTATCAATCAGCCTGAACAGCGCCGAAGATCGTGCCCGCAGTCGCATCATGCCGGTCAACCGAACCACTTCCTTGGGCGAACTGCAACAGATCCTGATCGGTTATCGACAGCGGCGGAACTTTGTCGTTGGCGTCAATTACTGCCTGATTCCCGGCACCAATGACACGCGTGATGACGCCAAGCGGATAGCTGAATTCTGCCGACCACTCGGCCGAGCGATGGTCAACCTGATCCCCTACAACCCCGGCAGCGCACCGATTGCCGCCGCGCCGAGCGAAGACGACATCGTTCGTTTTGTTGGTTGGTTGCGCGAAGATGGCGTTTCGGTGCGGCGACGCGTCACCAAAGGCCGCTCCATCATGGCCGCTTGCGGTCAACTGGGTAACGTGGCGCTGCGCAAACGGACGATAGAAACGCGATCACCTCGGCCGCAAGGCCGAGGTGATCCACGATTATGCTAACAAGGTTGACTTAGCGCAGCCAGGCCCGGGTTGCCGATCCACGACCCTGCAACGTCGGCGCTTGGTTGTCACCATTGTTATCAAAAATATTGTCATCTGTCGTCCCCATGACGGTGTCCGGATTCGTATAAACGCCCGTTACACTGCCTCCGATCGTGCCGTCAGAATAATACGTGGCTGTACCACTGGCGGTCGCACCACCGGGTTTCAATTTTGCATTTCCAACATGACCGTCACCAAAAACGACCGCCACAAGCTTCTTGTGGTTCGATTCTGTTGCGCTGATCGGCCGATCGGCCAACACAGCACGCGTCGCCTTTGCCTTGATCGGGATTGATGGATCATAGGCGTAAGCCATGGTGCCGACCGTCCATCCACCGGTAATCAATCCTCCTGAATCCATGTCTTTTACCGCAGTCGGCGGGACGACGATCGGGTTAGCTGGACAGGCAAACAACTTAGGAACCAATTCCCCGTCAGACCAACTGGCTAGCAACTCCATCGAAGCAACCGATGATGCCTTGTCTGTGAGGGCCGTTGGATTCACAATTGTGCCGTAGGTGACATCTGCGCCCTTGGCGTAGGGCCACTGACCACTGTTCTCGTTTCCGTAGGTCAACATGGCCGTCACGATCTGGGCCTGATTTTTTCCGCAGTTCGTCAAGCGTGCCTGTTCACGAACAATGCTGAGAGTTGGTATCAGCATACCAGCCAAGATGGCGATGATCGAGATCACCACCAGGAGTTCGATCAGAGTAAAACCCTGATCTGGTTGGGGATGGGGGTGGGACATGGGAGCCTCCGTGCCCGGACGGGCGTTCGGGGTTGATACCGACATGGCCGAATGGAATGGATGCGGCCAGATGACAGAGCATACGGAATCGTGGCGCATTTGTCGCTGATAATCAGCGTGTCTATCAATCCATGCTGCTATTCCAATATACGCCACCAGCCAGGGCCGGTAAACAGCATCACCCCGGCCAACTGACCAGGGTGATGCAAGTAACCACAAATGAGCGCGAATCAGCGCAAGAAGCAACGCGTCGTCGAACCGCGACCAGCCTTCAGCATGGTATTCGGCAAGTCGGTAATGTCATACACGTTGTCATCAGTCGAACCGTCGATGGCGTCCTTGTTGTCGTACACAGCGGTAACGCTGCCGCCGGTCGTTGCATCAGAGAAGTACGTCGCTGCTCCGGCCGCAGTGGCACCGGTCTTGAACTTCACGTTGCTGACGTGGCCGTCGCAATACACGACAACTGCCAGTCGCTTGTGATTAGTATCGGTTGCGGAAATCGGGCGATCGCCAATCACCACACGGTTCGCCTTGCCGTTGGCTGGAGTACTGCCGTCATAGGCGTAACCCACGTCAGCGATGGTCCAGGTGGGCGTCACGGAACCGCCGACGTCCATGTTTTTGGCGGCAATTGGCGGCCTAATAACACTGTTCGATGGGCAGGAGAACAGCTTGGGGACGAGTTCGCCATCAGACCAGCTTGACAGGAATTCCAGCGTGGTCACGCCCGACGATTTGTCAGTAAGGGCAGCGGCGTTAACGATCGGGTTACCCCACGTGGCGTCGGTGCCCTTATGGTACGGCCAAGCGCCGTCGTTTTCGTTGCCGTAGGTCAGCATCGCGGTGACGATCTGATGCTGGTTGCTGCCGCAGTTGGCGTTGCGGGCGTTTTCACGCACCATGCTGATCGCAGGCAAGAGCATGCCGGCGAGGATGGCGATGATCGAGATCACCACCAACAGTTCGATCAGGGTAAAACCCTGACGTGATCGGGGATAGGACATACGAAACTCCGTTGCCGGTTAGGGCGTTCGGGGTGGATAACGATATGGCCGAATGGAATGGATGCGGCCGGACGAGTTCATACTAGCCCTATACGTTTCGAATCACAATCAGAAATTACCTGAAAACCTCGGGTTGTACGGTGAGCTTCCATAGCCCAGGTCCGCACCCAATTAGGCGATCTGCGGCTTGAAGTCACCCACCGGCGGCACGGCGTCTGGTTTGGACGTGGACGACGGCTCACGAACGATGGGAACCACGACTGTCGGGCGGCGTGGTGGCAATTCTTCGCCATCCATCAAGCGCTTCACTTGGGCGGCATCCAACGTCTCATGTTCGAGTAATGCCTTGGCCACGCGCTCAAGCTTATCCTTATTGTTTTCAATGAGTTGCCGAGCTTCGCCAAACTGTTTATCAACAATGCGACGGACTTCCTCGTCGAGCTCGCGTCGGGTCGGTGTGCTGACCGTCACGACCTCTTCATGACCACCGACGCCGTCCCGGGCCTCAGTGTATTTGATCGGCCCCATGCGGTCAGACATGCCCCATTCATAGACCATGCCGCGGGCAAGCTGGGTCGCCCGTTCGATGTCATTGGATGCGCCGGTGGTGATGTCCGAGCAGAACATTTCTTCAGCTATCCGTCCGCCGTAGAGGACGGTCATGTCGCCCAGGAGCTTTTTGCGGCCATGGGTGTGGCGATCTTCATTTGGCAGATGCATCGTCGCACCGAGGGAACGTCCACGCGGAATGATGGTCACCTTGTGCAGGTCGTCAGCGCCCTCGACCAAGACTTGGAGTATGGTGTGGCCAGCCTCGTGATAGGCAGTGATGACGCGCTCGCGCTCGGGCATTGCTCGCGACCCGGTTTTCTTTTCGCGACCAAACGCGACTCGGTCGCGTGCATAGTCGAGGTCCTTTTGGCCGACGCTTTCCAATTCATGACGCGCTGCATTGAGCGCCGCTTCGTTGATCAGGCTTTCGAGATCCGCACCGCTGAATCCCGGCGTACCACGGGCGATGAGGGACAGATCAACTTCCGGCGACAATTTCACCTTCCCAGCGTGCACGCCGAGGATCTGTTCGCGGCCGGCGATGTCAGGCAGCGCAACGTGGATGTGGCGATCGAAGCGACCGGGGCGCAGCAGCGCCGGATCGAGCACGTCAACGCGATTGGTCGCCGCGATGACGATAACCTTGTCGGTTGACGAGAATCCATCCATCTCGACCAGGATCGCGTTGAGCGTCTGTTCGCGTTCATCGTGACCACCCGACGAGAATCCGGTTCCGCGACGACGACCGACCGCGTCGATCTCATCAATGAAGATAATGCACGGCGAGTTGTCTTTGGCCTGCGAGAACAGATCGCGAACGCGCGAAGCACCGACGCCAACAAACATTTCTACGAAATCCGAGCCGGAAATCGAATAAAATGGAACGTCTGCTTCACCGGCGATGGCCTTGGCCAGCAGCGTCTTGCCGGTGCCAGGCAAGCCGACCAGCATGACGCCGCGCGGAATGCGACCGCCAAGCTTCTGGAACTTCTTGGGATTTTTGAGGAACGCGACCAACTCCTCGACTTCTTCACGTGCCTCGTCGATGCCAGCAACATCCTTGAAGGTTTTGCCCGTTTTACCCTTGGTGATCAACTGGGCGCGACTCTTGCCGAAGGACAGCACACCGCCGCCCTGACTCATGCGGCGGATAACGAAGAACCAGAACAGCAGGGCCGCAAGACCGAACATGATCAGCAACGGCAACATTGAGGTGAACATGTTGGGCCCGAAGGCACCGGTGTAGTCGATGACGACTTTGTTGCCGCCATTCTTGTTCGCAATGATCGCCGCATCATTCCAGTGGTCGGCAATTTCCGTTGTCCGTTTCCATACCTCGTCTGAATAGCGCGCCCCCGGCCAGGCGACCGAGTACTTCTTGGCATCAACATCTTCGCGTGATGGCGTGACCAAGATGACGTCAGATTCGCCAACGAACTTGGCGACCTTGCCTTCTTGCAGATTACTCAGGAACTTGGCGTAGCTGATCGGAGTCGACGAGAAGCCGTCGCGGAAAGCGAGCAGGACCAGGAACAACAACCCCACCAACAGCAGAGTCATGGTGAACAAGCCGCGTGGCTTGGGTGGCGTTGGCGGAGGATTTTCAGGCATCGGACGCCTACTCTAGCGTGGTCCGGTCAGGCGCCAAACGCCATCCGGCATTAGGTAGTCAGCGGTCCCGCTCGCCAAATGACGTCTGCAGTCGGTACACCTGACCGGTTTTCTCAGGTGCGCAGTGCCTCGACCGGATCCATCCGCGCCGCTTTCCAGGCCGGATAGAGCCCAAAGCCGATGCCGATACCCACCGAGACAACGACCGCTAGCACCATAATCAGTGGATTGAAGGCGACCGGGAAGCCAAACATGGCCTCAATGGCAAGACCACCGCCCACGCCGGCCAACAGTCCGATCACGCCACCGATGAGCGAGAGCAAGGATGCCTCGGCCAAGAACTGCGCCAGCACCATCCGCCGACTCGCCCCGACGGCGCGCCGGATTCCGATCTCGCGAGTGCGTTCAGTAACTGACGCCAGCATGATGTTCATGATGCCGATGCCGCCGACGATCAAGGAGATCGCTGCGATGACGATGATCAGCAAGTTGAACACTTCGCGGGTGGCCTGGGCCTGGCGCAAAACCTCCAACGGTACCGACACCACAATATCCTCGGCTCCGCGATGCAGATCGCTGACGATGCGTCGCGCCAACTGCGATCGCTCCACCAGCCCGGCTTCGCTGGCCATGCGCAAAGCGATGACATCGAGTTGAGTGTCGCGATCAATGTGTCGATAGTAAGCCCGTAGTGTCGAGAACGGGAGATAGACATCCCGGTTACGATCGACGATGGCGATGTCGCTGATGTCGCTGGTCGCGTAGGTCTTCCGACCCATCACGCCGATGACAGTCAGCGGTTGGTCACCCACGGTGATGGCATCGCCCAGTTTGATGCCCAGGTGATCAGCCACGCTGGATCCCACGACGCACACCCGCGCCTTGGCAGCCTCGTCATCGTCGCTGATGAAACGACCAGACTCGACATGAAAATCCAGCACACCTTGCAGATCGCCGGAGATACCCAGCGGAGTCGCGGTCTGGTCGATGCGATCGCCGATACGCACATCAGCTTTGAGCCCCTTCCACGCAGCTGATGCCTCGATGCCATCCACATGGCGGCGCAGCGCAGCGAGATCTTCGTTGGTCAGTCCATCGGGATTGATCCGGCGCTGGGCGAGCAGTCGCGATCCTTCCAGATCGAGGCTGCGAACCTGGATCGCATTCAAGCCGATCTGGCGGATCTGTTCCAACTGCCGCCGTTTGCCGCCTTCGGTGATCGCGGTCATGGCAATGACCGCGGCGATACCAAACACGATGCCGAGCATGGTCAGGGCACTGCGCATCTTGTGCGACAGCAATCCCTCCTGAATCGCAATCCGTAACGTATCAGCGATATGGATGACCCCGTCACCAGTCGGTTTGGAGATGCCGTGCTCGGTTGCTGAAACGGTCGCTTGGTGTGCGCTGGGGGACGGCGGATGCCGTTCGTCGGAAACAATCCTACCATCGACGATGCGCACCGCACGGTCGGCCTGTTTCGCCACTTCCGGATCATGCGTAACCAGCACGACGGTGTGGCCTTCGGCATGCAGACTACGAAACATCGCCATGATTTCGGCACCGGTGCGGGTGTCGAGATTTCCCGTCGGTTCATCGGCCAGGATCAGGCGCGGGCGACAAGCCAATCCGCGGGCAATCGCCACGCGTTGCATCTGGCCGCCAGACAACTCCATTGGCGTATGGCCAAGGCGATTGCCGAGGCCAAATCGGGAAGCAAGCGTAACTGCCGTGGCGCGCCGATTCACTGCCGACTCGCCAGCATACACCAGCCCAAGGGCGATATTCTCGACCACGCTCAACCCAGGCAGCAGATTGAATGATTGGAAAATGTAGCCGATTTCACGATTGCGGACCTTCGATAGCGCCGCGTCGTCCAAACCACCGACTTCGACTCCACCCAGGTGATAGCTGCCACCGTTGGGTCGATCGAGACAGCCGAGCACGTACATCAGCGTCGATTTGCCTGAACCTGATGGACCAATGATCGCAATGAACTCACCTTCGTTCACCACCAGATCTACTCCATCGAGCGCGCGCACCTCACTCTCACCCATGTGATAGACACGGCTTAATCCGCGAATCTCGATCAGCGGCTTGGCGTCGTCGCTCATCGGTTCCTCGTCCGCTCAATGAGCACTACAGATCCTTCAGCTATCCCATCGTCAATCATGAACCACTCCGGACCGACCGGGCGACCGTGTATCGAAGCGGTGCGGACAGCCGAGCCATCGCGCAACGTGACCTGCCAACTATCACCAGACTTGCGCACAGCCGCGAGCGGGAGTCGCAGCACTTTTTGCCGGCGCTCAATCTCGATATCGGCACGCACGGCCATGCCTTGGCGCAGATCGACCCCCTTCGTATCCAGGAGATGCAACCTGACATCAAAATCGACGACATCGGCGAAACCAATTTTTCCACCGTAATCCGGACGCTCATATTTATCCCGACCCACACCGGCGACTTGGACTACATCCGCTGCCATCACCTTGTCATGCAAGGATGGAATAACGACCTGCGCATGCATTCCGATATGCAGCCGTGCGATGTCTTCTTGATTCACGCGGAGGCTGACATCCATGTTTGCTGGCGGATAAATCTCAACCAGGGAGTCCTGATCCCACGCCTGATCGCCAGCCTGCCGTAACCGATCGCCACCACGCATGACTCGGGCAAGTCCGGCAACCGAGGCTTTGCCAATATTTGGCGGCGAGCCTTTGGCTGCTTCAAATTGCGCACGCATGCGTTGTAACCGCTGCTCGGCATCGACGCGTTCGGCCGCCTCGTCTGGTCCAAGGAGTGCGATCTCGCGTTCGGCAAAACGAATCCCCGATTCAAGAACCGCGGGGAATCCCGCCGCGCGCATATCAATGTCAGCCTGCAATCGCTCGACATTGGCGCGCCGCAATTGCAAATCTTGTTCCAGTAGATCAATCGTGCGCTTATAGGAATTGCGAGCGTCCTCCGCAGCGATGCGCGCCTGTTCAAGTTGCGCGTCCGCTTCGGCCGTAATTGCTTCGTCAGGCGGACGAACTTCGATCGCCAGTCGTGCGCGGAGCACCTCCAAATCATTGCTTTGACGTTTGTAGAGGTCCTCAAGCCGTTCGAGTTCAACCCGCGACATGGAACCAGTTTTGACTTCGATGCGGGTTTGCTCTAACTTACGTTTGGTTTCATCAAGCTCGATGCGTTGCTGGCGCTCGTCCAACTGGAGTCGCGCAAGACCAAGTCCCTTCTTCTCGACCTCAGCCCGGAAGCGCAGGTCGGCTTCGGCCGCCTCGCAGGCTGCCAACGCGCGTGCAGCAGCGTCACGTGGCGCCTGAGCCGCTTCACGTTTTGCCTTGGCGCTTACGAATGCTTTTTCGAGCTTGTCGGCTTTAATCCGCGCCTGATCCATGTCGGAGTGTAAACTGGTGATCTGCCGCTGACGCTCTTCTTTGGCACGAACCGCATCAGGACCAACCTCTCCGGTGTCGGCCGTCTCCAATTCGTCAATTTTCGCCTGGATACGCAATATGGCGTCCTTGTTTCCCTGCCGCGCATCCAACGCAATTAAATAGGCGTCAAGAGATGCTTGGTACAGATCCTGCAACTGCTCTGCTGACTGTCGCGCCTGTGCCGAGGCCGCGGCCAACGGGCGCAGTTGGTCGGCAATCTTGACCAACTCAAGACCACCAACTGGCTTAGTATCAACCAACCGACGCTTGATTTCGGCAAGGGTGAATCCGCGTTCGGCCGCCGAAACTTTGGGTCGTTCTGCCATATCGGCATGTTCTCGCCGCATTTCCGCCAGACGCAGTTCTGCCCGTGCTTGGATAATCTGAGAACGCAGATCGGCAACGCGTCGCACTTCATCCTCGTCGCTCAGAATGAAGACGTCTTCTCCGACATCGACCCAGGTGCCATCTTCGATGATCCACTGCAGGCGTGCGTTAAACGGTGATTTTACCATCACGGGATCACGGGGTGCCAACACACCTAATTCGTGCAGATACAATGGAACATCTCCTCGTTCCACGCGAACTTCTTCGGTCCACGTGCGTGGTGGTTCGGCGCGTGGGCGGAGCAAGCTGACGCCCGCACCAGCGATCAACACCGACAGGCCAAGCCACACCCAGGTTTTCTTCATGGAATCCTCAGCCATCCCTTGACCCCGGTGATCAAGCGTCTGCGCAGTTGTTCGGGAGCTTGGAACACGATCGTCGCCATAAAGGTTCGTCTACTCGACACCGCCTGGTGCTCCTCATTGCCACGCAAACGGTCGCGCGGCAAAGTAAAGGCATGGCCGACGTCAGACAAGGTGGCCTTCACCGGATGCCCAGGAGCAATCTCAAATTCAATTTCACAGGTGGTGCCAACCTGCAGCTTCGGGAAACGATCCTCAGGCAGCTCGACCGTGAATGACAACTCCCGTTCATCAACGATCTCAGCCACGGTCAATCCAGACGAGACGGGAAACTCACGATCAATCTTCTCTGAACGCTGCGTCTGGTCGTTCCAGGCATTGAGATAGAGGATGCGGCCATCCACTGGCGCCTTGACGATGCGACGATCAGCAAAGTAACGCTGCCAGGAATGGGACTCACCAGCCCGCTCGATCGCCATGCGATCGCTGATCGTGTTGATGCGCTCTTGGACCGTGGATTCATCCATTTCCGCTTCACGTTGTCCGAGAGCAGCTACCCGATCAAGCCAGGACGCCGCCGTATCTTTGCTTTTGACCCAGTCCAAAGCCAGATCCCACGCCGAGGCTGATAAGCGGGCGCGATCCTGATTCAACAATGCCAACTCAAGATTCACCTTCGCACGTGCCACGTCATCCGATGGCGGCACCTTCAGTTGCGCCAAGCGACCGCTCGATTCACGCGCCGCGTCGGCATGCAACCGGGCAAGATCTTCATCCAACCGAACATTCAGCTGCGCCACATCATCCACGTCATATAACTGCCGTAATGCAGTACGCGCCTGCGTTTCAGCAACGATCCTGGTTTCATGCGCACTCGACACATTGAGCTGATCCTGATGTCGCCGCTCAGCGGCCGCCAACACCTCGCGGATGGCGGCCTGGCGATCGCGCGCCGCACGTTCGCTGTCGGCTTCCATCTTTGGGTCATGAATGGTCAAGACGACATCGCCAGCCTTCACCTGACTACCATCAGGCAATAACGTTTCGACGCGACCTCTGACCCAAGACAGCGAGACCCTGGTTCGCGCACCTGGAACCACTTCACCGCGAAAGCGTCCGTCGCTTGATTCGATTGGTCCGGTCTGCCGTGGGCCAGGCGAGCGTAAATGCGTGGGATCAATAAGGGCATCGACAACTACTTGGCGACCGATCCGGACCGCCTGGACGCCCCGTTCGTGGACCGCCTCGACCTCCTGAATGACCGCTCCTTCTCGATCGATGCGAACTAAATGCGGCAGGAGTGTCGTCGCGCCATCGGGAACGGAAAAACGCAGGCGAACGTCGACCGCTTGTCCGACAATCAACTCGGCACGCTCGGCCTTGGGCAGCGCAAGACGCAATTCGCGCGCAATCCGGTCGGCTGGATTGCCGTCCTCGCGATCATCCGGATTCCGCGAATACCGCACGCTTTGTGCGCCGACCTCTTGGATCTCTGCGGACATGCCAACACCGTTTAAACGACGGACTTCAATACCGTTTAAGCGGATACGGCTTTGCAAATCACCACCGTCGCGCGGCTTCGCCCGTCCGAGCATCGGCGCGAGATCTTGGGCGACGAGCACATCGACCACCAGCGATTCGGGCCCAGCCAAGAAAGCCAAGGACTGTCCTTGATCGGTGACGCGGAACCCCGCTTTGACGGTACCTTGTGCAACCACAGCTCCAGCCACTGGCGCACGTATCGTCTTCATCTCGGCGTCTCCAATCGCGATGTCCAGCCGACCATCAGTGACATCCACCTCCGTGTCGGCTTCGGTGATGCCAACCGGAATTCGCACCGGCACGGAAAGCGGCTTGCCCTCGATCCGAACCACCGCGCCATCCCAATCACAATTATCGCCAAGACCAACTTTTACCGCATAACGTCCCGACGGCAGCGAACACGACCACGTGGCCGGCTCGGCAATCAGCGCCACGCCACCCACATATCCCGATTGGCCTCCGCGACCGCCGTCGACTTTTTTGCGCGTACGTCCTTTGCCGCCATCCTTTGAACCGGTTGTTCCCATCCCTGCTGGAAGCGGTTTGCTCTCGACCTTATCCCGCCACACCAACTCATCTACGCTACACGGACGACTCCAACCGTAGCCACGCACAGCAGTAAATGGCAGTCCACGATCAACCGCCGTACTGCCAGCGACATTATGTCCAGATGGCGCGAATAGATAACGAGCCACCACCTGCTTGCTCGGCAACGTGGTGATGTCCACGGAAACCATCGGCGTATGATCACGCAGATCACGGATCGACTCATGAAGCTCGGCGGCGAGTTTGTCGACATTTCCACGCACGGTATTGAGGTCAGCCTCAATCTGGCTATTCAAAGCTGTGATCCGCTCGCCAATTCCCTTTCTGGGATCTTCACTGCCATCAGGATGAACGCCCAGCTGACCACCAATATCCGCACAGCGCTGACGCAATACCACCAATTCGTGGGACAACTCATCCGGGTGCTGAGCGAGTTGCACTGCTTGCTGCGGTCGTGCGACCGCCAGTCGCGCCTGTTCGGCTGCATGAGTTGCCGCTCGGGCTGATTCGACACTGATGCGGCCCTGGGCCAATTCGGCTTGGCACCGGCCATTCTCCCGTTCAGCAATTTCTGCCGCCAACACAGCATTTTGATACTCTGCCTGCAGCAGGGCGATTTGCTCGGGATCAACCCGCAAAAGTCGCTCAATCTGCGCGCGTACCGTGCGATAGTCACCACGCAGCTGGTGGCGACGCGACTCGAGATCTGCAATCGCATCCAGTCGGCTAGAGCGTGCACGCTCCAGCTCCATCTTTGCGATAGCGAGCGCACGCTGCCGAGCCGGTAAACCATCCTGGATGAGCACGGAATCAAAACGCACCACGACATCGCCCGGTGCAACCCGGGTGCCATCAGCAGCGATCCATGCAACCACCAGATCCTTGGCCGGCGGATTCAAGCGCAGCGTCACGCCACTGTCGATCGCCACACGACCAACCTCATGCACGTCCACATATGCCGACTCGCCAGCCGCAACCATAGTTGGCAGACAGCAAGCCAGCAGGCAGACCACGATTTGACCGCTAGAACTCGACACTGACGGTACTCCCCAGTGGCAAGTCGCTGAAGGCGACGGTGACTTTGAACACACGGTCCTCGGGTCCCACGGTGCGACCGATAGCAATTTCCTCGGCGAGCGATTGCGGTGGCAGAAACGCCACCGCTACTGCATGAATAACGCCAATGATTGGTACGTCCCTACCGGGTGTGCTCAAACGAATCTGATCACCTTGATGAATTGTTCCAAACAGCCGAGCTGGAACTTCGAAGGTCGCGCGGCGCTCATTCCCAGTGGCAATGCGGAATGGTTCATTGGTTTGCAAAATGCGTCCAACCTTGGGCTGTCCGTCCCCATCGCGACCGTAGACCAATACGCCGTCCACCGGTGCAAATACCTCGTCATCACCGATCTCTTTCAGGCTTTGCTCAACCTGATGCCGCGTTTTGTCAAACCGGGCCAACGCGCTCGCCAGCTGTGCACGGTAGGCTTCTCCTGCGATCAAAATGCGCGAGCGCTGGGTAACTTCTGCCTCTTCAGCATTCTTGGCAGCACTTTCGGCCTTGCGTAAGCTGAGCCAATCCACAGCTAATTCATCGGCAACGGTATTCAGACGCGCCCGATCCATGGCTATTTCACTCTTCGTCACAGCAAAGCGTGCATCACGAAGCGCTTGCTCGGAGGCTGCACCGACTCGTCGTTCCTCAATCGTCGCTGCTAGGTCACGGGTTGCTCGTCCAAGTGCAATCTCAGCCCGAGTTACCGTTTCTGCACTGCGCGCACGAGCGACGGCGTCGTACTCCTCGCGCAAGACCCGCGCATCAAGACGTGCCCGGCTGCGCGCAATCGAGGCACGAACTGCTGCCGCTTGAGCCGCAGCACGTTCCGCTCCGGCAGAAAACTGCGCAACAGCAAGATCATAGCGCGCCTGAATCATGGTCATATTGGCATCAGCACGAACGTCGTCTGCCATGCGCCAGCTATCAGCGCTGGACATCCTCGCGATACGCATGCCGGTCGTAACCGCACTTCCTTCGGGAAGTAATTCGATCGGCTCCCATCCAGCAGAATGCAATTGTACCGGCGTAAACACCGCTGGTTCAACCAACGTCGACAGTCGCACCCGTGTCGATGCCGTCTTTCCACTTGGGATTCGCACCTGCTCACCGGGACGCAGACCCTCAAGAATAACAAACCACGCCGAAGCACGGTAGCCTTGAATGGTCCGAGTTGTTCCATCACTGAGTATCACGCTGGGACGATCCGGATCGGGAATACAGAACGACGGCAGCACGGACGGTTTTCCGCGAACCGCGACGGCAATCCGACAATCCGCCTCCATTCCCGGCTTCACCGCATCAGGCACGTGCTCGAGTTCAACCAGTGCAGGGAATTGCGGATGACCAGTGCGACCCCGCTCTGGAGCCGCAGCCAATGAACGTACCTGCCCGGATATAACTGCACCTGACTCCCCAGGAACTTGGAGGATGACTGGACTACCCACTTCCACCAACGCCCGCAGCTGTTCAGGTATTTGTATGCGCGCTGCCAAACCACCGTGGTCCAGGACAAAGATCGTATTCAGTCCGCCATTGAGCTTCTGTCCGACGCGCACGCTGGAATTGCGCAGCTGTACAACCCCTTCGACGGTGGCACGAATGGTCGGATCCGCCAATACACTCTCGCGATTTTCGTAGTTACGCTTACGCCAAGCCCCGCGTGGGTTCCCAGTGTCAATTTCGCGGCGCTTGCGTCGCTCTTTGGCACTGCGTACATCTGCGGCAAGTCCCTCTTCCGGTGAACTTCCCAACTGCGCGTCCACGTCAGCGAGGGCCAACTGCAAACGAATGACCGTCGCCGCATCCGCCGGTTGTCGAGCCAATGCCAATGCAACCCGCGGGGTGACCATGGCCGCTCTGGTCCAGATTTCGTCTTCGCGTGCTTTCGCAAGATCTTCACCGCTGATCGGCGCTCCAGCTGCCGCAGCCTTGGTGAGTCGCTCTAAGCGCGTGGCATCGGCTGCATGGGCCGACTCCGCATTTTGAACCTGGAGTTCAGCAACGCGAATTAGATCCTGATCGACTGTGCTGGCCGCCGTCAGCGTAGCAGCCAGTACACGACGCTGAGCGCGCAGGCGATTCATCGCTGATTCAAGCTGCGTCACCTCACCATCAGCACGTAAAAGATCCAACCGCCGGGACAATTCCTGCTGCTTGATAAAGTTTGCATCGCGGGCATTCCACATGCGCAGGGCGGCGGTATCGTAACGCGCGAGTTCATCACCTGGTTTGACAGTTGATCCTTCGTCAACAACGGAAACCACCGGAACCCAAGAACCGCGCAATAGTTTGGATGCGTGACCGGTCGGACGTTGATGCTCGGCGGTGCCATCGAGATCAATCCACAAACCACCGCTAGGAATCGCCTCTGCCGTCATCAGGGTCGGTGGCGGCGCGAGGATCTCCGGTGATCCACCTGTGCAGCCGCACAGGACCAGCACGGCCAAGAGCGGAGCAAACGAACACGTCCGACGGATCACGGCTGTGTCGGCAAGGTTCGGGGCAGCACGGCCTCGCGCTCGGCGAGGAGCAATACCAGATCAATCCGTGATTCAAGCAAGCCGACTTCGGCCTGGTCGAGGCTGCTGCGCGCCCGGGTGAGTTCGAGATTGTCAACCCGACCAGTGCGATAGCTCGCCTCGGTTGCGGCGAATTTTTCCCGTTCCGCCTGGAGTCGCTGGTCAGCCAAGTTGACCGCAGTCACCTGACGGTCGATGCGGCGACGCAGCTGACGGACTTCGAGCTCCAATTCGGCTTGCTTGGCGCGCAGTTTCAGCCGCGATTCACGGAGCAATCGTTCCTGCTGACGCAGACTCGCCCGCTCCCCGGCCCAACCGTCCATCGGCAACTCAAGGCCGAAGGAAAGACTGACGACATCCTCGGGATTCGCGCGCGCCAAGGCCGTAGCCGCATCCCATCGCCGTTCCGCAGCAACCGTGGCCGTCAGTTGCGGAGCCAGGCGATCATGCTGAATGCGTTCGTTGTCGCGCCGCTGCTCAAGATCAATGTGCTGATTGAGAATCTCTTCGTGCGAATTCAGGACCAGCGCGATATCCGCCTCAAGTGGAGGAAGCTCGGGATGGATGTCGTCCACCCGCGATGCCTCGATGTCCAATGCGCTACCCAACGGTCGGTCCAGCAAGGACAGCACCTGATCGCGCGCGTTGGCCACTGCCAGACGATCGCCAAGCAGATCCGCCTCGGCCTGATTGCGATCGATCACCGCGTTGGTTTCCTCAACTGGCGCCTTGAGTCCGGCGGCCACCGATTCGTGTACGCCCGCAACAAATTGGATCGCCTGCTCTACGCGACGTTCGCGCAAGTGCATGCGGGTCTGCGCCCGCTGGAGGTTCATGAATGCCGACGCAACTGTGAATGCGCTCCGTCTGCTCTCGAGGGTCAGACTGTTCACCGCTGACGCATAGGCACGATCGGCTTGGGTGAGCGGCTGATCCAGGCGCGACCATTCGGCCAACGAGAATAGTCGGCGCGACACGCTCACGCCGACGCGATGCGAGTACGGCGTCGCGCCAGTGTAGGAGTCAATGGCGGACCACGATTCTTCGGCGTAAGGCGCCACCGTAAATCCAACAACGTTG
The DNA here is from genome assembly GCA_964652775.1 of uncultured candidatus Brocadiaceae bacterium. Taxonomy (GTDB): domain Bacteria; phylum Planctomycetota; class UBA11346; order UBA11346; family UBA11346; genus UBA11346. Next base: position 2,119 of record CAZZAM010000016.1, on the reverse strand, counting down.
GTCGTGAGCGCGATCTTGGCCGTCGCCGAATCCGTGCGCGTCGTACCGTCAACCGCCTTGGCTAACTCCCGAGTCGCGGATGCCGTGAGCGTTGGCGCGTAGGCGTCGCTGCGCGCAATACTGATGCCGTCGCGGGAACGCTCGGCCGAACTGATACGCTGACGCAAGTCGCGGTTATGCTCCAGCGCCCAGTCAATGCAGGCCCCGATGCTGAGCGGCTGTGGCAACGGTCGCTCTGCCTCTCCCTGCCGCTCCGGGTGCAGGGATTGGCTGGACTCGTCAGCACGCGCAGCCGCGATAGGCCCAGCGCTGGGCATGTGCGTGTCGGCATCCGTACGTAATTTGGCCGCATCTGAACCACAGCCGCTCACCGCGAAGCTGCCTATCACTATCGGGATGATCCACGCGCTGCGTTGCATGAGCGATCAGTTTTCCTTGGCCAGGAAGCAACTCAGCATGGGCGGCAGCATCGGCATATAGCGCAGGCTACAAGTCCTGCATGGTCATCAGTCTGTCATGCTTTTAGGAGCCTCATACCCGGCGCACCACATGGGTTGGTTCGGCGACACAAAGCCATAGAGTCTGCCCCCCATGGCAGCACGCATCCTCGACGGCAAGGCGCTGAGCGATCGACGCCGGTCCGCATTGACCGCACGGGTCCAGACCTTGGCCACGCGTGGACAGCAACCCTGCTTGGCCGCGGTGACGGTCTGCGCCGATGGCGCTTGGTCCAGTTATCTGAAAGGCCAAGCCACCGCCTGTGCTGCGGTCGGCATTCGTCATCGGATTATTGAGTTGCCATCTGGTTCAACTCAAGAGGCACTGGTCGAAGCCATCGAAGCCCTGAACCTTGATGCCTCTGTCCACGGCGTCATCGTGCAGAGTCCGCTGCCAACCGGTTTTCAGCAAACCGACATGCAGGCGCTGATCAATCCGGACAAAGACGTCGAAGGCGTCGGGCCAGCAAACCTCGGGCTCGTCCTGGCAGGACGTCCGGCACATGCGCCATGCACCGCACTAGCGGCATTCGCTCTTGTCCAAGAAGCGCTCACGAACCTCAAAGGTGTCGAAGCCGTTGTCGTCGGCGCCTCAACCATCGTTGGCAAGCCACTGGCCCAGTTGCTCACCAACGCCGGCGCAACCGTCACCGTCTGCCAGATCACCACCGCCGACACGCCCGCGCACTGCCGACGCGCTGATTTGGTCTGCGTCGCGGTCGGCAAAGCCGGTCTGGTGCGCAGTGACTGGATCAAACCCGGCGCCGTGGTCATCGACATCGGCATTAACCGGGTTGCCGGAAACGACGGTAAATTCAGTATCGTTGGCGATGTCGACCCCAGCGTCGCCAACGTCGCCAGCGCCATTACGCCGGTTCCCGGTGGAGTTGGCGCGGTCACCACCACGGTCCTGCTCGAAAGCACCGTCACCGCCACCGAACGCCAGGGCTTGGCCCGTCCAGGCATCGATCCGCAAGCGCTGACCCGACTGCTCGGCATCGAACTGCCAGCCGCCGCCGCCGAACGACTCGCCATGTTGGTGACCCGCAGCGGCACAGGCGAAGCACCGCGCGGTCCCCTCCGCAGATTGATCGACCGCGGCATCGTGTTTCTTGATGGCGGCATGGGCAGCGAATTGATTGCCCGTGGCGTTGCCCCTGCCCAAGTCACCAACGCCGCATTGGAACGCCCGGATCTCGTGCGCGAAATCCACCGTGCGTATCTTGATGCTGGTGCCCAGGTGCTGACCACCGCCACCTTCGGCGCCAATCGCATTCGTTGTCGTGGTGATGGCGACCTCGCCGTGCGCATCATGGTTGCTGGTGTGCGCCTTGCCCGCGAGTGCGCTGGCGGTCGTGTGCCCGTGCTGGCATCGGTCGGTCCAACCGGACTCAGCGTCGGCGCAGAAATTTCCCTCGCTGACGCCGAATCAGTTTTCGCCGAAGCGATCCAGGCCGCTGCCGACGCTGGCGCCGATGGCATCGGCATTGAGACCATGCCATCAACCGCTGAGGCCGTGGCCGCCTTGACCGCCGCTCGTCGTGTGCGCGTACCAGCGTTGGTCAGCCGCAGCATCGACACCGATGACCCCGCTGAATTGGCTGATTTTGCCCGGGCTGCGG
>CAZZAM010000015.1:0-74223 GCA_964652775.1 uncultured candidatus Brocadiaceae bacterium | reverse complement strand
CCGCCCATTGTCGCACTCACGAACTCTTGGCTAGTGGGCAATCTCAAACGCTTACCCGCAGCAGTCATGCTGGGTGGTGATGGTGGGGATGGGGTTGCATCCATGGGCAGTCTCCAAACCGCCCATTGTCGCACTCACGAACTCTTGGCTAGTGGGCAATCTCAAACGCTTACTCCGTATCCCAAGACTGCGATTTGATCGCGACGAATAAATCGGGAGTACAGTGTACGATACCAGCACCAGCCCGAATCGTCCAAACAACCTTAAATCGGCGCTCACTTTTCTGGGGAAAGATCAGTTGGTTTTGTTGTGTATCTTAATCCGTGATCGTACCAGATAATCCCGTATATGCTGTATCCAATTTCTTTTGCTAGTTTAGCTGGATCAGATTGTAGATGGTGTGGTGTGAGATCTTTGAGGAGATGAACAAAACGATTATTGTAGTTAGACAGATTCGTAAATTGCCTAGCTCCTTCTTCATCTAGTTTTTTAGTTCCTCTGAGGGTACCTTTCATCGCTTTAATGTGTGAGAGTTCGTATCGTGGAAATCTTTTATTTCCGTGCATGGCGGCCAGGTTAGCGGTGATTACAAAAACATGACCCATTAGGCTTCCGGAATAATAGCTTACGCCATCTGCGAATGTTCCATCTTCGGTAAAATTATATTCTTCGATTCCAAGTCGAAACGCTAAGTTAGGAAACCCTTTGAGTGGTAGATTGTCGTCCCAAAGTATCTGCTTCCAGGTGTAATGATCGTCAGGGTAAGGAGCCCAGGGGTAAACAGTGGTATTTCCATTCCAACCACTAGTTCCGAAATATGGGGTTGAATAGTTAGGGAGCCCTAGCATGACGGCCAATGCCGCACATCTTCTGGCTGTATCCCACATACCTCCAACTGTTCCTCCGTTAGATAGATTTGAAGCATATTGAAGCTGTTGAAATGCAAAGGAGGCAAGCAGATCTCTGATGAAATAGTCTTCAATTGCAGTGATGCCCCCAGCAACTTGAGTGTCCCTGAAATTTGCGATTAAAATATCGTAGGCAAAAAGAGCATCGTAGATTTCATTGACGTCGTAATACCCACGGTAGTTAAGCTCTCGTGATGGCAGTGGCCCACCCCAACTCTGCTCCATTCCAACGGAGTCCATCGTATATCCATTGTTCATTATCGCCATCTTTGCGTAGGTTGCATATGAGAGGTTAAAGCCTGCTGGCTTAGCCGTCATGCCCTCAATTAATGCTTGAAAAGCATTGTTAAGGGCGCGTCCAGTTATTGTTCGTTTCCCGGAGCGATAAGAGTCGAAGATTGCCTGTCTACCGTTAAGGTAGGAATTGTCTCTTAAGGTTGTGTATGCCTCTTTGTTTGGAGATGATGTAACTCTACTAAGGATCTTTTCAAAGCCTTCGTCTTTCCATAGTAGGTTTCCGTGGTTTTCACTTAGACTGGGAAATGTCGGGTTCTTTTCAATTATTCGTGTTTTTGTGTGTGCGATATTGCCAGTGTAGTAATACTCTAACGTATTGGTGCCATCGTTAAAGTTACTCTGATTTAGAATTGGATTTTGTGCTTCGACCCATGCGCCGCCATTAATTCTATAGTGTACACTGTTGCCATTGATATCTCTGAGATCGAACGTCACGGTACCGGTACCAGGACTAAAGTATGTAGTTTGAGCGTTGATCTTTGGGATAAAATACGCTTTTGGTGGCGTTGTATAAAACTGTCCGTTGCCTGTTGCTCTAACTGTAAGGCACGGTGTTTTCGGGTTTACAACAAAGAGAAATGATTTGCCCTCACCGTTATACCAATCAGGGTGGATCTTGATCCAGTCTGTATCATCGTCAGCTACAGCGATTGAGTGCCATTCATCGCCGAATTGATCGAGCTGTCCATATTGGTAATGCTCTGTGCGGTTAGCATAAGGAATTCCGTTGTTGCCTGTGCGCCCAGTGACGGTTTTTCCTCCGACGTATTGTAGGGTTTTAAATTGTAGTGGTGTTGCATAAGCTGGCCACAGATTGGCCCCCCATTGCCTACTCCAATATCTTCCATTGGTGAGATCTCCATCCACGCGATAACGAATGATTCCCTGTTCTGCGCCCGCAACTGAGCGAGCACCAACACGTGAATCTCCTGCCCAGTTGTAGGAATTATGGGTCATCGCAATTTGTGTGGCGTCTTTGATATAGACAACTTTGCGATCAACGATCATCTTGTCATGGTAAAAATACTCTTCTGCGTATGCCGTGCCTTTATCTGAGCCATCGCCAGTTCCGAAGGTAAGGCTAATGCCAGATTTAATATTTGAGAGTTCAGGATCTGATGCAATAGCTGAATCGTTTATGCATGATACTAAAAGAATAATTGAGAAATTACACACTAAGTTCTTATGCCGCTTGATAATGGGGTGAATGGTCGAATATTTTTGTGAAAAGAGATGATGATCTTTTGTCATGATTTGATCCTGAGGGTGTGGGGATAGTTAAACGAGGGCGATTCCAGGAAGGCCTCGTCCACCGCCGGTCGTATAGGCGATCGCGCCCAACCGAGCAATCCGGGATTAGAGCAATTGCATTGGTCAGACGACCGGCTTGCGCCGCGTAGAATGGGCCGGATCCGATGCAGCGGGGCTTGTGCTCACTGCGAAATGCCGGACGTTTTTTCGTACGGAATGGGTTGACGAATCGGAACGTTCCTGGTGATGAGATATCCGGAGTTGCGCAGGACGGCGGTGATGGCCGCCCGTGCGATGGTTGATGGTGCAGACGGGAAATGGATGGAGCGGTTCTGATTGACCGCAGCTGCGAGGCACTCGCCCCAGCGATGCTGTCGGGCTGAAGAGACAGCGCTGCGGAATTGGTCGCGCTGCCAGTCGCTGATGGGGACTCGCTGGGCAAAGCGCTGTTTGGGCGTGAGTCCCTGCGGACAGCGCGCCAGATCGTTCGCCCATGTGCGTGCTCCTTCGAGGTGATCGAGCGACCAGCGTCCCGGCCTGCCGTCGCGGCGGGCGAGCATTTCAGCGCGGTAGCGGATGCTTCCATGGCCTGCTTCACAGGCGCCGTTGTATTGCGGGGTGTAGGGCGGGGAAAGCAGTTGTTCGACGCCCCAGCGAGGGTGTGTACGTCGCCAGATCCCTGCCCGGTGAACTCGCCGCCGTTGTCGAACTTGATGACCAGCGGGGCACCGATGGTGTCGTGCAGTCGTTCCAGAGTTCCACCAACCAGCTCAGCGGTTTTGTTTTCCAGCGGCATGCTCTCGATGATGTAGCCGCTGGCGAGATCGCGGACGTCCAGGATGTATGGGTAGCGGCCATCAATTGGCACGGCTGGCTCCCAGACGTCAGTTGCCCAGACGGTGCCGGGTGTGGTCCAGGTGCAGGCGACCATGGTGCAATCGTTGAACTGCTCACGGAGATCGCGGCGGAAGCTCCAGGCGATCTGGTTGCAGTCGCGGTACGCGACGTCAGGAAAGTCAGCCCGCAGGGTGCGCGTTCCAATGCCTGGTCCGAAGACGGCCAGTTGATGCCTGAGCTGCGCGGCCATGGCCGGACTGCACGCCAGGGCGCGACGCCCGAGCGATGCTGGCGGCAACTGCTGCGCCCTGCGGTGCTCGTGCTCGCGCTGCCACGCACGCAGGCGTGCTGGATCCAGATCCAGTTTGGCCGCGATGTGGCATGGCGTATCGCCGGCAGCCAGCCCACGGTGCAAAGCGGCCAGGGCCCGACGACGCAGACTGGCTTCGCATGCGCGCACGGCGCTTTGCGCTGGGGCTCCACGGATCTGTCGGCGACGCGATTGCTGATCGTGCTCCACGGCACGGGCAAAATCTCGCAGACGGTCGAGATGACGCTGATGCGGACGGTCATCGACGTTTCCGACGATGAGGCTTGGCAGGTCGCACATCTCCGGCGTTTTTTTTGGCGCCGAGGCGATCCCCGAACACGACAGCGATTTCTGCGCGGATCAGCGCGCAGTCGAGATCGCGGCGCGTGCGCCCAAGATCAGCTTCCAATTCAGAGATCCGTTGTGTCTGCGCATCGGGTGGTTGGACAACAATGGACATACACTTTGTTTTTCGCGATTCACGCCGACATCGTCTCAAGATGCCGCAGAACTTCCGGATGTTCTTCAACCAAACGAATCAACACAATGGCCTGATCGTTGGGCTTGTTTTGGCCTTGTTCCCACCGCTGCAGCGTGCGTGGATTGACGCGCAGCATGTACGCGAATACGGCTTGGGAGACGCCGAGGTGTTCACGCACGTGACGGATCTCGCCTTTGCGGAGCCGGGGGGCTGGCGCTGCCGTAGAAACGACGAACAATGGACACAGACTTTGTTTTCTGATTTTCTTGAACCACGCTGATGTATACACGGTTGCCGGCCTCCATTCCTGATCTAGCGTAACCGCACCATGCACCGATCCCTTCTCGCCCTCTTCTTTATTTGCTCACTCGTCCCCGCTGTCGAAACACCTGTCCCCGTTGCTGTCGCACCAGTCTGGCAGTTCGAGAAACAGGTCGCTGATTACGAGGCGAAGGACAAGGCGAATCCGCCGGCGATTGGAACGATCGTCTTCATCGGTAGTTCGACGTTCACGCGTTGGTCATCGGTCGTGACCGATATGGCCCCGTTGCCGGTCTACAATCACGCCTTCGGTGGTTCCCGTACTGCGGACGTTTTGCAGGCAGTTCCTCGGCTCATCGTGCCCAACAAACCGAAGGTAATCGTCTACTACTGCGGTGACAACGACATGGCGAAGGAAAGCGCTGATCCCGCCGTTCCGGTGCAGGGTTTCAAAGATTTCGTCGCCAAGGTGCGAGCGGATCTGCCTACAGTGCGCATCATCTATGTTTCAATCAAACCGAGTCCCAGTCGCATTGCGGTGTGGCCAAAGGCGCAGATAGCAAACGCCCAGGTGCAGACGTACTGCGCTAGCGATCCCACATTGACCTACGTGGAAATCGGTAAGCAATTGTTAGACAGCGACGGGAAACCGAAGGAAACCTTGTATGTCAAAGATCGCCTTCATCTCAATGAGGAAGGCTACAAGCTCATCACCGTCGTACTCAAACCGGAAGTAGAGAAGGTTTGGAAATCAGCGCAGACGGAATGATCACTTGGGCAACCGTGCTATCGGCCAGCAGCACGCAGGTTCTTCAACGAACGCGGTACTGAAGCAGGTCGTTGAGACCCTTGATGGGATTCGCTCACACTGGCCGCTCAAGTGGACGAAGCCACATAGCGCGCCTTGTTGTCGATGGTATCGCTTGGCATTCGTGATGTGGTGGTTCCCATCCCAGTACGGAGTCAAACATGCACCAAGCCATCTATGTCGGCGTGATGAGCTGCCTGTGCGGCGGATTTTTCGCGGCAGAGGCAGTGGTGTTTTCCCAGGATTTCGCTGAAGGCGCCCAAGGCTGGCACGCCATGGACGCCAAGCAGAGCGTCTGGGATGCCGGAAATGACGGCGGTCCTGATCGTGGACGGCATGTGCGTTGCACGACGCAGGGTCGGGGATCACCGACGATCATGTCGGCGCAGATCACCGATCTCGTAGTCGGTAAACGCTATCTGCTGTCGCTCGACTACGTGGCGGAAGTCGCCACCGGCGATCCGTCGATGACCATCGAGATTCCGTGGTCGCGCTACAAAGTTGGCAAGACGTGGCGCAAACTGCCGAACAAAACCTGGGTGACGCTCAGTGTACCATTCACCGTCGGTAGTGCTGGCGATGCGGCATCGTTTTACATCAAGCTACTGGCTGGACATGCCGCTGCGCCCAGTTCGGCGGCGGTGGACAACGTCCGCATCGTCGAGGCCGCTGCCTTTGCGGTTGATGGCAAGGCAGGTGCGAACCTGCTTAAGAACGGCGGCCTCGACGGCGACAGCGACTGGCCTGGCGATAAGACTTTGGTCCCCGGCAAAACTGGGCAGGCCTTCCGTCTGCCAGCCAGCGAGACCAAGAACGCGACCGTCACCCAGAGCGTCGTCCTGAAAAAGAATCAACTCTATCGCATCAGCTTCCAGTACCGCACCGATCAACTGATCAAATCCAAGGTCTCATGGCGGCTCTTCGATGAGGTCGATGGCGTCGGTTGGTATGTCAGTGGCAAGTATGACCCGGTCGAGGCATGGACTGAATCTGCGAACATCTTTGTCACGCCACCTGACCTCGCGCGTGAGACCGTCAATGCGAAACTCACCTTTGACACTCTGGCGATGAAGGGCGCGTCGGGTGGGTTTGTCATGGACGATGTAGTGCTCGCGCCGCTGGAGTAAGCGCGCATGGCGACAGTCAGCGGCTTGGCGCCACCATGGGGACCACAGACGCCGACCTCGCGGGCAAGCAGGGGGGAAACTGATGCGCACGGTCTGACGTGAGGAACGTGATCAAATGGGATGCTTGATTTCCCAACTCGATAACCTGTGATCACGAGCAGGATTGACCACGGTGAATCATTTCCCGCCGTTTTACTGCGCACTCATGCGTGGACTATGCGTATGCACCCTTCACGGAACACCTATGACCGCCGCTGATGTTCCAGACAAACTCGCGATGCTCAGAGAACTGCAGGTCGACGCGGGCAAAGTCGTGCTCGTGGAGTACAGCGACTCGCCGACCATGGCGGTGCCCAACGGAGATTCATTAACTGAGCTGCGGCCACGGACCATGGTGAAAGTTATCCTGAATCCGGCACCAGGCTCAAACATCCATGTCGAAGTGTGGCTGCCGCACGCAGGGGAATGGAACGGTCGCTTCGTCGGTCTCGGCAATGGTGGTGCTGCGGGGAACATTAATCCCGGCACGTTGGCGGGTACGTTCCGCGATGGCTATGCGGTCGCGACCACCGACATGGGCACAGCACCAAGTCAATATTCCGGAATCGGAAATTCGGAGATATGGAAGGATTTTGGATTCCGCGCCACGCACCTCATGACGGTGACCGCTAAACACATCGTCAAGGCGTACTACGGCAAAGGCCCGGAGTTTTCCTACTTCAGTGGCAGATCGACCGGTGGTCAACAGGCTCTCCAAGAAGCGCAGCGGTATCCCGAGGACTATGATGGCATTGTCGCCGGCGTACCTGCGCACTGTCGCACGCCGCTGCACGCGTACTTCCTGTGGAATGAACAGATACTCCACGCCTGTCCATTCACTGAATCGCAGCAAGAGCACATCATTCGCGCCGGCAACGAATACATGGCTGACCGCGAGATTCCGCAGACGGCTGGCAAACTGGTTTCCGACCCGCGCTGCGACAAGAGCGACATCGAAGCGGTCATCAAGCGCGCCCGCGAGCTCGACTCGACGCTGACAGATGCGCATGCGGAGGCGCTCAGGAAATTATTCGACGGTCCGAAACATGCGATCACCGGTGAGCGTATATTCTGCGGCATTCCGTTTGGCAGTTCCTTCAGTATCGCCCACGGCAATCTCTATCTTTTTAAGTGGGTTTTTGGAGCGGATAAGGACCTGATGACATTGGATTTCGGCAAGGACATTGACGCCTATACCGCTGCACTTGGTCCGTATCTTAACGCGGAGAATGCTGATTTGGATCGATTCGAGAAACGCGGGGGCAAACTGTTGATGTTCTCTGGCTCCGCCGATTCATGCGTGCCATACCATGCGTCGATTGACTATTATGAGTGCGTGGCCAAACGCTTGGGATCTATCGAGAAAACCAGGGAGTTTATCCGACTCTTTATTGTTCCTGGTATGAGCCACGGCCCTGGTCCGGGAATAAACGTGCTGCCCAACATGCTGAATCTGGTGATCAACTGGCGTGAAAAAGGCGTGGTTCCGGAGATGATCCAGGGTCGGCGCGTTGTTGATGGTAAAACGGAATTGGACATGCCGCTCTATCCGTACCCCGCGAAAACAGGCATGACGAACACGGGCTATCGGCCAGTTGACGGACCGCGTGGAGGCGTCGACCGCATAGCAGAAGGATTCAGGCGACCTGCTGCGGAATGATTTTTCGGCACTCATATATTGTTTTCATTGGCAACAGCGACGGCAGAACTCGTGAAAATGCCGTTTTTTTGCGGCTAACTTGGAAACACATGGATGGTCCGACGCAATCTATGCAGGGCGCAGTAGTTGGGTGAATCTGATAAACCGAGGCTGTTCTCGTCCGTCACTTTTTCGCAAGTGACGAGTTTGTTGATGGCTTAGATTTGCCAGTACCGACATCGGGATGGAGATATCTCCAATTCGAGTTGGTCGGTCGCGATCCACCCCGGTCCCCAGGCGCCATCATGGAAGACACGCTGCTATCAGACCCCAGGTTGCACTGGGTTGGAGTGCGCGGCCCGGCCGCGGTGGACGTTGGCGTGATGTCTGTCTTGGTGGGTGCCGCGCTTGGTCTCATCACGGCGTGGGCCCGTTCGCTGTGCGGCGTCAGGAGTGTCCCGTGAGTACGCTGTGGCGCACTGGCTGCGTGGTGCTGGCGCTGGTGGCGATCGCCCAGCAGGTGGCGTTGGCTGAGGAGGGCGCAGATCCCGCCGCATCGCCAGCAGTGGTTCCCGCGAGCGAGCCTGATGCTGGATTGCCCATTCACGGTTATCTGAGTAGTCGCTACGTGGTTCGCACGAGGAGTGGTGCCGGTGATCAAGACCTGACCGAAACGCTCTCGTTGACCATCGGCGATCCCGCCCGCCATCGGGTCACGCTGCATGTCTTCGGTGATGTCTCGATGGATCTGGATGGCAACACGAGTAACCGCGGTGCCAATCCGTATGACAGCGCCCGGGACTCCAGCGGCTCCGCGTTCGTCTCCCACATCTACAGTTTGTACCTCGACATCAACCGGGTCGGTTCGTTGTCGATCTTCCGGGTGGGACGTCAGTCGATCTATGATACGCCCGAGACAGCCTTCTTTGATGGTGTGCGGGTGGAGACGGCGGAACTTGGCCGCAACCGCGTGACGGTGGGTGCCTACGGCGGCATCGCCGTACGTTTGTACGAGGATTACGGTTCCCGTGATCTGTTGGGTGGCGTCTATACCACGGGCCGCCTCTGGCAGGGCTCGCGGGCACGGGTGGATTGGGAACATCTCGAAGGCCATAACGGGACGCATGAATTCCAGAACAACCTGATTGGTGTCAGCGGCTGGCAGCGTATTGGCCGCTCGGTGGACGTGCACGCACGCTACACCCGACTCGATGATGCCGACCGCGATGTGCTGGTCCGCAGCAGCTTGACCAAACCCGAGTGGGACCTGCGACTCCAGGCGTCCTTTTATCAGATGTTAGAGAGCCGTCGGGATGCGGTGGCGAGCGAGTCGGATGCCTATTATCCGATTCTGAAAGACTACGTTCCTTACCGCGAGTACCGCGGGCTGGCCAGTAAGGGCTTCGGTGATCACCTGAACGTGGACGTCGGTGTCGATGTGCGCCGCCTTACCCATGGTGAGCAGGCCGGCACCTACAATCACGAGTTTGAGCGTTACTTTGCGACGCTGGATATCCTGGACGTGGGGGTGAAGGGGTCTTCGATCAGCCTGACCCAGGAGCAATGGATCAGCGCCAATCGCCGCACTGCTGCGCAAGGATTGGACATCACCTGCCCGGTCGCCGAGCGGGGGAAGGTGTCGGTCGGTACCGCTCATTACCTCTACAAGTACGATACTGCGACGGACCAAGAGCGCGACGACGTCCAGTCGTACTACGCGCGGCTGGCCTACATCCATTCGCCCGCGTTGCGCTGGAACGTGAAGTACAACTACGAGACGAGCGACAGCGACAGCGACAGTTCATCCGCTCATGACAACGAACTGCGGTGTGAGGTCATATGCACCTTCTAAGACATCGCATTGCACCATTCCTGGTGTGCCTCCTGCTGGTGGTGGCTGGCTGCCAAGCGTGGCGCCAGGCGAGCGCAGCATCATCGTTCCGGTTCAACCACGTGCTGCACCAGTCGGTCGAGTGCGCGGACTGCCACGGCGACGCCGCCACAGGCGCCAAAGCTGGGATGCCCAAGCCGGACACCTGCACCGACTGCCACGAAGGAATTGACGCGAAGAAGGGGCCTGATCGCCAGGTGGCGACGCTGTTTGTCGACGGCACATTCAAGGCTGCCAACGTAACCGCGATTCCCGCAGAGGTCATCTTCTCGCACAAGACCCACACGGTCGACAACAAAGTCGCCTGTGCGACGTGTCACCAGGGGATCGCGGACAGCACGGTGATCACCAAGGAGGTCCGGGTTGATATGTCGGCCTGCATGGCCTGCCATGCGACATCGCCCAAGCCAAGCGTGGCAGCCAACGCTTGTGCAACCTGCCACCAGACCATTCGCGCTGATGCCAAGCCAGCCACCCACGCACAGAACTGGAAGCGCTTCCACGGCCAGACGTTCAAGGACGGCGATCAGACCGGTCTGAACCAGTGCTCGCTGTGCCATACCCAGGACCGCTGCGATACCTGCCACCGGGCCGAAGCGCCGACCAACCACACGAACCTCTGGCGTCAGCGGACACACGGTGCCGCTGCCGCGATCGATCGCTCAAGCTGCGCGACTTGCCACCAGAGCGACTCATGCGCGAGCTGCCACAAGACGACGGCTCCCAGTACCCATCGCGGCCAATGGGGCGCACCAATCGACAAGCACTGCGTGAACTGCCATGTGCCGGTATCTGGTGAGAGCTGCGCCGTCTGTCACCAGAACGGAACGCCGAGCCACGCCAAGGCCGTCGCGACCCCGGTGACCATGATCGGGACGGACTGCCGCTCCTGCCACGGTGTCGCCCCCAACGCCAAGCTGCCGCACGTGGATAACGGCGACAACTGCACCTACTGCCATCAATAAGGACTCTGCCATGACGACAGCCACTCTTAGGACTATTGATATGCACCCTGACTTTGCACCCCACGTGTCGACCCGATCATGGCCTCGCTTCCTCCTCATGGGGGCCGGCGTCGCGCTGAGCCTCGCCATGGTTGGCTGCGGCACGAACGGAGCAGACGGCGCTGCCGGCTCCTCCGCCACCGCGAGTACCACCGAAACGGGGACGACCTCGAGTTCGGTCGTTGCTGCCACCAGCAACTCGCCGGGCGTGGTCCTCACCATTACCGCGGTCAGCGGACAAACGGGTAGTGCTGCTGATGGCGCCTACTTCAAGGTCGGTGATAAGCCGGTTGTCACCTTCACGCTGAAGAAGAGCAACGGCGCGGCGTGGCATCTGAATGAGATGTCGAACGCCAGCATCATGATGTCGGGACCGACCGCGAACTATCAGCGGGTCATCGTCCCCCAGACGGACTTGATCACCAGCTCGGTCGCCCAGGGCGACGGCACCTATATCTATACGTTCGCTACCGGCCTTCCAACCAACTACGCCCAGCCCGACAACAACGCGTCAGCCGCTTCGGTCGCTGATGGTCAGTTGCAGGGCACGGCGCTGCAAGCCGGTACCTACACGATTGGTCTGGCGACCACCTGGAACTACACGGTGAACGGGACGACCCACACCGACACCGGTACCGACACCCAGGATGTCATCTTTGGTGCGACCGGATTTACCAGCGGCACGACCCTCGCCCGCCAGGTGGTGAAGAACGATAACTGCAACGGTTGCCACGTGCAGCTCCAGAACCACGCAGGGAAGTACAAGGATCCCGCCCTATGCGTGCTCTGCCACACGTCGGGTGCGAAGGATCCACTCGGCACCTCAGTTGAATTCCGGGTCATGATCCACCGCATCCACAACGGCGTCCACCAGCCGTCGGTGATCGGCGTCGCTAGCGACGGCACGGGCGTACGGACCTACAGCGCCACCCCGGTAGCGAATGCCTACGAAGAGATCGATGACAACGACAACTCGATCATCCACGACTTCTCCGACGTCGTCTTCCCGGTTTTCCCAAGCTTCCAGTCCGCGATGCCTCGGCACGCCGGCCATTCGGCCCTCTCCTCAGCTAACAAGACCAAGCAAGGCCTGATCCTCCAAGGCATCGTAGCGTGCTACAAGTGCCACGGCGATCCGGATGGCAGCGGTCCGCTGACTGCACCAAGCCAAGGCGACAACTGCTATAACGCGCCCACGCGCCGGGCCTGCGGCTCGTGCCATGACGACATCGATTGGGCCAACCCCTATCAGAACAACGGCAAGACCATGCCGGCGCAGACCAGCGACGCGGATTGCGCTTCGTGCCACGCGGTCAAGGCCCCCGGAGTCGCGAACACGGCGCCGATCGACATGTCGGCTGCTGGACCAGTTGCGTTGGGTGCTCTCATCACCACCGCCACCGGTGCGGACATCTACGAGCCGGCGACCAATATCGCGCACGCGCATCCGATTGCCGACCCCCGGAATATTCCCGAGGCAGCTGTAGTGACCATCGACACCAACCGAGCGCTGAATACGAATAACGGGCTGAACTTCGACATCACGAGCATGTCAGGCAATGCTGCGTCCTACTTCGCCTCGGGCGAGAAGCCGACGATCACTTTCTCTATCACTGATAACGATGGCGTTGATATACCGCTGTATTCGCTGCAGGCGATCAGCACGGCTTTGACCGGTCCGACCAACAACCGGCAGCTGGTGTTCCCGCTGGCTGGTCCGAAGTCCGTCACCGTTCCGGTGTGCGACTTCTCCGGCCGTCTGGTGTCGACCAGCACGTCCAACAAGGGCATCATGAGCCGTGTGATCGGCTCGACCGCCAGCGAAACGCTGAAGGTACAATTCACTTCAGCGACGGCGTTCACCGTGACCGGCAGTGGAGAGACAATGACCGCCCTCGGCGGCTCGGCATTGCCAGCCTCACCCAGCACCAATGCGACCGGAACCTCGGTGAGCGCGGTGGAACTTTCGGCTGCGGCTGTCGTCCAAACCATCACCGTGAACTTCACCACCGCGACGGCCTTCACCGTGACGGGTTCAACGAGTGGCGTGATGGGCACCGGAACGATGCCTGCCGGCACCAGCGCCAGCACCCGCTTCACCTCGACTGATGGCACGCTGTCGTTCACCATCACCAGCGGCACGACCACGTTTGCTGCTGGCAACAACATCTACATGACCGTCTTCCAGACCTCGTCGAACGGCCACAAGTTCGCGATCGTCGCTGGCCGTACCAGCTTCGCCGCCAACGACCGCTTCTACTACGAGACGGTGAACAACAGCCTGATCAGCTACTCCTTCAATTTGCCGATGGATCTGGTGCTCGAGTTCGTCGGCACCACGACGGCCGCAAGCGGTGATACCTTCACCCTCGGCGCCATACCGTACTGGGGCCGTGAAGCGGTCTACGAGGCAGCCACCAGCACGAGCACCACGCTGTCTGCCGCCGCATCTGCTCGCGACCGCTATGTCGACGTGACCAGCGCCGCTGGTTTCGCAGCTAGCGACTATGTGCTCATCGACCGGGTTGGTGGTGTCGGTGCTGCCGAATGCGTGCAGATTGGTGTGATCAGCGGTAGTCGCGTGTGGTTCAAACTCCCACTGCGCTACGCTCACGCGGGCGGTCTCACCTTCGAAAAGGTGGCCCTCACCCAGCGCCTGGAGACCACCAACTTCACCCTGACCACCGGCACCCGTCAGATTGTGACCACGGCTGGCATGACCGCAGCCCGGTCGGTGGTAGTCAGCTACCGCACCCAAGGCGCCTTCGGCTGGAAGCGGCACAACGGCGATAGCGTGCAGGCGGTCTACCAGCCGCCGCCGAATGATTCGTCCGACCAGGGGCAGGCGTGGGGCGAGTGGAACGGGCTGGCGTACGAAAGCGGCAGCTACACCGCAGCGGTCTGGGGCTCGAAGCCGACCTACATCACCCGCAATAACGAGACTCAGGCTTACCAGCTAGCAGCCAACGCGGCCACTTACGACTTTGCCTACGGGGCAGCCAGTACGCCGACGGCATACAATCTCATATCATCGCAGAGCAACTGTGAATCCTGCCATGACCAGTTCACCTTCCACGGTGGTAGCCGCAAGGGCAACGACGCCTGCGTCATGTGCCACGGCCTTGCGGGCATGGAAGACTGGCCGGCCTATGCCGGCGGCACGCCAGCTGCTACGACGAGTACGTCGGCCACCTTCCGCACCATGCTGCACAAGATCCACATGGGCGAAGAACTGGCCAATGCATCGACCTATACCGTAGTTGGCAACAGTGGTACGGGCCACACCTACGGCGAGGTCGTGTTCCCGGTCCACCCCGGCGGTGCTGCAGCCTGCACCAAGTGCCACGGAGATGACAACACCGCCTGGAAGACGCCGGCCATTCGCGCCCATACGTCCCAGACCACGCCGACCCTCAACTACAAGACGGTGTGTAACTCCTGCCACGACTCGGTCGGCGCTGGAGCCCACATGGATCTTATGACCACCAGCGGTGGCGTCGAGAGTTGCAGCACCTGCCACGGCCCAGGCAAGGAACTGGGCGTCGACCAGGTGCACAAGAATCGCTGACGCAGACACGGTAGTCAGAACAAACGAGACAGCCCAGGCCAAAAGCCTGGGCTGTTTTGTGATCAACAACTGCGAGGACGCGATCGGCTGTCAGCCCTTGGCTAAGAACAACGCGAATGGCTTATCGTCGATAATAATGTGACGATAGAGCGACTGTGCGAGTTGGTCGACTTCCGTGTACAGCACGGTTTCGCCGTTGTTGTCCTTCTGCACCAGGGCAAGGACTTGTTCGGTGAGAAATGCGTGAGCGTTGCGGTGCTTGGCCAAACCAGGAAATCCTTTGGCCTCCATCTCGCGTTCTTCAGCTGGAAAATGGTCGAGCACATGGCTGCGAAACTGGTCGAGGGCGTGCGCCAGTTGTGCCTTCTGGTCACCGGCCGAGGCGGCTTCCTTGAGTAGATCAATGATACCGATCAGCTCTTGGTGGTCGCGGTCGATGGCCGGGTTGCCGGTAGAAAGCTCGTTGGTCCAGCGGGACGGGATCATGGGCTGACCCTAACACGGTGAGGGGGGTTGCAAAGGGGTCAGCTCGCGCTGCGACGAAGGGGGGCGATCTGTCCCTCTGGATTGGTCCAAAACGCAGCGGTTCGCGTTTGTCGCACAGCGACTTGAATGGGATTGACGCTCTCACCGTGCGGAGGCTCATGCTGACGCTGTATGTCGTTGACCAACCGCGAACCCAATGTGTTTTCCAGGGTCACTGACCCGTCGTCTGTGCTTTATCTAGACGCGCTTTCGCCGCATGAAAGTCGAGTTTGTGCATTGCCGCCCCAGCTGCGCGCAGGTGTTCTTCTGTACTGGCTTTGCGTTCGGGCGGCAAATCCGTTTGTTGCGCAAGGGTCGTGTGCGCTTGGGCGATCAATCCGGTAAGGGCTTTGGCGATTTCTTCGCGCAGATCTTTCGATGCACCAGTTGCCAGCTTCTTGGCGGCTTCAAATTCATGATTATCGAAACTGGCTTTACTGGCGGCGATATCTTCATGCGCGATGCGGACGAGATCCCATGACGATTCACGCAGGCCCAGCGCGACGGCGAGTTCGGCATCGGCGGTGGCGTCTTTCATAGCGGTTGTCACCTCGGCAACCATGGCGGTCGCCTTCGCGAGTACGGCTCGTGCCGTTTCAAAATGTTTGATCGCGACATCGGATTGGCGCGCGCTGATGGCCTGCTCGCCTAATTGCAGCTCAGACATCGCCTGCGTGAACTCGTCCGGCGTATCGATGTCGGCGCCGGACTTTTTTGCCGCCGCGAATTGCTCGCGCACCGCAGCGAACAAACGGGAGGCGTCATCAGCAGGAGGAGCCGTGCTGACCGAGGCCGGTGGCGCAGCGGCAGGTAGAGTGGGATGTCTGCCGTCATCGACGCACGATGACAGAAACGGCAGTGTCAGGGCAGACGCGACGAGCAGTGTGTGTTTCATATTCGGATCTCGGAGGCGGAGCATGTCCAGGTCAACGCGATGGTCCATATCGAACCGCACGACGCGACGGCCTACTTTGCGTAGGACTCCTTGGGGATGACCGGCAGGATGATGCTGGATGCGTTGATCGCCGACATGTGAATGGAGTTATTGGCGATGGGACAGCCATCGTAGGACATGACCGGCTTGTAGGAATTCGGGTGTGTTTCATAGGCCGGACTGCTGCTGCTGCTGATGTGCAGGCCGATCTTGTGTCCCTTGTTGAACACGATTGCCGTGCCCCAGAGATCGAACTTGAGGTTGTAGGTTTTCCCCTTTTCCAATGGCGCAGGCTTGTCGAGACCCTGGTGGTATCGCGCCATCATTGGTCCGCTCGCGATCAGTGCCTGATAGCCATCCGGATAGATGTCGACGAGGTTGGCGACAAACAAGGTGTCATCGACGTTGCTACTGATGGCGAGATCCATCTTGATCGTACCGGTGATGCCAATCGGTTCGGCGAGCGCGTCAGTCTCGAATCGGAGGACGTCCTTCCGATCCTTCATTGGACTCTGATCTTGCGGACCTGATATTTTGTCTCCGTACATGTAGCGGCCACCAATGGACGGAACCGGATTTTTCGGATCGTGAGCGTAGGTGAGCGTGGCGGATTTAGCGGTTGGTTTTTCCAGGCGTAGTTTCCCATCGCCATGGAGATAGTACGACGTCGGTGTATGCGCTACTGGCCATACTTTAGTCGTCATCCAGGTATTTCCGGGCGCATTCGCGTCCAGGTCGTCGCCCATCAGCACATATCTGACCGATGATTCGGCGGGCGTCTTAAAATCACCCTTGAGCACCTTGTCGAGATCATTGCCGGTCAGCGTTGGTGAGGCAGCGTTTCCGTTTCTCGCTTTCTGCTGCGGCCGACCACCGACAGGTCCGTGTCCACCGTTGCCGATCGAACCCCAGATCTTTCCGGCAGGCAGCAACGAGATGAACGCATCCTGCGCACCTTCGCCTAGACAGTCGTACCACGCTGTGCTGTAGATGGCGAGAACCTGGTTGTTTTTCCCGGCATTCTCGAGAAATGTGGCACGGGCCTTTACGTCGTAGGGAATCGTTGCCGGCTTTGGCCACTCGGCGGGTTTCTTGCCATGATTCAGTTTTTCGATCCAGGTGTAGAGATGGCGTCGGACGCCATTGTAGTAGCCGAAGTGGCGGTAGTAGTCATCGCCGGTTACTGTCGTGAAAACGGCAACGAGATGCGGCGCCTTGCAGAATATGGCGGCGGCGCAGGCGATGCCCGAGCCAGATGCGCCATTGATGATGACCCGGCCATTCGACCATTCCTGCTTTGCGATCCATTCGACCGTGTCGTAGCCGTCGTTGACTTCGGCCGTGAAGTCATCGCGTCCTGGACCTTCGGATATGTCAACGCCACGCAGGTTCTGACAGATGGCGACGTAGGGAAACGCGTAGCTGGCAACGCCGTTCTCGTGTTTGCATGAGTTGGAAATACGCTTGTCAAAACGCGAGTACGGCGTGCGGATGAGCAGCACCGGATATTTTCCCGACTCGGCTGGGCGATAGATCTCGCTGACCAGCTTCACCCCATCACGCATCGGCATCATGATCCGTTCGTGGACAGTCGAAGCAGGGAATTCCTTGCGTTGTTTATCGAACTCAACTTGGTCGGCGGGACTCAGCGGCTTGGCTTCGCCGCTCCATCCAGAAGCAGTCAATAGTCCCAGATAGAACAGCCCGGAAAGGACGGGCAGAGATCTTGACACGGTTGACTCCATTGGGGTTGGGTGCTGAGTCCGAGTACATCTCGGTCAAGGGGTGATCAAGAAAACAGTCACAACTCAGCGGGCTGCCACTCACACATGGCCTGTCCGGGGATGAGCGCGCCCACTATTTGGCGGCACGCGTGCCCAGCAGTCGTGGCCGATGGAGTTCTAACAGGCGGCGAAATTCAGGTTCGTTGCGATAGGGATCGAGATCGACGTCCTGTTCGATCCAGTTGAGAATATTGACGCTGTTGGCGTTGGCCAAGGCTGCGGCAAAGAGCCGATAGAACGCCTCTTTCTGTCCACTGACGGCGCAGAACCAGGCTTGCATGTTGGCCCAGAACTCGGCATCGGCATGGGGATCCTTCACGGTGGCGAAGAGGGCTTTGCCTTCCTCTATGCGCCCCGACAAGCAGAGGTAGCCGGCCTTGAGCACGACCAGATTCCAACTTTCAGGATTGATCACGAGGGCCTGATCGATGGCCCTCAGAGCGTCTGCAAGTCGCCCGTCATTTTTGAGCAAAATGGCATAGCAGTATAAATACGTCGCGCGTTCGGGGCTGCCGTGATCGACGCAGGCCATCGCCAATTCGTAATAGCGCACGGCTCCACGCCAGTCTTTCAGCGTGCGGTGGCAAAACGACAACTGATGGAGCACCTGCGGAATCATGGACCGCGTGGCGTGTTTGAATGCGGCAAGCAACAAATCGCGTTGTCGCAGTGGCTGTTGCTGGGCGCCGGCGTCTTCGGCGAGCCAGCACAAGGCACTGGTCGTAACTGTGGCCGGTGGCATCTCGGCAAGCAGTTGCGCGACCTGTTGGCGCGCGGCTTGACGATCCTTACTGATATCGGCGTTGAGGATGATGTGACTGAGGCGCAGATCCCAACGCCACGGTGCCAACCGTTCGACGTCTGCCAGCAGTGATTGAGCCTTATTGAGATTCCCGGCGGAATAGCAGTGGTGCATGCCCACTTCGGTCAACTCGGCTAGGAATCCATTGCGATCGAGACTGTCTCCAAAACGCATAACGGCACGCTCGGTGCCATCGACGTCGCGCAGGTAGCGATCGTCAGGGAACTCCTGGCCGCCGCTGGTCGTTTCGATATTGATGCGGTCTTTGCCGTCATCCCAACGCGCAAAGGCATGACGGGGAACAATCACCAGACGTATGGGCAGGCCGAGGGTCTCGCCAGCAAGCACATAGAGCGTGCTGGTACTGAGGCAATTGCCATTACTGCGCAGGACGGCCGCTGCCAACGTCGCGTCGCGCCAGTACAGGTTCGAGAGATAACCAACATGGCGGTCGGCGAGGAGCACTCGGTTGAGTACGGCGATTTTCTCCCGTGGCGATGCCACTCGCGCTATCTCGGGTCGAGCTTGTTCGCATAGAGCGAGAAACGTGAGGCGCAGTTGATCGCCAGGGAGATCCGGTTCTTGGATGAGATTGAGCGCGATGACGCTGTCGAGTAACGCCGTTGCTGGAGCCGGTGGGGATTCTCCAGCGCAAAGTGAAATAACGAGGACATACAGGAGACAGCGTCGGAGCATGGCTCCGTTATGCGTCGTGGCGACCGCGCGCCAAGCGAAAGCAATCGTTGTCAGACGCTTGCTTATTGTTGATGCACCAGGCTTTTCTGATGTCGATGTTCAATGCCCGAGGTTGTTGGATACGGGCAGCCGGGTCGGAAGTCGCGGTAATCAGGTTTCAAGTTGGTGCTATCACCGCGCAGGTAGTAGACCGGTTTGTTGTGCTTGGCGACATCCACGCGCACGCTGGCAGCGTTGCCATAGCGCATGGTAAAACCTGCTCGTCGGCGATTGCTGAGATTGGGTTTGCTGCCGTGGATGATGAAGCTGTCATGGAGCGAGGCTGAACCAGCGCGGAGTTGTACGGCGATTGCGTCAGCCTCCATTTCTGGAGTTACCGCAACCTGAATATGCAGCAGGTCGTCCCCTTGGGTTGGTAGTTTGGCAAGTGCTGGGCAGCCCACGTGCGTGCGCGGGATCACGTGCATGCATGAGTTGCCGACATCGACATCGTCGATGGCGAGCCACACCGTGGCGATCTCCAGCCCGTCTACCGATGGCCAGTATGTGTTGTCCTGGTGCCAGGCGACCGCGAGGCCGTTATGAGCCGGCTTCACAATTAAGTGCGACATCAGCAGGATGATCTCGTCGCAGCCCAGGCAGCGCTGCACGGCATCAAGAATCCGTGGATCAGCGCAGCGGTGCAGCCAGTAGGTCCAATCAGGAGCAATGACATGTGGTTCGACCAGATGTTCAGGGCGTTCACCCGGCTTCAGCGTAGCCAGCATCGTATCCAGCCGGCGGCGATCCTCGGCGAGGGTTTGCGGATCGCTGAGGTCGTCGGCGATGGTGTATCCGTCGTGTTGGTATTGATGGCTACTTGGCGTGGCGCGTTGGCTCATGGGGTATCCTGTTTCATGGTTTTGCATGTGGCTTTGTGCGGCGATTGTTCCAGGTAACGGACGGCTTGATCCCATGCCGTCGTCTGGCGTGGTTGATAGGTTTCGCACGGAAAACTGGAGCGGACGATGTTGCGTAGTTCAGCGTGACTGTGGATGTGGCCGAGCGCTAGGCCTTGGATGAGCAGGTTGCCGATCGCGGTTGCCTCGACCGGACCAGCGATGACCTCGCGACCAGTTGCATCGGCAGTGAGCTGCATGAGCAGACGATTGTGGACGCCACCACCGACCACATGGAGGCGAGTCAGCTTGCGTCCACTGAGCTGCTCCAATGCGCCGAGTGATCGGCGATAGGAGAAGGCCAAGGACTCCAGCACGCAACGCGCGATGGCGCCGATGGTCTCTGGAACCGGCTGCTGCGCTGCGCGGCAGGCTGATTGGATGAGGGCTGGCATATCGCCGGTTTGAGCAAAGCGCGGATCGCGGAGGTCGATGATGGAAACCAGTGGCGGCGCTGCGTCTGCCAGCTTAGTTACATCTGCGTAGGACAATGCTGTCCCGTTCGCTCGCCAACTGCGACGGCACTCCTGGAGAACCCACAAGCCGACAATGATCGAGAGACAGCGAACGCTACCACCGAGTCCAAGTTCATTGGTGTAGGTTGCGTCGGAACTGAGCATTGGCTGCGTTGTTTCAATCCCCAGCAGTGACCACGTTCCGCACGACAAATACGCCCAATTCGTGCCGCTTGCTGGCACAGCAGCAATGGCGGCGGCGGTGTCATGGCTGCAACCGGCGATGACGCGTGCATCACCGACTCCCAGTTCGGCCACGGCTGGTCCGAGGACGGTGGCGGAAGGCACGACGCGCGGCAGGAGGTGACCGGGTAGGCCGACGCGATGGATGAGATCCGCACTCCAACGGTGATCATGCGTGCGATAGAGTTGGGTTGTTGAGGCGAGACTCTCTTCGGCGACGGCGATACCGCTGAACTTGTAATTGCACCAGTCAGCAATCAGCAGCAGGCGATCAGATGTGCTGATCAATTCAGGTCGATGGGTGACATCCCAATGCAATTGGTTGATGGTGTTGAACGGCATGCTCTGGATGCCGGTTTCGTGATACAACTGCTCATGCGGGACGAGGGCGGATACGCACCGAGATGATTCAGCGCCACGCGCGTCGCGGTAATGATACGGCAGCGACAGCGTTGCTCCTTGGCGGTCGATGAGTACGTAGTCGCAAGCCCACGAATCGGTCGACAGACTATCGATGCGACCGTGAGTCGCTGCCGCGCGAATGCCGACGCGCAACTCGTCGATGATGCGCGGTAGATCCCAACGCACACTGCCGGCAACATGAATTCCGCCATTCGCAAAGCGATGGGCCTCGCTGATAGTCAGTACACCATCTGCCAAGCGGCCGCGGAACACCCGCCCGCTTTCGGCCCCGAGGTCACAGGCGATGTAGGCGTGTTCGCTCATGCTGATGGGCGCGCTTCCGCGAGGATCTGTGCGTTGGCAACGCGTAAGAAAGCGTCGATGTTTTCCGGTGGAACGTCTCCGGAGATGCTGTGCGCTGGAGCCAGGATGTAGCCACCGCCGGGGCCAAGCTCAGCAATCAAGGCGCGGGTTTCGGCTTCGACCTCGGCTGGCGTTCCGTGGGGCAGTGTGCGTTGCACGCTCAGGCCACCCCAGAAGGCAAGCCGACCACGGAAGCGTTGCCGCAGCTTGCGGATATCCATCGCTTCGGGCTGGAAGGGATCGAAGACGTCAACACCAGCAGCGACGATGTCCTCCATCAGCGGTTCGACGTTGCCACAGCAGTGGAGGCTCAGCAGCAGATTGTTCTGATGGCAGGCATCACAGATGGCCTTCAGTCGCGGGGCGATGAAGGTGCGCCATTGCCGTGGTCCGAACAGTGGTCCGTGCTGCGAGCCCCAGTCGTCGCCGATATGGATCGCGTCGATGCCCAATGTGGCTGACCGGCGAATGACCGCCAGATTCCACGCATTGATGCGATCGAGCAGTTCATGAACGAAGGCTGGATCCTCATGCATGAGGACCATCAGTTGTTCCATGCCGACCAGCGACCAGGCGCGTTCAAAAAGGGCGAAGCCAATCGACACCATGCGGAAGCGATCGGGCCATGCGCGTGCGTTGGCGACTGCACCCGCATAGACCGGGCAGGCATCGGGATCGGGGAACGTATAGCCGGAAAAATTTCCCGCCGCGAGATGGTGGTCCACGACGACGCCTAATGTGCGGTCGCGCGATTTATCCCACACCACGCCGTAATGGTCGCGCCACTGATCGTTGCCCAGCGCCTGCCAACCGTGATTGGTGTGGGCGGTGACGACATGACAGCCGGTGTCGGCGATCGGGTCAAATGCTGCACCGCAATGAGCGCGGTAGCGCTCCAGGGCCTCGACCGTGAACTTGATCGACCAGGGTACATGATCGATCGGACGATGGTGGAGGGCGTCGATCATGGTGCGTCGGAAGTCGGCCATGCGGCTATGATGGGGATTCCCAAGCGTGTTTTCCATGGCAGGCTAGGTAAGTCGCATGTCCCAATCGATCACCACATTTGAACGATTTTACCCACTGGAATTCCCGTCATTATCCGGTTGGCGCCGGTCAGGCGTGTTACGGGCAGGATATGGACGCTATGGTCGTGGCTGGAGCATCGTCCACCCCCAGTCGGACCGTCATCTGGTGGCTGTCTGTATTGCTGGCAGCGGTTCGGTGGTGGCTACCGGAGGCGAACAGCAGCTCACGGCGGGCATGGCGTGGGTCGTGCCTGCCGGCATGGGCCAGGAATTGCGGGGCCAGTCCACGTGGCAGTTGGTGTGGTGGTATCTCAATCCAGCGACTTGGTCGGTCCCGCGGC
This sequence comes from uncultured candidatus Brocadiaceae bacterium, assembly GCA_964652775.1. GTDB lineage: Bacteria > Planctomycetota > UBA11346 > UBA11346 > UBA11346 > UBA11346. Next base: position 51,291 of record CAZZAM010000015.1, on the reverse strand, counting down.
CGAGCATTATTCCCTGCCTACGTGCTGACTTGTTGGATCAGGCGGCCGATGCGTTGTGTGGTGAGACGCAAGCGCCATCCACGAAGCCGACCCAACCGCCGCGCCCGGATCACCGACTTGCTTCCGAAGATCGGGCTTGGCTGCTCGCCGGTCTGCTGATGTGCGAAGTGCGTCGGCTCATGGCCTTGGCCGGTGCCGACGCTGCTGATCAACCGCAATTGAAACAATGGCGGGCGGTGTTGGCGTCGTTGCGCGGTGACCTGAGCGCACCGTGGAGTGTCGTGTCCATGTCCAAGCGAGTTGGTGTGTCGGCTCCCACCCTGCGACGACTCGTTCGCCGTCAGCATGGTTGTTCCGTGCGTGCGTTGATCGCAACCGAGCGCATGGCGCGAGCGCGGCAGTTGCTGCGTTTGACCGACCTCGGTCATGCCGCCATCGCAGAGCAGATCGGCTATGCCGATCCATTCGCTTTCGCGCGTGCCTTCCATCGCCATGAAGGTTGCTGGCCATCACAATTTCGCAGCCGGGCGAGCGAAGACACCGTGGTTAGGTAATGCGATTAGGCCTATTTTACCAGAGCAGCACGTTGATTACCAGCATGTCATCGTTTTCAGCCAGACTGGCCGCACGTCACCTGTGCTGATCAAGGAATAGAACTATGGGTATTCTCACGCAACGTCTCGCGCTTCACCAACCGCTCGTCGCCGATGGCGCATGGGGAACCCTGCTGATCGGCATGGGCCTCACCAGCACGGATCTCCCCGAAGAGTGGAATGTCAGTCATCCCAAAGAAGTGCAGTCGGTGGCAACTGCCTATGCCAAGGCCGGTGCCGACGTCATTCTCAGTGACACGTTTGGTGGCACGAGCATCAAGCTCACGAAGGCTGGATTCGCCGGCAAGGTGCAGGAGTTCAACTGCGCCGGGGCGCGCAACAGTCTAGTCGGCGCTCCCCATGCGTTGGTTGTTGCTTCGGTTGGGCCAACTGGCGAGTTTCTTGAGCCAGTCGGTGAGATGACCGCCACCGAGATGGAGGCGGTGTTCAAGGAACAGATCCAGGCATTGTACGACGCTGGCATCCGTGCGGTGGATATCGAAACGATGAGCGCTCTTGATGAGGCGTTGTGCGCGGCGCGTGCTGCCAAGTCAGTGTCCGCGGATATGGATGTCATTGTGTCGATGACCTTCGAGCGTTCCTCCAAGGGCTTTCGTACCATGACTGGCGTGACTCCGGCCCTGGCTGCCAAGACGCTGACCGCATCTGGTGTTGTCGATGTCGTGGGTACTAACTGCGGCAATGGCATCGAACAGATGCTGGGAATAACTGCGGAATATCGTGCCAACACCACGTTGCCTATTTTGGTCAAGGCCAACGCAGGACTCCCCGAAGTCATTGATGGCAAGACCGTCTTCCGCATGACGCCGGAGCAAATGGCCGCCAAAGTTCCGGACCTCGTCAAGGCTGGTGCCAACATCATCGGTGGCTGCTGCGGAACCACGCCGGCCCACATCGCTGCGATCGCCAAGGCGCTCGGGCAAATCAAGACCGGCAACATAAGTAAGAGCAACGCTCAATCGGCCTGACGACCCGCACTCAGAATATCGATCCAACAGAAAACCCCGGTTCGTCACCGGGGTTTTGTCGTTGGTTGCCCGGCCGGGATTGGAACCTCGCGAGGGCATCCGCGTAGCGGACGCGAGGCCACGGGCGCGGCGTCGCGCCGAGCGACCGCGCGAGCCAGCGAGCGCGGTGGGCCAATCACAATCCCATCCGGGCAACCAAGAGAAAAACCTCGGTTCGTCACCGAGGTTTTTCTCTTGGTTGCCCGGCCGGGATTCGAACCCAGACAAGGAGATTCAAAGTCTCCTGTGCTACCGTTACACCACCGGGCAGTGGTCGCACTGAAGCTAACGAAGATGTCTGGGTGGGCCAGACATCTCGCCGTTCAGTGCGGGTGAAATCACTCGCCTTCAGTCCAGAGGGTGTCGGCGCGTCGCCAGGTGATCAGACCTTCGGGGAACCAGATCTTGAGTTCGCGTTCAGCGGCTTCGGGGCTGTCGGAGCCGTGCACCAGATTGTTTGATTTCGACAGGCCCAAGTCGCCACGGATGGTGCCAGGAGGTGCAGCGCGACCGTCGGTCGGTCCGATCAGGGTGCGGCAGACGGTGATTGCCGAGTCGCCCTCAAGGGACAGGGCAACCAACGGACTGCTGGTGATGAAGCTGAGGAGGTTGGGGAAGAACGGACGCTGCGCGTGTTCGGCATAATGGGCGGCAGCCTGATCCTTGGAGGGGACGAGCATCTTCATGCCGATCATGCGCAGGCCTTTGCGCTCGAAGCGCGCGAGCACTTCGGCGACGAGGCCGCGTTGGACCGCGTCGGGCTTGAGCAGGATGAGAGTGCGCTGGGTCGGCATGGTCGCTCCGTTCGAAGTGGGGAGGCGGACTTTTCCGCAGGTTCATCAAAGCGCAAGGACCCAACCGGGCGAAGCTCTGAACTAAACCTAGAAAACGCATTCGAATTAACAGGAGACGCAGAGGCACAGAGGCCAGAAGAGTTTAGCGGAAGCGACATCGTCAGCAGCAGGGGGATCCCTCCCTTTTCTCTCTCCTTCGGACCTCTGCGGCTCTGCGTCTCCTGTGCATCGAAACGCGGAGTTTAGACTAAAACCGATAGGACGAACCGATGCCGAGGATAAACGATCGGACTGCGAATGTGGTATCGGGATCAGCCAGTGACGGTTGTAGGCCAGACGAGGGTGCCGTGACGTATTTGAGCGCGTCGGTCAATGACGAACTCGTGATATAGGCGGCACCGATCGTTAGGTGCATATGTCCCTTCTCGAGCGACACGCCGGTTGTGCCGCCGATCAGGTTCAGGCGCGTGAACAGATCTGATGAACCAACCGGAGAACGGTCAAAGTAACCACCAAGATGCAGGGTGACGATGCGATCACGCCAAAGATTTTCCAATTGATAGGCGATGCCGAGCTTGGGATTGATGACGAAGCGAGGGTCGAAGGTTCGTTCGGGTATCGTGTAGGGTGATGACGTCACCGTTGGGCCAGGAGTGACGGTGGTGGTTGTTCCAGTGGCGGCGCTGAACACGGACACGGTGGATCCGCCACCATAGATGGACAGATCGGCTTCGATCTTGAAGTGCGGCAGCGAGCTGGGCCGCCAGGCGAGTCCAAGGTCCACAGACCAGGGCAAGGGCATGTGGAATCCGGCGCTGTGGTCACGCACAGAAGTTAATGTCGTCGAGGTGCCATCACCAGTTGTACTGGCCGAACTGATTTCGCCTTGGCTCGCAAGGAGGATGCCCGGCGAGCGCACGTGAATGCCGGCGTTCCAATTCGCTGATTCCCACTGCAGGCCACCGGTGAGACACAGGCTCAATTGGCGGCCGTTTTCCGTGTAGGTCGAGGTGTACAGGGTGGTGCCGTCTTGGGCCGAGGAGCCAGTGTCGAGTCGGTATTCCACGAGCCATGCCTCAACCGACCATCCGAACGCAACCGATTCGGAGAGTGGCATGCCAAAGCCGAACGTTGGGACTAGGGCTTCGAGTGACGAGCGACCGTCATCGTGCCGTGATCCAGTGCTGGACGTGGTGTCCACTTGCAGGGCCGAGGACCACGAGATGGGTGAGGCAAGTGCAAACCCCCAGCCGCCGCCATCGGGATCTTCGTCGTCCCACGCAGTGGCAAAACCGACGAGGTTTGGCTTCAGTGAGGCGTGATCAGCTTTCGCGTCTTGGGTATTCGAGCGCGCGCCGACGCGGTTGTATTCCAGTGCACTGAACGAGCCGCTGACCGAGGCGAAATCCAGACGACCGAGTCCAGCCGGATTCAAAAATACCGAAGCGGGACCTTTGACCCGCGCCACCACTGCGCCACCTTCAACCATAGATATCTCACCAACCGGAATCCGATTCCAGTTGGGCAGGGTCAGTACTTCCAACTGAGCGGCATACGCTGCGGCAGGCAAAACGATGAGGATGGTGAAGCGCACGGCGGATACTCAGCGGCCCCGGGCTCCAGGTCAAGGTGAGGTTGGCCTTTCGCAGAATGCCTGCACGATTCCATCATGCCGATGTGGATTCTCGTCGCTATGGGATCGGCGCTGGGCGGAGTCGCTCGTTGGGCGCTCAATGCTGCGATCGAGACGCGAACCGGCCCCAGCTTTCCCTGGGGCACGTTGACGGTCAATGTCCTTGGCGGCATCGCCATTGGACTTTGTGCAGCACTGGTGGTTGATCGTGACTCGGCGCGCTGGTCACTGCTGGTGACCGGCATGTTGGGTGGGTTCACCACGTTCTCGGCCTTCAGTCTGCAAAGCCTCGAGTTACTGCAGACGCAACGCTTTGCTGCGGCGGCGGCCTACGTCGCGGCGTCAGTCATCGCGTGCGTGCTCGCCTGCTGGGCAGGTTGGTTGCTGGGCCGGACGTTTAGCGCGGGATCCTGAGTGCTTCGGCGCGCAAGATCGCCAACAGATCGCGCGCCGCCTGTTCGACATCATGATTGACCACGAGATAGGCGTAGTCGCGCCAGCGGGCGACTTCACGATCGGCTTCTTCTAAACGGCGGCGAACCACCGCGTCTGCTTCGGTGGCGCGACCACGCAGACGGCGTTCGACTTCGGCTTCGGTTGGCGGCACCAGGAACACATGCACAGCGCGTGGGAAGGACGTACGGATCTGGGCTGCGCCTTGGACATCGACATCTTTGATGACGCTGCGCCCAGCGGCGAGTTGTTCCTCGACAAATGTGCGTGGCGTGCCGTAACCGGCTTTGCCGAACACGATGGCGTGTTCGAGGAAACCGCCGTCAGCGACGCGCTTATCAAATTCGCCCTGACTCAGAAACCAGTAGTCTTCACCGTTGCGTTCATCACCCCGTGGCGCCCTAGTGGTACAGCTCAGACAGCGCACTAGCGATGGTTCCATGGCGCAAGCTCGGCTAATGACCGTGCTTTTCCCAGCTCCACTTGGGCCGGAAACGACCAGCAGTCGCGCGCTTGGTGGAAGAGAGGGCCAGTCCTGCATGGCGACAGGCTGGCGGTGCGGGGCTTGGGGCAAGAGGGGAGACGTGAGAAATGCTGGAATGCTGGAATGCTGGAATGTTCGAGCTTTGGAAACGGGACGTTTGTCTTGGAGTCGACTATTCCAGCATTCCAGCATTCCAGCATTCCAGCATTCCAGCATTCCTTCCCCTCCCGATCCATCACCCACTATGCTGTCTGACGGTCGGCAAGTTGATGACAGCGGGCGTGGACGAGGTAAGCCCAGCGCATGTGGTGGGTCCTCCGCACGTATATCTGGTACGCAGGCCTGATCATCGGGCTTGGTTTTGCCGCGCGCTATCTACCTGGCTATCTGAACCATCTCGCGATCGATATTGAGTACGATCGCGACTGCAGCGAAGTTGAACTTGGCTCGACCTATTGGCTGACCAAAGCACCGTGGCGCAGCGGATCGATCGTCGCCTATCACGTGGGGAAAAATGCCGAGGTCATCGGCTTTGGCCGTTTGGTCGCCTACCCCGGTGCAACGTTGGAATGGCAGGCCGGCAACTTGCTCGTGGATGGCGCTCTGGTGCGCGGCTGGCGACCGGCGAACCAGTTCCGTGGCAACTTGGACCTGGGACCGCTCCGGTTACCGGCCGGGTACGTCTACGTGATCAGCGATGGACATCGTCGCGATAGTGTCGAATTGGGTCCGATCCCGATTGAGGCCATTATCGGCGGGATTCGCGAATGACCGCGGCGCAACGAACCATCATCGGTGTGGCGATGGCGGTCACTGGGATCGTTCTCGCGTTGATCGCCCTCCCGGTTGGCTGGCATGCGACGCAGCGTTGGCTTGCGATCAGCGAGGTCCGTGCCGCGCAGATCAAGTTGCGCAGTGGGCACGTTGACGACGCACGTCGGCTTGCCGAGAAAGCATCCGCACGCGTGCCCTATGAAATCACGCCGAGACTCATCGCCATCGATCCGGCGCAGGCGGCCGATCTTGAGCGGATTCAGGCGTTGATCCCGCAGATCCGCCGGAGCGATGATCGTGCCGCTGCCGTGGCGACGATAGCCATGGGACGTGCGTTGCTGGGTCTTCCGATCGGCGTGGATCTTGGTGATGGTGCCGAGGCGAAATGGATTGCGGCCATCGCAGCGTTGCGCGAGGGCAAAGATTTTACGGTGCCTGCTGATACTGGCGGCGACGTTTTGCATCTGGCGGTGCAGCGCGTGGCCTGGACCTTGGCCTTGCGCCGCGCCATGGAACTTAAACAGGCTGAACAGATCAGTCGTTGGTCCGGATTGCTCATCATCTTATGTCCAAGTGATCCGCAGGTGCGCGCCTGGCGCATGCTGAGGGCGGGTCTGCAAACGCAGGCAAAGGACAAGGAAGTTATTTATCTGGGCGAGCAGTTACCTGAGCTGCAACGGCAACCGATCGTACGAATGATTGCCGAGTTATATCCAGCGCGGCGTCCGGCATTGGTGGCAAGCTGGCCCAACGACCTGGTGACCAAGCCATGATCCCGTGTCAATCCTGTCACTTCGAAAATCCGGTGTCCGCCCGCTATTGTCATTCGTGCGGTACGAAATTGGATCGCAGTCAGCAGCGCGTGCAGGAAGCCGTCACAGCCGACCGCCATGAAGACGGCTCCTTCCGTTGGATGGCGCGCGGCCATTCGCTGTTGCTAGTTGGTGGATTTCTCCTGCTGTGTGCCTTGGTCCTGCGATACATCGTCGTTCCCGACATGCCTGCCGCCGATGTGCCGCGGATGGAGTGCGAGAAGAAGTAGGCTTACATACAGCCATTGAGATTTTGCCGCAGAGACGCAGAGGAGCGCAGAGAGCCGCAGAGACGAGTTTTGGATCGTGCTGACATACGAGTGTGGGTAACCAATTGGGTGACAGCGGAGCCTGATCAGCGACTTCCAATTCTCATCTCTGCGGCCCTCCGCGTGTCTCTGCGTCTCTGCGGCCCTCCCCGGATGCGATTTGCAGGGTGATCGCTATTAGCGCGGTGAGGCGTAGCGAGTTCCCAGCGTGGCGAGTGGTAGTCCATCGCCCCACGGTGGTGCGGAGCCGTCGAGGATGAGCGCCAGGTGACCATCGACGAGGCGTGCGGTGCAGGCGATTGATGGCAACTGCGCACGCATGGCATGGAAGCCATCGGAGGAGCTCACTTGGCGATGATCCCAGGCGAACGGCAAGCGCAGTGCGAACTCGGCGAGCACGCGATTCGAGCGCGGATTACCAATCAGAACGAGGTTTTTACCGGCCAGGGCGGCGAGCGGCGTGTGATCATCAACCTGCGGTGCGTGGGCGTGGGCGTGGGCTAGCCATGCGGCCTGGAAGGCGGCTGCGAGGCGTTGATTTGCGACGGTGGCGGCATGATGTTCACCGGTCCCGACGACAACAATGAAGGGTTGGTCTGCGAATGCGGCAAGGATGTCACGCTGCTGCGGTGGGCGTGCGGACACTGTCGGCCCAGGTAAGGTTTGCCACCAACTGGCGAGGGTCGGCGCATCGGGTCGGTGCACCGGAAATGGCGGATCGATCGGGTTTTTCTGACAGATAACGGCTCCATGGGCGCGGTCGAGGTTGGCAACCCGACACGCGGCAGCGAGCGTGGTGCGCATGCGTGCCGCAGCGGCTCCGTTCCAATGGGCGTCTCCGGCTGGGTAACAGGTAATGACGGCGATGCGCGCCATGCTCGCAGCGGCAAGCCAGGATTCAGGCAGAGCTGGCCAATTGACCTTGGTGACGCGCGTGATTGGTGCGCCACAATCGGCAACCAGTACAACCGGAAACGGACCGTCGCCGGCTGGCAGATGCAGCCGAAACGGTTGCACGGAATCATCGATTGGATCGCGGATGGCCAGTGTGGTGGTGCCGGCTGATGGACGAGTTGGTCGCTTACCGCGATTCCAATGTGCGATCTGTCCAGCGATCGCGGTCATCGCAGCTGTATTGCGGATGTCCGGCAGATCGGCCATGAGCAGCGTCGCCTCTTCAGCCCACAGCCAGGGCAGCGGATCACGTTCGCCAGATGCACGGAGTGCGGCGACGGCCTTGGCCGCAGCGGCAAGCGCGGCGTTGGGAGAAACCACGGGAGCGTTAACGCGTTCGCGGATTGCGGCTCCTGGCTGCCTGCCGGGTCGCAGCACGGTGGCTACCAGATGCAGCGGATGTTCACCGACCGTTTCCGGAGCGAGCACCAAGGTCACTGGATCGGTCAATAACGACAACCGTGGCAATTCGATCTCGACCATGGCGAGGACCGTGGTGTGCTCCATGAGTTGAGCGGCGACGCGGATCGGACCGACGTCATCAGTGCCTGGTTCCATGCTGCGTTGCACCACCACCCGCAGCAGACCATTGGCTCGTGCTGGCCCAAGCACCTGCGCGGTGAATGGAGCAGGGACTTCGTCCACGGCGATCAGTGCGGTAACGACAACGAGCACAAGCAGGACGCGCATCAGCTGGCCGCTGCGGCAACGATCGTTGGATACAAGGCTTGATAGGCCACGTAGTCGCCAGCGATCCGCGCAATGCGTTCGCGGACCTCGGCAGACAGCGGTTTGATGACGCGACCGGGAACGCCGGCAATCAGATGATGGGCAGGCACGCTGATGTTTTCGGGCACGATGCAGCCGGCTGCGATGAGCACGCCTGCGCCGATCACGGCACCGTCCAGTACGCGCGCGCCCATGCCGACGAGCGTGCCGTCGCCAACCATGCAGGCGTGGCAGATTGCCGCGTGTCCCATGCTGACCTCGTTGCCGAGCACGCACGCCTGGGTGCGGTTGACGTGGAGCACGCAATTGTCCTGCACATTACAGCGATCGCCGAGGATCACTGGCTGGATGTCGCCACGTAGGACCGCGCCAAACCACACCGAGCAGTCAGCTCCAAAGCGGACATCGCCGACCAAGGTAGCATTCGGTGCTAGGAAGCGGGGCAGTTGCGGCGTTTTGCCGTCCACCGGCAGGATCACGGGCATGGCGGCATGGTGGCGGTGGGCGCGATGAGCCAAGCGCGGCCCACAGAAAATATAGCGGGCGTCTCCGTCGCGCAGCGATGGCTCGCGCCGAAGAGTGGTGGCGGCATACAATGGCGAAGCCATGCCGCCACGATTTCGTCAGCGTGAGCGCCACGAAATCGAACTCTGACAAAGCGAGGGGGCGAGCAGGTACCGCCGCAGGCGGTAGCAGGCCAACGGCCTGCGCAGCGCGAGCGAAGGCGAGCCGGAACGGCCGCAGGCCGAAGGGGCGAAGCCCCTTAAACTGAAGCTTCGATGACGTCGACGAAGCGATTGCGGTACGAGACCTTGCCGCTGAGGACCGCGAAAATCGTGTAGTCTTTGCCCAGGCCAACGCCCTTGCCGGGCTTGAACTTGGTGCCGCACTGGCGAACAATGATCGAGCCGGCGGTGACGAACTCGCCACCATAAGCCTTGATACCACGGCGCTTGGAGTTCGAGTCGCGACCGTTCTGGGTCGAGCCGGTTCCCATTTTGTGTGCCATAAAGACTCCTGTTGCCCAAGCCGGGCTGTCGTGTTCGGGGCGCGGAACATAGGGGGGACGGGGTTGCAGGCAAGGGGGGGAGATTGCCTCAGTCCGGAAGTCCGGAGGTCCGGAAGTCCGGGGTCCGCCAGTTTGTGCCTTTGCCTGCCCCTGTGTCCCCCGTGGATCTCCGTGCCCCGTGGTTGCCTTGCGGTGTTCGCGGGTTCTGCAGACACACGTTGGGCTTTCATAGACCATTCTTGTCTCCCAGGACCCCGGACTTCCGGACCGTGGCAATGAGGCCCCCGTAGTTGGAATAAGCCGCACGGGGGCTAGGGTGCCCAGACCTTGAATCGCCACCTCCAACTTGCCCTCTCGGTCGTCCTCGCCCTCGGCGGTTTCACGCTGCTGCTCTGTCTCGTGGCATTCAAGGCGACGCAGGTCGGCACGGCGACGCCAGCCGAGGCACATCCGTTTGGTATGTTCGGTGCCGAACTCTCGCGCATGCTGTTGCGCGGTTACGGCTTGGCCGCTTTATTGATTCCGTTGTTGGCAATTGGTTGGGCAGTGGCGTTGTGGCGGGATCGCGATGTGTCCAACCCATCCCGTCGCATCGCTGGTGCTCTCATCCTGCTGCCGGCGGTCAGTGGTTTGCTGCATCTGTTGCCGCTGGGGATTGGCGACGGCCTGCTGTTGCGTTGGGATCAAAGCAATCTCGAAGGACTCGGCGGCGCGGTCGGTCGCCTGCTGTGCGGGCCATCGAATAGTTACGCCAACATGGCCCATGACGGGGGTTACCTACGGGTGTGGCTCGACACGTCTGGTGCATTGGTTGTGCTTCTGTTTGCGGTATTCGTCGCGATGTGGCTCATGGATCTGGGCATCTGGGCGTGGATGCGGCGGATCTGGCGTTTGCTTGCTGCGCGCCGCGACGACGAGGCAGTTGGGGCCAGCAGTGGCGCGCACCACTCAGGCGTGTATGTGGCTTCGCCGACCAGCAACGTTGCCGAAAACAAAGCGCGTGCGACGACCTCGCTGCGCGAGTTACGCAAACGGCTGAGTGACGGCGGCGAACTGCCTGGCCCAGCCGAAGCCGACGAAATCCTGGCCGCAATCCGGCGGCAGCGCGAAGCGCTCGACGCATCGCCAAACGCAGCGGCGATGGCTTCAGCGCCTCCAGCTCTTCCGGCAGCTCCGGCGCAGCCACGCGTGGCATCGATTCATCTCGATGAGACCGAGGCAATCGTGCGGCAGCCGGCAGCGCCACCAATCGACGTGCGCAGTAGTGCTGAAACCAAGATCACCGCTACCGATCCGGAACCAGAGCCAGCTCCAACTCCAGTGGCACCGCCACCGCGCCGGCGTTCGGCTGCGGCTGCTGCCGTGCTGAGTTCTGCCAATCCGGCTTATTCCCTGCCATCCGTCTCGCTGCTGCAGGCCGCGAAAGATCGCAGCAACGTGCAGCACGAATTGGAAAAGCAGCAGACAGCGAAAGCGATTGAAGACGCGTTTGGCGCGTTCGATGTCGGCGTGAGTGTGGTCGGCGCAACCCGTGGCCCGACGGTCACACAATACGAATTGCGTTTGCTCGATCAGGCGATGCGCGTCAACAAGGTCGAAGGATTCGAGCAGGACCTCGCGCTGAAGCTTGGCACCGAAGGCATCCGCATCGTCGCGCCGTTGCCGAACCGCACGACGATCGGCGTTGAAGTTCCCAACAAGACCAAGGATCCGGTAGTGATGCGCGATCTGGTCGAGGAAATCGATCCGAACGTGATGGCGTTGCCGGTCGTGCTTGGTCGTGACGTTATTGGCAACCCGCTGATCATGGATCTCGCCAAGGCACCGCATTTATTGGTCGCTGGTTCGACCGGTATGGGCAAGTCGGTGTGTATGAACGCGATGATCTGTTCGATCCTGCTGTTCCGTCGGCCTGACGAAGTGCGCTTCATCATGGTCGATCCCAAGATGGTCGAATTGTCCGGCTACGAAGACATCCCGCATCTGCTGACGCCGCCGATCACCGACATGACCAAGGCGCACGCCGCGCTGGAGTGGGCCTGTCAGACGATGGATGAGCGTTACGAAGCGCTGAAGATGACTGGTTGCCGTTCGATCGCCGACTTCAATGCACTCGGCGAAGAAGAAATTCGCTTCCGCCTCGCGAAAAAAGAACTGCGCATGGAAGACATGCCGCATCCCAGTGCGCACATGCCGTACATTGTCGTACTGGTCGACGAATACGCCGACCTGATGATGGTAAACAAGGAAGTCGAAAAATCGATTGTGCGCCTGGCCGCGAAGAGTCGCGCTTGCGGCATCCATGTGATTCTCACCACCCAGCGTCCGAGCGCCGACGTCGTTACCGGCCTGATCAAATCGAACCTGCCGTCGCGCATTTGCTTCCGCGTGGTTGACCGTTCGAACTCGCGCGTGGTACTTGATAGCAGTGGTGCGGAAAATCTGCTCGGCAAAGGCGACATGCTGTTCCTCCAGCCTGGCACCAGCCTGCCGGTGCGCGGTCAAGGCGTGTTCCTCAAGGACGCCGAGATCAACGCGATCGTCGAGCACGCGCGCGCCCAAGGCACGCCAGCCTATGACGAATCGATCGTAAAAGCCGGTGCAATCGCGGTTGCTGGCGGCAAGGCCAGCGGCGGTCCAGGCAGCGATGCCTGGAAGACCGACCGCAAGTTCCACGAAGCCGTGCAGGCAATGTACCGCTACGACAAGACCGGTGCTGATTTCTTCCGCCGCAAAATGGGCATCGGCTACAACAAGGCGACCGAGTACGTTGAACAGCTCGAAGATCTCGGCTTCCTGTCCCCCGCCGCCGGCACCGTCGCCCGCAAGATTTTGAAAACCTGGGACGAGTGGATCGACCTACTCAAGGAAAACGGCGTCGTGATGGCCGAGGATGACGACTTGTATCATCCACCATTTGCGACGTAGCTTTTTGTTTTCAGGGCTTCGCCCTACGGCGCTAGCGCGCCTACCCCGGGCTTGGTCGGAGTTCTATTTCGCTGCGCTCACGCTGGCGAAATCGTGGCGCATGGGCTGCGCCCATTGTATGCGCCAACACTCCTTCCGCGCCCGTGTCACTCCGGGACGTGCGCAAGGACGCTGGCGCTGAACGACGCCGTGGGCTTGACCAGGTCTGGATGTCGGTTTCAGTCGGCCGATCAATCCACATGCGCATCCGCCCCATCGTCATCATCTCGGCTATCGTCATCTTCATTCTTGGCGTCGGCGTGCTCTACTTCGCCCGCACGCTCTGGTACCCACTCTATCTCAACGTCGTTGGCCGCGAGACCGTCGCCTCGCGAATCGCGCACATCGACGCAACGCGAAAAATCGAAATCGAAAGTTTATTCACGCAGTGGCCGCCTCAACAGCTGACGCTGATCGCCTACAAACAGGAATGCGAGCTAGAACTCTGGGAGCCAGGTCGCCGCGTCGCCGTGTTTCCGATTCTCGCCGCCAGCGGCAAGGCTGGTCCCAAGTTGCGTCGGGGTGATCGCCAGGTGCCCGAAGGCATCTACCCGATCGAGTCGCTGAATCCCAATAGCGCGTACCATCTCGCACTGCGCGTCGGTTACCCCAGTGCGTTCGACCGTGAGCAGGCCGCACGCGATGGACGAACGGATCTCGGTGACGACATCATGATTCACGGTGGCGCCGCCTCGATTGGCTGCATCGCGATTGGTGATCCGGCGATAGAGGTGGTCTTCAAAGCTGTCGCGGCTTGCGGTGAATCACGGACGACAGCGTTGATTGCTCCGCAGCGTGCGCTACCGCTTCGTTCCGAGGGTCTGCCAGCATGGGTGCCGAGTATGTATGCGGAGTTGTACCGAGCGATCGCAGGAGCGGTCACGCATTGACGGTCAGGCCGGTCAACGCCGCCTTCATCTCCTGCAACACGCCCTGCTTGTCGTGACACCACGGTTCTGAGCACAGTAGTGCGTCGGGTGCGTCGGCGACGGTTCGCTGCACGGCTTGATCCGGACGCAGGTGGGTGATGAGTCGGGTTGCGCTGGCGATGTAATCGGCGCGGGTCAGTGGCTGCACCACGCCCGCCGCCTGCATGCGCGCGAGGGCAGTGCCGCGCATCACGTGCAAGTTGTGGATTTTAACCGACTGAATCGGCAATGATGACAGCAGCGTGCCGAGTCGTTCGGGTGCGTCGTCGCCTTCGCCGGGCAGGCCGAGGATCACATGCACGCACAACTCGAACGCGTGATCGGCGGCGCGGGCGATGGCGTCGCGGAACTGCGCCACCGTGTGCCCACGATTCATCTGTCGCAGCACCGCATCACGATCGCTTTGCAGGCCGAGTTCAATGGTCAGGAAGGTGCGCCGTCCGATTTCATCAAGATACGCGATGATGTCGTTGGACAGGCAGTCCGGTCGAGTGCCGATCGCGACGCCAACGCATTCGGGAAAGTCGTTGGGAAAGCGATTGTAGAGCGCGCGCAGACGTGGCAGTGGCGCGTGGGTGTTGGAAAATGACTGTAAATATGCGATGAATCCATCGACCTGGCGATGGCGACGACGCAGCCATAGGCGACCGCGCTCCCACTGCTGTTCCAGGCTGGGCACGTTCAGGCCCGGCGAAAATCCGGCGTTGTCGCACCACGCGCAGCCGCCTTTGGCCACCGTGCCGTCAAGATTTGGACAGGTGAAGCCAGCTTGCAGGCACAATTTGCGCACGTGCAACCCAGGGAAGCGCGCGGCCAGATGTTGGCGATAGCTGCGATAGCCCCAGGGACCACTCATGATCGTCGCCGCCACGCTTTGGCTGCACTACGTGGGTCCTTGCCCTGGGTGAGGGCCTGCGCCACCGCCTGCAATGGCGCGCGCACATGCGTGAAGTAGCGATGATAACCAGCACACAGGTAGTTGAGTCCTGGTGATCCATCTGCCGTGGTGGCGAAGCGGTGCTTAGGACAACCGCCGTTACAAAATGTGAGTACAGGGCAAGTGCGGCATTGCGATGGCAGCCGATCTTCTTTGTCGTTGCCGAATTGGCGCTGGAATGGTGAGTCGATCATCTCAACAAAACCCTGCGCTCCGATGTCGCCGATGCGCCACTCGGGATACACGTAATGATCGCAACTATAGACCGCGCCGTCGCGTTCGATCACGACCGCCCGGCCGCAGGTCTGATCATGGACGCATATTCCTGAGTAACCGCGCACCATGGTCGACAACGTGGATTCGACGGCGTAGAAGAAAACGCGACCAACGTCATGGGCGATCCACGTATCGAACACGTCGCACAGGAATGTGCCCCAGCCCTGACCGGTCGCACTGTCGGGACTCAGGCGCCAGGGTCGCTCGTCGCGACGATCAAGCGGTGGTGGACCGGCGTCGCTGCCGTCTGGCAAACGTCGCTCGACGATGGGAATGAATTGGAGATGCCGACTGCCGGCTTCTTTGACCAGAAAGTTATAGACGGCCTTGCCGTGATCCTGATTGAGTCGATTCACCGTGGTCAGCGTGTTGAACTCAACGCCGTACTTGCGCAACACGGCGATGCCGTTCATCGCTGCGGCGTGAGAAGGGCCACCGCCCTTGTTGATGCGGTAGGGATCATGCAGTTCGGCCGGTCCATCCAGCGAGATGCCAACCAGGAATTGGTGTTCTTTCAGAAATGTTCCCCATGCATCGTCCAATTTGGTGCCGTTGGTTTGCAGGGCGTTGTCGATTCGTCGCCCTGGTGGGCAGAGGCGCTGTTGCAGCTCAACCATGCGCCGGAACCAATCGACACCCAAGAGCGTCGGCTCGCCACCCTGCCAGGCGAAGGTCACGGTCGGGTCCGGGCTGGCCGCGATGTAGCCACGAATGTAGGTTTCGAGTTGTGCGTCCGACATGCGCGCCGGTGCGGAGGTGCTGCCACCAAGTCCGCTCTTCCGCACATAATAACAATACGAGCAGTCGAGGTTACACGCGGGGCCAACCGGTTTCGCCATGACCGAAAATCCGGCGGAGGACACGACGCCTGCGGATTGCCGACTCATCGCTGCGGCCGTTGGGTGTTCAGCATGACTAAGGTATTCAGTACGAGGCTCACTCCTGGGAATCCTTTGTTCGCGAGCCAAGTGCTTTGATCACGTTCATCGTGAGCAGTGAAGCGCCGAAGAAGACGGCGACGGTGAGACCGGCCTTCCACATGACGGCGTCCTTGACGTCACCCCAAATGCACACCAAGGCAAGAACGACGCCAAGGACGATGCAGACAACGCAGATCGTAAAGCATATCTTGCTTAGTTTATGCAGGTCCATGCCACCATGAGTAATCAGTGGTGTTGTGCATGCAATGGCCGGTGGGCGCGGCGTCGAGTGTTGCGTCAGAACAACGGTTTTTACCGGAGTTGCCGAACCTTTCGGCGTCTATTTTGAAAATTCCGCAAGCCGTTCGCGTTGCTTGCCGTCCTTATCGAAATTCTCAGGGCGCAACCAGCGTTGAAAGGCAGCGCGGCGCGTGGGCCACTCGCTGTCGATGATTGAATACCACGCCGTGTCGCGGTTACGTCCTTTGACGATGGTGGCTTGGCGAAAAACGCCTTCAAAGGTGAAGCCCAGACGTTCAGCCGCGACGCGCGACGGCGCGTTCAGCGAGTGGCATTTCCATTCGTAGCGACGGTAACCAAGTGCGAAGATGTGCTCCATCATCAGATACATGGCTTCGGTCGCCGCCGGCGTGCGCTGCAGCAGCGGCGAATAGCCGAGGTGTCCGACTTCGATCAATCCAACAACAGGATCGATGCGCATGTAGCTGGCGACACCAACGGGTTTCTTGGTCGCTAGGTCGATGATCGTGAAAAATAGCGGATCATCGCCGCGCGCCATGGTCTCGGTCCACGCACGGTAACTGTCCAGGGACTCGAATGGTCCGTAGGGCAGATAGGTCCACATTCGTCCGTCGGTGTCGAGTCTGTTGGCGTGGTATAGCGCTTCGGCGTGCAGGCTGGGATTGAGCGGCTCCAAGCGGCAGAAGCGACCCGCCATCGACTCGCGCGACGGTGCTGCTGGCGGTTTCCAACTCGGCAGTGGAAAGCCGAGTGATTGCCCCAGTTCGTTCGTGGTATTCTGCATGATGATCTCTATGTACGATCTACGATTAGCGTCAACGCCGCGATGCCTTCTTCATCTTCGCCTTCTTCTTTCGCTCTGCACGGTAACGCTTGAGCGCTTCCTTGTCTTCGCGGCTTTGGAACAGTTTGTTTGGGTTGGGCATGAACGCGCCGGGATTTGCCAGCGCTTCTGGCGTCATCTCGTCGGGGCCGGGCAATTTGCCGGCCATGTCTTTGATGTCGCCCATCTTGCCCATCATCTTTTTCATCATCTCGAAGTTCTTGAGCAGCGTTTGCACTTCGTTGGTGTTGGCACCAGCACCCATCGCGATGCGGCGACGGCGGCTCATGTCGATGAGGTCGGGATGGCTGCGTTCCCACAAGGTC
Organism: uncultured candidatus Brocadiaceae bacterium; assembly: GCA_964652775.1. Classification (GTDB taxonomy): domain Bacteria; phylum Planctomycetota; class UBA11346; order UBA11346; family UBA11346; genus UBA11346. The sequence goes on along the minus strand of CAZZAM010000015.1, from coordinate 34,320 downwards.
ATCGAATCGATGATCACGCTGTAGCGCTTAAACACCTTTTCATCGATTGGCATGTTGGCGAATTTATTGCCGATGCCGGGGATGAGACCGAGGAGATCCTTGAGTGAACCCATCTTGGCGATCGCGCGGAGCTGTTCTTTGAAATCACCGAGGTCGAACTTGTTCTTGAGGATGCGCTCCTCGATCTGCTGGGCCTGCTTTTCGTCCACCGCGCTCTGGGCGCGCTCGACGAAGGTCAGGATGTCGCCCATGCCCAAGATGCGGCGCGCGTAGCGATCGGGATGGAATGCCTGCAGACCGTCCATCTTTTCGCTGACGCCGACGAACTTAATCGGGCGGCCAACGACGTGACGCAGACTGACGATCGCGCCACCACGGGCATCGCCATCGAGCTTGGTTACGACCACGCCATCCAGCGCGAGGCGTTCGTGGAACGCCTTTGACGAATTCACCGCGTCCTGACCGGTCATCGCATCGACGACGAGGTAGGTTTGGTGTGGCTTGGTGCGCGCGTGGATCTCGGCGACTTCGGCCATCAGCGCGTCGTCGATGTGCAAACGACCGGCAGTATCAAGAATCACCACGTCGCGATTATCAAGACGTGCCTGCTCAACACCGCGCGCGCAGAGTTCCGGTGCTTTTATGCCAGGCTGGAAGAACACCGGCACGCCGATTTGTTCGCCAAGAATCTTGAGCTGTTCAACAGCGGCCGGACGTTGGAGGTCGGCGGCGACCAGCAGCGAGCGCTTGCCGTTTTCACCAAGCAGCTTCGCCAGCTTGGCGCAGGTGGTTGTCTTGCCTGAGCCTTGCAGACCGGCCATCAGGATGACGGTTGGGCCATCTTTCGCGAAGGGGATCTCACTGTCGCCAGCGCCCATCAGCGCGATCAGCTCGTCGTGTACCACCTGCACGACTTGTTGTGCTGGCGCGACGCCTTGCACGGTCTGCTGACCGATCGCCTTGGCTTCGACCTTGCCAAGAAAATCACGTACCACATCAACCGCGACGTCGGCTTCGAGCAGCGCGCGGCGGACATCGAGCAAGCCATCGCGGATGTTATCCGGGGTCAGGTGCTGATGCTTGCGCAGGCGGTCGAATGCACCGGTGATGCGCTCAGAAATAAATTCAAACATGGGACCCTTGCGGGTCAGGCACTGACGGGAGCCGGGGAGGAAGATAGGCGAGGAGTTAGAATTACCACATCGGAGGTAGGACGGAGGGTGCGGTCGGATGCCAACAAAAGCCTATGGAAAAAGTCACGGTCCATTGCTATACGAAGTCATGGCAACCTTCACGATCGCAGCAAAAAAAGCAGGTGGCGGCAGCCGATCGTTTCAGATCGAAGCGCGTTCACTCGCCGATGCCGAAGCTCAGGTGAGAGCACTCGGCTGGGAGCCGACGCCGCAGGAGATCGATCCCGTGCGCAGCGCTGGTCCGGGCGCTGCGGAGTTGCTTGATCATCCTGCGCCATTTCTCTTTCTCGGCGCTGCCTGCCTCATCGTCGGGCCGTTTCTGCCTGTGCTACAGGCTGTGCATGTGAGCGCCAACCAGATGCTCGTGAGCAAGATGTTTGCGATGTGCAGCATCATCGGCGGTGTACTGGCGATGGTGTTCTTTTTCATCAACACCTGCCGGCTGCTCTACCGGATTGGAGCAATTCTCTTGCTCATGCATCTGATCGACCTGGTCTGGACGCATTCCAAGCTCGACGAAGTGAGCCGGTTCTTTGGCGGAGTGTTCGATGGACCAACGAGAGATCTGATGCCGAGTATGGACATTGGCCTCGGCTTCGGCTGGGTGGTGCTCCTAGCGGGTCCGATATTGCTGTTCGTTGCTGGATGGAAGGCGGCACATAGCGGGTACGATTGAGGCAAGCGCCGCAGTTCGAACTGCGCATGCTGCGCCACGATGTTAGCGATCAGGTGTCCTACACGACGTGGGTCAGCAGAAAACGTAACGGAAACTTTTTGAGCCCTACCTACGGAGATGGCCCAATTCCCTCGCGGCTAATTCCGCCATGGTCGGTCCAAGTAGGGGATGCCGCCAGTTCGCAGCGATCACCGCCAGCGGTCGCAGCGCAAACGGTCGCTCATGCAGTCGTGGATGCGGTAGCGTCAGCACGGCACTTGTGACCTGACCGCCATCTTCACTGAGTAGCAAATCCAAATCGAGCGTTCGCGGCCCCCACACCACCTCGCGGGTGCGACCGCAGGTGGTTTCGGTGCGTTGCAGCGCGGCGAGTAATCCGTGTGGGCCGAGTCCGGTCGCGACGATCCAGGCGCTGTTGTGGAATCTCGGTTGGGCCGGTCCGCCGACCGGTTCGGTGATCAGCCACGGGGCTTCGGCAACGACGGTGACGCCCTCGGCAGCCAGGAGCTTGGCAGCGCGGGCGGCGGTTGCTGGCACATCGCCGAGGTTTCCGCCGAGACCGATCGCGTAGCGCATGGGGGAAGGGTGGCGGGAGAAAGGGAGAAGGAAGAAGGAAGAATGCAGAAAACGCTCGGGAACAACGTGGTGCGTCGTGGTCCAGTTTTCATCATTCTGCCTTCTTCCTTCTGCCTTACTTTCGCTGTTGCCTCCGCTTCCGATCCGCAACACTCCCGCCCGATCCTCGAGGTGCTTATGCCGACTCCCGCCCGTCTGGTCTTTGCTGATGGCACCATCTTCCGTGGCCGCTCGGTCGGCGCGGTTGGGACGACGCCGGGCGAAGCGGTGTTCAATACTGGGATGACGGGCTATCAGGAAGTGCTCACCGATCCGAGTTATCGCGGGCAGATCGTGACCATGACCTATCCCGAGATCGGCAACTACGGGATCTCGCCTGAGGACATGGAGAGTGACCGCGCGCAGGTCAGCGGCTTCGTCATGCGCGATTGCTGCGAGGTGCCGTCGAACTTCCGTTCGGTTGAGTCGCTGCCGGATTTTCTCAAACGCAGCAAGATCGTCGCGATTGATGGCGTCGATACGCGGGCGATCACGCGCAAGTTGCGCGTCACCGGCGTGGTCAACGCGGTGATCTCAAGCGAAGACCGCACGGATGCAGAGCTGATTGCAATGGTCAAGGCGGCGCCGTCGATGGCTGGCCTCGATCTTGCGAGCGTCGTGTCGTGCACGCAGGCCTACGATTGGACTGAGCCGTCCGAGCCGAAGCGCTTCGGTTCTGCGGTGGCGTGGCCGAAGCTCGAAGGCAATCCGCTGGTGGTTGCGATCGATTGCGGTGTGAAGCGCAATATTCTGCGTTTGCTGGTGTCGTGCGGCTTCAAGGTGCGCGTCGTGCCGAGTTCAACCTCGGCCGAGGCGATCCTCGCGCTCAAGCCGCGTGGCGTGTTCCTTTCGAACGGCCCCGGCGATCCAGCGGCAGTTACCTCCACGATTGCGACCGTGAAGAAACTGATCGCGACCGATATTCCCGTGTTCGGCATTTGCCTTGGTCACCAGATTCTCGGCCTGAGTTACGGCGCGACGACCTACAAGCTGAAGTTCGGCCATCGCGGCGCGAATCACCCGATCAAGCGCCTGAGTGACGGCAAGGTCGAGATCGCCAGCCACAACCACGGCTTCGCGGTCGATCCCACGTCGCTGCCGGCTGGTGTCCGTATGAGTCACCTCAATCTCAACGACACCACCTGCGCCGGTATCGAACACACGACCAAGCGGCAATTCTCGGTGCAATATCATCCTGAGGCGTCCCCCGGCCCGGCTGATCCGCTCTATCTGTTCCAGCGTTTTGCTGATCAGGTGCGCGCCGCCAACTGAGGGGTTCGCACGACTGGGCGTTGTGTGGGGACAGAGCGCCACAGACTGGCCGCGGAGGTTCCGATGCGCCACCTATTCATGCCGACTTTCCCCATTGCGGTGATCTGGGTGATCGCCCTGGTTATGACCGGATGTGGTGGTGGCAGTTCTACCTCAACCACGACGACGACGACGGCTCTGCTGCCTGATCAAGCGCGTGTGGCGGTGGTTCTATCTTCGGGCCTGTCGAACTACGTGGTTTCAGACACGCTACGCGTGGTGGTCATCGCCGACCAGCTGTCGGTCGAGGGCGGTGGTGGTTTGGTTGCGGTTGCCACGGCGGTGCCGATCACCTGGACGGGCAGTGCGTATGTCGCCACGCGGTCATACACCATTGCTGGCCCATCAACGGTCACTGAAACGTACACGCTGGCCGTTAATGGCAGCGGCTTGATCACCGACCTGACCATGAGTGTGCAGGTCGGAGCCGCAGCGGCACAGTCAGCGATCACGACAGTTGAGACTCCACCAACCCTCGCGTCTGGACTCATCAAGAAACATGGCTTCAGCGACAGCAGTCAGCTCTTCGTCGACAGCGCGGGGCGCTGCTGGTGGGACTTGAATGGCGGCAGCACGACGGACTCGGGCGGCACCGACACCGTGGCCGTGACGTTGCGGGCGAATGGCGCGGCTCTCCGTGGCAAGGCGACGGTGACGACCGCCGGGCCGGTCTATACGACAGTTACCGTCGATCTGGTACTCGATGGTGCCGGTGCGCTCAGTACGGCGACCGTGACTTCCAGTTCGGGTGGCATCCTGGTCAACGCCTTGCCGCCAACCAGCACGGCGGTGTTGCCGACGGTTGGTCCTTGGAGTGCCGACATGGCCGGTCACTGGCTGGGCATGCCATCATCGGGGCAGGCGACACGTACGGGAACTCTTGCGGTGACGCGCAGTCAGGATCCGTTGGTGTATCCTGGCGGCACTCCCAGCGGAACTCCGGCGGTGACGTCGGGCAACTCAGTTGAGTCCATCGCGACCAAGTATGAGGTTGAGTATCTCGCTTCCGGCGTACCAGCGATCAAGGTGACGCGCACGGTGACGGCGAGTTCATTGGCGGTCTCAGCATCGATGGACATGGTCGAGCGTTCGGCGGTATGGTGGGCGATGGGAAGCGACGGCATCATCTACCGGGTTGGACTCTGGGAAGACAACAACACCGACGCTGTGGTGGATGCGGCCGAACGCACGTATTTCACCGGCTCGCCGATTGCGGTATTCCCAGCCGCCACGCCCGCTGATGGGACCGCGCTGTTGGCAACCTATAATCACGCCGGTCAGTTGGTGACCTCGGTTCAGCACAATGATGTGACCTTCGGAGCAACCACGGGACTTTTCGCATTTGATGGCACCTATAGTGCGGCTGCCTCAGCATACCCGACCGGTGGATACGATGTGACCACTGGCTCCGCAAGCATGGCCGGTGTCCAACGCACGTATTGGAAGCCGGGTACTGGCGAATTGGGCTATACCTACACCAACTTGGTTCTCGCGCGCGAGTTCACCGACTTTCCGCCGACTGCTGGATATCTGCTGTCACGGACCGTGGTGTCCGGGACCGTCCAGTGAAGCGACGATGGTCATGGTTGGTGGCTGTGATGCTGGTGATTACCGCAGGGAGCTTTGTTGCCAAACCGAATCAAGGGCAGATACCGCGAATGACCACGACGGTGAGCGGGAATTCGCTTGTCGTGCCTGTCGAGCCCATGGTTGCTGGCGCGCATGCTGAAAAGCACGTTGCCGAACCAAGTGCAATGCCAGTCAACCCACCAGCGGCTGTTGGTCAGTCGCGCGATCATCATGTTGTTCTCATACAACAGTCATCTGCCGTGGCGCCAAGTGCACAGCCAGCCAACGCAGTGGCCGGTGCAGATGCATTTTCACCTGCAAACGGCCATGTAATCCACGACACGGCACGGAATCGTCCTGTACCGGTTGGCGATGGGCAACCAGCTCGTGCCCATGTTCGCCAGGAAACTGGTGGTTCGGGTCGCGGCTTGCTTGATGTCCCGTTTGTTCACTTGCCGGTGGCCGCTTCGCGCTCACCGGGTTGAACAACGGACGTAAAAGCGCGCTGCTACGGCCGTGCGCGCACCCGCGTTTCCGCCGCCGTTCAGTTCGTTTGTCACGGCTTTAGCTTATGGCTAGCGGTGATTGCTGAGTCAATACGCCGACCGACATTCTCCAGATCGCCTTGGTTGCGCCCGGCTGCGTGCGGCCCATGCTTCCCAACGTTACGTTCGGAGCCATCCTATGCCGCGCAGTTCTGCATCCGCCCCATCACCCAAGTGCGTATCCTGGGAGGGCGGTCTTGATGACGGTCGCGTGGTGATCGTCGATCGTTCTGATTCCACGGCACACACGCTGAAGGCACGCGACTTGGATGGCGTCTGTCAGGCGCTTCGTGCACGCACGGTGGCCACCACGAATGCGATTGCCGTCGTGGCTGCCTACGGTGTCATCCTGCACCTGATTCCCCGGGCGACGGCTGCGACCGGCAAGGGCAGTTCGGTGCTTGGCCGCCACTTCGAAGAGGCGAGCGTTCGTCTGACCACTGCCTGCCCACGCGATGTCTTGGTGCAGCTCGCTGTCGAGCGGTTGCGCGCGTGCTACAAGCGCCATCTGGGTCATTTGACCGCGATCGAGATGTGCGCGCGTTTACTGATGGAAGCCAAGCGCATCCAGCGCGAGCACGATGGCCTTGGTGCGAAAAAGGGTGCCTGAGCTGAGTCGCTTGGCGGCCAGCGACTCTGTTTGCTATGAGTAAGCCCCGAAGTGAAGCAGGAAGTTTTACCGCGACGCGCTGGAGTGTCGTCGCGCGCGTTGGCCAATCTTCCGCCAATGCACGAGCGGCGATGGCGTGGCTATGCGAACGCTATTGGCAGCCGCTCTACGCCTTTGTCCGCCGTCGTGGTTACACCAGTGCTGACGCGCAGGACCTGACTCAGGCATTTTTCGTCGAGCTGCTGGAGCGCGACACGATCACGGCTGCTGATCCGCAGCGCGGGCGTTTCCGTACATTTCTCCTCGCCTGCTTGACCAATTTCCTGAATAACGCCCACGATCGCGCGCAGGCACTTAAACGTGGCGGCGGCAAGGTGATGAACTTTGCCGGCACGGCGATCGAGCCGACCGACGATCTCACGCCCGAGCGCGCTTTCGATCGCACCTGGGCGCGGACGCTGCTGTTGCATGTGCGCGATCTGCTGGCGGCCGAACACACAGATCCACGCCGAGCGCGGGTATTCGCCGCACTGGAGCCGTATCTGGTCCAGAACGCTGACGCACCGTCCTATATCGCCGCAGGCACAGCATTGGGCATGAGCGAAGGCGCGATCAAAGTCGCCGTGCATCGCCTGCGCCAGCGCTACCGTGAAATTCTGCGCGCCGAGATCGCCGAAACGCTGGAGTTCCCCGAAGAGGGGGCGGTGGATGCAGAGCTTCAGGAATTGCTGGCGGCGTTGGGGGGTTGAGCAATGAGCACGAATTCTGCAGCTCGAAAAACAAGAGACACAGTGACACAGAAATCCGAAGGAGTTAGCGGGTTGGAGAGGATTGTTCTGTGGGTGACGAGGCTGATGCATGTAAACTCTTCCAACCTCTCCGTCTCTGCGCCTCATGTATATTCGAATGCGTTTTCAAGGATGAGGCAATCGCATGCGAGAACGAGCTGTAACCATGCCGGGGCGTCTCCGCACATAGAGGTAGCTCATTCCCATGCCCGCCTCTGATCAGCCAACCAGCGTAGCCAGGACGTCTGCTCGCAGTGGGTCGGGCGATTCGCTGTTTGACGAGTCGGCGTTGCTCAAGGCGGGATTGGATGGGACGAATGGACTGTCGGACATGCAGGCGCCCACGCCGGCGGATCTGACGGCGGCGTTTCCCCAGCTTGAGATCGGCGCCGTGCTTGGCCAGGGTGGAATGGGAACCGTATACCGTGCGCGGCAGAAGCATCTCGATCGTGACGTGGCGCTGAAGGTGCTATCGCCGAAACTCAGTCGTGATCCAGCGTTTGTCGAGCGCTTCGGTCGCGAAGCCAAGATGTTGGCGCGACTCAACCATCCACACCTAGTGACGATTCATGACTTCGGCATCACCAGTGGGTATTGCTGGCTGATCATGGAATTGGTTGAAGGCGCAAATCTGCGGCAGGTGATGCGTACGGGAACATTGTCTCCGTCTGAAGCACTGGCCCTGGTGCCGCAACTTTGCGACGCCCTGCAGTTCGCGCATGACGAGGGCATCGTTCACCGCGATATCAAGCCCGAGAACATTCTGCTTGATGGTAAAGGCCGGGTGAAGATCGCTGATTTCGGCTTGGCGAAGCTACGTGACGACAAGCCCAATGGCACCGTGCTGACTGCTTCGGGGACTTTGCTTGGCACCTTTCATTACATGGCCCCCGAGCAGATCGAGAATGCCAAGTCGGTTGATCACCGCGCCGACATCTATGCATTGGGTGTCGTCTTCTACGAGATGCTGACCGGTGGATTGCCGCTTGGTCGCTTCGATCCACCGTCGCATCGGGCGGAGATTGATGCGCGTTTGGATGAAGTTGTCTTGAAGGCGCTCGCAAAAGATCCTGACCAGCGCTGGCAGAAAGCGAGCCATGTACAGCAGCGGATGGCGGATATCGCGGCGACACCGGGGCATGGCAGCGTGCCAGTAGGCGCCGTTCCGGTAACGCCACGCGCCAAGAAGCCCTGGATGCTGTGGCTTTTTCTGATCGCGGCCTCCCTCGCGGTTATTGCAGTGATTGCGGATAATCTGCGTAGCGGTTTTCGCGACGGCTTGCGCATAGCGCCTGCGGAGGACCCGGCGCCTGTTGCACCGGAGCCAAAGAATGTGGTGCTGTCTGTTTCGTCGACGCCGAACACTGCCGCATCGACAACCGTCGCTGAGTTGACCAAGCTCTTGAATCTCAAGCCGCTGGCTCCAATCACTGATGGAGTTACTGCCCAGGCCGTTATTGATGATCTGCAGCGGGTGTTGGCGCTGCTCGCCGCGTGTCCTGAGGTAGCTGGCATGGACGGGAAGAACACCAAGACCGCCGAGGTGGTTGCGCAATTGCGTAAGGACTTCGCGGTTCTACCAGACATTCGCGGTCCACGTGTCCGTGAGCTGTTCGCCACGTCGTCGCTCACGTTGGATGTGTTGCGAGTGCAGCTGGCATCTGGCGCATTGGTTGCAGGGACGATGTTTCGCCAACTGCTAGCGCGGTTTGAGTCCGATGCACTGCTGCTGAGCCAAGCTGGTGAACTAATCGGCACCCGTTCGCGTGCTGATATCGAACGCATGGCGTCCGAGAAACCGCGGATCAGTTCACCCGACAGCGAAGAAACCCACAAGGCGTTGGCCATCTGGCTCGGCCCCGAGGCGACCTGCGGCTACACCAGCGGTCAAGCCAAAGAGTTGCTGGAGCTGTATCCCAAACCGTTCCGTTCGACCCTGACCCGCCTGCTGACGCCCCGGATCACCGATCCTGAGCATTGGTCTGCAACTAGCCCTCCGTAGCTGCCTTTAGCTGCCTGTAACTCGCAGCTCGCAGCTCGTAGCTCCTAGCTCACTCCAGCTTGCACCCCCACCCATTCCCGGTACAAGCCCGCCCTCCCCAGACGTGGGTCAGCGTTCACGCGGACGCCTCCCAGGTCATTCACACCCACCCGAACACCGGGAACGCGTACCATGCCCCTCGAAACTGCTAAAAAATCAGCCCTTATCGCCGAATACGGCGGCAACGCTCGCAACACCGGCTCGGCACCCGTCCAGGTCGCCATGCTCTCCGAGCGGATCAACCAGCTCACCGAGCACCTCAAGGGCCACAAGAAGGACTTCCACAGTCGTCGTGGTCTCCTCTTGATGGTCGCCAAGCGCGCCCGGTTGCTCAAGTACATCAACAAAACTGACGTTGAAGGCTACCGCAAGCTGACCGAGAAGCTTGGCATCCGGCAAAAGTCTTAGGGGCTTTGCCCCTACGGCCTGCGGCCTACCCCGCGGGCTTTGTTGGGGCTCGATTCTGCTGCCGGACAGCAGAATCGCGGGCGAATGGGCTTCGCCCATTGTATCCGCCCGCCGCCCCTCGGCGCCCGTGTCATCCCAGTCGTACCTCTTTCACAATTCACCAAACCACAGCCGACAACCCCGGCTCGCCTTTCCTTACCACCGCCGCATACGTGCGACGGTGCTATGGACAGGCAGGGGATGCGGCGATTCCCGGGCATTAGCCCGCAGGAGATCCCATGGACCGCGCCACTGCGCTTTCCGCCCTCAACATGAAGAAGCAGACAGTCGAATTGACTGTCGGCGAGGGTGCTGATTCCCGAACCATTACCATCGAGACTGGATACCTCGCCAAGCAGGCGGCGGGTTCCGTCATCGTGCGCTGCGGCGAGACCTTTGTGCTCTCGACCGCGTGCGACGGCGATCCTCGCGCCGGCATGGATTTCTTCCCACTCACCGTTGATTACCGCGAAAAGATGTACGCCGCTGGCCGCATCCCCGGTAACTTCTTCCGCCGCGAACAGCGTCCGAGTGAACACGAGACCTTGATCTCGCGCCTCACCGACCGCCCGCTGCGTCCGCTGTTTGCACCTGGTTACAAGCGCGACACCAGCTGTCAGAGCAACGTTATCAGTTACGACATGGTCAATGAACCCGACGTGCTCAGCATGGTCGGTGTTTCCGCCGCGCTGACGATCAGCGCGATTCCGTTCCTTGGCCCGATTGGCGCCGTGCGCATCGGCCTCGTCGCCGGTAAGCTGGTCGTGAATCCAACCGTTGCCCAGCGTAACGGCAGTGATCTTGATTTGATCGTCGCCGGTACGTCCGACGCCATCACGATGGTTGAGTGCGGTGCAAAAGAAGTTGCTGAACAGATTATGGTCGAAGCGCTCAGCCTCGCCCACCGCGAAGTGAAGAAGGTTTGCGCGGCGATCGTCAAGCTGCGCGACTTGGTCGGCAAGCCGAAGATGAAGATCGAAGCCCCGGTCGAAAGCCCGTGGGTCAAAGTGATCGTCGACGGCCACGCCGCTGAGATCAAAACTGCGCTGCTCACCAAGGTGAAGCACGAACGTGCGGCGAAGACCAAGGCGCTCAAAGAAGTCGTCGCGACCAAGCTGTCGGCTGGCGACGAGACCAAGAAGGCGGAAATCTCCGCTGCTTTCGGTGATGCCAAGGACATCGTGTTCCGCGAATTGATCCTCGAAGGCAAGCGCGTCGATGGTCGCGATCTGACCACCGTGCGTCCGATCGTGATCGACCTCGACGTGATCCCGCGTTCGCACAGCAGCGTGGTGTTCACCCGCGGTGAAACGCAGGCGCTAATGAATCTGACCCTTGGCACTGGCGATGACGAACAGCTCATCGACGGCCTGAAGGAGAAGTACAACGAACGCTTCCTGCTCCACTACAACTTCCCCGGCTTCTCAGTCGGTGAAGTCGAGAAGCGTGGCTCGCCCGGTCGTCGTGAAGTCGGCCACGGCGCTCTCGCGCGTCGTGCTCTGACTCAAGTTCTTCCGCCGTCGGTCGAGTTCCCGTACTGCATCCGTCTGTGCTGCGACATTCTCGAATCGAATGGTTCGAGTTCGATGGCGACCGTGTGCAGTGGTTCGATGGCGATGATGGCCGGTGGCGTGCCGATCACGGCTGCAGTAGCTGGCATCGCGATGGGTCTCGTCAAAGAAGGCGACCGCTACGCGATTCTCACCGACATCCTCGGCGACGAAGACCACTACGGTGACATGGACTTCAAGGTCTGTGGCACGAGCAAGGGCATCACCGCCCTGCAGATGGACATCAAGATCGCCGGTATTTCCGCCGAATTGATGGCCAAGGCGCTCGAACAGGCGCGTCAGGGCCGTCTGCATATTCTCCAGTGTATGAACGAGGTCATCGCGCAGTCACGCCCCGGCATCTCGAAGTACGCACCGCAGATCGTCCAGATCCAGATCGATCCCGAGTTCATCGGCAAGATCATCGGCAAGGGTGGCGAGACCATTCGTCGCATCCAGGAAGAGACCAAGGCCAAGCTCGACATCGATGATGATGGCACGATCACCATCGCTTCGCCGGATCTCGTCTCGATCGAAAAGGCCAAGGGCTGGATCAAGGACCTGACGACGATGCCCGAAGCGGGCAAGATCTACAAAGGCAAGGTCACCTCAATCAAGGACTTCGGCGCGTTCGTCGAGTTCATGCCGCAGACCGAAGGTCTTGTCCACATCAGCGAGTGGGCGTGGGAGCGCACCGCGTCCCTCGAAGGCGTTGCCCGTCAAGGCATGGAAATCGACGTGAAGCTTATCGAAGTCGACGAGCGCACCGGCAAGTTCCGCTTGTCGCGCAAGGCCCTGCTGCCGCAGCCTGAAGGCTACTCGGCTCCTGAAGGCGGCGGCGGTGGCGATCGTCCACCGCGCCGCGACGGCGGCGGTGATCGCGGTGGATTCCGTGGCGGTGATCGTGGACCTCGTCGCGACGGCGGCGGCGATCGCGGCCCCCGCCAGTACGAAGGTGGCGGCGGTCAGCGCTAAAAGTCAGCGCATTGAACTGCGAAGTGCAGCGCCCGGTCAGTCATGACCGGGCGTTGTTGTACTTCAAAATAGAACGCACTCACTCTCATCACTACTGGCCCGCCGTCGCCTTTTGCAGAGTGAACGGGCCCCGGTTGGGCACGACTTCGACCAGCGTGTAGTTGTTCCCCTCGTGGGTGACCACGGTGGTAGGGATCACGGCGCTGTTCTGGCTCGCAGAGACCTGCTTCCAGGCATTGTCGGTACGAACCTTGAGGGTGAGGGGATACTGGTAATGTGCGGGATCCATCAGGCAGGTGAGCGTTCCGGAGATGCGCTCGGGAGTGACTTCATCCATTTTCAGGGTGGCGGTGTCGCGCTCCTGGCCGTATTGGGCGACATCGCCGAATAGGCCGGGCCAGACATCCGCTGCGTGGGTGCCTTGGAGAAAATCGATGATCTTGACCGTGGCCTGGAACGCCTCGGATTTGCCGTCCTGCTCCCCATAGTGGAGCATCATGACAGCCCAACCGCGGAAATATTCCTGGCCCGGCTTGAACAGGTTTTCAGCATCCATGTTGGCATTCCCCGTACCCAGGGTTTCGCCCAGATTCACGCCGCTGGTGTAGTTGATGCTCTGGTAATCGATGTTTCCGGGCCGATTCAGCATGCGGGCGCCGTTACGCTGGCAGAGGTAGAACTTCCCGGCCGTTGTCTTGTCGCGAAACGCTTTTGCTCCCCCTCCGGCGGGGCACATTGAGCGGACCCGGTAGCCAGGGATATTGGCCTCAATCTGCTTGCGGGACTCGGAATATTCCCACTCGGCCCCCGGCCACCCGGCGGGGGGTACCCAGTCCCCGGAGGCGTCTTTTTTGAAGCCTGCGCCGTGGGTCATGGTGTGGGAAGCAACCTCGAAACCGCTAGCGACATATTCCTGCCAATTCGACCACTTCCCCCAAGAGGTCTCATTCCCGACAAGACTCACCACGCAGAGGACGGTGATGGGAAGGGTAACCTTGTATTTCTCGCACTGTTTCTTCCACCACGGGTAGGAAGCCTTGAACATGGTGTCGATAGTGATGCTGTAGACCGCCAATTTGTCGTTCTTCCACAAGCAGATGTCGGCCTCGCCCACCGTGGCTGGCCAGGTCCTGCCCTGCAGCCCGCTGAGGCTGGAGCGGGTCACCCCCGAATCCTTGGTCAGGGTGAAAACCTCCTCGGCCTGCACCGGGGCTGCCGCCAAAAGTACACCCAGCAGGAGCATTGCCTGCGGCAGCCAACTGGATCGACTTGGTCCTACGGCAGCCAAGCGCCACGCGGCCTCGAATCGTGTTGGGAGGAGACGTATGTGGGTGAATAGTTGGATCATGTTCTGTTCCTGACATGTGAGAGCCTCGAACCACCATGACGCTGATCAAGCGCCCCCATGGCACAACGCTGAGTTTGACTGGGCCGGCAATGCGCAGCGGCGAAGCCGCCGGATATCATCCACCCACAAGGTCGTATCCTGATCGCTCGTCGTATGGACGAGCTGGCGCACGTGCAGCCATCGATGGGCGCCATGCAGGACCAACAGGACCAAGACGACCCCGAATCGTTTCCCGATTCCGGTCGCCCATTCAGGCACGCGCCCCGGCTGGACTCGCCACGTATTCCTCTGCTGTCCTGGATGCGCATCGGTGTCAGCCGCCACCTGTCGGCTGCGGCGGTGAGGAGCCTGTCGGCACGCTGCCGTCGCTGGCGATGTACAGGGCATCTAGCTTCGCCCCATCCTCACGGTAGGCGATGGTCAGGGTGTGGCGGCCCGCCGCCAGATCGTAGAGAGTCGTGACGCCAGCGATATGGAACTCCTTCCAGGTCCAGGTCTTGGTCACCATGCCCGACCAGATCGTCCACGGTCCATTGTCCACCCGCACCCAGAACGAATCCTTGGATGTGCTTGGCATAATGATCCGCCCCCAGATCACATAGGAGCCGGTCTGTGACAGGTCAAAGGTGTACACCGCGTGTCCGGTCGCCGGCGGCTGGGCGTAACTGTCCCCCGCTGCCAGATTCGCAATGTACTCACCTCCGGCGGCTGCCGGATCAGCCAGGATGGCCAGCGGTGCACTGAGTGTGTCTGCGCTCTCGGCCTCCAGCCACAGACCGGTTGGGGCGGTGGCCGGCACGACGGTAATGGTCGCGGTCTGTAGCGGGCTCTGATCGACGCCGCCGTTGGCGGTGCCGCCACCATCCTGCAGGCGCAGCGACAGGGTGGCGGTGCCGGAGGCGGCGGGCGCCGGGGTGAAGGTCAGGGTGCCGTCGGCGGCAAGGGCCGGCTGCACGCTGAACAGCGCAGGATTGCTGCTGCTGACGAGGAAGGCCAGGGACTGCCCCAACTCATCGGCTGGACCTGCGCTGATCCCGGTCGCCCAACCGGACTGGTTCGCTGCGCCGCTGCCCACCACGACGCTGACATTGCCGCCTACGGTGAACGACGGGGCGTCATTGACCGGCGTGATCGTCACGGCGAGCGCGACCGTGTCGCTGCCGCCCCGACCGTCAGACACCTGCACCACCACGCTGTCGGAACCCACCTGGTTCGCGCCAGGAGTGTAGGTCGCCGTCGACGTGCTGCCCAGACTGCTCACCGTCAGCACGCCCTTGCTGCCCGGCGTCAGCACCGACCAGGACAGTGGATCGCCGTCAGCATCCGTTGCCGTCAGGTTCAACGCGCCCGACGCATCCTCCAGCACTGCCAGGGGTGCCGGGGACGGCGTCGTAATCACCGGCGCGGCGTTCACCGCACCAGGGGCCACCGTCACCGTCACTGTTCGGCTTGCCATCAGTGTGCGGTCAATCGCCGTCAGCTTGAACACGTAGGTTCCCGCCACCGTCAGGCCGCTCACCGTGGTGTTCTTCAAGCCGGGCTTCGCGAACACCGGGCGGGCACCCGCCGGGGCACTCTGCACCGACCACCAATGCGTCAGCACATCGCCGCCGGCACGCCACGGCGCCATCGCCGCCGCATCAGGGTCGCTGCTCGTTCCGCTCAGCATCGCGCTGCTGATCGGCAGCGTCAGCGCTGATGGCGAGGCCGTTGCGGCCGACACCACTGGAGCTTGGTTTGCTGGATACACTGGGACCGTGAGGTCAGCCGGCACCGTGTTCGTGCCGTCGCTGATGTTCAGACGGAACACGTAATTGCCGGAGACCGTCATGCCGGACACCGTGCTGTCCCGAGCCGCCGGGGTCGCCAACACCGCGTTGGCTCCGGCCGGCTGGCTGACCACTGACCATTGCCAGGTCAGCGTATCGCCCTCGGGGTCGCGCGCTCCGCCGCGTAATTCGGTTTTGGCCACCGGCAGGGTCACGGTCACTGGATTCCGATTGTGGATGGCGAAGGGCACCGGTGGCTGGTTGGCCGCATACACCGGCACCTCCACCGTGCGCACGAGACTGTTCGCGCCGTCACCGACCGTGAGCTTGAACACATACACCCCAACCACCCCCAGACCGCTCGCCGTCGTGGTGGCCGCGTTCGGCGTACCCAGCGTCACGGTCGCGCCGGCCGGCTTGCTCTGCACCGACCAGGCGTAGGTCACGGCGGACAGCTCCGGGTCCTGCGCCGAAGCCGACAGCGTTAGGCTTGAGGCCGGCGAGGTCAGATACTCAGGCGTCGACCTCCAGTCCACCATCGTCGGCGGGCGGTTGCCGGCATGCGGGTGGATGGTCAGCACGCAGCCACTGGGTACCGCCATGCCGGACAGCACCCCGGCCGCAGACGCTGTGAAAACACCCATTTCTAGATAGGCGCCGGAATTGAGCGTCCGGCTCACCTGGTAGGAGCCGGGGACCAGGCCGGTGATGTCCATCGTCCGTGCCCCACCGCCCGTAGTGTTCCACAGCACTACCGTGGGCAGGCCGTTGCGCATGAAAGCCAGCGGACGCACCGAGGTGGTCGTCGAGGTCGCACCCACGCGCACCGAGCCCGGACGGACGTAGTTCATCACCTGGCGCGCTTGCCAGAAGTACGCTGTACGCTTGAACCAGTGCTGCGTGGGAGCCAGGCCGCGTGACCACAGCTCGTACATCTCCCACACCGACACGCCGGCCTTCGTCAGGTCGTCGTAGATATCGTCCACGGTCAGAGCGTTATCCTCCGTCTGCGCGCGTCGAATGCCCTTGGCTTCGCCGAAGGCCCGGATCTCGTCCCGGTACGGATCCTCCGTCCCGTACACGTGGTACGACAACATCCCCACGTGCGGCCAGATCTCGGGGTCGTTCTGCCAGGTCGTGATCGCGTTCATCGCGGACTGCGGCTTCATGGCCTCTGGGAACTGGATCTTCGTCGGCAGGCCCAGGCTCTGCAGATGCGGCCCCACCGTCTTGATCATGTTGCCGGTGATCGCCCAGGTGAAGGTGTTGTTGTAGGTCGGTTCGTTCAGGATCGTCGTGTACGTCGGCGTAATGCCGTGCGTGTCGCGCAGCCGCAAGAGGTGCGCCGACAGGAATTCCGCGTGCTCGGCCGGGCTGTTCAGCTGCCATGCCGGTGCTCCGCCGCTGCTGCCGGTGTCGTACATCGAACTGGTGAAGTAGCTGGTGAACACCTCGCCACGCGCTTCCACCAGTTGCTTCATCGGCACGTACACCCGCGTGCAGCCCTGGTCGAATGTGCCAAGGTTGAAGCGGGCAATGTCCATCGTGTACGGATCGCCGTCATCGTTCAGGAGTTCTTTCCCTGGGCCGTCCCAGAAATTGCCGCCGCCCCCTTGGATGCGAGAGCGCGTCAGGCCCAGATCGTTCACCATCGCTTCAAGGAAGTGCTGACGCAGCGACGCCGGCTCTCGCTCGGCGATCCAGTCGCTTTCCGACGAGCCCCACGCCTCAATCGTTTGGTATGTTGTCGCTGGATCCACGTTCACGCTGTCCACCGCCGACAAGGGAGTCAGCAGCGTTAGGAACATGGACAGACCAATGATCAGGCGCGGTAGGGCAGGGGTCATGGAAGGTTCCTTACATGACTTCCACCCAGGACGGGGCGTGGTCACAGAAAATCCAGCCCCGGCTTTCATGCTCCATCAACCACTGTCAGCAAGCCACTGGAATGGTCTTATCGGATCACGACTTACACACGACCGGGTCTTATCTTCGGTGCATGCGACGCCGGGATTCGAGGCTCACCCGCTCCCGAGCGGCTGCCGGCGCTCTCATAGAGGGCAAGATGGTTTTCCAGGTCGTCAACATGACCACTGATCATGGAGATTCAGCGTTGACCCTGTCTCAATGCCTTGGCAGTGGCATAGACGATGGCTTCAGACGTGATAGTGGCACCCATGGTCGCATCAACGTCCTTCACATGCTGTTTGGCGAGGATGTTGGCGGGTACTTCGACGAGGGATGCGTAATATTGCTTTTCGCGGTGGTTGGACACGCGTACTCCGGTAATGCGCTTCGCGGCCACGGTCACTTCGACGGTGATCGGGCCGGCATATCCCGTAGAGGAATCCTTGTAGGTGCCGTCGGGGATTTTGGTCAGATTCAGATTCTCGAACAGAGTAATGGCCTGAGCAGCGGCAGTGGCCCGATCGACGGTTTCTTTCCACTTGCGCCCACTTTTGTTCTGTGGTGTTTTCTTGGTTTGGGTAAATGCGTCCAATGCCTTTCCCCAATCGCCTTGCAATTGGGCGGTGTATCCGGTCATGAACCACCCGATGGCTTCGTCTTGTGCAATCTTCGTTTTGGCTAGCGCATAGGCGGTGGTGAAATCACCCATCTTGGCGTACAGCTGGATCATGCTGCCGTGCTCAGTGTTGTCCTGGGCTAATGATTGCAGCGTTTTGACGGCGAGCGTGCGAGATTCCAGACGCCAGTAAGCCTCGGCCATGGCGATGGTGCGATGGTCGGCTTTCCCGCATTTTTCATCGGCTTGCTGACACCAATAAATCGAACGCGGCCAATCCTGCAGCATCTCGCCGTAACAGAATGCCAGGGTCTGGGTCGCCTCCTTCTCCGCTTCCGCGAATTTGTTCTGCTTGGCATTGGCGAGGACGAAATGCCAGAATTTGGTGCACTCTTTCCACCGCGCGGGATTGGGACTCACTACATCATACATCCACACTGCGGGGACCAGTTTTGGTTTCCAGCCGACACTCTTCGGGCAGGTCAGGTCGAGGGTGCTGGGATAATTGAGAGAAACCTTGTCCCACCAGTCTGGCTTCTCCTTGCCTCCCCGGTCGATCAAGGCTGCGATGGTGGCGGCAGATACCTCCTTCGTCTGGTCTGCGGCCGGCAGACTGAAGACGGGGGCGAGGCACAGAGCGAAACAGAGGAGAAGGCGCATGGACGGAGTTTCCTGAAGAATAACCCGTGCGGATTATTTTCACGGGGGCGTAGGAATGGCGTGCTTATCCGACTTGCGCACCACGCAATCGTCGAACCAGAAGTATGCCTCTTTCCGCCGGTTGGTATTGTGCATGCGCAAACGCACGCGCAGCGAAGTCGCTCCGGGTGGGGCGGTGAATGACCCCGACGTTTGGGTCCATGTGTCCGCCGAAAAATTTTCAGTCTCGCCGGCGTCTATGACCGTTCCCCGCGCATCTTCCCAACTCAAACGGATGAGTGCATTCGGAGGAGTGGTGTCGATCACTCGTGCCCAGCACGAGACCTCATACGTGGTTCCAGCCGACACCTGAACCACCTGAAACAGGGATTGTTGGCCATGCACTGGCCCTACTTTCAATGAGCACCTACCCTCGTGTGCCTGCGTTGACACGATTTCCATCGTCGGCCGTTTCCCATCGGGTTCGGCTGTCCATCCTGCCAGGTTTTTTTCGAATCCCGAATTTTCCAGGAGATTACCCGACTGCGCCACCGGAGCCACCGGAGCCAGTCGCCAAGGCACGAAAGATCCGGCCGCATATGGGCGCGCCGGCGCAGGAGCGGAACCTCCATCGGCGCTGCTCGCCTCCCCCGACGCAACCATGACCTCTGTGCCGTGCGAGCTGAATTTTACGCGTCCCTCGGCGACACGCAGCGTCGTCACGCCATCGAGCAGCGACAATGACAAGGTCGTGCCGATCACGGTCGCTTCGGCCATCGACGTTGAGATCACCCAAGGGAAATCCGCATGCTGGTTCGCAGCTTCGATGCAGATCTCGCCGGACGTCAGCGTGAGTCGCTTACCGCCGCCGCTGGCCAGTGAGATGTCGGTGTTTTCATCCAGCGCCAACGTCGAACCGTCGTCGTAGGAGATCACTGGCGGTGTTCGCCACCCGTTGCTTGCTTTCGGGCGCAACAGGCGATCCCCGGCGATGAGCTTTGTGCCGATCGAGCCAGAAAACGTACTCTGGCCACGCACGATCGTGAGATCATCTCCGGCGGACACGTGCGCCAGTTCGAGTGGTGCCTGGCGCGAGGGTGATGGCACCAATTGCCACAGGGCGACAGCGGCCACCAGAGTGGCCGCGATTGCGACGACATAGGAGAACGTCCTCAAGCGCTGACGCCTGCTGCTGCGGCTGCACGAAAGGACACGTGACGATGGTATACGGCGCCTGTCTTTAATCCCTCGCGATGATTCACTCCGGCCGGCGTCAGCAGGCGTGCCCGATGCGCCATGGATTCGTCGCATGATCGCGGCAACGTCGGCGTCTTCGTGCCAACGCTGGGTCAATACGCGGTGGAGCTCCAGATCGGCGGTGAATTCGCTTCGCCGGTCCGCGGATGATCGGAGCAGAGCCTCGAGTTCAGCGGCCTCATCGAAGCCAAGGCAATCTTCGACATGACGAGCACGCAATTCCTGGAAGCGAGCATGATTCGTCATGCTTCCGTCATCTCTTTCACCGCTTTATGGATGCACTCACGCAGATTGTCGCGTATCCGTCCCAGGGTGGTCGTGACCCAGGTGACCGTACGGCCCAGTGATTCCGCCAGATCGGCGACCGGAAGCCCGCGCCGGTAGCGCAACTCGAGTACTTCACGCGCACGGCCGGGCAGTTTTTCAAGACAGTGCTCCAAGGCTGTGAGCGGATCCTCGTTCACGGTGCTCGCCTGTTCGTAGGCGTGCTCTACCACCAGGGAGTCGACATAGCGGCTTACCTGTTTGCGGCGTCGATCGAGGTGACGCAGCGCCAGGTTGCGGGCAAACCCCATGAGCCACGGCGCGATCTCCCCACGCGCGGGATCGAATTCGGTGATTTTCTCGTAAGCCGAAACGAACGTGTCATGGGCGATCTCATCGACCGCCGATGCGCTGTCGCACCGGCAGGCAAGAAA
The DNA here is from genome assembly GCA_964652775.1 of uncultured candidatus Brocadiaceae bacterium. GTDB lineage: Bacteria > Planctomycetota > UBA11346 > UBA11346 > UBA11346 > UBA11346. The sequence continues at coordinate 13,765 of CAZZAM010000015.1, read as the reverse complement.
AGCCCGCACATGGGGAGCAAAAGTGCGGACGATAAGCTCAAACGCTTCCGCATCCCCCGCCTGGGTAGCGGCAACCGCGGCTGCGAGCTGGTCCTTCATGCCACTTATTCCCTCGGCCGGTCGTTTGGTCACAGGGATTCTTGGGGTATTACTTCCGAGCCTGATACCGGTTGGGGAAGATCACGGGTGGTGACGGGCTTGGATAGGGGACATAATGAGGGATATGCGCATATTATTGAATAATCGGTAGTGTTGGTCATAAATCTCTTCAACTAACTGGTGACTCCAGTGAGTTCTGACTTGTAGCGCAACACTGCGGCGCTGGCAATCACCCGACATAACGGTTGCCGTGGAGTCGTCCCAATCATTGGCGCGCAGGATCGGAGCAGAAATCCGAACTCAGCAAGTAGGCTAAGTCTCGTGTCTGCAATACATTGAAAATGCACAGCAATCTTGGTGCAGCGGACTCGTGAAAGTCATTGTCTAAAACTCCAGGGGATGGGAAATAAGCAGCAGGAGCACCCATGGTATATCATATAGACAACCAACGTCAGGCTGTTGCACGCCTGCTTGGTTTGTTGCTATGCGCGGGACTCGCTAGCGCTGACGATGCAGAGTTTGAACGCCAGCGGAAATTGTTCCCCGCCGAGACGATCCACGAGCACATCATGATCCCCATGCGTGATGGCATCAAGCTGGCGACCGAAGTATATCGTCCGCCGGGTACTGGGACCCATCCCATCCTGCTCATCCGCACACCGTATTCGCGTTTCGATAAACGCGTGGCGAGCGGGATCAATCAGACCCCAGCGCCGCATTACGATTTTCCCTTCGTCGCGGTGTGCCAGAACCTGCGCGGAGTCAGTGACTCCGAAGGCCCCGGCCGTGTCGATTTTATTCCTGAAGTCGAAGACAGTTACGACACCATCGAATGGCTGGCCAAGCAGCCGTGGAGCAACGGTCGCGTGGTGATGACTGGTGCTTCGGGATCGGGGGTCGCGTGCGCGGCGGCGATCTTCTGCAAGGCTCCGCATTTGGTTGCGGTATTCACGCATATCACCGGCGATGATTTTTCCCGTCACTTCGGCTATTACAATTGCGTCAAGCGTTACGACTACTCGTGGATCGAAAAATTGAATCGTGGCAAGCAGCCGCCTGAATGGCCACGGCCGACGACCGTTCCGTACAACCTCGCGGCCCGAGAGGCATTCCTCACCGCAGCTGGGAAAGACAACCATGTATTGGCTGTATTCGGCACCGGATGGTACGATACGCAGGGAGAAGGAGCTCAAGATGCATTCACTGCGCTGATGCCGCAGGGAAAGATTTGGGGCAGCATCTCCAATGGCGGACATGGTCCGGTTGGCGGTAGGCCAATGCAGAAACTCAAGAGTAGCGCTGGCCCACCATCGCTGTCATCGAATGACGTCATGAAGGTGCTCAAAGGCGACGTGAAAATTCCGACGGAATCAGTCGTACGGTACGCGCTGATGGGTGACGACCTCGATCCCAATGCGCCCGGTAACGTGATGATGACGACCAAAGTCTGGCCGGTGCCGAGCACGCCGACGGCGTATTATCTCAACGCCAATCACACGTTGACTGTCCAGCAACCGACCGATGCCGTGCCGGCATTGACTTACGCGAACGACCCGCGTGATCCGGTGAAATCCATCGGCGGGCGTTATGTGCAGGGGGACAAGCAATCCGGTCCAATGGATCAGCGGCCGATCAAAGATCGCAAGGATCTGCTGCATTTCGCCACCGGGGTACTCAGCGAACCAGTCGGCATCACCGGGACGATCGCGGTCGATCTTGCCATCAGCACGGATGTCGAGGACACTTTGTTCGTTGTGAATATCGTCGACATCTATCCCGATGGCTACGAAGCATTGATTGCCGGTGGTCCGATGATGGCGCGCTATCACCAAGGCTTCGACAAACCGGCGCCAATTGAGAAGGGCAAAACCTACCATCTGCATTTTACTCTGTGGGGGACCGCCATCGTGTTCAACACAGGTCACCGCATCGGCGTCTATCTGAGCAGTAGCAGCGATCCCGCCTATGAGGTCCACCCCAATACCTTCAAACCGGCGCTATCGATCAATGACTGCAAGATCGCCAACAACACCGTCCATATGTCGGCCGCACACGCTTCCCGCATCATCCTCCCCGTGATTCCCAAGGAGTCGTACAGCAAATGACTATCAACGCACAACTGAAGACGCTGGTGACCTGCGTCTCCATAACATGTCTTTGCCTATGGCCGTTCAGCACGGCGGTTGGCGCCGAGGAGGGCGATGATGAGGCGAAGCCGAGTACCAACAAAAAGGAGAACTATCCACCAGCGATTAGCTTCAAGAAGATCATCAACGCTGAAGAGGCAGCCAAGCAATTGAACATGACGCAGCTGACGGTGTACAGCGAAGCCAACGCGCCAAAGGCAGCAAAGCTCGAAGAGCTGGAGAAAAAGACGGCCATCACCCAATATGGATTTACCTGGACCTTCGATAAGGCGGTTCCGGTAGGTCAGTTCATCAACGGCGATTGGTATGTGGTTGGACCGGTGACCGTGGTGATGATCAATCCCAAGCCGCTATTCGGTAACGAAATCACTGAGGGCTTCATCGACAAGATGGAAGTAGCTGAAAGCAAATATCCGGGCAAGCAGGCACGCAACGGATCGACGCTGAATCCGAAGATCCTGCAAAACGACAAGGGATTCGTGTCGTATTGTGGGTTCGACAGTCGCATTCCCAGTGGTCGTTATAAGGCTGACATGTTCACCCCGCTGCCGATTGCGATGAAGCCTGGGGATTGTCTGCTGTCGTCGATCAGTCGACCCAACAGCGAGATCACCCGTTTCGGTTCGCAACAAGTCGATTCCATTCGCGCCGTGGCTGCGCTGTCCTGTGTCGCCGAGCCGCAGCCGGCAGATGCGTTTCGTCCGTCGTACTGCGATTCAGCGAACAGTAAGCCGTACCGCGCCAGGAATCTGCAGCGAAACCTGCTGCTCAAACTGCCGCGTCTGAAGTCCATGCCGGAATCACTTGCCAAGCACGCACGTCTGTTTGAGCGCCCGTGGGAGGATCTCGCCGACTTTGGATTCTCGGCGCCATTGGACAACATGCCGCACTATGCGCAGGAAAGCACAGAGATCATCGGCGAGGCCACTCTGCTATTGCAGATGGACTACAGCCCCGAGGCGAAGGAACGACTGCTGGTCAACTTTGTGCAGATGGGCATCGACTTCTGGGGCCTGACTCGCGCCGGGCGACTCTGGCAGGCTCATGGTGGACTCAACCAGGGTCGGAAGTGGCCGATTATTTTTGCCGGCCTCATGCTGGCCGATGCTGACATGCAGTCGCCGAAAAAGGCGTATCCCAAGGCGCGATTTCACGAAGATGATCAGACGGCGATGTGTCCCTACACCTACAAAGACAAGGTGTATGAGCGCGGCGCGAGCGGTGCGAGGGCGATCTTCGTCGGCCATTCGATGTGGACTGATGGTGCCACGCGCGGTGATTGGGACGCCGGCAAGGGTCCGATCGATCTGTTCCATCCCAAAGACTGGCCGCGCCAGGGATCGCCAGGGATCGCCAGCGAGGGCTATCGCATATCCAACACCAGTTCCGCCTGGGTTGGACAGGCACTGGCTGCCCGGCTCATGCATGCAGAAAAGATCTGGAATCACGAGGCATACTTCGCCTACGTCGATCGCTGGATGACTGAAGACGACACGGCCCTGGCCCAGGCGAAGAAGGACACCGGCCGCACCGATGTGACGGCGACCAAGATCGGTGAATGGGGCCGTCAGGGGAATGTCACCGGCAATCCATTCATTCGCGAGATGTGGAAGTTGTACCGCAATAACATTCCGCCCGGACCCAATGGCGAGAAGACGCCGCCTGCGGAAGAAACATGGAAGTGAAGCCTGAGTGACAGCGCCCTAGCGCGCTTGCGTTTCCAGAATTCGGGCAGGACTGACCAGAATTCCAGCACGGCGTGGTTGTTATTTGGCGTCGACTCGGACTAAGATGCTGCCGAGGAAATCGCCCATGGCCAATATCCTTGTCGTCAGCACGTCACTCAATCCCGCAAGTCGGAGTCGCGCGATGGGGCGTGCTACGGTCGATGATCTGCGGAGTCTTGGTCAGGATCCTACTTGGCTTGATTTGCAGGAAACTCCCTTGCCGATGTGTGATGGCGGCGCTGCCTACCAGCACCCTGCGGTCGTTACCGTCACCACGAACATCTCAACGGCACAAACGATCGTGGTTGCTTGCCCGATCTATAATTACTGGGTTAACGCAGCGGCGAAGAATTTGATCGAACTCACCGGTACAGCGTGGGAAGGAAAGACGGTTGGGTTTCTGTGCTCGGCTGGAGGATCTTCGAGCTACATGGCCGTTCTTGGCTTTGCCAACGCGCTGATGGCTGACTTTCGCTGCCGCATCTTGCCGCGCTTCGTCTATGCGATTGGTGACCAGGTAAAAGTTGATGGCACTGTCGCGCCGGAAATCCGCGAGCGCATCCGACGTTTGGCAGGTGAACTGGCGGGGTGATGATCTCAGCCCAGAAATTTCGCGCGCTGAGACGCCGGCGGAATGGGACAGGTTTCGTGGCGGCCGAACCAGCGATAGCGCCGCCGAGCGACAAAGCTGTAAATCATGTCGAGTAAGACCGTGGGAAGAATGCCGAAACACACGGATAATTTCCAGACGCCGCCCAGAGATCTCAGAACATGAAGGATGGCGCGTCCTTTCCACAGGACGCGTTGTGAGCTCATGCCATAGTCGACAACCACATAGACGGTATCCATGTCGTCTGCGTTGCGGCCGTAGCGAGGCAGAATGTCTCGCGCCAGTTCTCCTTGGAGTGACGCGAAGCGGAATCGATCAGTGTTGTCACGCGCCAGGATGAACTGGGTCAATCGATTGCAGATTCCGCACACGCCATCGTAAAGGAGGAGATCAGTCATGATTCGCTAGTTGCGAGGTGGGATGTCGATGAGTGGCCAAATCACTCCAGCCAAAAATGGTTGGTGGAAGAGGATCGGCAACGGCGCCACGAGCCAGAACATGGTCCAGATTCGTCCACCCCAGCCTGACAGAGGATGACCAGCTCGCTCAAGGGCTCGCTCGAAAAGGACCAGTGTGCCGTGGAGGATGAAGTACAACAACGGTAGTCCAAATCCTGCGCGTACTGGCAAACTGATGGCGATCTCGTGTAAAATTCCGGATAAAGCAAATCCGGCCATCAATGCGCAGCCACGTCCAAGGCGTTCAGCGAGCGGACGATACACTGCAATTGCCGTCATTTCAGAGAATGCCAAATTCCAGCGTCGAGCCCAAAATTCGCTGAGATTTTGCGATCGCAGGGGCGCGCGGAATAAGGCTTCACAAGCAATGCCGCGTAAACGCCAAGCGCCAGCGAGCAAATTGCAGATCCCGAAATGGACAAGCAGACTCAATCCCGGGAGGAGAAAAAAGGTTGCGATCCATCGTGATTGAGTGCTGTTCCAGGTGACCCACGCTATAGTGATGAGGATCGCGCCGAGGATCATGTGCACGATCCCGAGACGAATCAGCTCGTGTGCCTCTGACAATCGGCTGCTTCCTGCCGCGACAAACAGACGCGGTTTCATGCCGAGCCAAGTCATGGTGAAGCAGAGCCAAGCCGCATAAGTCAGAGGAGGCATGCCGCGAGCTCGTTCTTCGATGGTCACGATAACTTTCATGCCGATAAGTGCGAAAATAATTAAGACGATCATGCGTATGCCTGCTGGCTCGCTGTGTGCCAGGGTGTCGATGCCATATGTCCCGAGAATCAGTGTCGTCCACGTCAGAAAACGCGCGATGGGCAGCCGGCACCAGCGCATCATCGTGTAACCGCTAACCAACATAACTATGAGAATCACCGCAAAGATGGATATGAACCACATGCCAGATGGGAGATACGCAGGCACGACGGATCAGGAAACCATCACGTAGCTATATACGGCGGTCAGGAACAAGAAGAGGCTGACCAGTGCGATCTCGGCGACCTTATAGAAAATGCCAGCAGGTGTCGCGGAGCGATCGAAGTAGAAGAACTGGATGAGCACGCGAGCTCCCCAGTAGACGGCAATAAATCCTGAGACCGCCCGTGCCAGCGGAGTGCCATCAAGCAGGCAGTCGGGTGCCAATATCGACAGCAGTCCGAAGCAGACGTTGGTAGCCCAAATGTAGGCGGCGTAGGTCCAGAACACCTGCCGCGTCAGTGGGCGGAGCTTCGCGGTGTCGTCATGCCAATTCAGCATGCGCGGCAATGCAAGACTGCCGATGGCAAGCGCGAGTTGACCGATTCCGGCGAGCAGGATGAGCGTTTTCATCGATACCAACCGTTGGCCTGGATCGACTCGGCGACGGCATGGGGCAGCAGTCCATCGACCGACTCGCCAGCAGCGAGTCGTGCGCGAATCATCGAGGACGAGATCGCGGGCAGTGCGCCGGGATGATCGTCGAGTCCACCGCGAGGCACGGCGTGGATGCGGAGCATCTTGGCCAATTCAGCGCCGCGTTTCCAGTTCGGCAGATCCTTCGCGGTGTCGGTGCCACCGAGCAGCAGCCACGTGTTCTCTGGATACTCGCTGGCCAGCAGTTCGACGAGATCAATGGTGAAGCCAGTAGAACGCACTTCGTCGTTGCGCACTTCGACAAATGGTAGATCGGCGAAGGCGAGCTGGCAAAGCCGCCAGCGTTGGTCCCAAGAACTGATCGGCTTGGCGTAAGGGTGCTTAGCCACGGGTAGGACCCAGACTTCGTCCGCACCGGCAACCAGCCGTGCATGCACTGCGGCATAGACATGGCCGAGGTGTGGCGGATCAAAGCTGCCACCGAAGAGAGCGATTGTGGGCATGTAGCTACGAGCCGAGAGCTTCGAGCTGCGAGCCCGCATGTCGAGCAGGTGTATCGGAGCAACACGAGCGCCGAGAGACGGTGCGGCCCATAATGGGCGAAGCCCAGGCCGCACGATTTCGGGAGCAGAGCGGACGAAATCGAGTCTCGACAAAGCGCGCGGGGGGCGGAGCGGTACCGCCATAGGCGGTAGCAGGCCAAAGGCCTGCGTGCCGTGTAGCGCGGGCGAAGGCGAGCCGGAACGGGGCAGAGCCCAATGCTATTAAGCTAATTCGAGCGGAGTTATCCACAGATTACGACGATTACGCAGATTTTGCAGGAGCGAAGTGGTCAAGAACGCGAACCTCGAAATCTGTGCAGTCTGCGAAATCTGTGGATAAAAACTCGAAAGGATAGGCATCTGCGGACTGCAATTGTTAGCTTAATAGCATTGGGCAGAGCCCCACAGCAAAACTCCTAGTGGCACGGGGTTTGCATCTAGAGAGCGCACCTCCGTCGAAACGACACGACCATGACCCAGCACGTTTTCCAAACCGAAGTCCAGCAACTCCTGCATTTGATGATCCACAGCCTGTATTCGCAGCGCGAGATTTTCCTGCGCGAGTTGATTTCCAACTCATCCGATGCCTGTGACAAGCTACGTTTTGCGGCGTTGACCGAGCCCAAGTTGACCGCTGGCGACAGCGATCTGCGTATCGACGTGGCCGCAGACAAAGAGGCGAAGACGATCACGATCACCGACAACGGCATCGGCCTGACCGAAGCCGAGGCAGTCGAGCACCTTGGTACGATCGCGAAGAGCGGCACCAAGGCGTTCCTGCAGGCGCTTGGCGATGGGCAAAAGAAGGATGCCCAACTGATCGGCCAATTCGGCGTCGGTTTCTATTCGGCGTTCATGGTCTGCGATCGCGTCGTGGTCGAGAGTCGTTCCGCCCGCGCGACCGCTGATGATGGCGTACGTTGGGAGAGCACCGGCGACGGCACGTTCGCTACCGAAAAACTGACCCGCGCCATTCGTGGCACGACCGTCACGCTGCATCTCAAAGACGACGCGACCGAGTTCATCGATAGTTGGAAACTGCGCCAACTGATCAAAACCTGGAGCGACTACGTTCCCTATCCGGTGCGCATGCTCGCTGAGAAGGACGGCAAGCCGACCAGCGACTTTGAGCAAGTGAACAGCGGCCAGCCGTTGTGGACCAAGGCGAAGGATGCGATCAGCGACGAGGACCACACCAAATTTTATCGCTCAGCTTGCCGTTTGTGGGACGAGCCAGCGACGCGTCTGCACGCCACCGTTGAAGGTACGCTCTCATTCACTGCGTTGCTGTATGTTCCGTCCGAGCGTCCGTACGATCTATTCCAACAGGATCGCAAAGGAGTTTCGCTCTATGTGCGCCGCGTCTTTATCATGGACGACTGCAAGGATCTGTTGCCTGAATGGCTGCGTTTTGTCCGCGGCGTGATCGATTCTGACGATCTGCCGCTCAACGTCAGTCGCGAGTTGTTGCAAGGCGGCGACACGGTGAAGAAGATCCGCAAGCAGGTCGTGAAGCGATTGATTGATCACCTCCAGAAGCTCGCCAGTTCCGGCGATGAAAATGACCGGGCCGCGTGGTCCAAGGTGGACGCATCGTTTGGCGCAGTGATCCGTGAAGGAGTCATCACTGATCACGAGAATCAGGAACGCATCGCCAAGCTGGTGCGCTGGCGTTCGACCTGGACTTCGGCTGCGCCGGCTGAAGGCGAAGCCGCGCGATCGGCAACAACCGGACTTGAAGATTACATCCGTCGCGCTGGCGATGCACAAAAGTCGATCTACTACGTGTTGGCTCCCAACTTGGCGGCCGCGCGCGCGAATCCAGCAATCGAAGGATTCATCAAGCGCGGTCGCGAAGTGCTGTTCCTTGCTGAGCCAGTCGATGAATTTGTTGTCCAGCACCTGACTGAATTCGATGGCCGCAAGCTGGTTGATATAGCGAAGGGCGCAGCCGATCTCGCTGATGGCAATGAAAAGACGCAGCTCGAAGCGAAGACGAAGGAACTGGACGCGTTCCTTGTTTTCGCGAAGGACACGCTGGCCGCGGATGTCAGCAGTGTGCGTCTGACGGCGCGACTCGCTGACAGTCCGTGTTGTCTGGTCGGTGACGATCATGCGGTGTCGGCGCAGCTTGAAGAGATGATGCGGCGCATGGGTCAGGCACCGCCACCCAGCAAGCAGGTGCTTGAGCTGAATCCCGCGCATCCGTTGGTCGCACGGTTGGCTGAATTGCATGGTGACGAAAGTCGTCGAGGTGAGGTCGCAGATTGGTTGCACTCACTGCGTGATCAGGCGTTGTTGGCTTCGGGGGCGAAGGTTCCTGATGGAGCGGCAGCCGCGAAACGCATGCAGGTGTTGCTCCAGCGAGCCGCCGGCGCCGCCTAATCACGGCCTGGCCCGTGTCGTTTTGACTCAAAGCTGCTTCACGGGTCAGGCATGTCCGTTCATAACGTGCTGATTTTGAGCGGTTTATGCCATAGCGGCCCAGCCGGAATTGGCATGGTCCATGCTAAAACGGAATCAGCGTCATGAACCTTGCCTCCCACATCGTGCTCATTGCTGATGACGACCGCCTCGTGCGTGAGTCGTTGGGCGATGCTTTCGATGGCCTCGGTTGGACGGTGCGGACGGCCGCAAGCGGGGGTCAAGCGATCACCGCCTTCGGTCAAGATCGCCTCGACCTGTTGGTGTCCGACGTCGACATGCCGGACATGACCGGGTTCCAGCTCCTGACCTGGGTTCGCGCGCAGTCGCCGCTGCCGGTGCTGCTGATGAGTGCGCGTGCGGACGCGGCCCTCGGTCGTACTGCGGTCGCTGAAGGCGCGATCGCTCTTCTCTCCAAGCCGGTCGAGGTCGCAAACCTCTCCGCCGTCGTCAATCGCCTGTTCCACTAAAAGATAGAAAGCAGACACATGGGAAAAATCATTGGCATCGATCTTGGCACGACCAACTCCTGCGTCGCGGTTATGGAGGGCGGTGAAGCCGTCGTCATCGCTAGCAAAGAAGGCACGCGTACCACGCCGTCCGTGGTCGGATTCGTTGATAATGGCGAGCGACTGATCGGCCAGATGGCGCGTAACCAGGCCATCACGAATCCAGAAAACACCGTCTATTCGATCAAGCGCTTCATGGGCCGTCGCCATTCTGAAGTCGAATCGGAAGAGCGGTTGGTGCCCTACAAGATCGTCGGCGCGCGCGAAGAGTTGGTCAAGGTCGATGTGCGTGGCAAGCAGTACACGCCGCCCGAAGTGTCAGCGATGATTCTGCAGTTCCTCAAGAAGGCGGCCGAGGATCATCTCGGCGAGGCAGTCACCGAAGCGGTGATCACCGTTCCCGCGTATTTCAATGACGCCCAGCGCCAAGCGACCAAAGACGCCGGGAAAATCGCCGGCCTCGACGTCAAACGCATCATTAACGAACCGACCGCGGCGGCCCTCGCCTATCACCTGGACAAGGGCAAGAGCGGAAAAATCGCGATCTTCGACCTCGGTGGTGGCACGTTTGACGTGTCCATTCTCGAAGTCGGTGATGGTGTTGTTGAAGTGCTCGCAACCAATGGCGACACCCATCTCGGCGGCGACGACTTTGACGACCGTGTCATTACCTGGATGGCCGATCGTTTCGCGAAGGCGAATGGCGGCTTGGATCTGCGCAAGGATCCCATGGCTCACCAGCGGCTCAAGGAAGCTGCCGAAAAAGCCAAGAAGGAACTGTCGCAGGTCACCAGTGCCCCGATTTCGCTGCCCTTCATCACCATGGTGAACGGCCAGCCGAAGCACCTCAATGAAACACTGACCCGCGCGACGTTCGAGGAGATCACGCGCAGTCTGATTGATCGTTGCCGTAAGCCGTGCGCGGACTGTCTCAAGGACGCGAAGCTCTCGACAAGTGATGTGGACGAGATCGTACTCGTTGGCGGCTCGACCCGCATGCCTTGTGCTCAACTCGTAGCGAAAGAGATCTTTGGCAAAGAGCCGAAGATGAACGTCAACCCGGATGAAGTTGTCGCGGTTGGCGCTGCGGTTCAGGGCGGCGTGCTGACCGGCGAGGTCAAGGATGTGTTGCTGCTCGACGTCACCCCGCTGTCGCTCGGCATCGAAACCGAAGGCGGTCTGATGACCGTGTTGATCGAGCGTAACACCACCATTCCGACCGAGAAAACGCAGGTCTTCTCGACCGCAGCTGACAATCAGCCAGCGGTGACCATCCAGGTTCATCAGGGCGAACGCAAGTTCGCGCGCGACAATCGGTTGCTCGATAAGTTCGACCTCAGCGGCATCGCACCGGCTCCGCGTGGCATGCCGCAGATCGAAGTGACCTTCAAGCTCGACGCCAACGGCATTCTTGAAGTGAAGGCGCGTGACAAGGCGACTGGCAAAGAGCACAAGATTTCGATCCAGGGTTCGTCGGGCATGTCGAAAGCCGACATCGAACGCATGGTCGAAGAAGCCAAGGCCAACGAAGCCGAAGACAAGAAACGCGAGGAAGTCGCCAAGGTTCGCAACAAGGCCGAACAGACGTGCCACCAGATGCGCCACATGCTCGACGAGCATAAAGACAAACTTGAGGGCACCGAGAAGCAGGACATCGAAGCTGCCATCGCCGAGGTCGAGAAGGTCAAGGTTGGCGAAGACGTAGCAACGATCGAGGCTTCCGTCACCGCACTCGAAAAAGCGGCGCAGACGTTTGGCAAGCGTGTGTACAGTGCTGCCCAACAGGGTCCGCAGGCCCAAGCGGCGCAGGGCGCTGCCGGCGGCGGAACCGGTGCTGGTCCTGCGCCAGGCGGTCAGTCTGGCGGCGACGACATCAAAGACGCCGATTTTACCGTTCACAAATAACCATCACTCACCATCTTACCATACGCAGGAGACCCCATGTCAGCATCCCCCAAGTCAGCCCTTCAGCCCCTCGGTTCGCACGTCATCGTGCAGCGCTCAGACGCAGCCGACAAGAGCACTGGCGGCATCATCATTCCCGAATCCGCGAAGGACAAGCCGAAGGAAGGCAAAGTTCTTGCCGTCGGACCGGGCAAGGTGATGGAAGACGGCAAACGTCAGGCCATGCAGCTCAAGGCTGGCGACCGCGTGCTCTTCAGTTCGTACGCTGGTACGGAAGTGAAGCTCGGCAGCGAGGATTACTTGGTAATGGAAGAGAGCGACATCTTCGCAGTTATTTCCTGAACTGAGTCGGGCAAAATATACCACAACGAGCACAGGCCGGGCTTTCTAGTCCGGCCTGTGCTGTTTATGTGTTGGTGGCTTGGCATTTCGTGATCGCATCCATCTCTGGACCCCAGACCTGCGGACTCATGACATGACGATGATACTCGCCGTGGGCGCCGACGATCCGGTCATGTGCTGCTTGGCAATTCCAGCCCTGAATGATCCGATCAAGTAATTGACGCAGCAGACGCTCGCGCACCGCAGGTTCTAATGCCCAACGATTGTTGGATTCATTCGGATCGCTGGGGAGGTGGTAGAGCTGGCCAATGTTTTCACCGGCGTGATGGGTGAGCTTCCAGCCATCATCGGTAATCAGCGTGTGGAGATCCGGCCAGCCCTCATCGCCGCGCGTAGAGAAATGGGTGATGTCCAGGTCACGACGGAGTGATGTTCCATCACGCCACGCGTCGGCCTGATTCACGCCATCATGCATGAGCCCCGGATCGAAGCCGCATAGTCCAGCAAGTGTTGCCGGTATGTCGAGGAACGATAGCAATCCGTTTCGTCGCGCTCCAACAGGCAGGCGTCTTGGGAAGCGGACGAGGAACGGTACGCGGACCAGTGATTCGTACGGGAACCCACCCTTCGTCATCAGTCCATGATCGCCCATGAATTCACCATGATCGCTGGTGAACACGACGAGCGTGTTGTCGGCTAGGCCGAGATGCTCAAGGCTGGCAAGCATGCGTCCAACGTGGTGATCGATGAAGGAAATAGCACCCCAGTAAGCTCGAGTAATAGCTTCGACATCACGGCGATCCTTGGTCAGGTGAAAGCCGCCATCGTATGGATGCGGTGGCAGAGTTCCCGCAGCCAGACCACCGAATAATTTCGGCATGCCAGTGGGATTAGGGAAGGGGGTAGAAGGTGGAATGGGTGTGTTGTCGTAGCGATGAAGCCAGCGTGGTGGCGGATTGATCGGCCAGTGCGGATCAGGGAATCCGACGTGCAGGAAGAAGGGTTTCCCAGTGTCGCGAGCGTGTTGCATGGCGATTTCGGCGCGATCTGCGCACCACGCGGTGGCATGTAGGTCTTCGGGGATGTCGTTGTCGTAAACCCCTTGTCCGCAGGTGAGCGGCAGTTTGCGCCAGTGCTGTTCCCACAACAGATGACAGCGATCACGATGCTCGCGCGTCAGCCAAGCACCGTAGTGACCAAGCAACGCGTTGCTGTGTCCGAGGATGAGGTCAACCGAGTTGAATCCGGCGTATGGTCCATGCCAATCGGTGTAGCGTCCTGCCCGCCAATCAGGAATGCTCTCGGGATGTCCGCTGTGAACCTGCGAACGGACATGAATCTTTCCAACCGCATGGGTTAGATAGCCCTGTTCGGCGAAGGCCTCGACGATGGTGCGCTCGCCATCGCGCATGCTGGCTCCATGTAGGGTGACGCCGTGATGACTGGCGCGTTTGCCGGTCAGCAACGTTGTGCGCGAGGGCAGGCAGATCGGGCTTTCGCAATAGGCACGGTCGAACACCAGTCCGCCTGCAGCCAATCGGTCGATGTGTGGTGTGTAGATCTCGGTGGTCGCCGTATCATTAAAAAAAAACTGGGGGGGGGGGGGGGGGGGGGGGGGGGGGGGGGGGGGGGGGGGGGGGGGGGGG
>CAZZAM010000014.1:0-74281 GCA_964652775.1 uncultured candidatus Brocadiaceae bacterium | reverse complement strand
GATCATTCCGCTCTGAACCTGTCTCAAATCACCCACTCAATCGGGAGAAGACCCCTTATTGATTAGCCATTTACCGCCAACCAACTTGAATTCCAAGGTTTTCATCGCGCCGTCATTCATAAAAACACGCAGGTTTTGTTCAGTCTCTGATTTCTTTTCTATTTCTATTTTTTTGAAACGCCTATCGCCATCGCGAAACCAATCCTTGTACGCCATTTTCATAAATCGTTCACTGCCTTCACCGTCTGCAATTTTTTTATTGTATTCTACAGTTAATACTGGTTTGATTGCGTTGTAATCTTTGGTTTCTGCTGCGTTGACAGCGATTTGTAGAACCTCGGCCTGTTTGATTCCCTTTGTCACAGTCGATATATCAACACCATACAGACAAGACGAACAGAGCAGGATGATGCATATTTTGTTGTAGCTCATTGGATTCCTTGAATTCGTCCAACTAGACTTGGACGGCGTTAACGCCGGAATAAAAAAGACTGGCGGCGTTGGCCATGCTGTGATTTCTACATGACGGTTCTGTCACGACAACACACTAGGCCAGTCACGACATGTCCCAAGGGCCAAAGGCCCGCCACCATCCCAGCCTGGGCCAACGGCCCAGAATCATTGCGACACCGCACAGAGGGCTGAAAGCCCGGTCCATTGGGGCGGGCCTTCAGCCCTTGGTTTGCATTCCGTCTCATGTCCTGGGCCGTTGGCCCAGGCTGGGATAAAACCGCGCCGTTGGCGCTTGATGATCGAACGCGAATAAACAGGAGTCGTAAATCAGCTATCTAATGTTGGCTCGCTCGAAGCTCGAAGCTCGTAGCTCGAAGCTCGAAGCTCGTATCTCGTAGCTCGTAGCTCGTAGCTCGCAGCTCGCAGCTCGTCGCCCGCAGCTCGTAGCTAGTCCGTTGCAGCCCCCCCTTCCCACCTAACGTCCAACTCATGAAAATCGCCCTCTACGGTCTCGGCATCATCGGCTCGATCTGGGCCAAGAATCTCAAAGCGGATGGACACGATGTGCGGGCGTGGAATCGCACGGCGAAGCCCGACCATCCGTGTTTCGTTGCTGATGCAGCGAAGGCTGCGACGGGCGCGGAACTGGTGATGATCGTCGTTGCTGATGGGCCGGCGGTGAATCAGGTCCTTGATGTGATCCTACCGAAACTCACTCCGGGCACGGTGGTTGCCAATCATGCGACGATCAGCGTTGCCGAGGTCGCGTCGATTGCGGCGCGGGTGCGTGCTGCGCGCTGCGAGTTTCTCGATATGCCGTTCACCGGTTCCAAGCTGGCGGCCGAAGCGCGGCAGACGGTGTTCTTCATCGGTGATGACAACGGCGTGCTAGCCAAGGTCGAGCCAGCGATGAAGCCGCTGACCAAGGCGATGCTGCCGCTCGGCAAAGTGGGCAACGCGATGGCGCTGAAACTGGCGTTTAATCTGATGATCGCGACCACCTTCCAAGGACTTGCCGAAGGACTGCGTCTGGCGACTGCCGCCGGGATTCCCGCCGAGACGTTCTTTTCCTGCCTTGAGATGAACATCGCACGCAGTGGTGTTTCTGATCTCAAGAAGCCGAAACTCCTCGCCCGCGACTGGTCGGCACAGTTCTCGGTGAAGCACATGCATAAAGATCTGCGTCATGCGTTAACCTTGGCTGCCGCGCACGGCGTCACGCTGCCCCAGGCCCGCGAACTCGAACGCGCTTACGCGGCGACGACAGGCAAGGGACTCGGCGAGGCTGATTTCAGCGCGTTGTACGAATCACTGAGCTAAGCGGACCCGCCAGTACGCTCACTTGACCGACGTGGCGGATGCACCAATCGCCAGCACGACCACGCAGCGGTTCGCCATCGATTTGCATCAGCATCGGACGCCGTAACTGAAAATGTAACTCGCTATATTGACCAAGCGCGCATGCGTGGCGTTGTCGGACAATCACCAATCCCAACGAAAAACCTCCAGGCAACGCAAAGAGATCGAAACGACCATCATTAGCGCGAATGCTCGGCCCAAGGCGCAAGCCACCGGCGTAGCTGGGAATATTTGCCGCAACCACCGCGCCGGCATCAGGTGGCATGGCCATGTCCACCGCGCCATCCAACCGTTGTCCATATTCCTGAGCGCCACAGATCGCATACAGCGCTTTGTTCACCGCTGCACTACGCGTCAGCCAGGAATTTTGTCGCCGTAGATGATGGAAGCGATGCACGACCGCAGCATCAGTACCCATCGACCAGTAGTTGAACCATGCTTGCTGCACGTTCGGCCCTTCGATCAGCCATCGGTCGAGTTGCTGCGTCGGCGCACAGGTCAACCACGCACTGAGATCATCCCACGTCAGCGAGGTCAGCGGCCAGCCCAGATGACGCGCGAGATCGTTGCCGGTTCCGAACGGCACGACGGCCACAGGCAAATCGCGACCGGACCGTGCGACCGCATCAAGAACGGCGCACGCAGTTCCATCGCCACCACAAGCAACCAGAGTGCCGGCGGCCTGAGCAACAACGTCAGTCAGCGTTTCGCGACGCAGGTCATGGACCGCAACGCCGTGGGCGCACACCAACGTCGCCAACGCTTGAGCCTCGCCACCACCACTGGCGCGATTGACGATGAACGTCAGTTGCATCGTCGGGGAGTCTTGGGGCAGGGTGAGCCACGCCAGCCATCGTCGGACCCTGGGAGCGCCGCACCCCTGTTCGGCTCAAGTCGAGAACACATGAAAAGCACTGCCCATTGCCCCAGACCGCACGGAGTGCGGCGCTCCCAGGGTTCGGCCCGACGGAGTGACACCACCAACCTAACCTGAGTAATACCCAACCTCTCACATTTCGATCCGCCCTCTTCCCTATTTCCGAAGTGCTCCATCTTCCGCCCATGCGTTTTACCCCCGTCCTCGCCGCCGTCCTTGTCTTGGGCGCCTGCGGTCAGAATCCTGCCCCTCGTGATGCCACTGCCGCGCCCAAACCTGCGCCGGTGTACAAGCCGGGGCCACCACTCACCGCGAGTGTGTCGTTCCCGCATCAGGAGTCGCTCCTGGTTCCGGATCCTGCGGTGCGCTGGGGCGTCCTCGCGAACGGAGTCCGTTACGCGCTCATGCGCTCGGCGCAGCCGCCTGGCCGCATCAGTTTGCGCGTGCGCATGGATTCGGGCAGTTTGTTCGAGGACGAAGATCAACGTGGCCTCGCGCACTTCCTTGAACACATGGCGTTCAACGGCTCGAAAAACTTTCCGCCCGACGTGCTGATTCCGACCCTGCAAAAGGCCGGCGTCGCGTTTGGCAGTCACGCCAACGCGCACACCAGCTATGACGAAACGGTGTACAAGTTTGATTTGCCCGACGTCAAAAATGAAACGCTCGATCTTGGCCTGACCGCCTTGGCCGATCAGGCTGGTGGCCTACTGATTAACCTCAAGGAAGCAGAGAAGGAACGCGGCGTCATCCTGTCCGAACTGCGCGACCACGACGGCCCCGACATGCGCATCAGCAAGCGCGAGATGGCGCTGCTGTTTGCTGGCACACGCATCCCCGAACGCCGGCCGATCGGTGAAGCGTCGGTTATTTCCAAGGCAACAGACGCTGAACTTCGCCGCTATTACGAACTCTGGTATCGTCCCGAGCGCATGATCGTTGCCGTCGTGGGCGATCTAGAACTCAACGAGATGGAAGCCCGCGTCCGCCGCGCGTTTGGCACCGCTCAAGCCGCCGTTCCCGCCAAGTCAGAACCAGCCATGGGCCATCTGACGGCTGGTGAAGCTTTCTCTGCGGTCAACGAAGGCGAAGCTGAAGGAACCAAAGTCCAAATCGCCCTCCTGCGTGAACGCCAGCGTCCAGCTGACACTGCGGATTCCCGTCTTGAGCAATTCCAGCGTGATCTAGGTGAGGCCGTCATCGGTCGTCGTTTACACAAATTGGTCGAATCAGATCCGCAGTGCCCGTTACAGGGTGGAGGCGGTTATTCCTACCAATGGCTCGGTCACTATCTGGCCGGTGCTCAGGGCGCGGCCAAACCAGAACGCGCGCTCGATGCGCTGCGCTTGATCACCACCGAATACAAGCGAATGATCGAACACGGTCCGACCACGGCAGAGATCGCCATCGAAGCCGCGAGAATCAAAACGCAGCTCGATGCCGCGGTTGCCCAGGCCGCTTCACGGCAGAACGCTGGGCTTGCCGGCGCTCTGTACAGCAGCATCGCTCGTCGTCAGGTGTTCCGTTCGCCCGAGCAAGAGCGCGAACTGACTTTGGCGTTACTGGCCCAAGTAACTCCCGAACGCATCCGCGTTGCATTCCGAAATATCCGCAAGGAAGCTATCCGCACCGTCGTTACTGTTGCAGGCAAAGACAGTCTTGGCACCGACGGTGATCGTTTGGTGAAAGAAGCCTTCACCACCGCGTGGTCCGCGACCGTCGCTGCCCCTGAAAATCACGCGACCGCCGCCTGGGCATATCCGGTCTCCACCACCTACACCGGTCCGGTGCCAACCCGCGCCGAGGGTGCCGAGTGGACGATCGGCAGCGCCAACGGCATCGGCTTGACCGTGAAGCGCACGGACTTCCAGCCTGGTCGCGTATCCATCCGCGTGCGTCTGCCCATCCGCACCACACCACGCGAAGCTGGTTTGGCTGAACTGATCGGGCGAGCGCTCGCTGACGGCGGTCTCGGCAAACACACCGCAACCGAACTGTCGGAAGTCTTGGCCAATACGACGGCGAATATCAGCGGCATCGCCATCCAGGACAGCGCGCTCGTTATCGACGGCGGCTGCCGACCGGATCACCTCCAGCAGACGTTTGAACTCATCCATGCGTGGCTGACCGATGCGGCCTGGCGTCCCGAAGCGGAAACCCGCGCAAAGACCGCGTGGTATGAAGCACTCGAAGCCGAGAAAACCGAGGTCGATGCCATCACCGGCCGCAAGCTGGGCGAACTGCTCTATCCCGAGCAAGCGTGGCGACACAGTCCAACCCGTGAGATCGCCGAGAAGGCGAGCTTCAGTGCCGCGCGTGCTTGGCTAGAGCCTCTCCTGCGCAGTGCACCCCTCGATGTCACCATCGTTGGCGACGTCGACGAAGAGAAAGCCATGCGCATCGCCGCGAGCGTCCTTGGCTCAACCACTAGGCCCGCAGTCGTCGCAGCCGCTACGCCAGAAGCTGCACGCGCAGCACTGCCTGACAATCCAGCGATGCCAACCGGTGAACACCGTGTCGAAGTGGACAACAAGGTCGCCAAGGCGCAGATCCTGGTCATGTGGCCAACCGATGACCAATATGACATCAAGCGCACCCGCCGTCTGGGCCTCTTGGGTGGGGTGTTCAACGAGCTCATCCGGCAGGTGATTCGCGAAAAATTCGGCGATGCCTATAGCCCACGTGCGTTTTCCTCGGTCGGCGACGAATGGCGCGGCCAAGGTATGCTGATGGCCGTGGTGTCGGTTGCACCTGACCGCATCGACGCGGCGCGCGACGCAGCGCTTGGAATCGCAACGGACCTCCAGGCCGGCATTTCCGATCAGGTTCTTACCCAAGTACGCACGCCGATTCTGAAAGGCGTCGCCGAACAGCGGCGCAAGAATGGTTGGTGGCTTGGCACGTTGGCGCGCGCACCCGAGCAACCGTTCCGCCTTGCGTGGCAGGCGACGATCGAGCAGGACATTGCCTCCATCACTACTCAGGAACTGGTCACGCTCGCCAAGCAATACCTCGTGCGCGAAAAGGCGCTGATCGTCATCGGCTTCAGCAAAGGCAAGGAAGCGGCCAAGCCGACACCATGACCACCACATCCATCATCCGTCAACTCACCGCGTCGATGAACGACACGCTCAGCGCATTCAAGCTCAGCGAACGCGACCTCAAGCGCACCTATCGCAAGGGCGGCTGGACCATCCGCGAAGTGCTGATCCACATCGCCGATTGTGAAACCGTGTTCGTGGATCGTGTGCGCCGCATCATCGCCGAGGAACGCCCCCTGCTGATGCCGTTTGACGAAAACTCGTGGATAACCAATTTCGGCGGTAAGAACCGAGATTTCGTCACCACGGCGATGCTCTTTGAGGTCAACCGCATGACCTTGATCGAGACGCTGAGCGTGAGCTACACAAAGCATCAGAAACGCGTCGGCGTCCACGCTGCCATGGGTTTAGTGACGTTGCATGATCAAGTGACGAAGGTCATCACGCATACCGAACATCACAACGCGCAGATCAGCAAGGCGCTGCGTTCACGATGATCGGCAGCGTCAATCGCTTCTGATGCCCAGATTATTTCTGCTTCCCGGGATGGGTGGCAACACCCGCATGTATGGCGGCATCAATTCCGGCAACGGCGTGGAACTGGTAAAGATCAATTACCCAGCAAACACTGACTTCGCTACCCTGCGTGAACTCGCTGCGATCATTATCGACGCGAACCACATCACCGCCGACGATTGGATTGGCGGCACGTCGATGGGCGGCATGGTCGCAGTTGAGATCGCCGATCTCCTTCATCTGCCCCGCACCTATTTGCTGGGCAGCTGCTGTACGCCGACAGCCATCAATCGCGTCCTCCGTGGGCTGGCACCCTACGGCAGCAAGTTGCGCTGGGATTGGGTTCAGGACAGCTTGCGTCATCTGCCACGCGGCGTGCGTTCACTGACCTCGGATATGGTCCTCAGCTATGCGCCGATCTTTTACAACAAGGCATGCTTGGCGATCGCACGTTGGAGGGGCATCGAGCGGGCTCGGTTACCTGGCGAACTGTTCCACATGCACGGACGCTGGGACGTCGTCATCCGCCCTCCGGCATACCCAGCCACCCTGATCAATGCCGGGCATCTGCTGACCATCGAACGGCCAGCGTTGGTTGAACGTTTCCTACACTTTGGACGACTGTGATGCGACAGATCGCAATGAATCGGGCCGATGGCCCTATGCGTGGTTGCCAATAGGATTCCTGGGCCGTTGGCCTTATTCCTGGGCCGTTGGCCTTATTCCTGGGCCGATGGCCCAGGCTGGGATAACAGCGGGCCGTTGGCCCTGGAACATTACAGGCACAACACCGTGATGTCCGCGCTTGTCGTCGCTTCTCGGCATCGTGGCTGTCGTGGTCATGATTCCCTTTAGCGCCAACGGCGCGGCTCTATCCCAGCCTGGGCCAACGGCCCAGGTCCGTCACGAGTCCAACACACGAGGGCTGTAGGCCCGTCCCATTCCGCAATAATTCGGGCCGATGGCCCTATGAATTATTGCTAATCGGATTCCTGGGCCGTTGGCCTTGTTCCTGGGCCGTTGGCCTTGTTCCTGGGCCGTTGGCCCAGGCTGGGATAACGGCGGGCCGTTGGCCCTGGAGAAAACGCCACATCATCTTCGCCATGCCACAGTCGTTGTCTTTTCTCCTCGTCCATCTCGTCTTCAGCTGCAAAGACCGGGCACCTGTCCTCGATGGGACTATTCGACCCGGTCTGCACGCCTACCTGGCGACCGTTGCTCGCAATGCCGATTGTGAATGCTTTCGTGTCGGCGGTGTCGCAGATCACGTACATCTCGCCATTCGACTCTCACGCACAATCACAACTGCAGCACTAGTAGAGGAACTCAAAACCTCATCGTCCAAGTGGCTCAAAACACAGTCGCCCACGCTAAAGGACTTTGCGTGGCAACGGGGCTACGGTGCGTTCTCCGTTGGACCTTCCGATCTCGACGCTCTGCGCCTCTACATCGACAGCCAAGAAGAGCACCACCGAACACATACGTTCCAAGAGGAGTACCGATCCTTCCTCACGAAATATGGAATTGCCTACGACGAGCGCCACGTCTGGGACTGATGTTAATTCACGGATTGGCGCAGTGCACAAGGGCCAACGGCCCGGCCCATCTCGCAATGAATCGGGCCGATGGCCCTCACCTAATTCCCTGAACACGAAAACCTGGGCCGTTGGCCCAGGCTGGGATGGAGCCGCGCCGTTGGCGCTCTATGACAGATGTCGTCCAAACGCTCAGGATTCATGCCGCCAGATGGTGCGAATTGGACCGAGTCATTCGTTGCCAACACACCAAACTCCACAGCTACGATCCCACCCTCATGCCGGTCATAGCTAAAATTGGGATCTACTGAACAGCGCCCAACTCTTTATCCCATATATCTCTACGTGCCCTCCTACCACCCCCGTTTCCCGGTTCGTGGTTGACGCATCCCCAGTCGTCTTGATACACAGGCCCCCTCAAGCGACCCCTTATGGCCAAGAACCTTGTCATCGTCGAGTCGCCTGCGAAGGCCAAGACGATCAATAAATACCTCGGGCGCGACTACGTGGTGAAGTCCTCGTACGGGCATGTCCGTGACCTGCCCAAGGGCGGCGATCAGGCTGGCGAGAACCCCGCAGACCGACTGAAGGCAGCGCGTGAAGCCAAGGCCAAAGGGGTCAAAGTCACCGCCGCGCAAAAAAAGAAGAAGAAGGCCGACGCCCTGGTCCGCCGGATGGGCGTTGATCCTGAGCGTGGCTGGGAAGCGACCTACGAAATCGTGCCGGGCAAGGAAAAGGTCATCGCTGAACTGCGCGCCGCGGCCGAGAAGGCCGAGAAGGTCTGGCTTGCGTCCGACTTGGACCGCGAAGGAGAAGCGATCGCGTGGCATCTCAAGGAATGCATCGGCGGTCCCGATTCGCGCTTCGCTCGCGTGACCTTCAACGAAATCACCAAGGCAGCGATTCAAGAGTCATTCGCCAACCCAGGTCACATCAATCAGGACCGCGTCGACGCGCAGCAGGCGCGACGTTTCCTCGATCGCGTCGTCGGCTTTCAAGTGTCGCCACTGTTGTGGGCGAAGGTCGCACGCGGGCTGAGCGCTGGTCGCGTTCAATCGGTGGCCGTTCGCCTGATCGTTGATCGCGAGCGCGAGATCAAGGCGTTCAAACCGGACGAATACTGGCAACTGCACGCCGACCTCGTTGGCAAAGCACCCATACGCGCCGAAGTCGTCCGCCGTGGTGGCGCCAAGTTCGAACCGACGACACGCGCGCACATCGACGCCGCACTGAAAATTCTGCAGCCCGCGACGTACCGGATCAGCGCCAGCGAGCGCAAGCCGCAGCGTTCGTTCCCGTCAGCGCCGTTCATCACCTCGACCTTGCAGGCCGCCGCGTCGATTCGCCTGGGTTTCTCGGTGAAAAAGACGATGACGCTGGCACAACGGCTCTACGAAGCCGGCCACATCACCTACATGCGTACCGACAGCGTGAATCTGTCGGCACAGGCCGTGACCGCAGCACGCGAGCTGATCGCGCAGCGTTACGGCAAAGAGTACCTGCCCGAGCAGGCGATCTCGTACAAGTCGAAAGCCGGTGCTCAGGAAGCACACGAAGCGATCCGTCCATCGGATGCAAACCTCGGCGCGAACCAGCTTGAAGCCGAGTCGGATGCGGTGCGTCTCTACGATCTGATCTGGCGCCAGTTCGTCGCCTGCCAGATGCCACCGGCGGAGTTTGATACGACCACAGTCACGATCAGCGCCGGTGATTGTGAATTGGCGGTGCGCGGACGCGTGTTGCGCTTTGACGGTTTCTTCAAGGTCCAGCCGCCAGCCAAGTCCGATGACGTCGTGCTGCCCGAGCTGACCGTCGGTGAAACGCTGAAGTTGGAGAGGCTCGATCCAACCCAGCACTTCACCAAGCCACCAGGCCGTTTTTCAGAAGCTTCACTGGTGAAGGAAATGGAAAAGCGCGGCATCGGTCGGCCGTCCACCTACGCATCGATCATCTCGACCGTGCAGGATCGCGGTTACGTCCGCCTTGATGCGCGCCGTTTTCGCGCTGAAAAGCTGGGCGAAATCACCACCGATCGCTTGGTCAAAGCGTTTCCCGATCTGCTCGACTTTGGTTTCACCGCGAATATGGAACTGGACCTCGATAAAATCGCCGAGGCGAACGCTGACTGGAAGAAGACGCTCGACGCGTTCTACAAGCCGTTCAAAGCGCGCCTGATCGACGTCGAAAAGACGCTCGAAGCCGTCATGCCGGTGCCGACGCCGATCCCATGCCCCGACTGCAAACGTCCGATGGCGGTGAAGTTCGCCCGCACCGGCGTGTTCCTGACCTGTAGCGGTTACGGCCTGCCAGCGAAAGAACGCTGCGCCAAGACCATGAATCTGGTAACCGGCGCCGAAGCCGAAACCGTGAAGCCAGTCGACGAACAAGAAGGCGACGAGGCCCCACAGGCAAGCGAAGCCGAAGTTGCTGCGCTCATCGCCCATCGTCGCTGTCCGCTCTGCAGCACGTCGATGGACGCATGGCTGCTGGATGAGAAGCGCAAACTGCATCTGTGTGGCAACAGTCCGAACTGTCCCGGCGTCGAAGTCGAAGAAGGCCAGTTCAAGATCAAAGGCTACGACGGCCCGACCTTCCCGTGCGACAAGTGCGAGAAGCCGATGCAGCTCAAGACCGGGCGCTTCGGCAAGTACTTTGCCTGCACTGGCTGGC
Source organism: uncultured candidatus Brocadiaceae bacterium (assembly GCA_964652775.1). Classification (GTDB taxonomy): domain Bacteria; phylum Planctomycetota; class UBA11346; order UBA11346; family UBA11346; genus UBA11346. The sequence continues at coordinate 63,830 of CAZZAM010000014.1, read as the reverse complement.
CCGACTGCAAGAACACCCGCAAGCTGCTGCGCAGCGGTCAGCCCGCACCGCCGAAAATTCCGCCCGTGCACATGCCCGAGTTGCGTTGCACCAAGGCCGACGACCACTTCATGCTCCGCGATGGCGGCAACGGCCTGTTCTTGTCGGCCAGTACCTACCCGCGCGTGCGTGAGACTAAGAATCCGACGGTCGCCGATCTGCAGCGCCACGCTGCAGAACTGCCAGACAAGTACCGTCACTTAGCAACCGGCCCGGCCGAGGACCCCAAGAAAAACGCAGTCCACGTCCGCTTCGCCAAGAAGGCTGGAGAACACTACTTATCATCTGAAAAGGATGGTAAGGCGACCGGCTGGACGCTGTGGTGGCGCTCAGGCGCCTGGGTGCCAGAGCCCGCCGAAGTTAAAACGTTGAGCTGAATTTTCGCGGCGATGCACCGGAGTGTGCCACACGTGACCGCTGGTTGTTGCCAAACAAAACCGTACCCATCGCTTGTCAACTCGGCAAACGCTCCAGCGTGCGCACATGCTTCGTACCTGCACCCTCCTGGTCTGCGTCTTCAGCCTCTTTTCTGGCGAGGCCGTGCCTGCGCCGACACCCGCACCAGCCCCAACCACGCTCGATGAAAAGGAGCTTGCTGAACGCTCGGTGCTGATCGCAGCGCTCGCAGTGCCCGCCGGTTCGTGGCAAATAGCGACCGTCACCGCGCCGGACCGCTCGGCCGAGCGCAAGGCGATCACCACCGCTGGCGAACGCTTCCTCGGATCAGTCAAGGCAGCCAAAGACGGTCCCGACGTGCCAGCGCAACGCGCATTGGCAGCCTTTGTCAAAAAGCTAGCCAGCGAGGGCACAACCACGCGGGCAGATGATTACAGTCCGGAATTTGCTCGCCGCGCCGTACGTGGTGGGGCTCTGCGCAAATGCGGTGCCGATCTCGCTAGTGTCACCGCTCTGGAAAAAGCCGTCGCTGATGCGTGCATACCGCAAGCGATCAATGGATTTGATGGGCCACAGAAGGCGCATCTCGAAGAACGCAACGACGCTTTCGGCATCGGTGGCTGGGTCCTCACGGGCGATCGCACCGCCATATCAGTCGCTCATCAAGTGCCTGAATTAATCGACCCGCGACTCATCCGTGGTCTCAAACTGGCCCTGGTCGTCGAACTACCGGCCAAAGCGGATCCCGTACGCGACATTGGCAAAGCACTCTCCGCTGCCGTGCTGCATGGAACCACAACGCTCGCAACCTGGACGGCCAAGGATGACAAGTTGGTCGCCGACCTCAGCACCTGGCGCAACGCGGTTAAGGAAAGCAAAAGCCGAACAACGCCAACCGGACTGCTGCCACCACATCTGCTCCTCTGTGGACTCGACGGTGATATCAACCGATTGATCACCCTGCGCGGTTCCGTTGTCCCCGTTCGCAACGACACGCCCGCTGAGATGGAACGCTTCCTGTCCGAATCAGCGAAAGCCCTGCCCGACACCGCGCACCTTGACCTGATCGGCGAGTACTTCTTCACCTACGTCTACGACAGTCCAGATCCACGCTTCCCATTCGTTATTGGCAACAATGAATTCAAAGGCGAGATCCACCAAACGGCTGTCCAAACCCTTGGCGCAACGACTGGCGGTCAATGTCGTGGAGACTGCGATGATCTCGCTGAACTCTACCAAACTCTCGCCGAGCGTCAGGGCCGCTTCGGCCATCTGTTGATTCTCCCGTCGCACACCGCCTTTGCTTCCGCACACAAGGAAGGGAATGACTGGGTTGTCGAAGTCATGCAAACCGGCCCAACGGTTGCCTTCCGTGATCCCGAAGCGGCCAACGCCCTGCGCGCCGCGCACGCGCACTTCGATCCCAACGCGCCGTTCTCGCCCGATCAGGTCGGCCTCCTGCTGCGCTTCTCAGGCGAAAACACGCGCGGCCCGTTCCAGCTCGGCTGGCGCATCTTCACCGATGAGGCCTACGCCAAGACGATGATCGATGTGCAGCGTGACTGGCAGTATCAGACCTACGCGCGCGGCATCGCAAAGATGGAGAAACTCATTGCAGCAGGAGATAAAGACCCCGCCAACTTCAGCGAACTCGGCGGACTTTTCCGCGCCACCGGCCAATGGGATGCCTCGGCCAAGCTTTACCGCGAGGTGATCGCCGCGGTCAAAGATCCTGTATCTCTATTCCAGGAGCGCATGAGTCTGATCGGCATTCTGCGCCGTGGTGGCAAGACTGACGAAGCCAAGAAGGTGATCCAGGACATCGTTGGTTCATTGGACGAGTTGAAGCCAAAAGTTGGCAACAGCTTCGCCGAACTCTCCATGCGCCTCTCGCAGGTCATGTTGGCAGTCGGTGACGCCGAAGGCGCTCGCAAGGTATTCACCAGTTCGGCATTCGGCCCTATCGCAGCGCTGACCCAGCGCATGGTGATGATTTTTTCTGCCAAAAACGTCCCGCTTACCGCGTGGTCCGAAGATCCCCAGTTTGCCTCGGTCAGGCGGATCACCCGCGTGTTTTCCGGCTGCCTCATCTCCCAACTGGAACATGCGGGAGACGCCGCCGACAAGGATCCCATGCTGAAGAATGCCCGCGATGTATTGGACATGTGGTTCGCCAAGCTGGCATTCCTCGATGGTCCGACTCCACCCGAAGCGCTCAGCGTCTATGCCTTGGCCGCTCGCGTCCATTCCCTGGATATGAAGCGTGACGAACTGGTGGCGGCAGTACTTGCTGCCAAACCTCCAGCCGCTGGCAAAAAGAACCACATGCTGCGCAGCGCCGGACCAGCGTCGGCCTCGCGCGAAGGTGATCTACCCTGGATCCGTATCTGCCCACAATTCTGGCTGGGCGAAGCCTCCCGCGCACTCCGCGGCAAGACCGATGATGACGCTGATGAGTCCGCTGCCGGTGAAGTCCTCGAACCGGCCAAAGTCAATCGCACTCGCCTTGCCGAGTCGGTGAAACGGGTCACCGAAGCGCGCGACGCCTGCAAGAAGTTGAACATCATCGACGAGTCCCTGGACGTAGTTGAACACCATGCTGGCGTCATGGGGTCCATCGCCGCTGCTGATGACAAAGGTCTGCGCGAGCGACTCCGCTTCGTCAAACGCCAAAACGACAAACGACTGCGCGACGCGACCGCGATGCTGATCGGACAAATGGCCCCGCTGTGCGATGACAAGCAGTGGCAAGCCGTGCTGAAGGCCTGGGCCGACGAGGTCGATTACAAGCCGAAGTGGTTCTCGATCGCGTGGACGGCCGCCATCGCCGGCGCGCCCAAGCAGGCCATCGCTACGGCGAACATGGCTGCCGCACGCTTCAAGGACGACGCGTCGTTCACCGAAGAAGCACAGTTCATGGCCAAGCTGCTAGAGCCGAAGAAGGCCGCGGCGGCGCACTGAGGCTAGTTTCCATTTACTTTTCGTAAGCCCCAACGGGGCGACTGATCCCAGCCCAGGGCAACGCCCTGGGTTTAGGCATCCCCTCGTTCGAGCCCTGAAGGGGCGATCCATCGCGTCGGACATCGTGTGGGTCGCCCCTACAGGGCTCAGGTGCAGAGAACGCCACGTTCCCAGGGCGTTGCCCTGGGCTGGGATAGCGCCGCCCCGTTGGGGCTGGTTGACCCATGTACAATATGGCTGATTCATTTGTCCCAATACCAGACGCCAGTCCGGTAATTGCACGTTCTGCAGATCAACGACCTCGTGATAAACCGACAGATTGCCGAAATCTTAAAATGACCGAACAAATCCATGCGCACTGAGGCATATGGATTCCATCTTTATGGTCGGCCAGAATACTATCTTGGCGACCACTTCCAGCGCACCTGAGTCGAAATAAATCACACAGCATCGAAACTCTGAAAGGGCCACAAAACCATGTGGCCTGGATTCGTCAGGGTTCCCCTCTAATGAATTCCCAACGCCATCACGCATAAACGTGTCCAGCCGCGTGTAGATGATGATGTTTCCATTCACTCTCAGTAGGGCATAGGCCACAAGATAGACAATCAAACCAACCATGACAAGAATCCACCAGCGTTTCATGACTGAATACTAACTATTCGCCATCTGCTGTGGTGGACCCACGGAAGGGAAGTACGTCCCCTTCGGACCAATCTCGTGTCCGACTGGAATTGAACTGCCTAGTTCATCGATGCGGAACACGTCCTTCGGCAGGCGCAGCGATTCGCGCACGCGTTCCATCGTCGCCGGGACGAACGGGTACAGCATGATCATCAGATTCTTAACCACATGGAATGAAGCGAACAACGCATCGCGCCGCGCCGGTTCAGGAAAACGATCGTCGTGCGGTTTATGCTGGGCGAACAGTGAGTTGACCGTGCGCGCGTAGTTTTCGATCTCGAAGAGCAGGCTCGGGTAGTCGGCGCGATCCATCGCTTTGACATAGCGCGCGATAATCCGCGTGGTTTCGGCCATGACCTTCTCACCGACCACGCCTTCGGGCACACGACCGCCGAATTTGGCGTGGACGGCGGAGATCGGTTTCTCGAACGCGGCGTTCATCGGACCGGCGAGGAATGCGTTGCGATCGTCGAGCTTCTGGAACTCGAAGTCAGACGGTCGTTCCGACAGCGCGAGCAGCGCCATGTAGTAGCGGATCTGATCGGCGTCGTAGCCGCGTTCATCCAGCAGCTGATCGCCAGTGAAGAAATTGCCGCGCGTCTTGCTCATCTTCTCGCCGTTGACCATCAGGTGGCAGTTGGCAACGACATCGGTGAGCTGCAACTCGCCAGCAATCGGCAACCGCTTGGGATCCGCCTGCGAGCCGATCCACAGCGCACCCTGCATCAGCACGTAAAAGAAGATGTTGTCTTGGCCAAGGAACTGCACCGTCCGCGCTGACGGATCACACCAGTACTGCTTCCACTCCTGGGGATCACGGCCTTTGGCTTTCAATGCCGCCTGGGTAAACGCGATCGGCGCGATCAGTGAATCGGGCCAGACATAGAGTGTCTTGCCGGCAAGATCAGGATCGATCGGCGGCAGGTCGATGCCCCACGGGATATCGCGCGTGATCGAACGGTACGCCCACTCATCGGCGTAGACACTTTCGATGCCAGCCGCCGTCAACTGTGCACGGCCAGTTTCGAGGGCAGCCTTGTCGACAAACTGCAACAGCACGCGTTTACCAGCCGTGTACTTGCTCTTATGCGGCGGCAGCGTCGCTTTGAGGTCCTTGTAGGCGGCCTCGAACGTATTGGGGAAATGCACGGCTGGATGCACGCGATCAAGCGAGTCGGCCAGCACGCTGCGCCGCCACGTCTTCTCCTTGCCTTGCAACCACACGCGCAACGTTTCCGACACCGACCACATGTCGAGCCACCAATGCTTGGTCGGACGCAGTTCTGGAGTCGCGCTACTCAACTCGCTGCGCGGGTTGAGTAATTCATCCGGAGCGTGCTGATGTCCACAGCGATCACACTCGTCGCTGTAGGCGTCGGGCGAACCGCATCTTTGATTCGGACACGTCCCGCGCACAAAGCGATCAGACAAAAAGCGACCAATCGCCGGATCAAACCACTGCTGACTGGTGCGCTTGAGGAGCAGACCATTGCCATGCAGTCGCACCAGCATGTCCTGAGCATGCGCAACATGCGTTGAGCGACTCTCGGGACGCGAGGTGCCTGAATAGATATCAAGCTGGATTGAATAGCGTGCGAGCGTGGTCCGTTGCTTGGCATGGACCTCGGCGAGAAATCCATCAAGCGACTTGCCGGCTTTCTCAGCCGCCAATGGACTCGCCGATCCGAAGTCGTCAGTGCCGCAGACGAACAGCACGTTCTCGGCCCCGATCAACATGCGACACCAGCGCGCATAGATATCCGCCGGCAGATGCGCGCCGGCCAGATGGCCGACATGAAGTGGTCCATTGGCATACGGCATGCCCGCCGTCACCACCATGCGGCTCGGACGTTTCACCCGTGACAGGATGGTCGCGATGTCAGGAGGGCCGGACGGCGTGGTCATGGGGAAGGGCTTATAGGGGAAAAAGGAAGAAGGAAGAAGGCAGAATTATGAGAAAACGCATTCGGTTTTCATCATTCATCCTTCCTCCTTCTTCCTTTTCTCCGCCTCTGCCTCCTTGCTCATCGTGCGCTAGCCCAACACTCCGCCCCCCATGACCGTCCGCGTGCGCATTGCTCCATCCCCGACTGGCGAACCCCACGTTGGGACCGCCTATATCGGGTTGCTCAACTGGTGTTTCGCCCGTCGCCACGGCGGCAAGTTCATCCTGCGCATCGAAGACACCGATCAGACCCGCTGTACGCCCGAGAGCGCCCAGGCGATCTACCGCTCGCTGAAATGGCTCGGCCTGACCTACGATGAGGGTCCCGATGTCGGCGGTACTCACGGGCCATACGTTCAGTCCGAGCGCGTCAAGCTAGGCATCTATCGGAAGTATGCCGACCAATTGGTTGAACAGGGCGATGCCTATCACTGTTTTTGTACTGCCGCCGATCTCGCGACGATGCGCGCCGCACAATCCGCCGCCAAGTTACCGATCATGTACGATCGCCGCTGCCGAATGATCCCCGTCGCCGAGGCCAAGGTCCGCGCTGCAACCGGAGTCGCGCATGTCATTCGCATGAAGACGCCACTGGAGGGCGACTTCGTGTACAAGGATCGTCTGCGCAAACAGCCGATCGTGAAATCGTGGAAGGACATCGACGACCAAGTGCTGCTCAAGGGCGACGGCTGGCCGACCTATCACCTCGCCGCCGTGGTCGATGATCACCTGATGGGCATCACCCACGTGATTCGCGCAGAAGAATGGCTGAACAGTCTGTCGAAGCACATTTGGCTCAACCAGCATCTCGGTTTTACGCCGCCCGAATACGTCCACGTCGGTCTGCTGCGCAATGCCGACAAGTCGAAAATCAGCAAGCGCAAGAATCCAACCAGCCTGTTGTGGTACGAACGCCAGGGCTTCCTGCCTGAGGCACTGCTCAACTTCCTCGCCCAGCTCGGTCACAGCCATCCGGAGGGAAAAGATCAGTTTTCGCTGGCCGACATGGCTGGCTTCTTCGACCTCGACCGCATCAACGTGGTCGGCCCGGTCTTCGATCTCAAGAAGCTTGATCACATCCAGGGCCTGTGGTTCCGCCAGCTCTCGCCTGAGCGCATGCGCGACGAGGTCGTGCGCGCGGTCGATACCCGGTTCAGTGAATTGTTTCCACTGCTGAAGGAGCGCCTGACTCGCGGTGGCGATTTCCTCGCGCAAAGTGAACCGTTCTACGCCGTCGCGGTCACCCATCACCTCGAAGACCTGCTGCCCAAGGGCGTCGAGAAGGACAAGGCCCGCGCCGTGCTGGAAGCCTTTCAGAAAGCGATCAAGGAATTGCAGGCTGCCGATAGCCCGTGGAATACCGCCACGGTCGAAGCGGCAATCCGCGCGGTCTGCACTGAACAGAGCAAGCAGCCTGCCGAGCCAACGCCCGACGATGTGGCGCGCGCCGCGCTGTGGTCGCCGAAGATCGCCTTCAGCCTGCTGCGCGTCGCAACGACTGGCCGGCGTGAGACACCGCCGCTGTTCGAAACCGTCGCGGCGATCGGCGCGTTGCGCTGTCAGGAACGCATCGCGGCGGCGTTATTGAAACTCCGGTGAACATAACCGTTTCTGTTGAATACATCCAAGGCAACCTCAGAGGCGCAGAGGCCGCGGAGATCGCAGAGGAGGCCTTCATTTGGCAGTCATCTAACAGAAAACATTCAGTCAGTTGGAATCTCGCAACAAACCTCTACCTCCGCGACCTCTGCGGCCTCTGCGCCTCTGCGGTTGCCTTGAAGAGAGCTTTCTAGCATGGGCGCGCGGCTCCTGATTCCCCTGACGTTGATCATTGCCAGTACGGCTAAGCTGTCGCTATTCGACTGGTATCTGTCTTTCTGTCACTTCGATGCCTGGAAGACCGAGTCGGGCGTTGTTGTCTCGTTGATCTTGTCAGCGTTGTGGTGGCTGACCGCGTGCTCTCTGGGCCGCAGCGCAGCGATTATTGCGTGGATACTGCAAGCGCTCTACCTGACCGTGTGTTGGAGTTACTTCACCTACTTCGGACTCTATCTGTCGGTGTACACTGTGCTGTCCTCAGGCAACGAAGGCGCCACTGCGGTCGGCCATGGAGCCATTCCCCTCAGCCTGCCGATGCTGTGGATCCTGCTCGATCTGCCGTTCCTGCTGCTGTGGTTGCGGTATCGCGAGTCGAAGCCAGCGAACTGGCGAGTGGCGGGAGTCTGTGCGACGCTGCTGACGATCGTCACCGGCTTGTTGTGGTGGCGTACGCATGCTGTGCTGCGACACATGGAGCGCGACCGCATGGAGCGTTACAGCGCACCAACCGTGTTTGTGCCGGAGTTCGGCTTGCTGGCCATTCAAGTGCATGATCTGCTCGCTGGGCCGAATGGGGCGGATGGATTCCATTACGGTGCGTCATTGCGCACACTGAGCAGTGGCAGCGAACGCCGCGACATCCTCCTGATCCAATGTGAATCGCTGGATGTCGGCGGCATCGAATGGGCGATGCCATTGCTCGCGGCGCGGATTCCCAGCGGGATCTATTATCCGCAGTGTCTTAGTTTTCACGGCCCCGGCGGCAGCTCCGACGCCGATGTAGCGATCATCGCTGGCTGCCAACCGCTGTGGGATCGGGTATCGTTTGATGTGCGCGGCTACGCGTGGCCACACTCGTGGGTCGCCGAACTCCGGCGCGCTGGCTGGAGCGCCGCCCTCGCCCATGGTCTGCCTGGTATCTATTTCAATTTCGCCCAGGTCATGCCACGCCTCGGTTTCGACCTGTGGGACCTGACCACGCTCGGCCTTAGGCAACATCCCGGTGAATTCGGTGCGCGCGATACTGAGCTGGTCACCGCCGTTCTCGCCCGCTTGCCGCTGTTGCCATCACCACGCGTCCTCCACGTCGTCACTATGTCCAGCCACGCGCCGTTCCAGAATCATAAAGCGTGGTGGAACGGCCCACGCCTGACCAGCGACGACCAGGCGAATGACTATCTCAGTGCGTTGGCTGCCATAGATGCACCGCTGGATCGACTCATCAGCGGATTCTTAACCGCATCGCCAACTGGACTGGTTGTCATCTTTGGTGATCACGCTGCCAATGTCGATCGCCCGGGCTGGCAGAGTGCAATAACACGCGATGCATCCGGTCAGCGCGAATACGTGCCGCTCCTGTTCATTGGCGCTGGACTGACGCCGCGCCGCGATGAACGCTTGGCGAGTTTTCTTGATATCGGAGTCACCCTGTTCAATGCCAGTAACGAGAACGGCCACGTGCTGACGTGGGGAGCAGACCTGCTGCAGGCGGGTCAGGTTTTACCGCCCATTCCTTACCGTGACCACCAGATCGCACGGTAATCCCATGGTTTTTGATGAGCCAGCCGGAGTCCTTGTCGCCCATGCCACTGGTATGTTTGGTCGCCTGGAAGTGCGCGATCACGATGGCATCCGTTCGTTCTGGTGCGGCTGCCTGTGTCAGGGCGCTTATCGTCTTGCCCCAGGGACTTCAGCTGGCGCACAACCAGGTCCAATCCCCGATCCACCGTACCACCTAGCCTGGCTATTGCCGGCCCGACGACAGCCGCGCGGATCCATCCTCATGGCTGGGCTCGGCTGTGGCGCCGGAGCGGTAGCGTTGACCACCTCCCTGCCAGATGTGCGCGTAACCATCGTGGAGATTGATCCGGCGGTGATCACCCTCGCCCTCGCCCATTTCCCAGCGTTGACCGATGCGGTGCACAGCGGCCGCATCGACATCGTACAGCAGGATATTCTTGAATACGCTTGGCTGCACCGTGGTGATCAGTGGTCACTTGGACTGCTCGACGCCTTTCGCACCGGCCCAAGCAGTTATTATCCCAGCGAATTGCTGAATGCGCTGCATGGCCACTGCGCCGAGTTGTGGGTCAACGTCCTCGAAATCGACGACGTCCTGCTGACCGCCGCTCATACTTGTGCCGAATTGCTAGCCGACTGTGGTTGGCCAGCCAAGACCCTGCTACCGGTACGCGACTACGACGGCTCGTTCACCGGCAATGTGATTGTGGGAACAGGCACTATTCCTGAACCCGACCCCAATCAACCGCCACCATTCGCCGACAGCGATCACCCAGCAGTTCTGCGCGCCCGCGAGATCATCACGCGGTTGGGTCGACTACATCGCCCGTGGAGAGGTTAAGTGATAACAGAAATGCCAAATGCTGGAATGCTGGAATGCTGGAATGCTAGAATGGAGAGAGGACAACGATCCAGACCCGGGTTGCGGAACTTAAGACGAGATCTCGACCAATGCGCCTGATCACATCGTTCGAACATTCGAGCATTCCAGCATTCCAGCATTCCAGCATTCCCCTCCTCCCCATTGCGCCCACCCACCCTGCGCCATACACCCGCGCCCGGAGATTGACCATGCTGACCAAGACCGAATTCCTCGCCGCACTCAAGCGCGAGAGTGCCATCCTCACCCACCTCGCCGGACGCCTGCGCCCCAAGCACCTGAAGTTCCGCTTCACCAAGCCGCAGCGTTCGACGCTCGATCTGCTGCAGTACCTGACGATCAATGCCCAAGCTGGCGTCGGCTACCATGTGACCGGCTCATGGGACCACTGGGACAAGCTCGAAGCCAGTTCCAAGAAAGTGACCCTGCGCAACTTCGCCGCCGCGCTCAAGAAGCAGGAAAAGGCCATCACCAAGCAGCTGAAATCGCTGTCTGAACGCGACTTCGCGCTGAAGCGGGTCAAGCAGATGGGCGGCAAGGGGACACTCCCGCTGGCCCAATCGCTGTTTCAGGGCACGCTCACGATGTGCATCGGCTACCGCATGCAGTTGTTCCTTCAGGCCAAGGCGGCCGGCATCGCCGATCTCAAGTCATCCGACCTCTGGTTTGGTCGCGCTTGACCGACGCATCCTGATCCATGGGCGACACCTCAGTCATTCGGCTTAGTCTCGCCAAGCGCCCGCTGACCAGTGTCGTGATCTGGTTGGTGGCGCTTGTGCTGTTGCCGGTCGCGGTGTTGCTCATCGCGCTCCATCAAGCGGAAAACATTGAGCAAGATCGTTTTAATACGGCCGCCGATCGCGTCAGTCGCACCTTCGAGCGCCGCTTTCAAATCTACACCCAGTTATTGCGCAGCACACGCGGTCTCTTCAACGCGCACCTGGATATCAGCCCCGCAACGTGGGACGCCTTCGCCTCTGCACTGTCCGACTGGCCGGTACATTCTCTGACCGGAATCGGCTGGGCACCCAGGGTACCGCGACCGAAGCTTTCCGAGTTTGTTGCTCAGGAACAACGAGTGAATCGCGAGGATTTCGCCATCCATGGTGAAGGTACAGACCCCATAGCCTATCCCGTCCAATATGCTCACCCCGCGAATCTCGCACATGTGTTTACTGGCCTCGACCTGAGCGGAATTCCCTCTTTCACTACTACATTGACCACCGCAGTGGCCACCGGACAAGACGCGGTCACGGATCAGCTGCAAACCGGTTCGCGGGCTGGCTCTGTGCTTCTCGTAATGCCCATTTACGAAAGTGGAATTCAACCAGGGAATCCGCATGATCGTCTCGGAACGATGGCCGGCGTCGTATTCACGCTGATCGAAGTGCCACGGTTACTCAACAACGTCGTATCGATAACCACCGAGATCAGCGGTCTTGAGGTCTATGATGGCGCTCCCTCGCCACAGTCTCTACTTGCATCTACTGCCACAAAATTCGAATCTACTGGACCCAGAATAGACGTGCCGTGCGCCATTGGCGGCAGACCCTGGACCCTCCGCGTGACCTACGCGTCCAATACACCGGGCTGGGTGAGAACCGTCCCCTGGTTGCTGGCTGGCTGTACGCTTGGACTTGGTCTCCTGGGTCTGCTCCTCCGATACCAGTTTCAGAATCGCCAGCAGCGCGCGCGCCGTCTTGCCGAGCGCATGACCGCTGATCTGCGCAATGCCCAAGTCGATCTCAGCCGGACCCTGGCCCAAGCCAAGGAGGCGGCAGCAGCCAAAGATGAATTCCTGGCCGTCATGAGTCACGAACTGCGCACGCCGCTCAACGGTGTGATCGGTATGACAACCCTGCTGCTTGACAGTGACCTTGATCCTCAACAGCGCGACTTCGCCGAAACCTCACGCTCCTGCGCCATGGGTTTGCTGGAGATCATTAACGACATCCTCGACTACTCGAAGCTCGAAGCCGGCAAGGTTGCCTTGGAGAATCTGCCCTTTGATCCCCGCGATTTGCTGGAAGAAGTGCTACAGGTCATCGCCGATCGCGCCCATGCCAAGAATCTCGAATTGGTTGGCGAGGTCGATCCCCGACTGGGCGAACGTCTGCGTGGTGATCCGTCGCGACTGCGCCAGTTGCTGCTGAACCTCGTATCGAACGCGGTGAAGTTCACCGAACGCGGCGAGATCTTCGTCACCGTTCGTCTGGTTCGCGATCATCCCCAACGCCCGCTGGTCCGGGTTGCCGTACGCGACACGGGCATCGGCGTTAATCCCGACCAATTAAAAACGTTGTTCAAGCCGTTCTCCCAGGCCGACAATTCGATCAGCCGTCGCTTTGGCGGCACGGGACTCGGCCTCGCGATCAGCAAGCGCCTCATCGAAGCCATGGGAGGACGCATCTCGGTGTCCAGCGCGGTCGATCAAGGCAGCGAATTCGCAGCCGAATTAACCTTGGAGCGTGAAGACGCCACCAGTTCGTCGCCCTTCCAGGCTGAGCTGACCGGACGTCTGGTGCTGATCATCGATGATCACGACAGTGCTCGATCAGTCACTGCTTCCATCCTTGCTGAATGCGGAAGTGACGTTGTCGCCGTTCCTGATCTTGACGAAGCGCAAGCCATCCTTGGTGAGGCCAGTCCCGAATTGGCCATTCTTGATGCCGCCGGAGTGGACGATGATCCCACCGAGATCGCACGTGTCTTCCGCGCCATTCCCGCATTCACCGAAGTTCCGCTGCTCTTGTTGACCAGCTTCGTCCGTCTGCATCCGACTGATCAATTGGGCATCGCCTACTCCAGCAAACCGATACGCCGACGTCAGGTCCGCAATCTCTGTTCAACGCTCCTCGGTGCCCGACGCCATGCTGGTACCGGCATGTTCTCTCGCCGCTTCGATGGATTGCAGGTACTCATCGCTGACGCCCGACTGGGCAATCTTCGGGTACTGTCAACCATGCTCACTGACCTTGGCTGTCGCGTCGATATGGCTGCCGACTCCGAAGAATGCATCGCTGCAGCAGAACGTGTCGCCTATGCTGCCATCATCCTGGCTGCCGACCTGCCACCGCACGGCGCGCTCAAGATCGCTGCCGAGCTCCGGCGTCACCGCTCAACTGCTGCACTCGTTCTCGCCGGTGGAGCTGAACAGGCCGCCCCGCCTGGGTTCGATGCCTGGGTGCCATCGCCACCACGAGCCAGCCACCTGGCAGGCATCCTCACTCGCGCTGCTAAACGCGCATGAATTTCACTCGTGCTGCCCGGAATTCCGGATTGTGGCATTCAGCATGAAGGACGCTGCTCTGCCATTATTGGCGGACCGCTTTCTTGATCACGTTCGTCTCGCACTCGCCTTGTCGGCAAACACCGTGCGTGATTACCGGACCGCGCTCCGTCATCTGCATGACGCCATGCAGGCGCTTGGCCTAGCAACACCAGACGCACTCGGCCCCGATGAGATCGCCAGCTGTCTCGGCTGGTTGCGTGATCACCGTAACCTCGGACCAGCCACCCTGGCACAAAGCTTGGTTGCATGGCGCATGTGGTCGCGCTTTCTGGTCGAAGAGGGCGCACTCGTCCGTGATCGCATTCACCTCACCCCAGCACCAAGAATCTGGCAAACGGTTCCGGACATCCTCAGCCCTGATGAAGTTGATCGTCTGCTTGCCAGCCCACCTGATGGACCCATGCGTCCACGTGACAAGGCCGCTCTTGAACTGCTCTATGCCCTCGGTGGTCGGGCCACAGAAGTCATCACTCTTGGCTGCACCGACCTAAAAGAGAAAGGCCGTTTGGCACTCCTGCGCGGCAAAGGCGGCAAAGAGCGACTGGTTCCAATTGGCGAGCGCTGCCGACGCGCCGTGAAGGCGTATCGCGATGGCCTGCGCCATACGCTTGACCCCGCTGGACGCGTCGAGCCACTGCTGCTCTCTCCGCGTGGTCGCCCGTGGCATCGCCAAGGCCTGTGGAAGCTCGTCCACGATGCGGCACAGCTCGCTGGGATCACTAAGCCGGTCTGGCCGCATTTACTGCGCCATAGCTTCGCGACCCACCTGCTGCAAGGCGGAGCGGATTTACGCACCGTGCAGGCCCTGCTTGGGCACGCGAGCCTTACCACCACGGAACGCTACACCCACGTCGATGCGTCACGACTGCGGGATATTCATCGGAAGTTTCATCCGCGGGCGTGAGTGAGGGAAGCCACGAATGCCAAATGCTGGAATGCTGGAAACTGAGCGTTACCACGCTTGAGTAATCCCAAACTCGTTCAAGTCCCAGCAACAGCGTGCAAGTCTAGGCCTCCTTAGTCTCTCCATTCCAGCATTCCAACATTCCAGCATTCCAGCATTTCGTAGCCATGCCCAGCCCAGTCCTTTTCCGGTACCCACGATCTGCACTCCACCCTTGGAACCCGTCGCCGGGCCGACACCATCCCGCCAGAGGGCGGCATGACCGACAGCGAGCAGCAGAATCCAGCGACGATCCTCGTGGTTGAGGATAAGCCAGCACTGCGTGATCATTTTGCCGAAACGTTGCGCGACCTCGGGCCCCATGTCACGGTCGATACCTCGCCCGATGGACGCGATGCGCTTGATCGCCTGATTCAGCATCCAACGCGTTACAATCTCATCATCAGCGACATCATCATGCCGCGCTTAGATGGCGAGGCACTGCTTGAAGAATTACATCAGCGACAATATCCCGGTGCGGTCATCATGCTGACGGCCCTCGGGCATGATGACGTTGTCGTGCGCTGCCTCAAACGTGGTGCCTGCGACTTTCTCGTCAAACCGGTATCTATTGACGATTTGCTCGCCTCGGCAGCGAACGCCCTTCAGCATCGCCCGATGGTCGGCGAAGCGATGAAAGTTGAATATGACCCCATGGGCTGGTTCGAAGTCACTGGCCAGACCAGCGAGTCGATCCTGTTCAAGTATCGTAAGTTTCTCGGCCTGCTCGAACGTTTCCGCATTCAGGAACCGATCGCCAGCGAAGTCCGCCTCGCCCTTGATGAATTTGGCCGCAACGCGATCGAGTGGGGCAACCGCTTCGACGCCAATAAAAAAGTCGTCTTTGGCTGCCGCATCCTGCCCGGCAAGGTGATGGTCTACATTGAAGACGAAGGCCCCGGCTTCGATCCTGGTCGCTTACCTGATCCCAGCGCCGATCCGATCGGCCACATCGAACGCCGGCAAAACGAGGGCAAACGCCTCGGCGGCTACGGCGTGCACTTGATCAAAAATTTGATGGATAAGGTGATCTACAATGCGAAGGGCAATCGCGTAGTGGCGATTCGCTATTTGAAGTAGGAGAGCAACTGGATCTGCTGTTGGCCGTCTACGTCTCGCCGCATTCCCTCTCGTCGATCACCCTCAGTGTGATGCCACATGGCGCAGTCAACCAACGAACCGCTCCGCTCAGACGTTCTGGCCGGGCAACGCCTGTATCGCGATGGACGATTCCTTGATGCGTGGGATTTCTGTCAACGCTGGTCCGCGCCTGAATCTTGGAGCGATCCGACGGCGCTGTATTGGGGCGCCTTATTGGTACGCCAACTTGGCGACAGCAAGCGTCATGACCAACTCGTCTGGCGCATGTGGCGTTTGCAGCGCCATGATCCGGTGGCGATCGAGGGTCGCATCCGCCTGATTTGGTCGCGCCGCGGAACCGATGCGGCGTGGCGAGCTCTTAGCGAACTGTCTGCAAGCTGGGCTGACAACGATGCCCGCGCGCGCGGGCTTCGTTGTGAACTGCTGCTTTCGGTGCGGGATCTCGCGGCCGTTTCCGAACTGGTCGACACCCTCGACACTGCCATTCCCGATGAGCCGTGGCTCAGCACGATTCGTCCAAGCTTGCTCACCGCCCAAGGCCGACCAGACGAGGCACTCGCTTGTTTTGCAAAAACGCTGCAGCAATGGCCAGGATTTCGACCGGCGATCCTCAGTGGCGCTGATTTATTAGTTCGACTTGGACGCATCGATGAGGCACTTACTTGGCTCCGGCGTGGCGATGAGGCAACTGGTCAGAGTTTTATGGTGTGTTGGCAACGCCTGTACCTGGCGTCGGAGCTTGAACTCTGGGACGAGGCAGACGCCGCTGCGAGTCGCTGCCCGACGCTTGCACCGCTGGCAGATGACCAACTTCGACCAACCATAGCTGGCCGTCTCGCCCAAGACCGCTGGCGGCGCGGTGATCGCGTCGGGGCACGTACCTTATCCGTCAACGCCGATCCGAAGTTGCATGAGCGCCTGATGGCTGCCAGCGACCAATCGCAGCGACGTGTACTCGCGGTGCCCATCGTACTACAAGATCACGCCACCTGCGGGCCAGCGACGCTCGCCTCGCTCCTGGCCTTTCATGGCCTACCTGGCGGACAGGACGAAGTCCGCGACGCGATCTGGTGGATCGGAACTTCCGACTGGAAGGAACGCTCATGGTGCGTGAAGCGTGGTTTGGTTGTCCGTGAATTCACGGTCACCTGGGAGACGCTCTGTGCGTTGATTGATCGCGGACTGCCATTTGCCGTCACTACACGCGAATCAGCCTCGGCGCATTTGCAGGCCGTTGCTGGATATGATAGCGGATTGGGGACCATCATTCTGCGTGATCCCGGTTCATGGTATCGGCGAGAGGTTGCCTGGAAGGAATGGTACGCTCGCTATGAACAAGTACCACTGCGTGGACTCATCGTCGCACCCGACGCTCGACGCGACGAGTTACTTGGCCTCGACCTGACCGACGCAATACTCTGGGATTTACGCTTCAATCTGCTGGAATCACTTGGACAACACGACCGACTACGCAGTGCACAAGCGCTTGCCGATATGGAACGCCAGGCTCCCGATCACCCTTTGACGTTAGAAGCACAGCAACGCATCGCCGCCTATGATGGCGATCATGAAACTCGGCTTACCGCCGCCCGTCGCCAGGCCGCAGCATTTCCCAATGATGCGCGCCTTGCCTTGGCCGTCCTCAGCTGTCTCTGGTCGCTCGACCGTCACGGTGAACGCCTTGAACTCCTCGAACGATTAGGACGCACAGCCGATGCCGATCCGACGCTGACCGCACAGCTCGCGCAACGGCTCGCCTACGATCGTCGTCATCATGCCGAGGCACTGGCGCTGGCGAAACGCGCCGTGCGTCGACTCGGCCAGGACGCAGGCACCTACCACATACTCGGCAATCTTGAAGAAGAACCGGCCATGCGAGCGCGCTGCTTTCGTTGGGCGCGCTGCCTGGACCCAGCTGCAGATCAGCATGCCTATGCCTACGTCGACGCTGCGCGACTCTGCCGCGAAGAATCGGCGGCAATAGCACTACTGCGCTGGCAATGGAACGAATCCAAGAAACTATCTCCGCAACCAGCCATCATGCTTGCCTGGGCCTTGGATCGGCTTGATCGTGATTCCGAATCCGAACAGATTCTGTCTGCGGCACTTACCGCTGCACCCGACGATGGATCGCTGCACATGCTCCTGGCACGACGCCGAGCAATCAGCGATCCAGACGCAGCGCGCCATCACCTAACCAAGGCCGACGGCCGTGTACACCGGGGCGAGTGGCTGCGTGGTGCCGCATCAATCCAAGAAATGCTCGGTGAGCGTGACGAGTCGCTGCGCCTGCTTGAGGAAGCGTCCGCCAGCGAGCCATACGCTGCCGACCTGCATCGCAGCATAGCGCGATTGCGGGCCGATCGCGATGGACCACCGGCTGCGGTTGCTGTCCTACGGGAAGCGTCGAAATTGTTACCGTGGAGTCGCGAACTCGCGATGGCGTTCAGCGACTGGCTGCGCGCTGACGACCCGATAGCCGCTGAACAGCACGCCGACGAACAGATCCGCATGCGTCCGGACGACGCATGGTGGATTCGCCAACGTGGATTTCTGCGCCTCTCGCTCGCTCACATCAACGGTGCCTTGGCCGATGCTCAACGCGCTCAAGCTCTGGCTGATCGCGATCTAGGAACTTGGAACCTCACCGGCGATGTTGCTCGCGCGCGCAATGATCGCGTGGCTGCGGGCGCCGCCTATCGCCGCGCTCTGGCAATCGATGCTGACAGTGAATATGCACTTCACCGCTGGTTGGACCTGCATGGGGATGTGCACGAACGCCATAACATTCTAGGCGCCTACCACGATGAATTACGTCGACAGGTGGTAATGGGCGATGGACTGCTCGCCTATCGACGCTTTGCCACCGGCACGGTTCCGCCCGAGGAACTGTTGAGCCACCTCCAGCAAGCGCTCGCCGCACGCCCCGATTTATGGCATGCTTGGTGCGCCACAGCAGCGCAGTTACGCGATCTAGGCCGTGGCGCCGATGCGCTCGTGCTGCTTGATCAATGCTGCAAGAAATTCCCCCTCTTGCCGCGCGCCCGTGTGGAGTTGGCGCAATGCCTGCACCAGCTTGGCGATCGCGTTGGCGAAATGGCAGCGTTGCGTCACGCAATCGCGTTGTCACCAAGCTGGGGAACTCCGGCTCGTCAACTGGCAGCCGCACTTGAAGCCAATGGACAACCTGCCCAGGCACTTGCCGAACTGCAACGCATCATCAAGCAAGATCCACAGGATCCCTTGAACTATGGCTGGCTCGCCGATGCCCTCGCCAAATCAGGAAAAATTGCTGAAGCGTGCGCCGCATGGGAGCGATCCCTGCGCATTGATCCTGGATATGCGTGGTCCTGGCGAAGCCTCGCTGAAAACGAAGATCGCGCGGGAATTCCTGGACGCGCACTTGAACTTGCCCGTGATTTAGCCCAACGGCGTCCGCGCGATCGCGCTGCTCAATTGGCACTTGCACGCTTGCTGGATCCGATCAAACAGGGAGAGGAACGACTGCGCTGCTTGCGCGCTGCACTGGCTATCGATGCGCACCACCTTGAGAGTAACGACCTCCTGGCCGAACAACTGGATCGGCTTGGCAACACCGTCGAAGCAAGACTCGCATGCAATCCGCCGATCTTTGGCGGGAAGCCACCAGTTGAATTGCGGATTCGTCTTGCCCTCATTGAGTCGCGCATGTCTGGGCTGGACACTGGTATCACCATGCTGCGCCAACTGATTGGCGAATTACCAAATGCCATTGATGCGCGTCGCCTGCTCATCGACTGGCTGGTCGAGTTAGATCGCCGCGACGAAGCGTTGCAAGAAACCGAGGCACTGACCCGTCTGATGCCAACCGATGCCGGCGCCTGGGCGCGTCTTGGTGAAGCGAAGGCCATGCATAATAACAAGCAGGAAGCGATTGAAGCATTCCGCAAAGCGATTGCGATCGAACACGATTACCGCTTTGCCCAGGCCTGGCGCTTGGATCTTGCTCTGGATCTTCGTTTGCACGATGAAGCACGCGCTACGGTTGCGCAATTATTGCAATTAGCACCTGGTTCTTGGGCGCAGGCGTGGCAGGTGGTGACGTTCGCACGGATCGGCGATCGCGATGCTGCCACCCAAGCACTGACCACATTGACTCATGATCCGAACTGCCCGTTTGCTGACATGTCGCGAGCGTTGCAAGCTTGTGATGAATCCGGCCTGACCAAACAGGCGTGGCATATCATTGATCGTGCCTGTAACTCTTCCGCCGGAGTCGGACTTGCCGGACATTGGGCAATCCGCATCAGCCGAAAACGTGCACGAGGCTTCGTCGATCGCCTGCAGACCCGACGCATACTCGATCGGATCGCCGCGCTCGGCACTGAGGCACAACGCGCAGCACTCGTCCATCATCTTGAAGTCGCTGCCGAGACAGTGCGCGGGTTTGACGTAACCGCAGCGGTTAAACGCTTCGCCTCCGTCTTGCGTGCGGCGACGTCATCGTGGGGAACCGTCAGCTATGCCTACATGCGACTTGATCGTGCCCAGGATGCGGTGAGTTGGACTAGCGACTGGCAAGAACGCGCTGATGCGGAGCCATGGATGCTGTGGAATGCCGCAGAAAGCCGACGTTTAATTGGTCTACCGACCGAGGCTCTACACATCGGACAGCGCGCGTTGGAACTTGCCAAGACCCACCCAGAAGATCAGACACTACCCAAGCACCGCCGTTGGGTCGCGTTTGAAACTGCGCTCGGTGGCACGGCTCCCGACCCGCTACCCGCACTGGAAAAGGACGCGGACGCTAGCGCTAAGATCATCCATGGCCTCGTTCAGGCCCTGACCGAAGTACCAGAACAGCGACTGACGAGATGGCGACACGCCCTGACCGGACATGAATACACCCTGGGATCTGATGTCAGTCTGCGCAGTGCCGCAGTCCGGGCACTTGAACTGATCGTTCAGCCAGGACCACTTGCTTGGATGAGTAAACGGTGGCTGCGTCTATCGTATCGTCTGGGCTTGTTCTGATCATTCTACACGCCCATTTTTTTGGTTCATCAAGTCCTCTTGTTCCCCAATTGATCCAGCCGACCGAGTCGATTCCCGACCGACTCCGATGTTCACTGCCCGACAAGCGTGGCGAGCAGTGGAAATGAGTGATCCCAATAGTGGTGTGGCGCGTGGATTCCAGCAGCGTCAGAACGCAAGATGAACTCGCGATCAAGCAGGTGAAATCCCGGGATAAGACTGCGGGAATCGTCGCGAATGTAACGGGCGTCACCGATCAGAACGAGCTGATGCGCCACCGTGGTCAACGCAAAGTGCTCGGCAAATTTCTTGGCCTCAGCCAACGTCGGTGCACCCTCATCCATTCCATAAAGAATGAGAATGACCGACGTATAACGTGCATCGCCCTTGGTCAGACCGCGTGCATATTGTTTGAGATACTCGTCCACCGCAGATAGGTCTGCCTGTGGTTGTTTACCTCCGAAACCACCGATCCCCTTGTTGTTGCCGCCGAGAAATGCTTGGCAGCCGACACAGGTCATCCCGACCAGTTCAATCAGCACTGGTTTACCCGCCAAACGTGCGAGCTGGAACTGAGATCCATCGAGTGCCTGCACGGTCAGATCTGGATAGCGTTGACCAACCACGGGCGGCCACGGTTTTGCGGGCTCACTGTTGCCGCAGCCCAACGCCAGAAACAGAACGCCCAAGAGCGCCGTCCATCGTATGGCGACTCCGCTTAGCAACGTCATGACCGCGGTCGGTCAGCGGCTACGCAGCTTGGCGAGCAGACGCAGGATCTCGATGTAGAGCCACACCAGGGTCACCAACAGGCCAAAGGCGCCGACCCATTCCATGTACTTCGGCGCGTTGTGTTTGGCGCCTTCTTCAATGACATGGAAATCGACGATCAGATTGAATGCAGCGAGGCCAACGCACAGGACGCTGAAGCCAATGCCGATCGGGCCGTTGCCGTAGAGGGTGGCCACGATGCCGCCGCCGATGCCGAACAGGTTGAGCAGGAACAAGATGCCGATGCCCAGCATGAGGCCGGCTGTCGCCATGATGATGCCTTTGATCAGACCAGGCGTCGCCTTGATGATGCCGGTGCGATAGAGGATCAGCATGCCGATCAACGTCGCGGCGGTGAATGCAGCCGCCGTCAGTGCCAAACCGTGATATGCCGGCATCGACTCAAAGAACATCGTCAAGCCGCCAATAACAAGACCCTGAGCGACTGCATACAGCGTGCCGGTGAGCATCGCCCAGCGCGGAGCAAACATGCCGACAAGGGCGAGAATCAAGCCGCCGATCGAACCACCGATCAACCAGGGCATCACAGCCTTCATGTCGATGGCGCCACCGTTCCAAAACGCGTTCCACATGAGCCCAACCGTGGCAAGCAGGATCACGAGCAAGAAACCGGTCTTGGTGACCGTGCCATCGACGGTCATGACGTTGCTGCCGACGTTGCTCACATCGCGGAGTTGGCTCCAGCGCTCTTCGGACAGGACGGGATTACTCATGATTGCTCCTCGCTAGCTTGGCGGTGGATGACGCGCGGAACCGTAGAGGAAAACACCCTCGATGCAACTGTGGTAAAGGCTAGGCAAACTGACGATGACTGGCCTGGCCGAGCCTAGCACTACGCTGCCGCGCATGAGTGAAGCCCAGATTGAGATCCCCCAGACCCGCGAGGGCTGGTACGTCCTCCATGACTGCTACGTCGTTGACTGGCCGCTATGGCGCGCCTGTCACGAGGGCAATGACGTCATCGATGAGGCCAAGGCCTGGTTCGAGCGTCATTCCAGCATTGAGCGTGGCGACACCGCACTGTATTCGGTGGTTGGACAGAAAGCCGACTTCCTGTTCCTGCACTACCGAGAAAGCGTCGCCGCACTGGACGAGGTCGAGCTGTCATTCCGCCGCCTGCGCCTGCACGGTTACCTCAAACCCAGTTACTCGTTCCTGTCGGTGATCGAGCTCGGACTTTACGAAGTCACCGCTGGCGCACGGCGGTCACTCATGGCGCGTGGACTCACGCCAGAATCAGCCAGCTGGAACGAGGCCTATAAAGCCGAAGTTGAACGGAACACCGAAGGCCTCAAGGAACGCCTGTTCCGCAAGATCCCCTCGCATTCGCACATCTGCTTCTATCCGATGAGTAAGCGCCGGGGCGAGATCAAGAATTGGTACGCATTGACCGGCGACGAACGCCGCGATTTCATGCGCTCGCACGGTCGAGTTGGAGCGCAGTATCGCGATCAAGTCCTGCAGATCGTCACGGGTGCGATCGGCCTCGATGACTGGGAGTGGGGCGTCAGCCTGCACGCCAATGATCCGCTCGTCTTCAAGAAGCTGGTCACCGAGATGCGTTATGATCCCGCGAGCGCCTGGTACGCAGAGTTCGGGCCATTCTTTGTTGGACTACGTCATCAGCCAGCGGATTTGACCGAACTGCTCGCCTAAACAACGCACTGGTCGGACGGGCTCTACTGCGCGCCCGACCACACGAAGCCGTCGTCGCGGTCTGGCCAGTCGCGCACCTTGTCGTCACTGTCCCAGCTGCCCATAAGAATGTCGCGATGCGTCGTATCGGTGTTGGTGAAGTCCATCTTGGTCATGGTTGTCGAGTCATAGATCACCACCGGTCGCTTCGTGTTGAATCCGAGCGAACCAGGGGGCAAGCGGATGGCTTTGCAGGTCCAATACCAATCCTTCCAGGAATTGATGAATGCCTTCGACGGTGACTTGCCGTCATTGCCGCTGATGAACGTGCAGCGAACCAGCGTTTTATTCTCGTCGTTATCGCTATCGTTGGGATGCAGTGATGCCCACGTCGGTTCCATCTCGATGATTTGCCATGGCATGGGATCGCTCTCCTTGCCATCGCGTGGATTGTAACGGACCTTCAACTTGAACTCCGTCGTTAGTTGCGTTTCAGGAATCCCCTTGGCTGCGCTGATCGCCTTGAGATCGACCTTGGTCCACATGTAGATGGGCAAGAACACCGGTGCCATAAACCACAGCCCGATACCGAGGGGAATCAAGATGCCCAGGAATGCGACCCAGGCCATGCTTTTGCTTGTTCCTGCAACCATGGACAAAGGCTATGCGAGCATTGCCAAGTGGCTAGTGGCATCTACCCATCAATGCCGTCAAGGTCAGGTCTGAAACAGGGACTGCATGTAGAATGCTCGAATGGGTACTAAAAACCATGCGCGTGGAGTATTTTCTTTCGCCATTCGAGCATTCTACATTACCTGCCGTACAGTAATGGCTGCCCATGCCAACGCAGCGTGCGTGCCTCGATCAGGTCGACCCGCTTCCGCGACCTTGGCCTTGGTCTGGCCATACTTTGCGAATACCGAAACGGCGGGTGAGCGCACACGCCGTGATCAAGTGATTCACCGCCGCATGGCCGTGTGCGCGCTCCACATCTATCAAGATCCGATCGATGACCATCGCCGGATAGGGATGATCATCACTCAACCCGCGCAAGATGGTTTCCGCTTTTGCTAACTCCATGCGTTCAGCCTGTGCGGCAGCGCAGCACAGCAACCGTGAATTGTTGCAATTGATGCGGTGGGCCACTTGCGGCGCGCCGAAGCAGCGATCACATGCCCGCCCCGGAGTTCACATGACCAGACTCGCCATCGTCCTCATCCTGTTCTGCACGACACTGACAGCGAATGAGTACGTCCGCGAACTCAAACTGAGCGATCTCACGATCAGTGAAGGAACATTACCCACTGAAAAGGCCGCGTGGGATGCGACCATAGCTGGCGGCGAGGTGTTTGTGCAGGGCGCTGACGCCAAACGTTCACTCCTCGTCCGTATGCCGGCAGGAAAAGACGTCCGTGGATTCCTGGCGATCTACGACCAGCCCGGGAAGGAAGCACTCCGCGTTGCGTTCACCGTGCCAGCTGCGGCCATGGCGGCAGCGCCCGATGCCGGCGTGGCCTTTCGCACCGCCCAGCGGCAGTGGTGTGATCGGCAACTCGATAACACGCAGCGTCGGCGCAATGATCTGTTATCTCAATCGCTCGACCGTGGCTCGCGGGCGTGGTGGTCACTCGTGCGTGCGGGGGCAGGCGGACCCGGCGACACAACCGACCCGAATCGGCGGCGGCGCGATGACCTCGGTGAAACTGTCGATCTATTCACGGGAACAACCGTGTTTGAGGAGAATCTCCAGTTTGACCGCACACTGCGCATCAGCGGTGATGGCGATGCCAACGTCGCCCTCGCCACCCTACCGACCCTGACCACGCGCGAAGTTCCCTGGGAGCGCATGCCCAACAACACCGGCGCGGTGACACTGGATGAATTGACTGCGCGCATCCCATCCGATCAGCACGCCGTATTGTTCCCATCTTTTGATGCCCTTGCCGACGGCATGACGCGGGTTGACGGACTCCTCGGTGCGCCGTTGTTGGCTGTCAGTGGACGCAGTGATGAAGCTGGCGCGATCCGCCGCTATCAGCGGCAACTTGGACTGGAGATGAGTGAACTCGCCAAGCGCTTCGGCGCGCAGGTCGTTGATCAGGTAGCCATGACTGGATCGGATCCGTTCCTCAAAGCAGGCACCGATGTCGCGTTACTATTTCGCGCCAAACAGCCCATGCTGCTGGCAACTTTCCTGACCGCTAAGATCGATCTTCTGGTCCAGGCTGGGGCCAAGGCCGTGAGCGGCACGCTTGGCACTTTGACCTGGCGTGGCGCCGTGCGCGACGATCGCTCGGTATCATGCTATCTGCTGATCGATGGAGACGTTGCCGTGGTCGCCAACTCTATTGTGCAGCTTGAAGCCTACGCCGCCGTGCGCGCTGGCAGTCGTCCCGCATTAGCTACCGCTCCCGAGATGTCGTTCTTCCGCCGCCGCTACACCCGTGGCGCAACCGACGAGATCGCCCTCGCGGTGATCAGCGACGCTACGATCCGGCGTTGGTGTTCAGCGCGCTGGCGCATTGGCGATTCGCGGCGGATGCGTGCAGCGCAATTGCTGCTCACGCTGCAGGCCGAATGGGTTGCCGATGGCGCTCATCCTGATTGGAAGCCGGTGTCCGCACCGACTGACCTCGGCACGCTCAGCGTCGGCCGCAATGGCCTTCGCTCTTCAGTATACGGCAGCGTGGCATTTCTGACGCCAATCGCCGAACTGGCGTTCGCCACGGTCACCCAGGGCGAAGCCGACGCCTACAAGCGCTTCCATGAACGCTATCAGAGCCAGTGGCGCGACTACTTCGATCCGTTGGCGGTGCGCCTGGGACGCAGTACGAGCGGCAGTCTCAGCGTTGATCTCAGCGTTCTTCCGCTGATCGCCGGCAGCGAATACCGTCAACTGATCCGCCTGGTTGGCACAGCGAGCTTGGAGGCGGGCGCGGGTGATCCGCACGCTGCGCTCTTTCAGATCGCACTCGCGATCGATCGCGATGGCGAACTGCTGGCTGAAGCCGACCGCAACGTGGGGCGCACGCTGGGCCGTATCACCTCGCCGCTGGGATGGATTGGCCGTACGGCGTCGCTCTACGTTGATCCGGATCCTATCTGGGCTGAACTTGCAGCAGTGCCCGGCAGTCTCAAACGCCTACGTTTTGTTCAGGACAACATCAGCCGTTTGCCGCTTGGCCTCAACGTGTCGGTTGCCGATCCGCTCAAGCTGGCCTTGTGCCTGACTGCCCTGCGCGGCATGGTTGATCAATCAGCTCCGGGCATGGCGGAATGGAACCAACGCACCTGGAAGGACATTCCTTACGTGATGATCTCGCCCGCGGCGCAAGCGCGCGGCATGATGGGACCCAGAGATATGCAGATCGGTTACGTTGCGCTGCCCGAGGGACTGACCGTGTCGCCCAACGAAGCCGTCATCCAACGCGCCATCGACCGAATCTTGGCGACTCGCGCAGTCAGCACCACTGGCAAACCGGCCGTGCCAACTCCGTGGCCCGGAACGCACGCCGCGCTTAGCGTTGATCCAGCGGCCATTCAAACGGTCATCAATGTCATTGAGGATCACACCTCACTCAGTGGCTGGCTACGCGAACGTTCACTCGCCAACATCGCCATCCTCAACGAGTGGAAGCGCCTGTTCCCCAATGAAGATCCGGTTGCTGTGCACGAACGTCTGTGGGGCACGCGACTGACCTGCCCAGGCGGCGGCAACTACGTGTGGAACGAACGTTGGCTGACCATGGAATCAACCGTCTATGGCAACGACTTCGCAGCTAAGGAAGGTCCTGAGGTTCCCGCCGCGCTGGCCAGCATCGCCCGCATCTCGGCCGGGATCGGCTTTGAGGAGTTGCCCCCTGCCGAACCAGCAGCCGCTGAAGGGAAGCCAGCAGCAGCGAATGGTGAATCAGCTTACACCGTCCAGCGCGGCGACACCCTCGTGTCGATCGCTCGTGCCAAGAATACGACCATCGAGGCCCTCGTTGAGCGCAACGATTTGCACACCAACACGCTGGCTCCTGGTCAGGTGCTGACCATACCGACTGCGAACACGGTCCACTTAGGACGTCCTTCTCGCCGCGATGCGGAAACTACGTCCTACGCCCTGCGTTTGCGCCTGGAAATCGAGCCGAAAACAGCCAAATAAATTCTGGTTGTAACTCCTGGTTATCATCGCGGGTTCGGCCCTGTCTTCTGCGACAGGGGATGCCCTATGGATAACCACAACGAACGCGGGTCATTACGCAGCCGTCTACGCGGGACCGCTGCCACGACGGTCTTTCTGGTTTGTGCCAGTGCGACAGGACTTGGAGTCCTATCCGGAGCCGATGACTTCACCGCTCCGGCTATCGAAGCCGTGACCCTGAACGCACCGTCCACGCTGATTGCACGCGCTGACGCCATTGCTTCGGCCGATGCACTCTCCGATAGCGAACTTGCGCCGATACGAAAACAGATCGGCCTGGTCATCACTCCCTCCGAAACCGATACGCTGAGTGCCGGCCTGCGTGAATTGGCCAAGCGTGAACCGCGCTTCGCCATCACCTACGCCGAAGGCATGGACGCTAAACGGATGCCAGCAGGCGTCGCCAGCTTCCAGCTTGGATCAACCCGCTTGGACAACCGCGCCAAGTCGTTGCATCAGAGCGTTGTTAACAAGCGTTTCCCGACCGCACCCGCTACCGTGGCCATGCAGCTATCGACCCAGGATCTCGACGACGGACGCTTTGTGCACACGCGCGACGATTTGCCGACCGGGATCATGACTATCACTGGCCAGAATGCACAGGTCCACCAGTGGCGACGCTTTGGCCCACCAATTCCCAACACAACGCCACCCACTTGGCCTGGTGGACCGGTCGCGCAGGCTGGACCCGCGGTCGGTGCCTCAGCTACTACCAGCTATCCACTCACCATTCCAGAAATTGATTTCACCAAGGTGCAAACATCTGCGGTTGTTCCGCTCGGAGGTGTTGGTTTTTCGTCGTCCTGGAATGAGCACCTGGATGCGCTGGCCCAGCAAACCAATGCGCGCGATCCGCACGTCGCGTTCGAGTATTACCGCCAGAGTCTTGAGCGCATGGAGCAGACGTGGTCGTCTGCCAACGTTGTCTGGACCACCATACCGCTGGCTGCATCACGCAACGGCCTGCGCAACGCATTCAATGCCAACGTCAGATCCTATGCATCAGCCCACGGCAAACCGCTGCTGGATATTGCTGCTATCCAATCGACCGGAGATGATGGTCAGCCGGCCGTCGATGCTGAAGGTGAACGCAGCCAACCCGCCTGGGCCTCACCGGGCAGCCGATCACGCATGAATATGAACGGAGCCGTCCGCACCGCCAAAGCGTGGTGGTGGATTCAGGCCAAACTGCAACCACCTCCACCGATGACAGCCGCCGAAAAGTGAACGGCTTTTTTTGCGATCGAATTCAGTCGAAGGGTACGCGACGATACGTGCCAGGCGCATCTGGATCACGGAAATAATTGTAAGCGCCGTCCTTCACAAACCGCTCGTGGCAACGCTTGAGCCGCACTGGTGACAAGGTCACACCCAAGCCAGGACCTTCCGGAACCGCCACGACGTTCTTTTTGGGATTGAATGGACCCTCTTCGATCACGTCGTCGGTCTGCCAATGCAAGATGCATTGCGCTGGCTCGTGAATCCATTCGGTAGCCGCGATCAAATGCAAATAGGCGGCGATGCCGATGCCGGTTTCACCGCTGTAGGTCCAGAAACCGACGCGCATCTTCTCACACGCGGCGATGAAGCGGACCGCCCGCGAGATACCACCGAGGACGCTGAGGTTGGTCACAAACGTATCCGGAACGCCAAGGCGAATGGCTTTCTGCAGATCGACCGTATGGGTCGAAAATGAGATCGCACTGTGCTGACGTAGCTTGGCCATGTCCTCGAAGGTCGCGACTGGATCTTCGTAGTTGCGGATGTTATAGGGCGCAATTTCGGCCAGGATCCGGCGCGCCGTCGCCAGTGACCACGACATGTTGCCATCCAGACGCAACATCGCCTTGGATCCGATCGCATGACGAATCGCCTTGACCGAATCGATCTCCAGCTGCGGATCAGCCAACTGCAACTTGCCTTCAAAGTAGGTCGAGCCGTGAAGATCGTGCATCCGTGCGCAATAAGCAGCTATTTCAGACGGAGTGCGTTCTCCGCCAATATTCCCTACTCGCTGGCGAAAAGAAAAATACTCAGCGAATGGAATCTGTTTTCTGAACGCTCCGCCAAGCAACATGTACAGCGGCGTATTCCATGCTTTTCCGCGCAAATCCCACAAACCGATCTCGATCCCGCCGAACGCACGCACCAACGTACTATCGCTCGTGTTCGGCATGAGCTGCACATCAGGCAGGCAGGCGCGCTCGCAGCCATGAATATCCAAGGGATCGCGGCCCTTGAGTTGCGGCGCCAGCCGCTTGGTAATGACTTCGGCACAGTCCGGTGATGGCGCTTCGCCGAGACCGACAAGGCCCGCATCAGTCTCGATCTCGATCACAACCTTGGTGTCGCCTGGATACGTGCCGCAGGAGAACAGGAATGGTGCTTCCAGCGGGATGTTGACGGGCGTGGCGCGGATCGCGGTAATTTTCATGCAACCTCTGTAAAAGACACCCGATTCAGCGTTTGTATTCTTGGGCACCAAGATCCCAGCCAGCACCCTGGGGTCGCGCTGTTCCAAAAATATCCTGGGCGTCGCTGTGTTCGAGCTTCACTCCTTTGTCGATCGCCGGACTGCCAGCTTGAAGCAGATAACCATCATCCGCAGTGAACGGAATTCCATCTGGACCAAGCAGGTTCTTGGCGTCGACCAGCATCGGATCAAGGTTGAGTATGTCCTTCGACCAGCCGCCCTCCTTGTCGACCAGTGGCTTCGCCGGATTGTAGTAGAGATTCGCCTCGTTGGTGAGATCCATGCCCGGCTTACCCTTGTACCAGCCGACAAATGCAGCGCAGTTGTAGAAAATATTGTTCTTTACCACCGTTTTGAACTTGAGTCCCTTCTCGACTTTTTCTTTGATCTTGTCCGGAAATTTTAAACCGGGCAGCACGCCCATGCCGGTATAGCCGATGAAGGTGTTCCCGGTGACGACGACGTTGTTAATGCTCATGGCCATGATGACATGGTTACCGCCCGACCACACATTGTTCCGAATAAACAAACCATCACCGGAAAATGGGCGGCCATCGAAGTCCGGCTGACCCTCAAGCATCATCCCCTGGGCATGGTAATCCATCAGCAGGTTGCCTTCGATGGTCACGTTCGAAAAAACCTGTCCGGGACTAACCGCGAAGGTTTGGAATCCATCCGTGTGGGATTTTCCGATGTCCTCGGCTCGCGTTCCATGCATCCAGTTGTTGCGGAACACGAGGCCATCGCCCATGAAGCGGAAGTAGTCCGCGTCCTGGTTGTTATAGATCAGGCGTTCAACCTCGTTGCGTTCGATGAGATTATTCTTTCCACCGACGTTGATCCCTTTATTCATACGATAGATCCGGTTCTTCGCGACGATATTGCCTTCGCCCATCACGCTAACACCTACAGTTCCAGGTATGTCGTGAATATAGTTATCCGTAACTTCATTGAAGCGACCCTTACTGATCATGATTCCGGCGACTTGGAGTCCTCCCGCTTCGCTGGTGATCTCGAAACCGCTCGCGCGGATGAAGTCACCATCAATCGTTATCCGTTGCAGTCGTGCCTTACGTGAGTTCTGTGCTCGAATGGATATCGGATTTTCTTTGGTTCCTGAAACATCAATCGCAACGATCTCGTCATATTGCCCGTCACGAACGTTCACCGTATCACCTGGAGAACATTTTTTGATCGCAAACTGGACCGTCTTCCAAGGCGTCGCCTCTAATCCGCTAGCAACATCATCCCCCTTCACTGCGTCTACCCAGTAGTCGGCGGCTATGCCGGATGAGGTAAAGAACATACAACTCACAAGGACCAGACCGACG
Source organism: uncultured candidatus Brocadiaceae bacterium (assembly GCA_964652775.1). Classification (GTDB taxonomy): domain Bacteria; phylum Planctomycetota; class UBA11346; order UBA11346; family UBA11346; genus UBA11346. Next base: position 32,817 of record CAZZAM010000014.1, on the reverse strand, counting down.
TTTGATGAACGCATGTGTTTCCTTTGGATGAGGGACGCTACCAAAGCCAAATCGACCGTTTATTTCCCGCCAACTTTCAGCGGCGTTGCAGATCGGATGACGAACTCAATTGCCTCGACCGTGTCATCATAATTGGTCTCATGACCGGTCCTTTCACGATTGATGACTAGAGTCCGTGGGTTGATCTTCTTGAGCGCTGCGCCGAAGCGGATGGCGCTAAACGGCGGCAATTGCTTGTCTTGGCCTCCAACCGTAATCGACACCGGCATGGTAAATGCCGAAACAAAATATTCTGCGCTGCGCTTGCGATACACCTCGGGCTTGGCTGCCCTGGTCGCGCCGTACGCCGCATCAATGTCCTTGGAGTACTTGTCATAGATCTCCAGCTCCAGCATGTTGGCATGCCCGTTCTCACTACACACGCCGGCGATCAGGTCCGGATGCAGCATGGCGAAGATCAACCCGCTGATCCCTCCCATCGAACCGCCAGTCAGGAACACCTGCTGCACACCGTATTTCTTCTTCAATTCAGCGATGATCTGGACGAGATCCGCCTCTGCCGCCGGACTCATGAACGAGTTCAACCGATAATCCGGCGACACGAAGACCATTCCATGCTTCGCCGCCACATCGCGGGCACCACGGCATTCACCACGCTCAACCTTGATGTATTGCCAACGATCGGATCCATGACCATGCAACCCGATCAGAACGGAGTGTGGTTCGCCCGGCTTGAAGCCGGGTGGCAAAATCTGCACGTAGCGCTGTACCGTCCCATCCAGCGAACTGGTGAACTGCACCTCCTCAGGTGCCTGTGGCGCGACCGTGACCGTGACTGTGTGGGCCGGATTCATGAGCACCACGCCAAGAAGAAGGAAGCGGGCCGTACACATGCACAGATCTCCAACCGATGGGTGGACGGCAGGCACCTACTTCTTCCTGGCTGCATTCCATGGCGCCGCTGCCTTGATCACAAACTCAATGGCGGCAACTGTGTCCTCGTAGTTGGTCGAATGCCCAGTCGTCTCGCGATTGATGACCAACACATGCTGATTGATCTTCTTGAGGGCATCACCGAGACGCAGCACACTCTGTGGCGGTACCGCCGTGTCCTTGCCGCCGGCCGTAATCGCCACTGGCATGGTGAACTTGTGCGGAAACAGCTCAGCACTGCGCTTCTTATACTCGTCAGGCTTCTCGGCCTTGGTGCCACCATAGGACGGCACAATCGCTTCGCTGAACTTGTCGTACTCGACCATGTTGGCCATGCCGTTGAGACTGGCAACGCCAGCGATCAGTTCAGGATGGAGGATCGTGAAGATCAGCACCGAGGTGCCACCCATGGATCCACCGGTGAGGAAGATCCGCTTCACCCCCTGCTTGCTCCGCAGATCACTGATGATCTGCAGCACATCGGCTTCGCCCTTCGGCCCCATCCAGGAATTCGTCCGGTAGTCTGGCGAGACGAGGATCATTCCGTACTTGGCGGCCGTATCGCGCGCGCCTTTGGTTTCACCGCGCGGCAACTTGATGTACTGCCAGCGGTCCGAGCCGTGACCATGTAGGCAGATCAGCGCGTCGCGCTGGTCACCAACCTTGTAACCAGGTGGCAAGATCCGCACATACTTCTGCACCGTGCCGTCGAGAGTACTGGTGAAGTCGATGTCCTCCGGCGCTCCTGGTCCGGCCTCTTTGAACACCATGCCGCCATCATCGATCTTCTGCGGCTCGCCAGCAGATAAAAAAGGAGCGTGCGCCAGAATCAGGAAACCCAGAATCAAACTCATACTCAGGTACATCGTGTGGCTCCTATGCGGGGTTGTTTGCATGCTACGGCAGAGATGATGACGAATGTGCATGATGCATATACTTTCGTGTCATGGAACCACTTCGCCCAGGGACTGCTTCATCAGTTCCCGTGACGTACACAGATGGGCGCGTAGCAGCCGCTTCCCAGCCACCAGATCCTGGTCAAGGATGGCGGTGATGATCGGCGGATGCTGTTCCAAACCCAGTTCCATCCCACGGATACCAACTTCGGTCGGTTGCAACTGAAAGCGCAACAATGTCGAAATTGCCGAAAATTCCCGGGTAATAAAACGGTTTCCACCGGCGCGGAACATGCTGCCGTGAAAGCGCTGATCAAGATCCAAAAAACGCTCGACGTCATGCGTGGATCGCCGCATCGCGTCGTGCTCCTGCTGTATGGCATGCAGCTCGGCGCGGACCGGGTGATCCTCAGCCAGCGTCATCGCCCGCGACAGCACCTCGAGTTCAAGCAGGATGCGCAGGTCGTATAGTTCATCGACCATCGCGTCGGTGAAGCGCACTACGACCCAATGCCGTCGCGGCACCTTGGCGATGAGTCCGACCGCGCTGATCGCCAGCAGCGCCTCGCGAATCGGAACCGTCGAAAGCCCAGCCTCGCGGGCCAATTCCAGCTCACTGAATTCTTGGCCTGGCTTCAGATCGCCACGCGCCAACTTGGCCAGGAACAGATCGGTGAATGCACCAGATTTCGTGTGATGCGGAGTTTGAATCGCGAAGCGATCTGCCGTCCGCGGTCGCCGTGCCGCTTGGATCCCCTCGGGTCCATCGCGGACAACGCCGCGTTGACGCAGGAGGTCGAGTGCCCGGCGCAGTGGCGAGCGGCTGACCCCAAGTTGCAACGCCATCGCTGATTCCGCCGGCAGGACCATGTCCTTGGTCGCGATGAGATCGATAACCCCATTCGCCGTTCGTTGAACCAGGGGAGAAACGCCGCGCGATCGCATGATTGACTTTTATTGATAAAAAACTAAAAGCAAGTCCATATGCGCATCGCTCGCTTCGGACCAGTTGGCAACGAACGCCCCGCCATTATCGAAAACGACGGTATTCGCCGTGATTGTTCAGCCTGGATCAGCGATTGGACGGCCTCCGTTTTACGCAGCGGCAAACTTGCCGAATTGGCCCGACGCGATCTCTCTACCCTGCCACAGGTGAACGACTCCGAGCGCTGGGCCGCCTGCGTGCCGCGACCGGGCAAGGTCATCTGCATTGGCCTGAACTACAGCGATCACGCCAAAGAATCGGGCATGCCGATTCCGGCCGAGCCGATCATTTTCATGAAGGCCGCGAACACGGTGGTTGGTCCGTATGATGACGTCCGCATCCCTCGCCTCTCGACCAAGACCGATTGGGAAGTCGAGCTGGGCGTGGTCATCGGTCGTGACGCGAGTTATCTTGCATCACCAGCCGAAGCCGCCGCACACATCGCTGGCTACTGCATCTCACATGATGTGTCCGAACGCGAGTTCCAACTCGAACGCGGCGGCCAGTGGACCAAGGGGAAATCCTGCGACACCTTCAATCCCCTCGGGCCATGGCTGATGACGCCTGACCAAGTTGGCGATCCGCAACAGTTGGCGATGAGTCTCGACGTGAATGGACAACGCATGCAGACCGGCAGCACCGCGACGATGATCTTTCCGATCACCGTCCTGGTGCATTATCTCTCGCAGTTCATGACCCTGGAAGCCGGCGATCTGATTTCGACCGGAACGCCGCCGGGCGTCGGCCTCGGCCACAAGCCACCGCGTTTCCTATCGCCTGGTGATGTCGTCGAACTCACGATCACTGGCTTGGGGACGCAGCGGCAACGTTTCGTCGCTACACCACAAATACCTGGTAAAAACCCATGAATAATCGCTTCTCTCAGCAAACAGCCATCGTCACCGGCGGTGCCGCCGGCATCGGTCGCGCAGTCGCTCATCGCCTGGCACGCGAGGGTGCAACCGTGTGCATCTGGGACATTGATCGTGCTGCTATCGACGCCTGCGTCGCTGCCTTCACCGTTGAAGGACTCTCCGCGACTGGTGCCGTGGTCGATGTTGCTGAGGAAGCACCGGTCAGTGCCGCGATCGACGCGGCCGTGCAGGCGACCGGCCGACTCGACGTGATCGTGCATTGCGCGGGCATCGTCGGCCCCAACCAACGCTCGATCGTTGATGTATCGATTGAGGACTATGACCGCGTCTATCGCATCAACCAACGCGGAAGCTTTCTGGTTACCAAGCACGCCGTCCGTGCGATGCTGCCACGTCGTTATGGTCGCATCCTGCTCTTCGCTTCGATCGCTGGCAAAGAAGGCAATGCCGGCATGTCGCCGTACTCATCAACTAAAGCTGCGGTGATCGGACTCGCGAAATCGGTCGGCAAGGAATACGCCGAGAGCGGCATCACCGTCAATGCGATTGCTCCGGGCGTTATCCGCACCGGCCTGGTCGATGCGATGGATCCGCGCCAGGTCGCCTATATGACCGATAAAATTCCCATGAAACGCACCGGAACCCTGGACGAAGCCGCAGCGATGTCAGCGTGGATCGTTTCGCCGGAGTGTGCATTCACGACCGGATTCGCCTTCGATCTGTCCGGCGGCCGCGCGACCTACTGACATGGACCTAGACCATTCCTTTCAAGGCAACCGCAGAGGCGCAGAGTTACGCAGAGGTCGCAGAGGATTGAGGCCAGAATCTACCGACCTCACTTGCGGCAATCTCTCATTGGTAATGACATCATCGCCCAATCCTCTGCGATCTCCGCGGCCTCTGCGCCTCTGCGGTTGCCTTGGCGAATTACAGTGGGGCAATCCAAGATGATCGCCCCCTTCATGCCGCAGTCTGTCATCCCTGTCCGAGCAATCCTCGGCGAAGGTCCGATCTGGGATGCCGCCACGCAACGTCTGTGGTGGATCGACATCGACGGCTGCATGGTGCATCGCCACGATCCGATCAGTGGTCGCAACGAATCCTGGCGCATGACTTCAGAACCAGGAACAATTGTGCCGCGCCGCAACGGCGGCGCGGTGGTGGCGCTCAACGAAGGCCTCGTCGCGTTAGATGAACAAGGGAATGTCACGCCGCTTGGTGTTGGCCACGAACACGGCGATGGCTTCCGCTTCAACGATGGCAAGTGCGATGCCAACGGACGGCTGTGGGTTGGGACACTGTCCTATCCCGGCGTTTCAAGGGCACATCTCTACTGCTGGGATGGTCGTACCAGACGCCGCGTGCTGGAGCACGTTGGTTGCTCAAACGGTATCGGATGGTCACCAGATGGACGGACGCTGTATTACATCGACACCATCACGCGTCGGCTCGATGCTTTTGCGTTTGATATTGTCACCGGAAACATCTCGAATCGTCGCACGGCGCTGGAATTTCCCGAACCTATCGGCAGTCCAGATGGCCTCGCCGTCGACGTCGAAGGCATGGTGTGGGTTGGCATGTGGGGCACGTCACGCGTCCAACGCTGCGATCCAATCCGTGGCGTGTTCCTTGAGTACATTCCGCTGCCGGTCACCCAGGTAACTGCCTGTGCCTTTGGCGGTCCCGATCTGCGTGATCTCTACATCACCACCGCCGCACGTGACACCGATCCAACGCAGCAACCACTGGCCGGTCATGTTTTTCACTGCCGACCAGGCGTTGCCGGACTGCCAACCCATGCCAGCCTCTGATCTATTCATGCTAGAGAAAATTTTCGAATTCACAGGAGGCGCAGAGACACAGAGGCCCGAAGAGTTTATCCAAAGCGATTTCGTTATCCGCAGGAATATCCGTCCATACCTCCTAACTCCATCGAAACTCTGCGCCTCTGCGTCTCCTGTTCTTCGAAATTCGGAGCTTAGATTCATGTTGAGCACCCACCGCCGTTGGAGTTGTCATGCGCATTGAATCGGTTGATTTCTTCTACCTGCGCATGCCAGAAGTTCTCGACATCGGTGATGGCAGCCAAGATGCGACCCTCGTCCGTGTGACCGCTGGCGGATTGGTCGGCTGGGGCCAATGCGAAGCGTCTCCGCTCACCTCGATCGCCGCCTTCGTGTGCCCCCTCTCGCACAGCGCATGCAAACCAGTCTCCGCATCCGTGCTTGGCCAGACACTCAATACGCCGGACGACATTGTACGCATCGGTAACGCCGTACGAAGCGCTAGCCTCGACCTGCTGCAAGCCGAACACACGTTGTCGGGCATCGACATCGCGCTGTGGGATCTCTTGGGTAAGCAACGCGGAGAACCGGTGTGGCGTCTGCTTGGATACCAACAGGCCTATCCCAAACTACCGTATGCTTCGGTACTGTTCGGCGACACGGCGCAAGAAACCCTGGAAAAAGCACGCCGTTCGCGCGCTGCTGGATTCCGCGCCGGTAAGTTTGGCTGGGGACCATTTGGACAGGGAACCGCCGCCGCCGACCGCGATCAGATCATGGCCGCGCGCGAAGGTCTTGGTCCAGATGGCATCGTACTCATCGATGCTGGAACGATCTGGAATGAAGACATCGATCGTGCCTGCGAACGCATAGCCGCGCTGCGTGAAGCGCGCGTGACCTGGATCGAAGAACCGTTCCACACCGGCGCACTCAATGCCTACGCTGCGCTTGCACGTCAATGCGGGCCGGTACGCGTGGCCGGCGGCGAAGGCAGCCACAACGTCCACATGGCGCGCCACCTCATCGATCACGGCGGCATCGGCTTTGTACAGATCGACACCGGTCGCATCGGCGGTATTACGCCAGCGAAACAGGTCGCTGATTACGCCTGCAACACGGGCGTCACCTACGTCAACCACACGTTCACGTCGCAGTTGTCATTGAGCGCCTCGCTGCAGCCGTACGCCGGCATGCGCGAACATGAACTGTGCGAGTATCCCACGGAGTCGAAGCCGCTGTCAGCACAGTTGACTCGCGAGCGATTGCTTCCTGACGGCAACGGCATGATCCAGATCCCAGTCACGCCAGGGCTGGGCATGACGCCTGACGAGTCGGTGATCGCCCGCTACCTCGTCGATGCGGAAATTCGCGTCGGCGGCAGCGTGCTCTATAAAACTCCAGCAATCACCGGTCGCTGAGACCACGAGAGGCTCCCATGTCCCGACCCATCGTTCGTCCCCACTTGCTCGACCTCGATTCGCCGGGACGCCGCGACTACCTCGTCGCCCTCGAACACGACAGCATCTGGGGCGATCACCTGATCCCGCTCACCGTCATGGTCGGCACAGAAGTCGCTGCCGGACGCGGACTGGTCGCCTTCGGATCAAATCACGGCAACGAGTTCGAAGGTCCAGTCGCGCTCAAGCACCTGATCCGCGAAATCGATCCCGCCAAGGTGCGCGGACGCATCATCATTATCCCCATCCTAAACGTGGCCGCATTCCGCACCGGCACTCGCGAAAGCATCGAGGACGATGGCGTGAACATGAACCGCGCCTTCGTCGATCAGGCCGGTAAGACGCCAGCGCTGTCCGGCATCACCCACCGCATCGTCGCTTTCGTACGCGAATACCTGTGGCCGCGCGTGCATGTCGTTCTCGATATTCATTCTGGCGGAGATGTCGCGAAACTGCCGCATATCACCAGCTTCCACCCAATCGACGATCCCGAGCAATCCCGCCAGGTCGAGGAAACCGCGCGCTGGTTTGGTGTCCCATTCGTGATGACCTACCAGAATCAAACCCAAGGCTTGCTGACCAGCGAAGCCGAGCGGCTTGGTAAAATCACCGTCGGCACCGAGCTTGGCTACGGTCGCTCAATCGATCCCGATGGCGTACGCTACACTCGCCAAGGCGTGTTGGCCGCAGCGATCAACCACGGTCAGCTCTCAGGCACGATCGAACGCATCGATCACCACCGTGACGGCACTCAAATGCGCGTGGATATTGTCGATCGCGCCTGTTACACGCCTGCTCCGTTCAGCGGTCACTACGAACCAGTGATTGAGGCCGGACAGCCAGCGAAGGCCGGTGACGTTGTTGGCTGGCTGCACGATTTCGACCGCATCGACGAACCACCACACGCAATCCGTGCTGGCGTCGATGGCGTGGTCCTAGCGCGCGCGTGGACCAATCCAGTCCGCCGTGGCCAACACGTCGCAGTTGTCGCGCGCATTATTCGCTAAACTTCAATGACATACAGCGCCAGAGCTCGTACACACACGCTCATCCGCAGGGTGACAGTGCTGATCTGACTCAGTCGTTGTGCGACAACCGCGAACCGCGAACTGCGAACCTCGAACTGCGGCGCTTGGTTAACAACACAGGAAATGCTCAGCGAGACCAAGCCAGCCAACAGAGTCTATCCTCGACAGACGACTAGGCTCAAGGCGCTAACATGCGCATACGCCATGCGGCAAAACGCTCAATCAATGGATCGGGCCAGAACTCACTCAGCAGTCGCTGATACGCTGGTAAGGCAAGGAACGCGGCCCACGCCGCTCGCGCCTCATCTTTATGCCTAGCTGCCTCTGCCTTGCACGCTTTGGCGATGGCCAACCAAGCACTAGCTTCTGCTCGACATGGTTGCTTCATAAATGCCGATTCATCTTCAGCCCCAGCACAGAATCGCGCAAAATGCCCAACAATTCCTGCGTCGAAGTCGTGTTGTTTTAGCATCGCCGCCTGAACGACTGCATCCCAGGCTCCTGCATGCCCAGACAGTTCGTCCACCAGCGGAATAGCGAACCATGGTAAAAACCATTGTTTATCTTGCAATATATGTGGTCCGGTGCGCACGACGCGAAATCTCAGTTCGTCGGGAATATGCCCTGATTCGCAGGCCTCCATCCATTCCGACTGGACATAGCGAGCCGACTGGGTTTCACTGGCGCGACCTGTAGTCCAATCCCCCATGAGATATAACAACTCCGTAGGAACAACTTCGTCGGCAGCAGGCGCAACCGCCTCCCCGAGCTGACCTTTGAATAACAATGCACGACGACGCGTATCACCGGAATTGCTCGCCGTATGTGAATAGGTGTTGGGGTCAGCCGCTTCAGCGTCCGTGATGTACCCCCCCTTGATCCTGGCCAAGAGGACAGCCTCCTCCGGACAGTGTGGACTTTTGAGTGCGCGATCGAATGCTCCCGAGTATACCATGGCTCTCCCACGTTCATCCAGGGTAGCCCATTCGGCTTCCTCCAACTCATGCCTTCGACCCAACCACCTATAGATTTCAGCCCTGGCTCGTGGTTGATGGCTAAAACGTGTTAACGCCTCAGAAGCTCGATCTAATTTGCACAAGGCTTGGGCTGCAACTTTGACCGATGCCTCATCAGATGGGAACATGGCATCACGCAGTGCAAACATACGGAGAATCCGCTGCTCTGCTACCGGGCCACACCGCCCAAGCAGTTTGGCCATCCAGAGTCGCCAGCGATTGGACAGTGCCTGTCGTTCCTTGGATGAATTTTGAAATAGTGCGCTAAAGCGAATCAAAAATTCACTCTCAAGGTTGGCATCAAAGAGTAGCCCGAGTCGATGGACTTCAGCCCGTGCGTCAAATACAGGATCACGAATTCGCGACCAGATATCGAGGGCTGTTTGTTGATGGCCAGCCGAAAATTCGGCCAAACCCTGGAGATACAACGCCTCTTCGCCAAGAGCCGTATTGGATCGCCCTTCGGCGACCCGTTTCCAGTGCCGGGCGGCATCGTCGAAACGACCATCGGCAAAGTCAGCGCTGCCGATTGCCAACGCGCTTAACTGCTCGGCCATCCCCTTTTCATAAACACGAATGTTCGTAAACGCCTTGCCAGAAAAAAATCCAAATAATTCAAGGCGGCCCACCCCTATCCTTATGTCAGCACGGGACTGAAGAATTAGTTCACCATCAATCCACTGACTAACGGTGTTTCCATCTAATTCGACGCGAAATTGGTGCCGTTTCCCCACTTGAAGTTGATGGTTGGCATAGGCCGTTATGTGTCCGTCATACTGGCTCCATATACCACAATACGAGTTTTGGTGTGCGCCAGCCTGGATATACAGCCTTGCATTGGAGTCGTTATCGTCACCTTCCCTCCAGCACACGGAAAGATCACCAGGAATACTTCCTTCCAGGATCTCACCTTCGTATTCGATGGCGATAGGAGGCGTCAAGGTGCGATTCAAGCGTATGGTTGAATTTCGATCACTGGTGCAAATGACCCGGTTCCCATCCCAGCGCCAAGAATTTTCTGGCTTTTGCGTCCAGCGCGTCCGCCAACTGTCATCAGTAAAGGTCTCGACGAGGACCGGTGCTCCCCAGTGCGCGATGCGCTTCATGCGTTCGCCGTAGAGCAGCACACCGGCAGCCAGCAGCAGGCCACCGATCAAACTGAACATGGCGATCCGTGCCGCGTGACGTACGACCCACTGCCGCAGCCGCTCTGGTAGACTTTCGCGATAGGCCGCGATGGCTTGGCCACCTTGATAGCGCTGCAGTTCTGCCCCTAAAGCAGTCGCATCGGCATATCTGTCAGCAGGATCTGGACTCAGCGCCTTTTCGCAGATCGCGAGCAGGCGGCGGGGCAGGCGGCGGGCAACCGCAGGCGGCAGTGGATCGATCACGCCACGGCGTTTACGCTCCCAAAACGTGGTTGGATCATCGTGCCAGACCGGGTGTTGCCCAGTCAGCACTAACCAGGCGGTGGCAGCCACAGAATAGACGTCGCTGCGTTGATCGGCTGGTTCGCCACGCGCCTGCTCGGGACTCATGAAGGCAGGCGTACCAACGCTCCGACGCTCATGTGGGTCGGTGTCATTGGTGATCGTCCGGGCTTCACCCCAATCGAGCACCACCACCTCACCAAATTGGCCAAGCATGATGTTGTCCGGCTTGATGTCTTGATGCACGATCCCACGGGTATGGGCACTGGCCAAGGCATCGCATACCTTCAGCAGGATGGTGAGCGTCCGATTGATGTCTCCGACCTCTCCAGCACGCAATTCATCGCCCAAGCTACGACCTTCGACGCGGCGCATCACGATGCAGGCAGTACCGCTGGGAACGAACTCGAGATCATGGACGCTGATCACATTGGGGTGATTGATCGTGGCGGTGATGCGCGCCTCACGCATAAAGTGCGCGATCGCCGGACCGCTACCAGCCGACAACACTTTCAAGGCCACCGGACGGTCAAGCGAACGGTCATGCGCTGCCAGAACATAGCTCGTCGCACCGGTGCCGATCTGTCCCTCGATGGCGTAGCGGGGACTGGCCACCGCGTCGGTCGGCAATCCGCCGTCACCCGGCGGTGGCAATGGAACAGCGTTCTCATCATGCTCACGCGCTGTCTCTAGCCGTGAGTCATGGCCGCTGTCTCCGGCTTCCGCCGTAGTCATGGCGTGTAATCTCCTGCCAAGAGAGCGATGTCGTCGGACTGTTCGGCGGTGCCAACATGGGCCGTAACCGCAGCCATGACCCCGGCGAGGGCCTCAGCCGGAGTCGCTGTCGCGTACTGGCATAATGCGGATTCGCCACGCTCTTGACCAAACAAGCGGTCTTCAGCATCCATCGCCTCGGCTAAACCATCCGTGCACAAAAATATGCGGTCGCCAGGCTGCAGCTGCAGCTCCTGGGTCATCAGTCGTTCGCGCAGCATCGCCTCGGGCAGGATTCCGCACATGCCTGCGGTCGAGGCAAGCCGATGAGTGATCGCCGATCCGCGCAGCACCAGCCCCTCGGGATGGCCTATACCCGCCCAGCGCAGTCGGCCATGAGGCGCGAGGTGCAACACGAGCGCGGTAAAAAACATATGGGCCGGCACTTCACCGCGTAAGCGTTGATCCAACGCGATCAGCAGTTCGTGCGGGGGCAGGCCGCGGGTCCACAACTCCTTATACGCAATACGCAACATGCCGACCACCATGCCAGCACCAACTCCCTTGCCACTGACATCAGCAACCACGAGCGACATACCCGTGGCATCAACCCCGTGATCAAAATAGTCGCCAGCCAATTCGCGGGCTGGACGATAGAGCGCTGCCCAACGCCATGGACCGGCGGCCGTCGCGATGTCACGATCGAGCAACGTTCGCTGCACGGTTTGGGCGACATCGAACTCAACTTCAGCACGCATCCGGTCGCGCTCGAGGCGGCGCAGATCCGTACGCTGAAACACGTGCTCAAGCGCACGTGCTACCGCTGCCAGCACATCCAGATGGGTGTGGTCCAGCGCTCCAGGTCGCTCAAGATTATCACACAACAGCACGGCCACCGTGCGATCCTGATGTTTGACTGGAACGCCGATAACCGCCTGCACCGCTTGCCGCCGCAAGGTCATCTCCAACGCCAAAGGCGCAGCTGTACTATCATCATTCAGCAACACTGCCCGGCCAGCCTCCAGTACATGACGAACGAAGCTGCGACTCATGGTCGTGGTCGGCAAGCCACCACGCGCTACCGTGTAGCCCTGCTCGAACGCCCCATCGGCATCAACCGAAAATAGCGACAAGCGCGTTGCCGGCAGGGCGAGAAAGAGGCTATCCAATGCACGCTCAACCATGTTATCGACATCGGTCGACAACAACCGCTGGATCTCCAGCAAGCAAGCCAGCAAGGAAGAATCCGAACGCAATTCACGCTGACTACCTCCAGCACGCGCGCCGTGCAACGATTCCACGCGCAGCACATGCGAACCAATGCCGATGGTATCCCACAGCGCGAGCGCCTGGGTCGTACGCGGAAAGCCATTGACGTACACCGCATTCACCGCACTCAGCCGTTCCAAACGCAGACCCTGTTCTTCCAGATCAAGTCGAGCATGCGTCCGGCTGACCCCACGACCAGGCAGACGCAAACCACAAACGGCATTGCGGCCAATCAACAAGGGACGGTTGATGGCCACCTCAGCCTCACTGCCCGCTAGGGGACCGGTCAAGACCCGGACCGTAGCTGTAGCAACCGTTGGAATAGAAGTTGGCGGCATACGATGATGCCCGCGTATATAGGTCTATCTGCGGTAGATACCACGAAGATTCGAGGATGCGTAACTTTGCCGGTAAGACTGCGCTGCCGATCGCGCACCTTTGTGTGGTCAACATAATGGATCAGTTCGGAAATCCGGTGTCTACAGATACCAACGGCGTTCGTGCTATTCACCCGTTGGGTAATCGGACTATTTCCTCGAATGTATGGCGACTTCCGGATTGCTCGGGCTATTGTCCCTGCCCGCGCATCTGGTCGAGATACATCTCCGGCGTCATCCCCGCGACTTCTTTGAACACGCGGGAAAAATAAAATTGGCTGCTGTAGCCAAGTGAACGCGCCACAGCTTTCACGGTTGCCTCTGGTTCGGCCAAGCGGTTCTTCGCCTCACGGATACGCAGCCAGCGGATGCGCTCGATGATCGTCAGGCCGGTTTCAGCACTGAAGCGATGCGCCAGTGACGACACTGACATACCCAGGGCCTTGGCTAAATCATCGCGCGATGGCGGCGTAGCCAGCGTGCGTGAGACCTGCAGATCAACTGCAGCCAACAAACCCTTATCAACGCGCTGTGTGTGCAGTGAACGTAGTCGCCACGGATCAGCATCGGTCCCTGCACCGCCATCATGCGCACAGGCGAGCATCTCGCCGATCATGGCCAGTAGCATACCATGGGCGACCAGCCCGTCGCCTTGCGAACCGCGTTCCTGCGCGTGGTGCATTGATCGAACCATGCCCACGAGACGATCTTCCGGATCCACGACCACCGTTGTCAGACGGCCGGTCAACGGCGGCATGTGACCGGTACACGTAAAGCTTAAGAACATGACCTCGCGCTGGAATTCGACCGCAGACAAACGCTCGTGAAATTCACAACCAGGAGCATGGATCACCCAGGAGCGCGGCGCCCGCGCAACCACGTGCTGCCCTCCTCGACCATCAGCAATTCGCGCTTCGTAACCTTGCGCACCACTCCACACTACCGTCCACGCAGCAGGGATCTTCTTACTGTCCCAACGTCCGACGCGAGCGAGCGGAATATCCCAGCGGCCATAGTAGGAACTGATGAGTTTCAGTTTGGTCTGACCAAGCACTGAATCATAGGTGGTCTGAAGATTGGTTGCCACGGCAGGATTATCCTCCGCGCTATGCTCATCACCTCAACCGTCGTCTCGGTGGACCTCTGGGAAACTCAACGCGAACGCCTGGTCACTGACGTGGCTGCGTTCATTCCGCTCGTCGGCGCTGTTCTCCATGCACTCGGTGGTCGACCAGTGATGCGGCTCACCGCCTTGGCAAGATGAAAGCGATCACAGAAACCGCAGGCCTGGGCAACATCGTCGAGTCGATGGCCGTGGGGCAGCATGGCGAGCGCCCGTTCCACCCGCAGTCGGCGCAACCGTCCCATGACCGACTCGCCAGTTTCGGCCCGGAAACGGTGGCTGAGTGACGAGGGACTGATCCCCAACGAGCGTGCCAGCCCCTCCAAACAGATGGGGGACGTGAGATCGTTGCGCAGCAGTTCTTCGACTTGTGCGCCCAAGTTCGCTGCCGCTGCGGTGGCCCCGCAATGCCAATGGCCAGCGGATATTGGGACAGACATCAACAGTGTCTCGACTAAAGTGCACCAGAGCGCCTGACAACGCCAGAAGCTCGGTGCTCCAGATACCGCGAACGCTTCCTGCAAGATAGCACGCAGGCGACCATCGCCATCATCAACGAGAGCTGCTCCCTTTGTGATTAAGGGACTCAACACCCCCACCCGATCGCGGACAACCAGATACTGACCGGAGATGCGTCGGCCACTCAGGCTGCGGCAGTCCTCCCAATACCTGGTGCCAGGGGCGTAACAGTGAACCCGACCAGGCGGACGCAGCTGCATCGGCTCGGACGCAGAACCAATGCGAATATAGAGCCCCGGTGTCCACGAACAGTCAAGCACCCAGTTTTCATGACAACAGTGGCTCACAGTTTCCTGGTTGCTGCAGGTACGTTCGTAGGATGCCGCCACTAGGACAGCTGGCGTCATGGCGGCCGGGGGCTTGAAGACGGCGTGCTGGAAACGATTCCAAATCTTTGCGGACATACTCTCTCATACATACGACTCGAATCGCTAATGTCCAACAACGGAGTACAGCACTCGCTTAAATTGAAATTAAGCTGACTAATGGAACCATCGTTGTCCGGAACTCGACCCAACCGAAACAGCTTGGTTTTCTAGTGGTAAAGCACAAGTTTTGCCTGGCCGGTAAAGTTTTCTATCCTAATAATGCCAGTGATTTTATCATACCTCCCTCCTTGAACACGAGTGATCTTGATGCTGGTGGGGATCTTTACGTTAACGGCCTTCGGCTTCCTCTGTGAATTGCAGTGAATCTCCATATGTAGGTGGCCCTGGTTCAGGCTTGACTCAACGCGAAAGGCAAGTTCTCCAAAGTAGCATTTGACCTTCTTCACCTCGATAACATTCCCATCCGCAAACCATTTTTCCGGCGTTCCGTACAAAAGATTTAGCTCATTACCATGTTCCATATAGAGCATCCAGCGACAGTACATCAAGAACCAGCCCTCTTCGTGAGTCTTATGTGGGCTTACCCTGAAAAGATGCTCCCAGAAGGAATAGGTGTCCCGATCAGCCAGAGCCGCCAGAGTATTGTAGTAGGCCTTGAGGTATTCCTTCGTTTCTCCGCGTTGCAAATGTATCCAGGGATGCGGGCTGTAATAAGGCTGGCTGAAAGCTGAATTATTCTGATACAGCAATTCCGCGGAAGAATTCAGCAGTGCGTTCGCCAGTTTTCCCTTCGGTTCGAGCACTTCACAAAAAACAGCATAGAGCGGCCCAAGGATGTCCCTAATATAGGCGCCATGTGAATACAAAACGTTCTTTTTATCGACGTACAGAGCACACGGACCGTCCATCTCCGGCCAGGTTGGACAGGTTCGACACCAGGTACCGTCACCTAAGGGCACTACTGGCGAGTTAGCCACCGCCTCGTTCAGCGTGGACACCATACAATTCTTTAATTCGTCTGCTTCTTTCAGGATTTTTTTGGCCGCATTTCTATCAATGTCTAACAGCATTTTCCCTGAGTGCTTCAAACCCAGGTAGGCGTAACCGTTCAGCATAAATGAATGGAATGGATCTTCGGGATCCGCGCATTTCCCTGCGATCATACCGTAGCCCTTGCCCAACAACTCCTTGCTCATATTTCTCGCGCGCCAATCGCTGATGAATTTGCAGGCCAGTAACACCTTCCCCTTTATCTTGTTCGCCCATGCCAAGTCATGTGTATAGGCGTAATGCACTCCAATATTCCAGAGCACCGCACCAGTTTCAATGGTGTACCGATCATAGTTCATCATCTCGCCGTTCTCATGCTGTTTTTCGAGGAAATATTCCAGGCATCTTTCCGCGGTGTCATGCAAGCCCAATGAATCATAGAATTGAATGATCTGCGAACTCTCGGTGCCGATGGGAGAATAGACACCGACACACGCGGCCAATGCTCCAGCCGGATCCTTCCCGTAGGTCACAATGTCTAGATGCGCGAGTCCAGCTCTGATCATTTCATTGATGCGCTTTTCCGGGACCGTTATCTTCTCAGAAGGCTTTATTTTTTTAGCCCAGAAAGCATTACAGTTCCGAAACGCTTTCTCAAAATCAACGTTCGCTAGTTTTCTTGCGCGCGCCCGTGATATGGGAACATGCGGGACTTTAGCGACGAAGGCCACATGTTCACCAGGCTTGAGCAAAACAGCGTTTTCCCTTTCACAGAGAGGCTCCCCGTTCAGAGAGGATACACAGAAAATATTCTCAGCCGAATAGGAAGAGAAACCAGTCTCCCGTTCCAGTTGCCAATTTATTTTCGCAAATACTCCGACGGCCTCAGGAATAATCGACTGGAACCAAGCATAGCGCGGAACATCGGCGGTATTCACCGCCTCTATTTTCAGGAACAGAACGCTTTCCTCGTTTGGTTGGGGTTGATTCCTTAAGATTTCCTCACAAGCATATTTTTCTTTGTCTGTTACTACAACGCCGCCGCTATGTTTGTCTGCCACCAAGTAATGCGTACCAGTTATGTTACGGGTGTTTACATTACCGCTTTCAGCAGAAACGAAGATTTTGACTCGGTAGTCAATGCTTTCGTCCTTATATTCGGCATTAACTATGGGCAGAACGCCATCCTCGAGTCTCTTTTTTAAATGATGGGTCACGCCTATCCCTCGGCCTAGAGAGAAACAATAAACGATGGCGTTTCCACCCGTATCAGGAGGGATCACATTCCGGTGATGGTTCTTAGGCTGTATCCAGTTCCACGCACTGTGGTAATCCTCATTGACAAAACCGACCTCGAAATTGCGGATGTCGTGCCTGCCAGTCCCGAGCCAGGTAGGACAAACCATTTTCCTGACTTTCGTAGCAGCGCTGTCAAAATCCTCTTCTGGCTCTTCTTTGATCCGCTCAAGATAGGTTTTCTTGTGGAGACCAGAAATCGACTCCTCTATTTCCAAATAACTTCTTTTGTCGTTTCCTGAAAGTACGCAAACCCTGCCATCCAGAATAATGATCGGAAAATCCTTACTAACATCTCTTAAGAAGAAACTGAATGGATCCGCAGTCGTGTTTACCTTCACAAGCGGTTTGTCCGCTTGTAAAGTGAAGTCAAAACCGTCCAGGCTCACGGCGAGACGAAAAGGCGCCTTGCCAGTGAACGCAAACTTGTTTTTTGCGGTTTTCCCGTGCCCTTTTACTATTTTAACCCCCCTAACGACGCCATTTTTTAGCTCAATACTCCCTGCTGGTTTGCCAGTCATCCACTCTATGCATATGGTTGTTTTCATGGCGTGCTTTGTCCTGGTTCATGGTGAGCCGAGGTATCAATGGCGTTACGATCAATGCGGAGCGAAGAGCGTGTGTTGGCCGCCATCTTGAATGATGACCGAGCCGGTCAGGAATTGATTGCGATCGCTGAGGAGGAAAACGGTCAACGCTGCAATATCAGTCGGCGTGCCTATGCGTCCGAGCAGATGCCGAGATGCAAGCTGACGCAGTTGCGCTTCGGCATCGCCGTGGCGCGCGAAGTCACGCTCGACCATCGGCGTCCTCACCCAGCCGGGCGAAACCGACACAGCAAGAATGTTGTCCGCAGCCCACTCTTGGGCCATGGAGATCGTCATGGCGTCCATTGCCGCTTTGGCTGCATTATAGGGGAATGCTCCAGGTACGGTCTGGTGACCGTGGACCGAGGAAATGTTGACCACCGCACCACGTCCCGCTTGCCGCAGAGCTGGATAGGCCTCTTGAGAAATGGCCCAAGCAGAAAGAAAATTGGTGGCCAAGCACTGTTGTATTTGGGCCAGCGAAGTCCCAGCAACTCCGTGATTGAAGTCAGCACCGGCATTGTTGACGAGGCCATCGAGGCCGCCAAGAAAACGAACCGAGGCGTTGACAAAGGCGCGGGCCGCAGCGAGATCCGAAACATCAACCGCCGTGTGCAGGCAGCGGCGTCCCAAGGCCTCAACTTGTCGGACAACGGCGCTGGCATCGCTGCGGCTACAGAATGCGATATCGGCCCCAGCTTGTGCTGCCTCAAGCACAATACCGAGACCAATCCCACCACTACCGCCGGTGACAATGACGCGTTTGCCGTTGAGTTCACCTGGCATGGTTTAGTTCTCCGTAACGAGTTGCAGGCTCAGCACACCCAGCCGTTTGATCCCAGCCGAGACGGGGCGGTCAGTTGTCATCAGGTCATGTTCCTTGTAGCCCATTCGACTTTCAGGAGGTAACAATCGCCGAACGGAACTCAGACACGCCTTGTCCGGCTGCACGGACACGGTGTAGTGCACCATGCGGATGAGCGGCGTCGGCGGCACTAGTGATAAACAGATCGCGCAGATCTGGACCACCGAAGGTAAGTGACGTCACGTTCCGGGTCGGCATGGGGATGGTGGTCATGATCCGTCCGGTGGGATCCATGCGGACGACACAGGAACCATCCCAGCGGGCCGACCACAAACAGCCCTCGGCGTCCACCGTCAATCCATCGGGCAATGCGCCGTCGGCAGGTGGCTCCTGGATGCAGCGGCGCGCGCCCAGTCTGCCGCTTCCCACATCGTAGTCGTAGGCCCAGATGCGGGCGGTGGTACTACATGTCCAGTACATGGTGCGGCGGTCCGGAGAGAAGCCCATGCCATTCGAAATGCCGGTGCTGCCGATAACTTTATGGATGGAGCCGTCGTAGTCGATGCGGAATACACCACCGGAGTCTGGCGTCTGGCCGATCGTGCCCGCAAAGACACGGCCCAATGGATCGGCAACCACGTCATTGAAGCGGATTGAGCCGGGATCAGCACAGCGCGCAACTGAACGCACCGTGCCGTCAGCGTTGAGGACGGCGATGTCCTCGACCCGGAACAGGAGCAGTGAGCCGTCGCGTTGGCGGGTGAATCCACCGACTTGTGGCCCATGGTAGATACGTGTGCTCTTGCTGTTGCTGTCTGCCGACCACGCCAACAGCAGTCCATTATCGATGTCGGTCCACGCCAGGGTTTTACTCTCCTCGTCCCACAGCGGATTCTCAGCCAGGAGGCCAGCGTCAGCGACGAGCAGTTCTGGCATCACGGACGGGGATTTCCGCGCGCCGGGAGACAGCCGGGAAGATAGTGTTCGCGGAAGGTACGACCCCAGCGATACGAAGGACGAAACGCTTCGGCCATGCGGCAGCCAGCCTGCAATCCGCGGAATTGCGCAGGAATGCCCAAGAATTCCTCCAACTCGTAACCAAAGAGGTGTTTCGTCCAGCCGTTCTGACTGGCGTGTTGCTCCACCATGCGCTTCTTGGTTGCGAAGGTGGACGTGATATCGACGTAAATCTCAGGCTCGAAGCCAACTCCGGCTGGAGTGTCCATAAAATAAATATGGGCAATGTGGGGATGCGGGGGCGAGGCCGTCTTGATATTGGGCACCCCCGCCATGTGCACACATTCATCAACGATCATGCCTGAAATTGAATGGTCCGGATTATAATCTTGGCGCCAATGACAGAAGATGACTTCTGGCTTGGCTATACGGATCGCCTCGATGATGGCGAGGCGTGTCTCGCGCGTGTCCAAAAGGAACTCGTCATCGAATCCCAGCCACAAGAGTTTGGCACCGATAATGGCTGCCGCCGCCTGGGCCTCCTTGTGGCGCAGGGCTGCCGTTTCGGCGAGCGACAAGGTTGGTGAACCGACATTGCCATTGGTGGCAATACAGAAGGTCACGTTGTCACCACGCGCGGCGTACAGGGCGGCTGTACCGCCAGCAAAAAGTTCAATATCATCTGGATGGGCACCGACGAAGAGGACGTTCACGGGAAGTTCCTTGGCAGTTGGGGTTACAGTCGTGAGTCAATCATGGTGGTCTATTGGCCGGGCAGAATGGCTGTACCTGCATAGCTATGTATGATCCTGCTGACGGCGGCGCTACTGTTTCTTGCCTCCATCCGGGGGATTTGCTCACGGGGCGCAACGCAGCGCGACTCCCGTTACCAGATTCCATCAGCCTTGGGATACGCGCAGGGAAAAACTCCATGCGACGGATGCCCCTGGATCCAACACCTGGCCGCCGAGCCGACGATCCAGGCAAACGGCGAGCGCGTCTGCTCTGGCGTTGGTGGGTTCGATGGCGAAGTGATGATGCCCACCCCATCCGGCGCGATTGATATAAATGCCCAAGGCGGTAATCAGCGGGTCGTCACAATCAAAGCGTAGTTGATCCCCAGTGACGCTGTTTACTACCCGAGCCGTGGGTTCGAGCAGTGGGTCAGCTGTGGTCATTTTCAGCGTTGCCGGCGTTATGCCGGATACATCGAGGTGGTCAGCACGGGCGCCCGGGACGATCTGAGGCCACATGGCGATGGCTCCATCCCAGTTCTCGACGTGCACCCGGCTGACCTCCGCTGGCAGCACGATGACATCGCCAGGCTGCGGCGCGAGCAAGGGATGGAAGCTGTAGATGAACTGCCAGGGGCGAGCAGATGATAGATTGTGCGCCTGATAAGAGAGCCTCACGATCTCGCCATCCAGACTCACGGTTCTGGTGAACCGCGCTTCGGACGTAGGCAAGAGCACCGTGGTGACGATGGTGCCTTCGTTCGACCAAGCCTGACGATCGATAGTCCAAGGCCGTGACCAAGCTTCGCCGTGGTCAGGGTAGGAACGGTCGCCGACGGTGCTGGCAGCGATAGTTGGAATACATTCATCTGCCCCGATCAGTGAACTGCGCAAGAAATCGTTGGGCGTGGGACTAGCGTGCAGTCGGCGCTCGGCGGTCGGTGCCCACAACCATTCACGGCCGCTGGGTACGCAGCGTAAGCTGGACATTTTGCCGCCCAATTCTGGGACGATTTCCAGGCTGACGTGATCATTCTCCAGGGTGTAGAGATTGAATCCGTCACGACGGGATAGTTTGCTGCGAAACGGAGGGCGGCTCATCATAGTGCTGTTTGATCATATCCCGCACCGCGTCTGGTCACGACCATTGTCGGTGGCTTGCTTCCATATTGCTGCTGGGGACAAATACCAGTGTGCTCGCCAACTCCGGAGAGCTCTGCCGCAGCGCGCAGCACAGTCAACGTGCTTGCGAACACGTCAGAGTTGTATTTATCCTGCGTTTGCGTCGCTATAACCATGATAAGCGACATGGTCATGGCCTCTTTCTTATGTTTCAGGTGTCCCACAACGCGAGCGATCTCCTACGCTACCGATCACCACGTGTACTCTGGCCCCCTGCGCTGACGTGGCTTCCTGCGGTGGTTCAGGAAGGTGCTCGGCGGTACGCCGACGATGCGGCGGAAGACGCGTGAGCAGTGAAATTGGTCGCAGAAGCCGGCGGCCTGTGCTGCGTCCGCCATGGTGGTGCCGGTGAGGAGCAGGGCCTGGGCCAACTCGACGCGCAGGCGAGCGAGGCGCGTCATCGGTGTGTTGCCGGTCTCGGCCACGTAGCGGTGAGACAGTGCCGACGAGCTGAGTCCGAGTTGGTTGGCAAGGCTGGCCAGCGAGTGCCGAGCAGCGAGGTTACGCCGCAGCAAGGTGTCGACGCGCTGGGTCAGCGACGGCTTGATCGGGCGATCATCGAGGCGGTGCGGGGCATCAGCGTGTGGTTGTGCTGCGGCGACGAGGCTGAGCAACGTGGCGAGGGCTGCCTGCGCCTCCCAAAACGTGGGCGCTCCGTCGCTGAAGGCGGTTGCGAGTACGGCCTCGATGCGCCCCTGCGGATCATCGACAAAGCGGGCGGGGGCGTTGCCAAGCAGTCGCTCTAATGCTCCACCGGGAACATCACGCACGATCAGATAGCTGCCGCCGAAACGCCGTCCGGCCACCGGCTCCCAATCCTCCCAGTACACCGTTCCGGGGGCATAGCAGTGACATTGTCGTGCTGGTCGGATCCACCATGGCCCGTCGCCCTGGCGCACGCGCAGGCCGGTCTCGGGTGCATAGTTGATCACCCAGTTCGACGCACGCAGGCGCTGGAACAGCGGACGGACACTGGCGGCACGCTGGTGTTGCACCGCCACCAAAACGGCCGGGGCAATCTCTACCGGAGGCTCAAATTGGGCGTTGACGAAACGATGGTAGCCCGGCGGGACAGGGTTGGCCATGCAAGATCGTACATCACAACAACAGGCCGGTCCATAGCTGGGCAGTCGGCACCGTCGAACATCGCGCCCAGCGGAGCACGCTATGAACACCCCTGTCCTCTCCATTCCCTTGCCGTTAGTTCAAGACGACGAAGCGGCGTGGCCCGACATTGTTGCCGCCATGCAGCGCCTTGGTGCCGGGCGGGTGATCCTCTACAGCGCCATGCTGCCCAACCCGGCGAACTCGATCCGCCATTATCGCGCCCGCCTGGGAGCCGCCGCCGATCAAGACGTGGCGCTACTCGGTATCGCCCCCGATCTAGCTTTTTATGACCTGTGGGCCGAGTTGCTCGCGCAGCGGCAGGCGCAATTCGCGGCGGTCGGCATCCCGGTCGCTTTTTGGATGGGCCAAACCCTTGGTCATCCAGGTGGATTCAACGGTTCGACCTCTGGCGTTCGACCGCCCTTCCAACATGAAATGGATGTCGATGGCAAAGAGATCGACAGCTGCCTCTGTCCACTGTGTCCGCGCCTGCGCGACTATTTGACCGGAGCGCTTGCGCGCATCGCGAGAGCACGCCCTGAATTCATTATCCTTGATGACGACTTCCGCCTCCTCCGACAGAATCCGAACTGGTGCATGTGTCCACTGCACCTCGCCGCGTTCCGCCGGCGCGGCATGCCTGATCTACCTCGACGCGATCTGTTACGCCTGGCGCTGTCGGGTAAAGCTGGACCAGAGCGTGCGGCGTGGTGGTCCGTGCACGAGGACGGCCAGATCGACCTCGGCCGCGCTCTCGGTGAGGCGATTCGCGCGGTTGCACCGCAGGTTCGTCTCGGTTTGTGCACTACGCATAGTTGCTGGGATAACCTCGATTTACCGCGCCTGCTCTCAGCTATGGCCGGTCCGCTGCGGCCGCTCTTTCGCGGTCATGGCGCGCCCTATTGGCTGTCGAGTGGGCACAAGCCCCCCTTCAGCCTCGGTGGAATTGTTGAGCAAACACGTCAGCAGCGCGCCTGGCTGAAAGCCGCGCTGCCCACCGCCGAGGACATGTGCGAGGGCGACACCTTCCCGCACCTGTCCACGCGCTGCCCAGTGACCACCTATGACGCATGGCATCAGGCACTGCTTGCCGCCGGAGCGCGTCGATTCCTCAGTTATGCGTGCAGCTATGTCTCACCGCTGCATTTCGAAACCGGCTACACCGACGCGCTGATCAACCAGCGCACGCGCTATGCCGCCATCTGCGAACTCGCACCCGAAGACGCCCGTGACCTTGGCGTGACTGCGCCGTGCAAACTCGGCGCCATGCGCCGTCTCACCAATCCGCCCGGAACTGAACGGCCGCTGACGTCACACGATTGCCCACCCCCACTGCAGCTTTGTGCTCGCTTGGGCATCCCGGTCGCCTACGACTGCGACCAGGGTCCGGTGCTGCTCACTGGGCGGCAAGCCGCGCTCGCGAACGATGCCGAACTGACGGCCTGGGCTGGGCGCGGGCTCGTGCTTGACGCTGTCGCCGCTGACGTGCTGCGCAGCCGCGGTATCGCCTGCGGCATCTCCGCCACAGCGCTAACACCAGCGCCCAATGTCGAGCGCTTCCTCCATGACACGCTGAACGGACCCTTCGCCGGTGGACCGGTGGCGATGTGGTCATCGCGACCTGCGGTCTACCACCGTGTTCAACCCCTGCCTGACGCCATCGTCGTCAGTGATTTCCACGACGCCGCTGACAACTCCTGCGGACCGGCCGTGCTCCGCTGGCAGGACGCCACAGATCGGCGCTTTGCCGTACTCGGCTGGGATCTCGAAGCTGCATTCGGTGAGTTTCAACTACACTGGAGCCATGCCCGCCGCTATCAATTGCAGCGCCTACTCGCCTGGGTCGGACGCGCCCCGCTGCCGTGCACCGTTGATGCCGCGAACGTTCAGGTAACGGTGCGCCGCCGCCGCGACGGTGGCACCGCCATCGGTGTACTCAACTGCGGCCTCGACCCGTTGACCCCTGTGCTGCGTCTGTCTCCAGAGCTGGCCGCCGCTAAGCATGTTCGTCTGCTGCCACCTGAAGGAGACGCGACCGTCGCGTTCGTTCCCACCTGGCAGAACGATGGCGAAGCACGCCTACTGTCGCTCCCCTGCCGCGTACCAGCCCATGGCTTCTGCTTGCTGTCGCTCGCTCCCTGAGTTTGTGCAAGATTGTCCATGCTAGTGTCCAACCTCATTATTGGGAAAGCGCAAAACGCCTGCATGCAACCTTCTGGACGTCCGGACTGCTGCATTCAGCATTGAAGCTCCGCGTTTCGCAGAGCGAAAACGCAGATGCGGAGTTCCAAGAAGTTAGGAGACAGGGACAGATCACCCTGCGGGGAATAGATTCGCTCCTGCTCAACATAGCTGACCTCTGTGTCTTGCGTCTCCTATGAATTCGAATGCGTTTCCCAGCATAACCAACTCTCGACGTTGCTGAAATATACACCAACGTGCTCAGCTAGCCATTCCACCGCAACTGTTGCGACCATCATCCGCCCCATGAGCCAACCCCGCACCGCTACGCCCGCCGTCGTCAACCCCATCATTCCTGCAGGCACCCGGCGGACGATGCGCCTCGACGGCACGTGGGTGCTTGCCCGTGATCCACAACTCGGTGGTGAGACCGATGGCTGGCAGCAGCCCGGTGCGGCCTGGCCTGAGTCATTGCCCATCCACGTTCCAGGTGCATGGGAAGCGCAAGGCGTCGGCGAACCTGGGATGAGCAATCAGGATTTGAATCTCGTGTTCGAGAAAATGAACATGCCACTGTTCTCGGTCTACACCGGGGCAGCTTGGTATCGGCGCAGTGTGCACATCCCTGCGCCGTGGCTGCGCAAACGGGTCTGGCTGAAAATTGGCGGCATCAATAGTGTTGGGCGGGTCCACGTAAACGGCATTTTCGTCGCCGAAATCCACGCATACTGCGGCACCTACAAGTACGACATCACTGATCTGGTTCGTCCCGGCGAGGCACTACACCTCGCCATCGTGGTACGCAATGACATCCCCAGCCGGCGCGGTGAATCGAACTGTGCGCGCACCTACGGTGGCATTTTCCGCAGTATCGAACTCGAAACCACCGATGACGCATGGGTTGACTACGCCTGGGTTGACGGCGACTTTGATGCTGGGGCTGCGCGCGTGCAGGCCACATTTGGCGGCCCTGCTGCCGGCCTGTCGGTCCGCGTCAACGTGCGTGCCTTCTGCGACGGTAGGACGGTGGCCACCTCCGACTTCGCTGTCGTTGACGGCAAGCTGAATCAGTTGGTGCCCATTCCCGGTTTCATTCCCTGGTCGCCAGAGCATCCCTACCTGTACACGGCTGAGATCGCCCTGTTCCGCAACGGCGTCTGCATCGATGCGTGGAACGAGCGCTTTGGCATTAAGAAGTTTGAGGTTCGTGGACCCAACCTGTATCTCAACGGCCAGCGCTTCTTCGTCCGCGCGGGAAGCGAGGACCACGCCTACCCACACACCATCTGCTCGCCCACCGACCGTGATTTTCACAAACGCAATTTGCGCACGATGAAGGCCTACGGCTTCAACTATGCGCGCATGCACACGCACTGTGAGATTCCAGAATACTTCGAGGCCGCCGACGAGGTTGGCATCCTGCTCCAACCCGAACTGCCCTACTGGGGCAGCTTCTGCAAGCCTGACAACGACCAACTGAACCACATGTCGCGCGCGCCACTGAATCCCGAGGCCGACCTCCATGAGTTGGTCACCCATTTCCGCCGCTATGTCTCAATCGGTGTGTATAGCGGCGGCAATGAGATCAACATGCTCCAGCCAATCGGCACGCGCATGCGCGACTTGGCTCACGAACTCGATTCGTCGCGACCCTGGATTAGTCTCGATGGCGGTTGGAACATCACGACGGCAATGTCCGACATCCATGCCTATGGCTATGGTGCCAATGCAGTAGATCTACCGAGCAAGTCATGGCCGCACATCCGGCATGAGTTCTTCAGCCTGACGATCTACGAAGATCCCCGCAAAGAGGGCAAATATCACAGTGGTTATGCACCAACGCTGCGCCTAGCCGAACAGCGAGCGCGGGTCGAGGGAACCCTGCGCCTGCCTTGGACCTTGGCCGAACTGTGCCTCGACGCCGGTTCCTACCTCCAGGGCGTCTGGCAAAAAATATGCATTGAGGCGGTGCGCCTCGATCCGCTGACTGATGGTTTTAGTTTCTGGTTGATGACCGACCTCTCGCCGAACGGTCAGTGCGGCATCTTGGATAACTTCTGGGACATCAAATGGAGTACGCCCGAGTTTTTCGCCACCTTCAACGGCCCCACCGTGATCTGCGGCCGCTACCAGGCGGGCGGACAGGCGGGCGTCCTCGGCCGCGATCCGGCATCGGTCATCCATCGCTCTGGCGACACGCTGTCGGTCGCATGGACTGTGTCGCATTTCCTGCCCGAGGACTGGCGCGGTGAAGCGTTGCGCTGGGAACTGCGCGACGGCCCTGCGGTCCTGGCCTCTGGCGCCACCTCACCATTCGACATCAGCCGCGGCAGCGTCGCCATGGTTGCTCATAGCGCGATCTGCATCCCCGAGGTTGCGCAGGCACGCCAAGTCGAGTTGCGCGTGACCGCCCAGCACAGCGGGGTATTCAATACCTGGAAAATGTGGCTGTATCCACGCCAGGTTCCATCACGTCTCGACGATCACGTGCGCGCCTCGCCCGCCATTCACGCTGTCCTCGCGAAACGCCACCCACGACTCGGCGTCTTCAATGGCACAACCAACGATCCCGCGGCGTTACTCGTCGTTCGCAATCTGCTCGAGCCGGGCGTTGCCGAGGCCCTGCAGCGTGGTGCGCGCGTCCTTTGCCTGTCGCTGCCTGGACATGATCCAATCAAGCCTGGCACAACCCTCGGCGAATGGGCCTATTCAGCGGTCGGTAGCCAGGCTGGCAGTCGCCTAGTCCCGCACGCAGCTTTCACCGGCCTCGCACTCGACAGCCGACTCGACCAAGGCTGGTTCCGACTTATCGACGATGCTGAACAACTCGAGCAAGACAGCCCCTGTCTCGGTCTGGAACCTCTGATCGTGGGCGCTGGCAAGCAGTTCGAATACAAAGCTGGAGTCGTTGGCTACCCGCTCAACTTCCAATATCACGCCTTTCAGGCGCGTGTCGGAAACGGCCGTCTGCTCGCCTGCGGCCTCAATCTGTTATCGGGTTATCCCGAAGCCGACGCCATGCTGGATCGGCTGCTCGATTATGCCCGTTCGCCAGACTTCGCTCCGCAAGCCGCCTTCGACCTCGACAGGTTCTTTCGCTGCATGGAGCCGCGTTGGAAACCACAACTCGAACGCACCCGACTGGTCATCGGACGCCAGCCCGACGGTCAGGTGTGGATCCGCGGAGCTCATCGCAATCTCACCATCCGCTACACCACGGATGGCCAGCAACCCGGACCAACATCACCCATCTACGTCACGCCGTTCCCATTGCCGCAGGGTGGCCTGGTGCGAGCTGCTGCGACGGTAGATGGGCTTGACGTGCCGGCCGCTATCGCCCATGCCGAGTTCCGTGCCGACAAACGCGCCTGGCGCTTCGTGTCGTGCTCGAGCCGACACCTCTGGGATAACCGTGAACGGGCTCTGCCGCACAATATCTGCAACGATGACCCAACCACCTACTGGACAACGTTTGACAAACTGAAGTCAACCTCTGCTCCACCGCAGGACATCACCATCGATATGGGCGCCGAGGTTTCCGTGACAGCCTGCATCCTGACACCGCGTTATTCGCTCAAAGCCGAAATGGGAACTGGTACAACAGCGATGCCCGCGGCTGGCGACATGCACCTCAGCCAGGACGGCGCCACCTGGCGCTTGGCAGCGACCGCCCGCTTCGCCGATGATGGCACCCAGCAAGTCGTGGAACTCCCCACGACCATGACCGCCCGTTTTATTCGTTTCACCGCGACCGAACTGTCCCCGGGAGCAGACCATGTCGCTCTCGCGGGTATTGACGTGCGAACAGCCAGCTAACCCGAGGCGCCGCAATTCGCGGTTCGCGGTTGGTCAAGGACATACAGAGTCAGAATATACACACGTTCACCCGCAGGGTAAACAGCACCGATCTGACTCAAGCCGTTGTGCGACAACCGCGAACCGCGAACCGCGAACTGCGGCGCTTAGGGTACATGTGTGTGGGTGCGTTCTACCGTTGTAGGCTGTTGACCAATCGTGAACCGCAGTGTTTGCTGCGTCAAACAAAGCATTCCAGCACAGAATCATATGAGGTCTGCACGTTTGTGGTCACGACAGCATTATCATCAGCGCCATGCTAACCACCGCATCTCCACCACGTGCACCGACCCTCCCCCCCACCGCCGAGCTGGACCGCCGCCTAGCCGAGCTTGATAAGCAGGGGTTCACCATCCTGCCGGGGTTCCTCGACCGCGAGACGACCAGGCGCCTACGCGAGCACACTGACGCCGTCATCGGCACCAAGCCGCCAAACGTCGACGCGCACCAGTCGGTTATTTCCACGCTTCGTCATCCCATTCCCGGCGACATCATGGCCGAGATGGTTACCGAACAGCACCTCGAGCTGGCCAACAGGATTCTCCAAGCCAACGAACTGCGCCTGATCGAGCAGGTCCTGCTGCGCACCGACACCGCCAAGGTCCTCGACCCCAGCCCGTGCGGCTGGCACATCGACATGGCCTTCCATCCCAAGCACTACGCGGCCCGCCCGCAGCAGACCTACGTACACATGGTCCACATGCTCAGCACGGTGAAACCCGGCGGCGGCGCGACCATGGTTGTCCCCGGCTCGCACCATCAGCACTATGCCGCCGCAAAGCAACTTGCCGATCAGCACCACGGCCAGTTCGACATGCTCGACCAGAAGACAATCAAGGAAGAGATTCTACGCATTGCCAACGTTGATAAAACCAAAGCGGTCGAGATTCCAGCCAACGAAGGCGATCTGGTGATGTTTAACCCGATGTGCCTGCACGCTGGATCGCGCAACACGCTCACGCAGTCGCGCTACGTGATGTTCATGCAATTCATGGACGCGTCCGCCACCGAGCTCAACACCGTTCTCAATGACATGAAATGGCGCGACGGATTCCCCGATTCGCTGCGTAATGGATTGCCACCGCAGTGGCGATCACTCTTGAATCGCTAAGGATTCTCGCGTACCCACAGGCCAGCCGGGACACATGGATCAGTGAGTCCCTTGGTCGTGCCGCCATAGACCCACACACGGTTATTCGCGTCAGAGCAGGCCGCGTGAAATTGTCGCGGCGGCAGAGTGATCAGCGCACGTTGTTTCCACGCTCCCTGCGCTTCCTGAATGCGCTCGCTGTTGCCCGCCAAGGCCAGCAACCGATTTCCAGAAATGGGCGTCAGCGTCAGCGCTGGTGATTCGTGGAATGGCGCGGCGTAGGCAGACCAAGTGATCTGCTTGAGATCTAGCGCCCACATCGCGTTCATCGTGGCTTCGCCGCCACTCGTGAACCCGCCTCCAGACAACAATCGACGGTTGGCGCTGTCGTGCCACGCACCAGCTTGATAGCGCGGGCCAGGGCCTTGGTTGGTCGCATCGAGTCGCTTCCATCCACCGCTCGCGCACGACCACGCCCACACGTCGTTGACTGCGCGCTTGTCGGTTAGGCTGGTCAGACCACCAACCAGGATCAATCGGTCGAGGCGATCATCGCGCACCAGGATGTGTCCTTCGCGAGCGTCGGGACGAACCTCCGTCGCCTGCCTGTCACTCCATGCGTCAGTGGCCGTATCATAAAACCACAGATCGCCGAGCATGCCGGCATCATAGGATCCTCCGAATACCCACAGCCCGCGGCGCTGCGTATCCCAGCAGGCGGCATGATTCATCCGTGGTGACGGATGCGCCCCAGTCCCAACTTGTTTCCAGCCGCCGCCGGCAATCGACCAGCACCACAGGTCCGCCGACACGCCCGAACGTCGTTCTTGGCCCGCAAGCGCTGTTCGGACATCGCCACCCAGCAAATACACGCGGCTAGCCTGAGGATCAACCGTTAGGGTGGATTGACAGCGCATGCCAGGCTTGGCGCTGTCAGGCAGCAGATTCCATCCTGGTTGCAGCGCATCGGCTCCCCACACGGTCATGGATACGGACAGAACCAGCAGGATGGAACGGGCGTGCATGCTGGTAAGACCGTGCCGATTGGCGGTTTCATAAGTGAATTGTACCCACCTCCTCAGAGCCGTCTGCGTTACGGCGTACGTCCCTTTCCGTTCCCCCATCCAACGCCACCATGCCGGCCATGCGCCGCCCCGACTCGGACAAACCCCTGCCGATGTCGCAGGCCGAGATGCGCGATTGGTGGGGTTGGGACGAACTCGACATCCTGCTGGTCAACGGCGACGCCTACGTCGATCATCCGTCGTTTGGCATCGCCCTGATCGGGCGGTCGTTGGTCGATGCTGGGTTTCGCGTCGGCATCGTCGCTCAACCGCAATGCGACGAGGACTTTCTGGTCTGCGGTCGGCCACGCCTCTTCGTCGGCGTCAGCGCCGGTAACATTGATTCGATGCTCAACCACTACACGGCAGCGCGCAAGCCGCGCCGTCAGGATCACTACAGTCCCGGCGGCAAAGCCGGCCTGCGTCCCGATCGCGCGACCATCGTCTATACCAACACGGTACGGAAGCTGTTGAAAGGCGTACCGGTGATCATCGGCGGTGTCGAAGCCAGTCTGCGCCGCCTCGCACACTGGGACCACTGGTCGAACGTCATGCGCCGCTCGATGCTCAGCGACAGCAAGGCCGACCTCCTCGCCTACGGCATGGCCGAACCGCAGATCATCGAGATCGCCCATCGTTTGAAGTCCGGCGAGCCGATCCGTCAGATCACCGACATCCGCGGCACGTGCTATATGGTGAACGATCGCACGACGATTGCCGATTCGTGGAATCGCGGTTTGGTCGATACGCCGTCGTACGAAGCCATCGCCGCTGACACCGCGCGGTTTGCCGATGGCGAACGCATTCACTTCCTCGAACAAGATCCCGCCCGTGGGCGCATCGTCGTGCAGCAGACCGGCGCGCGCTTCGTCGTGCAAAATCCACCGGCGCGTCCGCTGGAAGAAGCCGAGCTTGATCGCATCTACGGCCTGCCATACACGCGGCGCGAGCATCCGGCGTATGCCGCTGGCGTGCCTGCGCTTGAAACCGTACGCACGACGATCGTCACCCACCGTGGCTGCGTCGCGAACTGCAACTTCTGTTCGATCGTCTATCACCAAGGTAAAGACATTCAGAATCGCAGCGTGCAGTCCGTCGTCAGCGAGGCCGAGCGCATCGCTACGTTGCCCGGATTCAACGGCACAATCAGCGACGTTGGTGGGCCAAGTGCCAACATGTTCCGCATGCGTTGCGGCAAGATGCGCAAGTTCGGCTCGTGTGTCCACCGCGACTGCTTGCTGCCTGAACCATGCCCAAGTCTGGAAAGTGGTGCCGGCGAAAACATCCAGGCACTGCGGAAAATACGCGCTATTCCTGGCGTGAAGCACGTCTTTATCCAAAGCGGCATTCGCTACGACCTCGCCCTGCGCGACGGCGACGCCTACATCGATGAGGTCGCACGCCATCACGTCAGCGGCATCATGAAGGTTGCTCCTGAAAGTACCGACGACCGCGTGCTAGAGCTCATGAACAAACCGCGCTTCGATACGTTCCGTCGCTTCAAACAGCGCTTCCTGCTCGCGACCAAGAAGGCAGGCAAGAAACAGTTCGTCACCGAGTACCTGATTGCCGGACATCCCGGCTCGTCGATGGAATCGATGGTCGACACGGCATCGGCCTTGCGCGACGAAGCGATGCAGCCGGATCAAGTGCAAGAGTTCGTGCCCATTCCGATGACCATCTCGACCGCGATGTTCGTCAGCGGCCTTGATCCGTTCACGATGCAGCCGATCAGCGTCGCACGCGGCGATCGCGAGCGACGCATCCAGAAGGCGCTGATCCATTCCGGCAAGCCCGAGAACCGCAAGCTCGTGATCGAAGCATTACAGCGCACCGGCCGCATGGACCTCGCCGACAAACTCCTCCACGAAGGCATCGGCGGTGCGAACCACCTCAACGACCGCGCCAAGCGCGGTGGCTACGTCGGCCCGGCCTACATGTCCGGTGGCCTGGACCAAGTCATCGACGAGGACGAAGCCCGCATGGACGACCACGACGGCCACTTCCCTGAGCCAGGCGTCACCAACGTCAAACTGGCCTGCGGCACAACCGTGCCAAAACACCTCGCTCAGGCAGCCCAGCGCGGCGGATTCGATGTGAGCTGGAAGGGCAAAAAGAAGACGGCCACGCATAAGGCTCATCGGCCGAGGCGCGGGTGACCTGGGATCGCCCAGTTGCACGCGGCATGCGGAACCAGCCCAGTACAACACGGCGAGCCCCGGACCGGCCCCCCG
>CAZZAM010000013.1:44112-86843 GCA_964652775.1 uncultured candidatus Brocadiaceae bacterium | reverse complement strand
CCCGACTGCGGAGAGTCGGGGGTCGCTCGGCCGCGAGCCATGCAGATGGCTCGCTACGGCGGACGACCGCCGTGCCTCGCGAGGTTCGACTCGGTTGGCCAAACGGACGGGAACGTTCGATGGCAAAGCCCTGGGAACGCCACGCTCCAGCGTGGCATGAGGCAATGCAGTTCGTGCGAAATTCGAGAACCGGCACTGTTGTTGGTAGGTGTCACGGCAAGCGTGAGGGGTCAGAATCGCGGCGGTTTGTCTCTTGCCGGCCTAATACATGGAACGATTGCATCGTTTAGCCCTGCTAGCGGCAAAATTCGACCTATATTGGGGTACAGCTGAGGTTGACTCATGGGTCTCGCTTCCTAGCGTCCCCCGACTTGCGCGGGACCCTCCCGCCTAGGCTACGACCACACTCGGGAGAGCGCCGTCGATGGACATCAAAGTTCTCAAAGAGATCACTAAGTTGATGAAGGACAACGATCTAGTCGAGATCGATGTCGAGTCAGGTGATCTCAAAGTGAAGATGCGTAAGGCGACTGCGGCGGTGACCGTGGTGCCATCGGTGGTTCACCAGGCGGCTCCAGCCCCGGTCGTGGCCCAGGCAGCAGCCCCTGCCCCTGTTAAAGCAGCGGATGAGTCCGGTTGGAAGCCGATCACCTCGCCGATTCCCGGCACCGTGTACCTCAAGGCCAATCCCGAGTCGCCCGTGTTCGTGGCTGAAGGCTCGCAGATTGAAGCTGGCAAGATCGTCTGCCTGATTGAAGCCATGAAGGTGTTCAACGAGATCAAGGCTGAGGACGGCATCTCGGGCCAGATCAAGCGCATCTGCGTGAAGGATGGCCAGCCAGTCGAATATGGCACCGTCCTGTTCCTGGTCGGCTGAGTTAGCTTCGCACCCATGTTTAAACGTATCCTCATCGCCAATCGTGGCGAGATCGCTGTCCGCATCATCAAATCGTGCCGCCGGATGGGCATCGAGACCTGCGTAGTGTTCTCGACCGCCGATCGTGAATCGTTGGCCGTTCGTCTAGCCGATGTGGCGATCTGTATTGGACCCGGCCCGGCCAAGGGCAGCTATCTGAATATTAACAACATCATCTCTGCCGCTGAGTTGGCCGACGTTGATGCCATCCATCCCGGCTTCGGCTTCCTGTCTGAGAACAGCCACTTCGCTCAGGTTGTCCGCGACTGCCAGATCGAATTTATTGGTCCGCTGTCGGAATCGATGGAAGCGCTCGGCAACAAAGCCAAGGCCAAGACCCTCGCCAAAACTGCCGGAGTTCCCACGGTTCCCGGCTCGACCGGTCCAGTGAAGAATCAAGACGAGGCGATCAAGGTTGCGCGCAGCATCGGTTATCCGGTGCTCATCAAGGCCACCGCTGGCGGCGGCGGACGCGGTATGCGCGTGGCGCACAACGACGCCAGTTTGGTTTCCGGTTTGATCCAAGCTCAACGCGAGGCTGAGGCAGCCTTCGGTAACGGAGACTGCATCATCGAAGCGTTCCTACAACGTGCGCGTCACATCGAGATCCAAGTCATAGGTGATAAGCACGGCAGCGTTATTTCGCTTGGTGAACGTGATTGTAGTACGCAGCGTCGTCACCAGAAGCTGGTCGAGGAATCACCTAGTCCGGTGATCACGCCTGAGATCCGCAAGAGCATGAGTGCCGACGCGGTGAAGCTCGCCAAGGCTGCTGGTTACTACAACGCTGGCACCGTCGAGTTCATCTACGACATGGAGCGGAAACAGTATTACTTCCTGGAGATGAACACGCGTATCCAGGTTGAACATCCGGTCACTGAAATGGTCAACGACCTCGATCTTATCGCGTTGCAGATCCGGGTTGCCGCTGGCGAGCACCTGCCGTTCAAACAGGAAGATATCAAGCCCAAGGGCCATGCCATCGAAGTGCGCATCAACGCCGAAGACTGGCAGAACAACTTCAGTCCGTGCCCCGGCAGGATCAGCATGTATGTCTCACCCTCTGGCAAGGGCGTGCGCGTGGACAGCCACTGCTACGCCGGCTACACCATTCCACCGCACTACGACTCGATGATCGCCAAACTCATCGTGCATGGCACCGACCGCGCCGACGCACTCAAGATACTCGAACAGGCGTTGAACGAATACGTCCTGGACGGAATCAAGACGACGATTGGCTTTCACCAGCGTCTCATCCGCGATCCGCGCTTCGTGAACAACGAAATCACCACCAAGTGGGTTGATGACGTGTTCATGAAGCAGGGGTGACCCTGAGAGCGCCGCACCAAGGCCGTTAAGCTGAGGCCTGAACCTACGGTGCGTGCTGACCTTGCATGTCGTTGTGCAACCGTGAACCCAATGCGTTGTCTTTCAGTGATAGGTACTCAGGCATTTGAGCGCTGCAGAGGGGCGCTCATAACCATGCATGAATAAACCCAAGTCTTGATCAGACTTGGGTTTACAATTGGTGGGCAGTGAGGGATTTGAACCCCCGACCCCTCGCGTGTGAAGCGAATGCTCTAGCCACTGAGCTAACCGCCCATTTTCAAATGCTTCCGAACTTCCCCCAACAGGGGACTCCCTTACGGGCCAGTTCTTAACCAATTGCGAAAGCGCTAGAAGTGTGTTGGCAAGAGCCGACTTCGCAAGAGGGCGTAGTTTCCCTGGTACGTTGGTGAAGCGATTGCACTGCGCTGGCGACGGCACCCTGGTTGGCTGAATATATTTTGACACTAGCGGTACGGTCGGATCGCGAAGCAGTGGTTAGAACATTAAACTGGAATTAATCGCCATTGCCCATGCCCCAGGATAACAATCAGAAAAACTATATTGCGGATGGGTTGCAGTGGCCACGCCCAGTGAGGCGCAACAATTTTGCTCGAGCAAGCGCCTGTCCAGACGCACGCAATCGTTCCAGAGACATTGGCCATTCGGCGACCCGGTCTGTCCAAGGGCATGGGAATACGGCGCTGCGACCATCAACACCGAGTAGCCGAAGCGAATTCGTCTTCTGCAGAGTGATCTGCCCAGATCCCATCACTCCTTCGGACCTCTGTGTCTCTGCGTCTCCTGTTCTTCGAAAGGCGGAGTTTAGGATAAGTGGATCCCTTTTAGGATCGTTAAACTACGGCAACTTGGTTGCCTTGAGTTGCTCAAACCGTGCTTGAAAGAATCGTAAATATTCTGGCTCATAGACCATGCGCAGGCCGTTCGGTTTTTCCGCTTGATGGAATACGCTTTCGACTGATTCGGCCACAACGTCCATGTGGGCTTGGGTGTACACACGGCGGGGAATGGTCAGTCGGACAAGCTCCAGTTTTGGATAGCGATGCTGACCAGATTTCGGGTCGCGTCCGGCAGAGACGACGCCACGCTCCATCGCGCGAATTCCGGCGTCGAGATAGAGTTCAGCCGCCAGTGTTTGCGCTGGGAAGCAGTCTTGCGACATCGTGGGATAGAAACGGCGCGCATCGAGATAAATAGCATGTCCACCAATGGGCAGCACGATAGGAACTCCAGCTGATTGGAGCAGTTCACCGAGGTATTCGACTTGGCCGATGCGTGCCCGCATGTGATCATCTTGGACCGACTCCTCGATGCCGCGCGCCATGGCCTCCATGTCGCGTCCAGCCATGCCACCGTAGGTGTGCAATCCTTCGTACAGCACGACCATATTGCGGGCTTTTTCGGCAAGCGCGTCATCGTTGAGGGACAACCAGCCGCCGATGTTGACTAGGGCGTCCTTTTTCCCGCTCATGGTAGCGCCGTCGCTGAGTGAGCAGAACTCACGGAGAATTTCGGCGCATGACTTGTCAGCGTAGCCTGGTTCCCGGCACTTAATGAACCAAGCGTTCTCGACCGCCCGGGTCGCATCAAGCATGATCGGCACCTTATACCGCGAACACAGTGCCCGTACTGCCCGCATGTTGGCCATGCTGATGGGTTGCCCACCAGCCATGTTTACTGTGGCGGCGACACAGACATAGGGAACCCGCTTGGAAGTGGTGAGAACATGTTCGAGCTTGGTAAGATCGACATTGCCTTTGAATAAATCGGTGTTGGTTGGATTGTGGGCAGCATCGACGATGACATCGATGAACTGCGCGCCGGCAAGCTCTTGATGGAAGCGGGTGGTGGTGAAATACATATTGCCGGGAACGGTATCGCCGGGCTGGATCATGATCTGGCTGAGGATGTGTTCGGCGCCGCGACCTTGGTGAGTCGGGATCAGATGTTTGTAGCCGTAGTGTCGCAGCACGCTGGCTTCGAGATGATAGAAGTTCTTGGAACCAGCGTAGGCCTCGTCGCCAAGCATGAGCCCGGACCATTGCCAGTCACTCATCGCACTGGTGCCACTATCGGTCAGCAGATCGATGTAGACATCTTCGGAGCGCAGAAGGAATGTGTTGTATCCGGCTTCAATGAGAGCCCGCTCGCGTTGTTCGCGTGTGGTCATCTTAAGTGGTTCGACCATTTTGATCTTCCACGGTTCGGCCCAAGAACGACGACGGCGCTGCTGTCCGGCAGTGCGTAGGGGGGATGAGGCCGGAGGATCAGAAGTAGGCATGGAGGTCACGCTAGTGTCCCAGTTGCTGGGCGCATCTGGAAAGCCATTGGCTGTGGACGCTTGTTTGATCTGCGACTGCGCACAACTTTACCCTGAGTGCGATGGACCTAGTAGAGCAGCGGTGAGTCGAGCGATAGACGTTTGGCGTGTGATTGATTGGCAATTATTTCGCTGGCGCCAATGCAACCATGGGCCAGTTGAGCGGACTCATGCTGTCACACATACCAAGGCCCCAGGTCCTGATCCCCAGCATGCCTACAGAAGAGCGATCAATCACTGCCATGCCGAGGCTTTTCAGTCGAACATCCTGATTCTGCTTCAGGAGTCCCCATGGTATGCTGAGAAGGTAGATTTGCTTGCCGACTCCGCGCGTGATGGACACGATTGGCTCGCCGACCTGACTCGGGTCAGCAACCCAGTTGCCATACAACACATCTGCCTTGGCGCTCCCATCGCTGTCATGCAATGCAAACAGAAGAGTAACTGATCCCTGGCCTTGGCGATTTTCCAAACTAATACCGAATTGGACTCCGTCGCCGTTCATCGGTGCTGATCCTGCTGGACGTACAACAGGAGTTGAATCACATACTTCGACAGCCAGATGCAATGATTGTTGATCATAGGCGAGGTATGCCTTGGCCTCTGCGGGCGTGCCAGTCAGAATTGATTCTGGACCCAATGCCAATGGCGGCATGAGTGACCAATGATTGTACCAGGACCCTTCACGGAGGAGTGGGATGAGGGTGCTTTTAGTGTCTGCTGAGCGCACGAGTCCACGAAGATAGCGGACTGCGCCATCGCCGGATGCATCGTCAAGGAAGTGGGAAACGGCGTCACGAGTAGCGGGTATGAATGCGAGTACTTGTCGTTCGCCAGCCAGCACCCACGTATTGCCGACGAGCACGGCTCCACGCCGATGTGTGGCTATGCGGGCGGGAAGCATGCCCGAGTTAACGAGTTTGCCGTCTTCCAACGCGTGGATCTCAAAACGTTGGTCCTCAGCGTTACGATTGTGATAGATGGTGTAGACGTGGGTGTCGGTTGCATCAATGTGCAGATAGGTGCGATCGTGCGGCGATTTACTGGTCTGGGTCATCCACAGCTGTTTGCCGTCAGTGGTCTTGCACACGACGGCCGGTTTCTTTTCTTTATCATTAGTCAACCGCACCATGCGGTTGCCCGAGTGTTGGTAGGCCAATACATGCATCCCATCTTGGCGGCCATATCCAGCATGAACCTGTTCACGATACATCAACGTCTTGCTGGCTGGATTCCAGAGTGCCCACACCCATGGGTCGCTAAAGCCCCAAACCGAGACCAGCTCTTCACGACGTCTGAGCGTGACATCTAGAGGCAAAGCTATGTCCAGGGCTTTGGCCGTGCCGTTCGCAAGATCAACGACGGCCGATTTGCTGCCGGTCAGGAATAGCTCGGTTCCTCCGGGACTTAGGCTGCAACTTACGGAATCAGTTCCGAGATTGAGATCGGTGGTGGTTAGGTTTTTCCCGGACTTCAGGTCGTGTTGGGCAAGAAAGAGATTCCCTTTGTGTCGGAATATCAAGGAGACCTTCCCAGCGAATTCTGCGGCGCCAAGAATCCGTTGGTCTGGATCGGCAAGACTGATCGTTCGCATAGGTTTCCCGGTCTTGCGATCAAGCAGATCCACGCGGTTTCCATAGGCTTCAATAAAGCTCAGGATGGAGTTCTCGCCGAGAATCGTTTTTGGACTGTAGCGGTTCTGGGTGAGAGCGTTGATGCATGTGACCGGTTCGCACCAACGCATAGCGCCGTCTTCGCGTCCTATCAGCATCGAGGCTGATCTGCTGAGGACGAGGATACTGTTGGAATCCATCATGCAGGAACTGGTGTCTGACGGTATCGCGATCGACCACGCGATGGCGGGAATGCCGACATCGAGTTTTATGAGCGCATCAGCGGTTCGGACGAACAATTCTCCAGGTTTTGCAGCGACGCCTTGAAATAACTCATGGATCTGTGCGCATGGCAGTCGCCAGGCGAGGGCTAGTTGATCGCCGTTCTTGGTGGCTTGGATGCCGGTTGTGGGGATAGCCTCCTTGCCAGAGCGAACCGGCGTCCGTACAAGGATCGGCAGGGTGGGTGGTGGTTTCGTGCCCTGGCCTAAAATGACCATTCCGCCATTGCCGACTGCGACGAGTCGGTCTCCTGACCAGTGTAGGTTTCCTGGTGCCGCTCCGGTGACGCCCAGGCTCTTCCAGGACATCGAGTTGGTTAAGCGACCATCTGCGGCATCAAGACGATGGAGGGATAAAGTGGTGGCAATCAGGATGCTGTTCGCACCGACAGCACCGCAGCCAATGGTAACGCCATCCCTTGGTTGCCAGGTCCATAGTTGATTCCCCGTCGTGCTATCGAGGCAGGTAACGTGAGTGCCTTGGAGGATGACCCTATCACCTTGATCTGAAGGAAATATTCCAGTTAACGCACGGCAATTGGGAAATTCCTGCTGCCATCGCGGACTTCCAGTATGACGTTCAAAACAGTGCAGCGCCAGGGTGTCCCGGGGCAAAACAAAAACAGATTTTCCACCGACTAAAACCCGAGCAGGTGGACGGCGCAAACGCTCGGTGAGTGCATGTTGGTTTAAGCTGTCGTTATAGGGCGAACGGGCATAGGGCGTCGCCCAGCGCACGCATCCGGTGCCACAATCTATAGCGAGGATAGCGCCACCGTCAGTTGCACAGAAAGCGTCCCGTCCAGAGATGGTCGGTGCTGCTAATTCATACCCGAGTGCTGGTCGATCTTGAAACCCCAAGTCTGCAGCGCGCATGCTCAGGGTGGTGAGCCAGGCGAGATGGCCATCGTTCAGTGCAACCGCGCCAATGCGCAATGTAGAGCCATCGCTGAATAGGGCGATTGCGCAACTGCCATCAGATGCCGGTGCCGAGCAGGCAGATAAGCCCTTCAAAGCTGGGAGTGCTTCGGTACTCCACACGAGTCTTCCGGTGGC
Source organism: uncultured candidatus Brocadiaceae bacterium (assembly GCA_964652775.1). Lineage (GTDB taxonomy): Bacteria > Planctomycetota > UBA11346 > UBA11346 > UBA11346 > UBA11346. Next base: position 79,310 of record CAZZAM010000013.1, on the reverse strand, counting down.
ACTGTCGCGCGCCTCAAGACACCAGAATCCATTTCGTGGTACACGTGCTACGCAGCGATTTCCCACCACGAGACTCGCCATGTCAGCCAATCCTGGAAACTCCGGGTCTGGTTTGGATAACCCACGCACGCGTTCGTTGCCAGTCCGCCAACGAATTGTGCCACTCGATTGATCAACCAAGATGCCTTCGGCACCGGAGTGTAAGTAGGCGAGTCCATTCCCGATTCCGGCGCTTGGCACGACGTGGATGGTTGGACCACCGTCATTGGTAAAACGGCGACTATCCCGGATATGCTCTGCCATGAGTTGAATCGGAACTGCGCACACGACACTGTTGACCACTGGGTCGGCTGGAGCTGCCAATTGTTTACTGAGATCAGAAACCCAGGCTTTTGCCTCGACAGAAACGCCATTAACAAGCAATTTGGTGGTGGCCGCAAGCTCGGATTGGAGTCGCGAAAAAATGGTGCGGTCGCCACTGCGTACTGCCGCTTGAAATCCAGCAACCGCAAGTTCTCCATGTAGTGGTTCGGGAATGGCGAATTCGTGGAACAAGTGGGTGATGGTACTGGCTGCAAGGCCGTCGGCTCCCTGGGCCAGATAACGACGGGAAACCAGCGCTAGTGCGGTGCCGGCCTCGCTGGTTAACGGAAAATGCCTGGCGACGCACTCAAGCGCTGAACTGTCGTCATGGAGGCGAGCTTGTTGAAAGGCCTGTGCCGCCGAGGACGCAACCTGCGTTCGGTAGGTGGCTAGATCAGCAGCTGATAATTTTTTCATCTGGTCGGAACACCACCAGGTCAATCCCTGGGCTCGACCGTCAGGCAGAGGTACCGCCTGACCAGCACCCCCAATAATATTTTTGAGATGGGCGGAAATTGACTCGGAGCCATTTCCTGCCTCAAGTGCGCGTTGGGCTGAACGGAGGATGGCCAAGGCATCAAAGGAGATCAGGGTATGTTGTTCAATACTACGTAGCCGGACCAATTGTCCGTAGCGCGCCCGAGCCTGGCGGATGACGCGATCGTTTGGACTATTCAAATCAGGCGGATTGAGATCGGCGATTTGTTGGATCTGTTTGTAGTAGTTCAGAGCCTGGTTGGCATAGCCAGTGCATAAGTACAGGTCACCGATCCCCATTAAATAGCGGATTTGCGTGGGGGGATCGCTAGCTACCCAAAGTCCAGACCGTAGGCATTCCAGCGCCACGGAGAACTCGCCGTTTTGGATAAGGCTTTGCGCAATGTCTGCGCGCAGTTGACTGAGCCAGTAGGCATTGCTTTTCCCCTTATTTTGCAGTGGTGCGATGGCCTCCATCCACAAAACGACTTGGCGAGCAATGATCGGATCTTTGTAAAGCCAAGGAGTTGGCCACACGCTGAATTTGCCGACAATGTAGGAGCATTGATTCCAGCAGTCAGGGAAGGCACGAAATAGGAGGCGGATCAGTGCGGCTGCCTCGGGGGTTTGTCCAGTCTGGTAAGCGTCTTCAATGCCCTTCTGTAGTGCGCTGGCGACGTTGTCACGTTGATCTGGGCTGGAGAGCGCCAGATGTATCGCTGCGGTCTGGAGGTTGGCATCAATCGGTTTCGTTGCTTCGGATAATAGACGCTGCCCAGTTGTACTCTCTGTCAAAGTGGCGCGGATAAATGCGAGTCGCGCGCTGGCTATGGTCTTGTCCACAGTTGCTAGATCGGCGTTGGTGAGTCGGGATAATTCCTGACGATACGCGTCAATGGCACCAGGATCATCGCCCTGAGCGGTGCGAGCTTCTGCTAACATGACGAGCGCTGCATCCAGCGCCCCATTGTTTGGCATGGCGGCCAAAGAGGTGAGTGCTGCAAGCCAGTCGGCAGTCTGTTTGGCGGTGCGGGCGATACCAGCGGCTCGTCGCAAGACTCGTACCTGAGAGGATTTTAACGCCTCCTGCAATTCCCTCGTGCCAGGCTGATCGCTCTCGAACAGTCGATCAGCCAATTCGGCATAGAGTAGGCTGCGTAGGGTGCTGTTGTTGGGTAGGGCGTCGGCAATCGAACGCATCTCGGCAGTCAGCGCAGCGGCGTCATTGCTGGTTCGTACGAGACGCAGTCGCTCATGAGCCAACTCGGCTGCAGCTTGATCACTTAATCCACTGGTTTTTGCCGCTTCACGTAGGGTGGTGAGTGCCTTGTCGGGCTGCAGCAGCCTCTGCCACAAGAGAGAGGTACGCAGAAGAATGGCATAGGGTTTGGCGTTTACATCAGCCAACCAGAGCTGTTTCATTGCCTCCATATCGCCATTCATAGCAACTTGGTCACGCAGCATGGCGTGATAGCGAGCGCGGTCGTACAAGGAGGATTCCTGCTGATCAGGAGGGATGTCTGCCAAGTTGAGCGCTTCGTTGCAGGTACGAATGGCTTCGGCAACAAATCCGAATTGCTCCCACTGTCTTGCTGAATCGAGTAGCGAAGGATTTATTGGCGTGCCATCCTCAGGAAAATCCTGATTCAGACGTTTGGTCAAAGCGATGTGATGACGTGGATCTCCTGAATCATGGCGCAGCGTAAATGTCGCCACGCCCTTATCGTCACCGGCGACGACAACGACGATGGTGTTCTTTCCTTTGCTGAGCGGAGCCAATACGATGTTTCGATCGGCCTCGGTTTCAGCGTAGTGGTTGGGTTGGCGTTCGTACGCAATCAATTGGGCATTGACGTAGAGGGAGATGCGTTGGAAGCCGTCGAAGAGGAAACGCTCAAGCCGCGGTTCGCTACATTCGATAACCGTTGCGGCGCAGCGGATCTGACTAGGGCCACCGGGGATTAGCGAAGAGGCGATTATAATATGTTCGTTGGGAGCGTCACCGATGCGATGCTCCTTCCATTTCAAAGGCGGCCCTTTATTGCCGATGGTGAATGTGTCGGTTGGAGAAAATGGTTTTGTCTCGGGGCCTAGTGGGGTGAAATCATTGCCGTTGCGTGCGGGAAATGGCCCGACCAGCCACCATTGTTTGGGTATGCTTGCTAGACGGATCTGTTCGCTGGTGTCTTCACGCGATGCCGCTTTGGTGTACGCGAGTGGATAACGTGAGGGGATAGACGCGGGCTCGTTGGATAGGCGCACGTCGAGAAACTTGTACGAACCAATACTCGGACTGGGTTTCTTGCCCTTTATGTCTACCTCGGCATTCAGATCGATGCCGTGCTGCGCGTCTGGCCATCCTTTGCCAATGGCGATCTTGTCTGGCGCGCTGGCAAAACCTGAACCGGAACGCGCCATGGTCAGTAGCCGTTGCCAATCCCAACCGTTTGCGCTGGCCCAGGCTGAGATATCCCGCTCGGTTACGACGAGGCGGATGAAGGCGGTTGCATGGTCAGGATACAGCTCCATTGAACTGATGGTCTCGCCGCGTTGAGTCCCATCGACCCATCGGGCTACAGCCGTGCGCTGATGGGATTTTTCCCGAGTGCCAGGGAACACGCCAATTGAGAAAAGCCCCTGTTTCCAGATCAGGGTAAGCTGCCCCGCTTGACCGCGCAAAGGGCCGTCAGAGTTGATTGCCAACCGAGTCTGAATGCGCAGGGGAGCTTCATCGGTGCCGTCACTTGGACAGGGCGCCTCGAGACGCGCATAGTACGATGTGTCCACTTCGAATAGCGCAGTGTTCTCCGTGCGCTTGCATTTGGCCTTGCCCTCAGGACTCAAGTGTTCTGTCCAGGCAGGAGAACTGAGATCCAGTTCAACTGCCGCTCCGATATAGATGCAGCAGGCCGCAACCAGGATGCGCAGTGAAGCCAGCATGTCAGTTCTTTACAAGCGTCGGCCAGCCTATGACAACGAGAGGAGCCGCTGCATCCGTTGGGATCACGGTGATACGTACGCTTTTGGCTCCGGCTATCGGCGCGATGAACAGTTGTCCACGCGGGCTAGCGTGCATGAGAGAGCTGGTCCAAGCCGGCTTATTGTCGGCCAATACTTGGATTTTTGCAGAGCCTTCGATCACCGCAATTTCTCCGACCAGCGTTTTCCAGGATCCATTGGTCGACGCGGTACTTGATCCCGCCCCGCGCATGCCAAGGCCATGACCAACTCGGCGGGTGCCAATAGTTAGGGGGCTTCCATCTGGTAAGTAGTCAAAGCCTACTCCGGGAACTTGCGTTTCGGTGGTGACGCTTGTCCACGGCGTTTGATTGGGTCCTTCACTCCAGAGGGAGGACCATTCTTCAGCAGACCCACGAACGGTGCCACGGTCAGATACCAGCTCGAATCCCTGGGCGCCTAAGGTTTTCAATTGTCCATTGATGCGATCACCATTGGCTAAATGCAAGACCTGATGATTTTCTGTGGGGCGAAGCTGTTCGCGAAGAACGATTGCAGCGATGCGTTCACGCGGCAAGGCGGCAACCCGTCGTCCGTCATTAATGCCGATCTTCTGGTCGTTGATGTATTCAACTTGTCCGGCTTTGGTGTCGTCGTTAGCTAGGATAACGCCGACAAAGCCAGCAGGTGCGCGCCATTCGGCTGGGCGTGCCTTGCACATGATGACGGCCACCGCTGAGGTGGGGATGGTGCAGGGACCAAGTACATCACTGGTGAATTGGAGGTTGCCTTGTTGAAGCGTGATTTGGCCCCCGCGCAGGATGTCGCCATTGGTCAACGTGACTCCGGGATTCAACCAGCGCGGTTTCGTTGCAACTCCGCCAATGCCAATGACGCGCTCACAGGGGACGCTGGTTTGTCCGACGAGTAGATTGCCGTCCTTGAGTACTGGTTGACCAACCGCCGCTGCGCCATCACGGTTGAATACGATGGCGTCGACCGCACCAGCGAGCGCTGGCACGAGCAACCAACCAACGCACGCTATCAACGTTGGTAGATGGGCAGGTAGCGGCATGGAATCGCGAGCACGAGAAGCGGCATGGCAGTAGCGTACACGGGCGGACCATCATCCCAGCGGCCGTCAGGCTTTTGGCGTCCAATTACCCAGGCAGTCATGGCAGGATAGAACTGGGACCAAGCCTTTTTGCCCCAAGCTCCGAGTGATTGTGCCTGATACATGCCCATCGTCGTATAATAGGAGCCGTACGCCCAATTATCGTTCTCGGTCTTGGCTCCGACGGGCTTGAAGGTCATCAGGTACTCGACGCCCTCACTGACCTCGTTGGCCTTGTAATTGCCTGCGACTTGCAGTGATGTGATGCCGGCACCGGTGCGTGCCCAGCCCGATTCAGAAGCGTACATGCCGTAGGTGAATCCACCGTCTCGTCCTTTGCCACGGCCGTTGTGGCATGCCTTGACGTAGGTGATGCCGGCGTCGATGACTTCCTTGGGTACCGCCATGCCGGCATCTTTTGCAGCGCGCAGTGCCATGAGTTGCATGACGGTCACGGACAGGTCATCACCGCAACTGTTGTTGGCTTCGTAACGCCAGCCACCGCGGCTGTTCTGGATAGAACAGATGAGGTCGACAGCGCGTTTCAGCGCATCGCGTAAACGGGAATCACCGGTCTGACCCCAGGCTTCGGCCAACGCTAGGGCGGCGAGTCCATGATGATACATCGGGTTGTTGCCCACGCCCTTGCGGAATAGCAGGCCATCGCCCCCCGAATAGCGGATCAGGTACTGAAGAGCTTTTGCTGTCGTTGTGCCGTACTTGCCGCTGCCAGGAACGTGACCGTAGGCCATGAAGGCCAATGAACATGCGGCGACAATACCGACAAACTCACCCTGACCACGCCAGCTGCCGTCAGTTTGCTGGTTGGTGGCCAGATAGCTGAGTCCACGCTCGGCTGACCGCGCGGCTGCTGGGGTCAATTCATCGACCGCATCAACGGCTGGCAGGAGCGAGCATCCGATCATGCACGCAGAAAGCAGAGTGGCAGCGAGTTTCATGGTTATTTGGCTTCTTTGCCAGCCAACGCACGGTAATAATCAGTTAGCTGTTGTTCATAGCGGTCGGGAAATTTTTCGCCGGTGCTCCGTGACAGCGTCTCGCGCTCAGATGGTTCCAGGGAAACATTCCACGCACCGTTTTTGGCGGACCCCTTGCCGGTTGCGCCATTGGAAGATCCATCGGCTGGCTTTGGGCCTTTGCTGGTAATCGCCGGCGGCGGCGGCGCGTTGGGATTGCCCGGTTGCTGGCTGGCCTGCTGCATGGCTGCCAGCGCCTGGGCCATGGCGGCCATGGCTTGGCTTTGCTGACCGGCCTGGAGCGCCTGGGCTGCTTGCCCTGCCGCCTGTTGCGCCTGCTGAACCGCAGCGTTTTGCATCGGAGCCTGCTGCAGCGCCTGCTGAATGGCCTGCTGTTGTTGCGCCAGGGCCTGCATCTGCGCTTGGCTGCCTGCTTGCTGCGCTTGATCCATCAACGCTTGCTCTTGATTTGCCAAGGCTGCCATCTGCGCTGCCTGGTCTGCAGCCTGCATAGCGTCAAGTTGCTTTTGCAGATCTGCCTTCGCCTTGCTGAGTGCATCCAGAACTTTTTGCATCGACTGCTTGGCTGGCGTTTGTTCGTTCTTGCCCAGTTGTTGTTGCGCTTGGTCGGCCGATTTGGCTGCTTGGTCCAGACTCGGCGACGGAGCCTGCTGGGCTTCCTGTTTGATGTCATTAGCAATGTCGGATTGGGCTGACTGGATCTGATTCTGTTGGGCCTGACTACCATCTTTGGGAAGATTTTTCGCGGCATCAAGATTCTGCTGTTGTTTTGCTTCGATCTTACTGAGGCGATCGATCTGATCCTGCAGTTTGGACTGGGGGTCTTGGGGTTGGTTTGACGCGTCGGATTGGCCGGTGTCCTTTTCTGCCTGCGTCAGGGCGGCAATGACTTTATCCTGCTCGTCCTGAGCACGATTGAGTTGATTGCTGGCGACGTCGGATGAGGCCTGTTTGGCTTCATCTGACGCCTTGGCTTTCTCGAGATTTTTGGCCGCCTGATCGAGTTTCTTGGCTTCATCCTTGTTGCCTTGGTCGGCGGCCTGCTTGGCTTCGGCCTTGAGTTGATCCGTGGCCTGTTTGATGGCCTGGGCAACTTCCTGCTGGCGATCGGCGAGCCGCTTGGCTTCTGACTTTTCGGTCGGCGAGAGCTCTTCAGCCTTTTTGCCAACTGTTTGGTCGGCGAGTTTTTCAGTGTCCTTCTTCAAACCCTCTTGTTTCTTGAGCGCATCGCGCAAAGCGGCGGCAGCAGAAGATGCGGCCTTCTTTTGCAACTTGATCGCTAGTTTTTCCAGTACGTCAACCAGCGTGGTCTGGGCAGCACTGGCGTTACCAAGTTTGTCCTTGGCCTGGGTTCCGCGTGCCGCAGCCAACTGCGCCTGCACATAGGGCATCATCTTGTCGGTATTGCTATCGGTGAGCTTGGATAATTCTTTGGCAATAGCGTGCAGTGCCTTGATCTCGTCTGGGCTTGCGATGCCGTTGTAGCCCATCTCGTCAGCCAGTTCGCCGATTTCTTTGGCGAGGCCGTCAGTCGTAGTTGCAATGCTGTGCTGTTGCGCTTCTTGAGTGCGAGCCTCGCGATCAATGTCGATCGCGTTGGCGGCCAGCAGTACGGAGGGAGAAATCATCCAAGCCAGAAAAACTGTCGCTCGGCTGCGCATAGGTTGATCCTTGGAGTGGTAGCATCCGATCAGCTATTTACTTGGTGTCGACCGATTTTAGGAGGCGTTGGACCTCGTCTCGGCCGGTCTTTTGCTGATCACGGATATGGAGGGTGCTGTCGAGGTGTTCCTGATTGAGCCGATCGGCTTCATCTCTTAGGGTGGTTGGTTCAACAATCGTAAAGTGGAGTCGCTGACTGACCCCTATGTTAGCAACGGGATTACGGTTATCGCTGACTTCCAACCACCAGGTCACGCGCATCCCGGGTTGGAGGTTGAGTCGGCCCAAATCGAATTCGAGCGACTTGGACAGAGCTGTCTCGCCAGGTAGAGCAAAGCCAGGGAGTTCAACGGATACTGGCGGCGTCTCGCCCTCGGCACCGGCGCTGGTGCCTTCGATGGTGTATTGCAGGCGTGCCGTGGTCAGGCCGTATTCGTCTTTGACCGTGAACCGGATCGGCCATTTGGCCCGTGGGGCGGCCAACTTGTCGCGATTGGGTGTGAGGATCGTGAGGACCGGACTCCGGTCCGGTACGGCGGATATGGTGAAGCTGGGGGGCAAGGTCGGCGCCAGTCCATCCACATCTTCAATCTGAAGCGCCCAGGAGCCGCTTCCGCTCACCGTAAATGAGCCAGACACGGCGTTCTTCTCAGCTCCGGAAATGACCGCCGGGGTTGTGACCGCGTCGGCATCGCCCTGACGCAGGATCAACTGCGCTTGCGTCACCGCTTTGGTGACCGCACAGGAGAACGTCACCACCGTGCCTTCAGGTACCTGAATATCGCCGAGGGCGCTCGTGGTGGGAGGCATCTTGAGATAGGCTGGATAGGTGCAGGCGACGACCAGATTGCCGAGGGCTGGCCGATGGAGGGTCGAGACCTGCTCCCAACGCGGCCAGCGCGCATCGGCGGCGATCGGCTTGAACGTAAAATCGTCGAGTGCTTGGGTTACTTGGCCGCGGAAGAGCGCCTTCCCTGTCGAATCGTCAGCAACTCTCCTGAGCGAAACCGTGATCGTGCCGCCGGTAGCGAAGCGAATCTGCGCCTCAGCTGATTCAGGAATGAAGCGCTGCGCGTCCAGTTCAATTTCAATGGGATAGGAATCGCCCTTGGCGATCAGTCCCGTATGACGAACGGCAGTGATTGTGGAAGCAGTTGGGTAATCGACCTGCATGAGTGCGAGTCGAGCAAGTAGCGCCTTGGCGTGCGCTGGTCGCCAGGCACTTAGACCCCCAGCAACGAGCAGTGCGCACAGCGCAATAAGCGCCGAGCGTTTGAGCGCTCGGTAGTCAATGATGGCGAAGAAGTCGAGCGACGAAGATATCTCTTCGGTTTGTTCGATCAGGCCTGAAATCAGATCGCTCGAGGTCAACACGTGGCCACGTTCGTCGGGAGCGCGACTGAGCTGTACTGTAGATATCAAGCGTCCGCCAAGCTCACGATGACGGACTTCGACCGCCAATGCCATGGTGTCGTCATCACGTTGAATTCTCCATTCAGCGATGAATTCAAGCCAAATGATGCGGACCAGGACAACCGCAGCAATGACCAGGAGGATGATGCGGGCAATCAAATCACCAGTCCCCAACGGCAAGATGCGGTTGATCGCCAGCCAATCGATGATGAAGAAGCTGGCGGCAACAGCGACGAAGGAGGCAGTGATGGTCAGCACGCCAACCAGCAGTCGATTGCCGCGCAGTTTACGGCGTGCGCCGTCCAGCCGGTCGAGAATCATGTCGCTCAAGCGACACCTCGTTGTTGCTGATTATGGGTCGGTGGAGCTGGAGCAGTCCGGACTGTGGCATTCAGGCTCATAACAAGTCGCTCCGCTTGCGCAGGAACCACTCAAGGCCAAGGAGCAGGGCGAGCAGGATCATCACGCCTGGGGCATTCCACAGTGTGCGTTCTTCACGGCGAACCGATCCGGGCTTCTGGGTCGTCCGGATGACTTCGGCTAGGCTTGGCATCTGTTCGAGCGGCACATAGGTTCCAGTCGTACTCTGGGCGATCTGACGCAATAAATCAGCACGCATGCCATTGTCGTCAAGTTCGAGTCGCGAGGCGACGACATCAACCATGCGTTCGTCGCCTGGATCATCGGCCATGACGCCTGCCAAGCTGAGTCGGAAGCGACCTTCGGTGGCGGGGATCCATTCTCCGGAAAAGACACCGGGCTGATCTTTGCGCGCAGTTAACGTCACCTGTTCACGCTGCATGTCTCGCTGTACGGTAACCGTGATATTTTCGGCGACGAGCGGCAGATAATCGTTATCAAGAACACGGCCAATCAGACTGGCACGATCGCCGACGCCGTACTCATTCTTATCAACCGCCAATTGCGTCCGACTGGAAGTTCCCAGGACGTGGGCCATCGACAGATTGCTGATTAATTGGCCCCAAATGCGTCGATGCTGCAAGGCGCCAGGATGGAAACGCCAGCGCCAACTTTCGTCACTGGCCGAGTAAAAGACCTGGCCTTTGCCATAACGTTGCGCGGCCAGAATCGGCATCGGTGCGCCATCTGGGAGTTTCTGCTCTGGGTGAACCAGGTAGGTGGTAGCGCCTGATTTGACACGCTGAGACATTTGGAACCAGAAGAACGGTTCGGCCTGCGTCCACATCCGTTCGTTCTCGGCGGGATCAGCAGTGAATCGCAGTGGCGCAAAGCGTTGGCCTTCGGCCGTGAGCTGAGGCCGGAATCCTTTGACGATGCTGTGGCTGACCTCGTCGCGCACATCCCACGGCATCAATCGTGATGATTCTACTGGCAGCATCTTGTCGATCACGCTATCAATGAAGGCACCGGGCATCGAGTGCCGGCCAGCGACGATCATAAGCCCGCCGCCATCGCTGCGGACCCACTGTTCCAGCGCACGTAGTTCTTCGGCATTGGCGAAGTCTTGGCGCACGTCACCGATGATGATCGCGTCATACGCACGCAACGCAGCGAGTGTGCCGGGGAATCGCCGGAGGAACTTGGTTCCGGTTGCCATGTCTTCGCCCTGACGCAGCAGAAACGTCGGCGCAATGCGCTGGCGATCAGCTTCCAGGATGCCGCGTATGAAACGGAACTCCCAACGCGGAGCCTCGTCAACAAGCAGTACTTGAATTTTCTTGTCGATCACCTTCACGTTGGTTTTCGAACGGACGTTATTGAGTCGATTGGGCTCGTCAGCAAAAGGCGTCAACTCGGCGACATAGGTGAAAGTGCCATCACGGTCGGCAAGAATCTCGACGTTGGCGACGAATTCGCCGCCTTCTCCAAGTGCGACCGGGGTTTCTTTGACGACATCTTCACGGCCCTTGTCGTCGACACGCTTAATCAGCAAGGTGGCACTGCGCCCGTTATAACCATGCGAACTCATCCGCACATCCAACGCGAAGCGATCGTCTTTGAACACCACGTCTTCGCAAAATAGGAAGAGAACGGCAAGGTCGCGGCTCTGCGGCAGTCCGACGCCGATAGTATGGACGGGAACGCCTAACGCCTTGGCGGCGGCCATCGGTTCTTCACCGCGGTTCTGGCCACCATCGGTGATCACCACGACGCCATCGAGTGTGCGTCCCTTGGCTCGTCGAGCTGCATCAATGAGCGCGGCTCCCATCTGAGTTGCGCCATCGGTCGGGGGGGCAAGTTTAGCCAGGCGATCGCCAACTGGTGAAACTTCGCATGGAGTCAGGAATTGTGATTGGCCAAAGGTGTAGGTCTCCATCTCGAAACGATCACCAACCGCAGTGAACAGATCGAGATCCTTGTTCGCAAACGCGCTCTTCATCAACTCGGATCGTGTCATTTGAGTGGCACGGCTTGCTTGGTCTTTTCCAGCCACCTTGGTCGCCGCAGCAATTTCGTCGGGCTGGGTGCGTTTATCCACGATCGACATGGATTGCGAGGCGTCGATGAGAACCAGTAGCCGTCCCTTGATGTCCTGTGATCGCGCCAATTCAACGAAACAACCGGTGCAAATGAAGAGAATAACCACGACGGCGCCAGTCCTCAGGCTGGCTAAAAGTCGCTTACGTTTGCGATCGACATAATTCGCTTCACGGCGATAGCACCACCAGACGAAGGCGATGCTGGCGATCGCTGCGAGGACAAAGATCACCTGACCGAGCGGTGTTTCGAGGCGCGGGAAACGGAGAGCTACAACGTGGCCGGTGCCAAGCGGGGCGAGCAGTAAAAAGAGGCACAAGAGTTTCAGCATCATGCGCCCTTCGGAGCCCACATGAGTGCCAGTACAGATTCAGCGAGCAAACAACAGATAGCGAGGATCAACAGCAGTGGCCAGATTTCGCGCCCAATCCGAGCGCGTTCGATATGGTCTGCGGTAGTGTTGCCGGACCCGATCCAAGTAACCGCTACGTTGCCCATGCGCTCATTGACAGCGGTGTGATCAAGCTGGGCCAAGTCAGATTCTTCGGGTGGTGGATTGGCGGCAAAGCACATGTTCGCCGTGCTCTTTTTGAAGGCGTAGAAGCCAGCGTAGGGAGTTTCAGTTAATTCTAATACCGTCTGACCGTCTGGTTTGGCAGTTGGTGTCGTGGCATGCTCGCCGCCACGTGGATCGCGCGCGACAAAGCGTTCGTTGGCATCACGAGCAGAAATAGATTGCGTGTAGTCGTCATGAACACTGATCGTCAATCGTGGCTTGTTGCCGAGGGCAGCGTGTTGAACGGTGCGTTGCATCAGCATGAGAAAGGCAGGCCGTAACGGGAGATCGCTCCACTCTTTGTCGGCGGGGAGACAGAAGGTGACGGCCTGCCCACGGCCGACAGCCGTACTGGCGATGATCGGAGACCCGTCAGCCAAGCGTGCAACCACGGTGGATACCGCAGGCTTTCCAGGAACAACCGCAGGCATGGTTAATGGCCAGGCCTGACGAATGCGCGGTTGGGCCAGGAATGGTTGCGTGCTGGGATCGTTGAAAAAGCCGACAATGGGGTGAGCTAGCTCAGTGGTCGCAAAGGCGAGGCCGCGTTGAGCGGGATCACCGGCAGTTTGGCCAACCTGATGCGAGGCCTTGCCGAGCACACCGGGCAGAAGTCCGCGCTCGCCGAAGACACGATTATAGGCGTCAGGCCGCACGTTACCGCCAAGGAATATAATGAGGCCCTTCCCGCTGGCGACGAACAGGCGCAATCCCTCAGCGAGCTGAGCGCTTGGTTCGGCGAGGTCACTGAGGATGACGGCTTGGTAATCGTCGAGGGTAATGCCAGCCAGCGCGCTTGGTGGGATGACGGTGGTTTCAATCCGGTCGGCGCGCTGTTCGTTGCCAGGTGCGCCAGCGAGCATCGCGGCGGGAGACAACGACGCCCGGAGGAATGCGACGCCACCACGGGTGCCGCCTTCAGCAGCGCCATCAACCACAAGCACCCGCACCCGATCGACCACATCGACAACCAGGCGTCGGACATTGTCTGCCGCGAGGTGATCGGGGCCAATACGTACCTCAAGTCGATGGCGGCCGCCGTGCTCGAACTTGGCTTGCAAACGTACCTGCGTGGAACCCGACAAGGTGGGGATGATACTGTTGGCGACGGAACGGAGATCACCGCCGCGGCCATCGTCGATCAGCAGATCGGCAGAAACCTGATTGGCCGGTTCGGTGCCGTGGTTTCGTATCGAGGCCACAACCGTAGATGTGCCATCGGTGCCAATGATGTCGTCGGTGAATTCGACACGTTCAATGGAGAGGTTGGTCTGCGTCGTGGCGCCGGTATCAGCGACATAGCAACGTAGATCGCTTGCAGCAGCAAGATTCCCGATGAGTTCGCGCCAAGCTGGATCAGCTGATTTGGGCCAGCCGTAGGCCTGCAGATCGGTGACCACGTACAGTTCACGGCCATTGGGCGGCAACTTGGCCAGGATTGCCCACGCACTGCGCATACCGTTGACTAGATTGGTGCCGCCATCGCTGACTTGGGTTCGAGCGACCGCCTCTTCCAGATACGCAAAGTCGTTCGTTGGCTCGGCCACCATGGCTGTGGCTATGTCGCTCATCAGAACCACGGTTGCCGCTGATCCGCGCGGTAGGTGCTGCAGGATGTCTTTCGTCGTGCGTTGGGCCGTTTCAAAGCGACTGGCGCTGGCATCGCGGGTGGCCATCGACATGGAGTTGTCCAACACAATGACTGCCGTAACCGTGCCGCTGCCGCCGAGAAAACTGAGGTGGCCGGGGGCCAGGGTCGGACGCGCGAGCGCGAGCGCTGCCAGGATGATCGCGAAGGTGCGCAGGAGGAGGAGAATGAGGTCGCGTAGCTGGAGCCGACGCGAGTTCTGCTTCAGCGTGCGCAGAATGAAGTCCATCGCCGCCCATTGCACCACCTTGAAGCGGCTGCGATTAAGCAGGTGGATGATAATCGGGATTGCCCCGAGGGCTACGAAGCCAAGCAAGATGCCGTTCAGAAACGTCATCGCATGGCACCGGAGATTGACATGTGCCGACTCATCGCGCCCCTGACTGAGCTGCGTGTTCGCGGTGTGCCATGTATGCTGTCAGGACCATATCGACCGCTGTGCGCGTATCGGCCGAAACGAAATCAATGTTGTTGCGTCGGCAGGCGGCTTTCACAGCCGTGAGATGTTTGTGGACTTCCTCTTGATATGCTTTCTTGATCGAGCGTGGATGGCAGAGCGCCATATCCGTGCCTTCAAGCCCCTTGAATTGGATCATGCCTTCGAAGGGAATGTCCAACTCGTCGGGATCGAGTATCTGGACCACGACCACCTCATGGCCGGTGTGGCGCAGACGTTGCAGGCCCTTCAGCAGCGTGTTGACGTCATCGAAGAGATCGCTGAACACCATCACGATGCCACGCCGGGGCATGCGTTCGGCAACGGTCTGTAGGGCATCACCGATCGAGGTGCGCTGTTTCTCGGGGGCTTTTTCTAAAATGTCGCAGATGCGATGGAGGTTATTGCGATTTGATGACTTCGGCAGCCACTCATCCAGCCCATCAGAGAATGTTGCCAGCGCAACAGCGTCAGATTGACTGAGTACCAAGTATGACAGTGCAGCGGCAGCGAGTTTGGCCCAAGCTCCTTTGCTGAGTCGGTTATGCGCCTTGTCTCCCACATAGCGCATCGAGGTTGACGTATCGACCACGATCGTGCAGACGAGATTGGTCTCTGCTTCGTACTGCTTGATGTAGTAGCGCTCGCTTTTGCCCCATACTTTCCAATCGATATGCTTGAGGTCATCGCCCGGTACATAGCCGCGATGCTGGGCGAACTCGACGCTGATGCCTTTGAACGGGCTGCGGTGCATGCCCGACAAGAATCCTTCGACGATGAACTTCGCCTGTAGGTCGAGTCGACCAACTTTCGCCAGGACGTCTGGATCGAGGATATTGGAAGGCACGTGGCTCGGGCTCGGGGGTTAATAGGGACTCGGCATCCAAAACCGTCGCGAGATCAGGCCTCTTTCTTGATCGTTGTCAAAAGTTTCTCAATCACATTGGCGGTGGTGATGCCTTCGGCACTGGCGGTATAACTGCAGGCGATGCGATGGCGTAAGACCGACCCGGCAACGGCATCGATGTCGTCCCAGGTGACAGCGTAGTTTCCGTACAGCACAGCGCGGGCTTTGGCAGCCAGAATCAAATTGATCGAAGCACGCGGACCGGCACCCCAGGAGATCCATTCTTTGATGAAGTCCGGTGCTTCGGGTTCTTTGGGTCGCGTCGCACGAACGAGATTCTTGGCGTACTTCAGCACCTGATCGGCGACTGGAACGCGCAGGACGAGTTGCTGCACACCGATGACCTGCTGGGCAGTGAGGACCTTTTGCACCGACTTCTCATTGGCGGCCATGGTCGGGCTGGCCACACGGCGCATAACTTCCATCTCGTCTTCGTCGGTGGGGTAATCGACGAAGATTTTGAACAAGAAGCGGTCGAGCTGAGCTTCCGGCAGCGGATAGGTACCTTCTTGATCGAGTGGGTTCTGCGTCGCGAGGACGAAAAACGGCGCATCGAGTTTGTGTTCTTCGCCGGCAGCAGTGACGCGCTTCTCTTGCATCGCTTCCAGCAGTGCTGCCTGCGTCTTCGGCGGCGTACGGTTGATTTCGTCGGCCAACACGATGTTGGCGAAGATCGGGCCGCGCATGAACTTGAACTGCCGTGTCTTGGTCGCGGGATCCTCTTGCAGGATTTCGGTGCCGATGATGTCGGACGGCATCAAGTCAGGTGTGAACTGGATGCGCTTGAACGTCATGTCGAGCGATTTGGCCAAGGTCGAGATGAGTAGTGTCTTAGCCAGACCTGGCACACCTTCGAGCAGACAGTGACCGCGGGCGAAGATGCCGATCAGCAATTCGTCGATGACCTGTTCTTGGCCGACGATCACTTTGGCAAGTTCACCGCGAACATTTGCCGAGGCTTTGCTGAGCCACTCTACCGCCTGTTTGTCTGACTGGACACGATCGGGGGCGGAAGCGGCATCAGGCATGACGTTGACTCCGAAGAGATGAACGAACCTTGGGGCTGTGTCAGATAACGTTAGTAGTTGCAGAATGCAATCGGGTTTCCGGGTGTCAGGGTAATCGGAGAGACACAGTGGCAACCGGTGTGAAAGCGAGTTGATGCGTCATTGGCACAAGTGCACAAACCTTTAACTTCGTGCATGGATTGACCCGACCTGCTGAGGCATCAGCATCCACCCGCCCGCGGAAGCCAATCCGCACAACACGAATGAGGTCACTCCATGCCCACCGCCCCACCACGTATCGGCATCGTCGGTGCCGGAGCTATTGCCAAGAGTCACGTAGAAGGACTGCGCGCCTCGGGATGTGAGGTTATTGCGGTGGCTGATCCGTTTGAAACCGCGCGGACGAAATTTGCCGAAACCCACAAGGTGACGGCGTACGCGTCGCTCGCTGATATGCGCAAGGCCGAGAAGTTGGACGCGATCAGCGTGTGTACGCCAAACTCGCTCCACGCTCCAGTTGCGATCGAAGGACTCGAAAGTGGTCTTCATGTGCTGTGTGAGAAACCGCCTGCGACCAGTCTTGCCGCAGCAGTGCAAATGCGTGATGTTGCGCGCAAAAGCGGCAAGTTACTGATGATGGGTTTCAACCAACGCTTTGAAGCTCACGCCCAGGAACTCGCGCGTCTGCGTGACCAGGGTACGTTCGGACAGATCTATCATGCCAAAGCGGCATGGATCCGCCGCCGTGGTATTCCCGGCATGGGCGGCTGGTTTACCACCAAGGCAATGGCTGGCGGCGGTCCGGTGTACGATATCGGTATTCACGTCCTAGATCGTACGTGGTTCGTTATGGGTCGTCCCAAGCCGGTGTCGGTGAGCGCGATGGCCTACGCGAAGTTCGGCAACATCGAGAAGTACGTCTGCGAAGGTATGTGGGCTGGCCCGCGCAAAATTGGCGGAACCTGTGATACCGAGGACTTCGCCGTTGCTTTTGTCCGTTTCGAAAACGGCGCGTCCATGCACCTCGAAGTGAGCTGGGCCGCCAATCGTCCCGATGAAAATTGCCGGACGCTCGTGATGGGCGACAAGGCCGGTGCAAGTTGGGACGGCGATGTGGTCGAACTCTATGGCGAACACGACAACGCCATCACCACGACCCGCATTAACTACGACAAGGCTATCTTCGACAATCGCTATGCCCACTTCGCCAAGTGCCTGCGCGGCGAGGCGACCTGCTCATGCACGGGCGATGATGGCGTCGCGATCCAATCAATCCTGGATGCGATCTACAAGAGCACCCAAGAGAACCGCGAAGTAGCGATCACGATACCTGCGTGATCACTCTAATGAAGTCCACGGATAACTCCGCTCATGTTGGCTAAATGATTCTAAACAACGAGATACAAGGCAACCGCGGAGACGCAGAGGCCGCAGAGGTCGCAGAGGGATGGGGGTTGGGAGACTCGGTTGTTTATGATTCCGATCGCCTGCAAAATGGCCGTCGCATCGTTCTCCCCTCTGCGATCTCCGCGGCCTCTGCGCCTCTGCGGTTGCCTTGAGGAATTTTTCAAACGCGGGTCCTAGGATGATTCCACTGTCACAATCTACGAAGTGAGTACGTATGCCAATCATCTCCTATCCCGCCGACTGCAAGGCTATCATCGACGTCACCAAGGCGCCGTACTCGCTTGATCCGACGGGTAAGCAGGACTGCACGGCTGCGTTGATTCGCATCCTCGATGACTTGGCACGTCATTCGATCGAAGGCGTGGCAAAGGTCATCCGCCTGCTGGAAGCAGATCCAGATCCCAAGGCCAAGCTGCCGAATAGTTTCGAGAACTGCAAACGGAACGGCAAGATATTCGCGATCTTCCCGTATGAAAAACCACCGAGCCGGATCATCTATTTTCCCAAGGGGACGTATCTGGTCAGCGACACGGTGTGCTACACGCTCGACAAGTTACAAAATGGTTTCGGCTCGGAGTTGAATTGGCACATTCGCTTTCAGGGCGAAAGTCGTGAGGAGAGCATCATTAAGCTGAAAGACTCATGTCCTGGATTCGGAGTTGGCGCCAACAAGCCGGTGATCAGTTTCATGCGCGGCAACTACTCGAACGTGTCGATGAGCAACTTCTTCCGCAATTTGACGATCGATATCGGCAGTGGAAATCCAGGCGCCAATGGCTTGGACTTCTACGGCAGCAACAGCGCCGCGGTGCGCCATGTCACCATTCGTTCCAGCGATCCCGAAGGGAAGGGGGCCGCTGGCCTAACGATCTCGCGCGAGCACGCGACGGGTTGCAGTTTCTCCCATGTCGAGGTCCAGGGTTTCGATTACGGCGTACGCTTTCAAACCGATGGGTCGTATCTGGTTTGTGAACACATCGTGCTCAAGAATCAACGCCAGCGCGGTATGTTTATTGATGGTCCGGTTGTGACGATCCGGAAGCTGCAGAGTGATAATGCCCAGCCGGCTATGACGATTCGTGGCCATCATACGCACGTCGTGCTGCTGGATTCGGAACTGCGCGGACGTCTGGACGAAACGCCAGCGATCGAACACCTCACCGGACAGTTGTTCTTGCGGAATATTACGGCTCCCGGCTACCGCTGTGTCCTCGGCATGACCTACGCACCAGGCTGGGGAACTGAGCCGGTGGTCGATGCGCCACAGGTTGCCGAGTACGTGTATGGAACGACGTGCACGCTGGCTCCGGACCAAGAGAAACGCTCGCTCAATATCCCAATCGAAGACGAACCTACGGTTGCCTGGGATCTCAACTTCAGCAACTGGACCAATCCCAGTGTGTACGGTGCAGTCGGCGACGGCGTGACTGATGACACGGTGGCCATTCAGCGTGCCATGGATTCAGGCAAATCAGTCGTGTACTTCCAGCCCGGTCGATACCGCATCAATGCACCAATCCGTATCCCGGCGAGCGTGCAGCGACTCAACTTCATGTTCGTCGATCTCGTGGCCGGTGACGCTATGCGCGACATGCGTGGCAAGGGCATGTTCACCATCGTTGGGCAGTCGGCGCAGCCACTGATCTTCGAGGACCTGTTCTCGTTCGAGATGAATTACGGTCACCATTTCTTGGTTGATCATGCGTCCACGCGAATCTTGGTCATGCGTGACATTCACAGTCAGGCCTGCTCGTCGTACTTCAATTCCGTGCCCGGTGGCACCGTGTTCATGGATGGCATCGTGACGACGAATGGCGTGCTGAGTGATACCTATGCCCGGCCATGTTTTGTATTCACGGGTCAGAAAGTGTGGTGCCGGCAACTCGATCCGGAGTACTCGCCGAACAAGATCATCAATGACGGTGGGCAAGTGGTGGTCATGGGCATCAAGACCGAAGGCCATGGCGTGGCCCTGACCACGCGCAACGGCGGACGAACCGAACTCCTCGGCGGCATTCTGTTGTTCGGCGGCAATAATGGGGTGCCCATGGTCCTGAACGACAACTCAGATGTCGCCTTCATTGCCTCAACGACGGGATCGTATTCGCATCACTTGTTTGATGTCGCGGTGCGCGAAGTGCAGCAGGGAGGCCAGTCCCGTGAAGCTCGGCATGATCTGTTTCCCATTCGCTTTCGGAAGCAATACGCCGTTCCGTTGTATGTCGGTCGTTTGGCGCGAGTTGGTTGATCAGATCCGGCAGTGTGAATCTACATTCGGCGTTGGAAGAAACTCCAAGGCAACCGCAGAGGCGCAGAGGCCGCTGAGATCGCAGAGGAGATTGGCTATTGTGTCATCACTCTGTGGGTGATTCGTGTCAAAACTGCAATGTCTTTAAACCCCAGTTCTCTGCGACCACTGCGTATCTCCGCGCCTCTGCGGTTGCCTTGGATTGCGTTGTTAAGTGTGAACTGCAGTTGTCGCTGTTCGCAAGGCGGACTTCCGGAATGCTCTACCTTGACGCGGTCCGCGGATCCTGCACGCGCAGCAACACCCAAAACAGACCGGCGAGCGAGATCACCAGCGAACCAGTAAACAGTGGCATGTAGCCCCATTGATCGACTACGGTTCCACTCACCAACGGCACGAGCAGACCAACCGCACCAGCAACCAGATTGCCGACGATGATGTGCGCAACGCGGTCGTCATGTGGGCAACTCTCCAGCAGCATGTTGTTGTGTGCGATGACCACGCTCGCGCCTGAGATGCCCGCACCAAGAAACACCAGCAGGATGCCCAACATGCCTGGGATGAGGAGTAGACAGATCAGTGCGGCGATTTGCGCATAAAGTCCGATGAGAACGCCTGGACGATGACCCCGGCGATCGCCCAGTCGGCCCAAGGTCAGACAACCAATCGCCGTCCCGAGCGTGCCGGCTGCACCAGCGGCGACGATACTCGCGCCCGACAGCCCACCGCCGGCGGTTGAAGCATAATGCAGAGCGATGAACGGAGCGATGGCGAAACCGGCGCTAGCCAACGCGCGACCAACGAGCAGCGAGCGAAAATTCTTCTCAGCCAAACTGGCACGGAAACTGACCAGCAAGTCGCTGGGTCGTGGGCGAGGGGGCTCTGGTGCGTCGCTGGTGGCGGCTGGATCATCGATGAACAAAAATATTCCAATAGAAACGTAGGCTAACACCGCAGCGAGGGCATAGAGGACGCCGAAAACCTGTGGTTCAGGCAGTAGGTGCATCAACCAACTGGCGAACAAGGCGCCAACGATGCCCAGGCCAGCCGATGCGCCCCAGCCCAAACCCATCAGCGTGCCGCGAACGTCCTTATCAAACAGACGAGCGAGCCAGTCGATCCATACCGGCACAACCAACCCGATGGCACCAACGAAGCAGGCCCACGACACCAGGATCGCCGGAACAACCCACGCGCCATGCCCAAAATGTGCAATCCCAGCGATGACGCCGAGGAAGGGGATCATCGCCACGAAATGCCACACCACCATCTGACGTTTCCTATGACGATTGCTGATGAATATGAACGGACCGAACACCTGCGGCAGCAGACCGCAACCCATATCGATAGCGACGATGGCGCCGATCGCAGTGGCCGAAGCGCCGAAGTGTTGCAGCAGCAGTGCCAGCACCGTGCCCGACACAATCAGGTTGGCCTGCAAACCCCACAGCGCCTCGCCAATGACATTGAGCGCGCCGTTACGGAATCGTGGGTTCACAGTGGGAAGGGTCCGATGACTGGGTGACTGTCAATAGCGGCACGTTGTTCGCGCGTGTGTTGATCAGCGTGAGGTGTCGCCCGGCGCGCGGCCCTCTGGGCCGGCCTGGGTGAATTGTGCGAGGCTCGCTCAGGAAGTCCGTTTGATATTCCAGACTGGAAGATCAATGGGCAGTGGTATTTACCGTATATTTCGCATTTAAGCGGCGTTGTGTTGAGCGAACTAAATACAAGGACGTCAGCTGTGTTGGTCAATGGATGTAAGCGCCAACGGCGCGACTAATCCCAGCCCAGGGCAACGCCCTGGGAATCGATGTCGATATCATGCGAGCCCTGTAGGGGCGGCCCAATTCGGCGATTCACGATTTGGGTGCCTCTACGGGGCTCGTGTGAATTGGTGCGTCGTGTTCCCAGGGCGTTGCCCAATGACGATCCGGACAATTGTCCGGATCGTCATTGGGCGTTGCCCTGGGCTGGGATGAGGCCGCCCCGTTGGGTCTGATTGAATGATGGAACGGAATGCGTTGTGCCTATATGGCGATGTGGTAGATGCAGAGCCATGAACCGTGCCGCCTGTTACTTTTATTGCGGCGTAAACGCCGGCCAAGTCTCGTTGGGCAGCAAGGGAACACACGGAGAAAGCGCCATGAAAAATCACGATGAACGATTTGCAAAAATGATATTCTCTTCAGTCTATCCCCTCTATCTTGCAAAGGTGGAGAAGAAAGGCCGAAGCAAAGAGGAATTACATCAAGTCATTGAGTGGCTGACCGGTTATGATGATGGGACTTTGAAGAAACTCATTAGAGATAAGGTGACATTTGAACAATTCTTTCAGCACGCCAAGATCAATCGCAATGCGCACCTTATCACGGGCATGATCTGCGGCTATCGGATTGAAGAGATAGAGAATCCGCTAACGCAGCAAGTTAGATATTTGGATAAATTAGTTGATGAATTGGCAAAGGGGCGAAAATTAGAGAAGATATTTCGGGTTTAGCTAGGCCAGTACAACGTACTATTAAAAGGTTCTCGGCCCAACAAGGCGATACACCGGAGCCGACCGCCATGGCCTGTCCTGTTTTGCTGGAATCCTCAGGGCCGGCCCGGTGATCTTTGACGTTAGTCTGGGGAAAGGCTGATCCTTTCCAAAGCGAGCGCCTCACCGATGCACAAACCCCGGCTCATGAATCGCCCCAGCTAAATACGTCGCCCAGTTATTCTCGCGGTGTGTAAGCGCCAACGGCGCGACCAATCCCAGCCCAGGGCAACGCCCTGGGAATCAATGTTCGAAATGAGGCGAGCCCTGTAGGGGCGGCTGATTCTGGCGTTCAACGAATAGGTCGCCCTTACAGGGCTCATGTGAATTGGTGCGTCGTGTTCCCAGGGCGTTGCCCTGGGCTGGATTGAGGCCGCCACGTTGGGGCAGATTGCATGGTGGAACGGAATGCGTTGTGCCGATATGGCGATGTGGTAGATGCAGAGCCATGAACCGTGCCGCCTGTCACTATTATTGCGGCGCAAACGCCGTTCAATTTTAGTTAGGCGTTTCTGTGCGTCTCCGATGAGGTATGTATTTCTCACCACTCTCTTATTTGCAATCGCGGGTTGCTGCCGCGCCCCCATGTCTGAAATCACTCAGCCAATGAACACTGAACTTTGGTGGTCTTATCTTGCTGATTACGATGGCGTTCCTGGCTCAACGGTCATTAACCTTGCGCTTAAGGCTCGGGCACCGATTCGCGACCGTACTGCATTATTAGTTACTGGCGTCAGTTTCTCGTCGCGCCCCGAGAAATTAGGATTGCCTGATGCTTCCGAGCTCGATTCCCTAAACCGTCTCAGCACGAAACGGCTGAATATGTTGCGGACGCACTCACCCTCGCTTTTCGCAGGTGCGTTTACCCACAAGAACGAGAGATTGGACTATATCTATGTGGCTGACCCCGCCGGATTGGAAGAAGCGTTGCGACGCTTCTATGTGATGGAATGCCCGACACGCCAGCCCTATATCAACTTGAAAAGAGACCCGCAATGGGAGGTGTATTCGGGGTTTCTCTACCCTAACGCTCAGATACTGGAGCATAATCGAACAGAGCTTATCAAGCTAGGGGTACTGAAGCCGCAATGAACGTATCGCCCTCATCATGCGCCACTCTTTGCCGGTAGCTGAGCCTGGAGTTGTTAGACTATAAATTCTGGTTCAAAACGCATTCTCACCGATGCACAAACCCCTGCTGATGGATCGCCCCAGTCAAATACGTCGCCCAGTTATTCTCGCGGTGTGTAAGCGCCAAGGGCGCGGCCAATCCCAGCCCAGGGCAACGCCCTGGGAATTGATGTTCTAAATTATACGAGCCCTGTAGGGGCGGCCCAATTCGGTGCATCGCGGATCGATCGCCCCTTCAGGGCTCATGTGAATTGGTGGCTGTTTTCCCAGGGCGTTGACCTGGGCTGGGATGAGTCCGCCCCGTTGGGGCAGATTGCATGGTGGAACGGAATGCGTTGTGCAGAGGTGGCGATGTGGTAAATGCAAAACTGTGAACCGCGCCACCTGTTGCTTTTATTGCGGCGCAAACGCCAGCCAAGTCTAGTTAGGCGACTAAGCGCGTCTCCCGTGAAACGAAAACCCAAATCTAAGCTGCTGGCCACCGGGGATGTTATCAAGACGCACCCTCGGGAGGGATATTGGGGTTGTGCCGTTGTCCTTAACTTACGCGTCAAGACCAAGGAGTTTAACCCGTTCTGCCACATCGGAATTACGCCTCTTGTCTTCCAGCACGACTACGAGTGGAGTGACATTGCCGACATTCCACTTTCTATCGTCGAGTTCGATCGCGGCATCCGATTGATTCCCGGCAAGTATTTCACGCGCCGCGAAACCTGTATTGGCATCTACGACGCTCGGCCGCATCCAGACCTGCCTGTCATTGGCCGCGTCGATCCAACTACGGTGTTCTCCGGACCTCTGGACTTCGACCAGATTGGCGACGCTACGAAAGACAAATGGCCTTTATGCGGTAGAGTCGGAGCAGATTTAGGCTATGAAGCAGTTCTTGTTTGGAAGAAGCATCACAATGTTGCCTAACCAGGCGCTGCATCGAACCCGGCCATCGCGATCCGGTTGCAATCCATGCGTCTCGTGGGCGGGGTCGCTGAGCTTGAGTCGTTAGTCCACAATCGCATGCCATGAGCCAAATTGCCTCTTTCTATGTGCTGCCCGGCAATCGGGTGGTGGATTTGATCGGCGCGGCAACGCCAAAGCAAATCACGACGAAAAGTCGCTCCCTGGGTTTTATTCCCGTTACGAAGACCGAACGGAAGGACTACTTCTGGGATTTTCTAAAAGCAAACGCGCGAAAGTTGGATGAATTTGGGTTTTCTGGATCCGTGCTCTGCGAGCTCGATCTCTTTCTTTCGGATACGCACGCGATGCTGTTTGATCTCGCCGTGAAGCAACCAACGGAACAGTTGTCGTCCATCCGTGCGACTTCGATGGCGTTGTTCGATCATGTGTCGGCACAGAAGGTGCTCGACATGCTCTCCAAGGTTGATTGTACCCCTGAGTCGATTCGCCGCCATTGCGAGACCGAAGAAAGTTACTGGAGTTCGGATGAACTTATAGAGCCTTTGAGGGCTGCGGTAGCCCAAACCAAACTATGGATGAGCGGCGTTGGTCCGGCAGACACCGGTCTTCTCATCGTGGGCTAAATATGCGCTGCAACGAACCGGGCTATCGCGTCATGGTGCAAGCAATGCGCGGGTCGTTGTGCTAGGGTCGTTACGCTATGGAATGCTGAACCAACGGCTCACTTCACCGATGCACAAACCCCGGCTCATGAATCGCCCCGGTCAAATACGCGGCCCAATTTTTCTCAAAGAAAATGCGTCCGGTGTCTTCCATGCCGCGCAATGGTTGTTGCTCGATCTGGAATGAGCTGCCGTTCCAACGCAGTTGAATTTTGAGTTGACGCTGTTCGGGGCGTTCCTCGCGGAATCGCCAGGATGAACAATCGATAGCACGGGCTTCGGGAATCTTGGTTCCCGTTGGGTCGCAATAGGCGCGGGCGCCGCGACTGCCGCCGCCGGAGGTGACGTAGTGATCCAGCGCGACGAAGACGGCCTCGGACAACAGTGCCATGTGACGCCAACGGAATGGCTCGGCGGAACGTTCAGGCGTGGTGACGGCGATGCCTTGACTCCAAGCCTGTGAACGGAGTGCGGTAGATGCTGTTCGGGCTGCGACGACCTCACCAACTGGGCAGATAAATCCGGCGTGATCGCTCATGCGTGCCTGGATGTCATCGCGCACGCCTGCTGCGGCGAGTCCGCCAGTGGCACCACGCGCGAGCGTGAGTGCTTCGTTCGCTGCCGCTTGGACGGCAGTGGAGGTGGTGTCGTGTGGGCGCGTCGGATTGCTTGCGGCAAGGTCGCGCGCCACGCGCACGCCCATCACCTGACCCGCATTGAGCGCCGCGCCGCCAGGACGCGTGACGCCGTGCGTGCCAGCGACTTCGCCAACCGCATACAGGCCGGGCAAACTGGAACGACCCCAGATATCGACCGCAACGCCGCCGTTCATGTGCTGATTATTGACGTTGAATGGCAGCGGCTGGGTCGTGATGTCGGTGCCGTGCATGCGATACAATTCGATCGCGAGCGGATTCATCTGCCGCAGGCGTTCGATTGGCGTCGCGAGCAAGGCTTCGTTGTTGGTGAGATAGTTGTGCGCGTCGGGATCGAGATCGCTGAGCGAGAACGGATTTCCGCCAGGAATCGCCGTCGGATTCTTGGTGAAATCCAAGCAGACGGTGCGGCCGTGCCGACTTTCGTGATAGATCGCGAGATCGACGAGGCTGGAGCCATATCCGAGCATGCGTGAGGCATGGAACGGCCACTGGTAGCCTTTGCGGAACACGTTCGACGCCATGGCGCGGGTGGTCTGATACCAGTCGCCGAGGAACTCGCGCTCGTTGCCTTTGTCGTCGATGCTGAACACGCGCGGGACGACTTGGACGTAGGTGCCGGACAGATTCCACGGAAATTCCTGACGCCTGGTGCCGATGCCGAATTGGCTTTCGGTCAGATTGCATACCGCGACGCCGGCTTCGATCGCCATGCCGAGCGATCCGTAGCAGTGACGTGGATAAACGCTGTCACGGTAGAGTTCGCCAGGGCCGCCAGTCGCCAACACCGTGGCTCCGGCTAGTAGCACGCAGATGCCGTGCGGATTAGCTGCGGATCCCAACTCGCGATCAACGGCGATGCAACCTACGCAGCGGCTGTTCTCAACGATCAAACGCACGGCTTCGCAACGACGGCGGAAGGGAATGCCCAGGCGAACGGCTTCTTTTGCGAGTACCTGCACCATCAGCCGTGATGTTCGTGGACCGCAACTCGTCGCACGACCAACGTCATCGTGATCGGTTTGATAACGCAGCACCGCGCCGAAGCGATCGCACGGCAACGGCAGGCCGAGGTATTGCAGACCTGCGAATGCACCGATGGAGCCGACGGCTTCGACATAGGCCTGATCGAGATCCATCGCGCCGCCCGAACCAATATCGCGTGCTAATTTCGTGAAGTCATCGCCGCGATTGGCGGTGCCGGCAGTGTGCAGCGTTTGCTTATCCGAGCCTGAACACGCGGACGTTCCGCCGAATGGACTCATCGTCGCGATCAGTACCTCAAGACCGGAACGATGGGCTTCGATGGCTGCGCGCAGACCGGCAGCACCGCTACCGACGACGAGCACGCCAGTGCGGAAAACCGGGATATTTGCGCCCTGAACGACGATGTGTTCACTGCCGGGCGCGGACAGCGGCAACGCCGGCATGTCGACCCGGGTCAGCGCGTCGAGGATCTCTTGCGGAACCTGGGCCATTACAATCTCCGCAGTTGGAATCCGCCATCGACATCAATCACCGCGCCGGTCGAGAACGGGAAGTTGCCGCCAGCCAGTGCGCACACTGCGAGGCCGACGTCTTCCGGTGTTCCCCAGCGCGCTTGCGGCACCAATCCTTGTGCGATCAGCGCATCGTACTTCGCACTGACGCCGCTGGTCATGTCGGTCTTCATGATGCCTGGACGCACTTCGTAAACCGGAATGCCGTCTGCGGCGAGTCGGGTTGACCATAACTGCGCCGCCATCGCGACGCCCGCTTTCGAGATGCAATAGTCACCGCGTGCAACCGACGCCGTGTGAACGCTGATCGAAGTCACAAAGATAACGCTCAGGTGTTTTGCCGCTGGAGTCGGTTTGGTTTTCAACCAGTGCTGAGCAACCGCCTGGGTGAGGAAGTAGGGGCCCTTGGTGTTGGTCGAGACGAGGCGGTCGAAACTTTCTTCGCTGGCTTCGGTGATATCGGCGCGGACCGATGGCGCGATACCGGCATTGTTCACCAAGCTGTCAATGCGTCCGAGTTCACGCAGGCATCCATCGACCAACGCCTGGCGTTGTTTCGAGTCGGCAATATCAGCCTGTAACGGCACGAAACGCTGCGCGGGATTCCTTGCTGCTTTTGCGCATAATTCAGCGCATTCCTCAGCGGCAGCGCGATTGCCTGCGTAATTGATACCGACGCTCCAACCGGCGCGAGCCAGTTCAACTGCAACGCCGCGACCAAGTCCACGCGAAGCTCCGGTAACCAGGGCGACAGGAATCATGCTAAGCTCTTTGCCGTCTGAACGGCCGTGCGGGTGATCGCGGTGATTCCAGTCCAATCACCGGCGTTGATGAGTTTCGCTGCGACCATCCAGGTTCCGCCAACGGCGATGACGCCCGGTGTCTTCAGCCACTCGCTGAGATTGGCTGACTCAATGCCGCCGGTGGGAATGAAACGTACGCCGCGGTGCTGGTACGGACCGTGGAGTGCTTTCAGCATCGGAATGCCGCCGGCAGCGACGGCGGGAAAAAACTTTTGCGTCACGCAACCAAGCGACAGGGCGCGCTCGACATCACTCGGTGTACAGACGCCGGGCCAGAACGCGAGACCAGCTGCCTGTGCGGCGCGGACGATGTCCGGGTTGCAACCAGGGGCGACGGCGAAGCGCGCACCAGCGGCGACGGCGGCGTGGACTTCCTCGACCGTGGTCACCGTGCCTGCACCGAGAGCGAACTCGGGAAACTCTTTCGCGACCAGCGCGATGGCTTCACGTGCAGCCGGCGTGCGGAAGGTGATCTCGGCCACGCCCAGCCCACCATCGCGGAGGGCGCGGCAGAGGGGGACGGCGTCGACGGCGCGGTCAATGACCACGACGGGAACGATGCGAGCGGCGGCGACCTGTTCGAGGATGTTGTTAGCCATTGTTGGCACTCCTATCACGGCCTTACTGCTGGTCAATCAGATCATATATAATATATGATTTACAATTGCCGATTGGGTGAGAACCTGCAACCACCCATAGCCCAGGAGAGCAGACATGGCCAGCGTAGCGACCTTCGGTGAAATCATGCTCCGGCTCAAACCGCCGGGCTTCCTGCGTCTTGGTCAGTCAACCGATCTCGAAGCGACCTTTGGTGGTGGCGAAGCCAACGTAGCAGTTTCGTTGGCGCGCTTTGGTCACGACGCCCGCTTCGTGTCGGCGATTCCGGCCAATCCGGTTGGCGACTGGTGCGTGCAGACGCTGCGCGGCCAAGGCGTCGATGTGCGCCACTGTCTGCGTAAGGGCGAGCGCGTCGGCATCTACTTTCTCGAAGGCGGTGCGAGTCAGCGCGCCAGCACGGTGACCTACGATCGCGCCGGATCGGCGATTAGTCAGGTTGCACCTGGTCAAGTCGATTGGAAGGCGGCACTCGCCGGAGCGACGTGGTTCCACACCACTGGCATCACGCCGGCGTTGTCCGATTCCTGCGCTGCAGCAACCGCCGAATCGTTGACGGCAGCGAAGGCGGCTGGCCTTACCACGTCGATGGATCTGAATTTCCGCAAAAAGCTCTGGAGCAAAGCGAAGGCCCGCGAAGTGATGACCGGCCTGATGAAGCACGTCGATGTCGCAATTGCCAACGAAGAAGATTGCGAATCCGTTTTTGGTATCACCGCTGGCTCAGTGACTGCCGGCCATCTCGATCGTGAGCGCTATCTCGACGTCGCCGCGCAAGTGCTGTCCCGTTTCCCGGCCGTGAAGCAGGTCGCGATCACGCTGCGCGAATCGCACAGCGCCAGTCGCAATGGTTGGAGTGGCGTACTTGTCGATCGCGAAGGTCACGCTTTCGCGCCGAAGTACGAACTCGACGTCGTCGATCGCGTCGGTGGCGGAGACAGCTTCGCGGCTGGATTAATTCACGCGCTGCTGGTCGGTAAAAAGCGCGAACAGGCGATCAGTTGGGCCGTCGCAGCGAGCGCGCTGAAGCACAGTATCGTCGGCGATTTCAACCTGGTTTCAGCGGCCGAAGTGGATGCGTTGGTCGGCGGCGACGGCAGTGGGCGCGTCCAGCGCTGAGCCGGGCTTCGTTAGTTAGTGAGTTGTTGAGATATCTGGCGTGCAGCAGCTCGTAGCATGCGCGCAGCGTGACGGCGCAGGACAGGATCTGCGAGTCGCCGAGGTCGTCCGCCAAGGCCTAGGCAGGCGACGATTCGACCGCCGCGACGGATCGGGGTAACGAGTCGACGGACGCCGCGATAGATGAGCCCATCGTCATCCAGGAAATCCCGCGTGAGTCCCTGGAGCGTCAAGCGGCGCATGATCTCGGGATCGGTGCCAACGGTGGCGCTTGCGAGACTGGCCGCCCAGCGTTTGGGATCTTGGAGGTCGGCGGCAGTCATAAAGAATGGCCCACCGATATGCGCGCCATTTGGTGGACGGAATTGGCCAGGGGGCATGAGTAGCGGACCGGTCGGTGCAACGATGCGATCAACAATGGTCATGTGCCCGTCCATGCAGGCGATCAGGCAGGAGGTTAATTTCAGAGAAGTCGTGAGCTGGACGAGCGCTGGACGTGCGAGCAGGCGCAGATCGTTTTTGGGAGACGCGCTGACCGCCCAGAAAATCGGACGATCTCCGAGGTGATAGCCCTTGGCGTCTTGTTCCAATACGCGGGCCGTTACCAGTTCATGCAGCAGTCGTGCCACGGTATTCGGACTCACTGGCGCGAGGACGCGGGAGGCATCGCGATAGCGCAAGTGACCACCAGCCAGCGCGACGGCATCCAGGATCGCGATGAGGCGAGAAGCCCCAGACGGACGCTTACTATCGTTTTCCATAGTTCTCTTGGTGCTTGCGTGGAGTATGGTGTCACGCCTATGATCGCCAGCCGGGATCGCAGGCGCTGTAACCACGCAGGACGACAACATGCATACATTCGTCATGGTTTTGGCCTTCGTCATATTGGGCCTCGTTGGAACCTTGGCTGCGGCGGAGACCCAGTCGCGGCCCAATATCATCTTGATCGTCGCCGACGATCTCGGTTACGGCGATGTGTCCTGCTACGGCCAGAAGCGCTTCACGACGCCGCATATCGATCGTCTGGCGAACGAAGGAATCCGCTTCACTCAGGCGTATGCCGGAAGCACGGTGTGCGCGCCGTCGCGTTGCTCACTCTTCACCGGTCTGCATACCGGCCATGCCGTGGTGCGCGGTAACAAGCCGTCCTCAGAGCGTGATGGCTTCGCCAGCAATACGCCGCTGCCCGAGGGCACCGTGACCTGGCCCGCCCTGCTTGCCCAGTCCGGCTACGCGACCGGCATGTTCGGCAAATGGGGTCTCGGCGCGCCTGGCAACAGTGGCGAGCCAGCGAAGATGGGCCTCGCCGAGTTCCTTGGCTACTGCGATCAGACTGAGGCGCACGATTATTATCCGTCGTTCCTGGTGCATAATCGTGAAAAGATGCAGCTAGCCGCCGGCACGTGGTCGCATGCGGTGATCTGGGACGGAGCCATGGATTTTGTGCGCAAGAACCGCAATGGGCCCTTCGTCATTTTGTGCACGGTGACGGTTCCCCATGCCAAGCTTCAAGTTCCCGAGGCTGACTCCGCCCCTTTCCTGACGCGTTACGCCGACCTCCAGGGCCAAGCGAAGATCGATGCGGCTGCCTACGCCGGAATGATCACGCGTCTCGATGCCGATATCGGACGCCTCCTGGAATTGCTGCAGAAGGAGGGCCTCGACAAAAAGACCCTGGTTGCCTTCACCAGCGACAACGGACCCGCGGCATCGGGTCAACCACTCGGCTACTTCAACAGCTCGGGCGGACTGCGCGGCATCAAACGCGATCTCTACGAAGGCGGCATCCGCACGCCCTTGGTCGTGCGCTGGCCGGGGCGCATCGCCGCCGGCCAGACTTCCGATCTCTCGTGTGCTTTTTGGGACTGGATGCCGACCGCCTGCGCACTGGCTGGTGTGAAGGCGCCGACTGATGGCGACGGCATCAGCTTTCTGCCCACGCTGCTGGGCAAGGCCGCCGAACAGAAACGGCACGACAGCCTGTACTGGGAATTTTTTGAGAAGGGCACCTGTCGGGCCGTTCGCTTCGGCGATTGGAAAGCGGTGCAGGCCGGTTTCGTCAGCGCGCCGGATGGTCCGGTGGAGTTGTTCGATCTGGCGAAGGATCCCAGTGAGAAAACGGACGTGGCGGCGGCGAACCCGGCGATCATTGCCCAAGCGCGGAAGTTGCTCACGGACAGCCGAACTGCAGCGCCAGCTTGGGAGGGTGGCGGAACCGGCGAAGGCAAAGGGAAGGGCAAGGGAAAGAACAAACCATGAGGACCGCCGCACATTTTCTACGTTTGCTCTCAACCTCCCTACTCGTCTGCGCTGGAATCGCCGCTGAGACGACGCGGCCGAACATCGTGTTCATCATGCTCGACGACCAGGGGGCGATGGACGCCGGCTTCGCCGGCAGCACCTATTATGAGACACCGAGCCTCGACCGGGTCGCACGTGAGGGGATGATCTTTCGCCAAGCATACACATGCGGACCCAACTGCGCTCCGACCCGCGCTTCGCTGATGTCCGGACAGTACGGCCCGCGCACCTGCATCTACACTGTCGATAACAGCGACCGCGGTTCGGCAAAGGATCGCAAACTGGTGCCGATCGAAAACCGCAAGGAACTGGAGGGCAGCGTCGTCACCTGGGCCGAACGCGTGCAGGCGGCGGGCTACGCCACGGCTTCGATCGGCAAATGGCACCTCGGCAGCAACAAAGGCACCCTGCCCACCGATCAGGGATTCTTGCTCAACATCGCTGGCTCAGAGGCAGGCCACCCGACCAGCTACTTTGCGCCCTATAACCTCGCGTATCTCACCGACGGTCCCAAGGGCGAGAATCTCAATGACCGCCTGGCCGAGGAGGCGGTCGGCTTCATCAAGGCTAACGCGAACAAGCCGTTTTGTCTGTATTTCCCCCAATACGCCGTGCATGGACCGATCCAATCCAAGCCCGACCTGACGGCGCGCTTCAAGGACCGCAAACCCGTCGGCGAGCAAAAAGATCCGGAGTATGCCGGACTGCTTTTCGGCGCCGACCAAGCGGTGGGACGGGTGCTGGCCACCCTCGATGAACTGCACCTGACGGAAAAAACGGTGGTGGTAGTGACCTCGGACAACGGCGGAAAGCAGGGGGTCACCGGGAACGCGCCCCTGCGCGGCTACAAGGGGATGCTGTACGAAGGCGGCATCCGCGTCCCTCTGGCGGTGCGCTGGCCGGGTCGGATCGCCGCTGGTTCGGTCAGCGAAGTTCCTGTGATCACCGTCGATTTCTATCCGACCCTGCTGGCGATGACCGGCTCGACCCCGGCCAAGGACACGGTCTTGGACGGCGTGAACATCATGCCGCTCATGCAGGGCGGAGCGAAGCTCGACCGCGAGGCTCTCTACTGGCACTTCCCCTGTTACCTTGAAGGCGGAGGCGGAGGCAAATCCGGAAAACAATCGAAGCAGGGCGCCAAGCCGGATGTGTTCCGCACCCGACCAGTCGGGGCCATTCGCATGGGCAACTGGAAGCTTCTGGAATTTTTTGAGGACAGCCGAGTCGAACTCTATGATCTCTCAGTCGATCAGAGCGAACAGCACGATCTCGCCCAAGACCAGCCGAAGCGTCGGGATGAACTCATCGGCAAGCTGCGTCAATGGCGCGAGCAGGTGAAGGCTCCCGTGCCGACGAAGTTGAATCCTGAATATGTCGGGAAATGAAATACGGTTCCTGGCTGTGCCGATTCATCGGGAACTGGCAATTTCACTGAGTGTGGCATGCGTTTATCCGCATATGGCACGCGGCAAATCCGGCTTAATCGTTTGACGTGGGTCTGCAGGTTCTGCAGACCCACGTTACAGTGTAACGGTCGCGATCACGCTGAGTATTAAGTGCATGAATCAGTTTTTTCTGCTCGTCGTCGTTTCCTGCTGCATAGTCGGAGCCGAGCCGCCGGCCGTACAACTCGACAGCGGCCCGGTCAGCGGAAGTATGGATGGCGCTGTACGCAGATTCCTCGGCATCCCCTATGCCGCTCCTCCGGTCGGTCCGCTGCGCTGGCGACCGCCGCAGCCGGTTGCTCCGTGGAGTTCGCCCCGCGCCTGCAGCGCTTTTGGCGCGCGCTGCGTGCAGCCGCCGCCGGTGTTTGGACCGGAGGAATCAACGCCGCAGTCTGAGGACAGCCTCTACCTCAACGTCTGGGCCTTGCCGTCGGCCAGCGTGCCACGGCCGGTGATGGTGTGGATCCATGGCGGCGGTTGGACCACCGGCTCCGGGTCGCAGCCGCTCTACGATGGCCGGCGACTGGCCGAGGCCGGCGTCATCCTCATTACGGTTAATTACCGCCTCGGACCATTCGGCTTTCTCGCCCTTCCTGGGCTGTCCGCCGAAGGCGAAGGTTCCGGTAACTACGGCATGCTCGATCTGTGTTCCGCCCTGCGTTGGGTGCAGCGCAACGCTGCCGCCTTCGGCGGCGATCCCGGCAAGGTGACTATCTTTGGAGAATCGGCCGGCGGCGGCTGCGTCGCTCGTCTCTTGGTCATGCCCGTCGCGCGCGGCCTCTTCCACCGCGCCATCATCCAGAGCGCTGGTTTCGGCGGCTTCTCTCGTCACCTACGCGAACCCTGGCCCGACGCCGAGCCCGCTGAGGAAATCGGCACGCGCATCGCGAACCAGTTGCTGTCGCACGCGTCTGGTGATCCGCTGGCCGAGCTGCGTGCCGTATCCGCCGCCGACCTGCTCGCGGCGGCGCGGCCGGTGGTGGGGCTGTTCCGCAGCGAGGGCAAGGGCAACAGCTTCGCCCCAGTGGTCGACGGCGTGCTCATTCCTGATCGGCCCGAGCAGCTGGCTGCACGCGGGCAGGTGGCCGACGTGCCGGTGTTGTTGGGCACCAATGCCGATGAGGCAACCATCTTCACTGCCCAGCTGCCGTTGCGTACTCAGGCCGACCTGCGTCGACTCGCCGAATCGTGGTTTGCCGTGCGAGCCGATGAGGCCCTGAGTCTCTTCCCGTTGGTCGATGGCGACGTGCGCGCGGCCGGGAATAAGCTCATCGGCATCACGGCCTTCGTCGCCGACGCGCGGCGCAGTGCCCGGATGCTGAGTGCTTCTGCGCGCAACTGCGTCTTCCTCTACCATTTCAGCCGGGTACCGCCGCTGTCGCCACTGCTGCAACGGAGGCTTGGCGCCTTTCACAGCGCCGAGATCGCCTACGTCTTCGGTCAGCCCGAGCTGCTCACTCCGCAGCGCGCCGCCCCCGCCGAAGACCGCCGCCTGGCCGAGCGCATGCGCGACGCCTGGGTGCGCTTTGCCGTTAGTGGCGATCCTAATGGCGGCGATCTCCCGGCCTGGCCCGCCTACGACGCAGCCGGCGACAACTGCCTGGAGTTCGGCGACGAGATACGTCTGCGCCAGGGCTTCCACCGCGCTGCCTGCGACCTCGCTGATGCGGCGCAGGCCGCGCGGCGTGATGGTCGGTAGGAGAAATGCGGGCACATGTCCACCATCCGATCCGGACGATGACGTTGTATCTCGGATGGTGAGCCAATGTTGGAGAGTGCGCCGGGCAGATCGGCCAGGAGTAAGCAGTTGTTATTGCTGGACAACGGCGTGGTGTTCGGCTGCATGGCCTATGTGG
>CAZZAM010000013.1:0-44012 GCA_964652775.1 uncultured candidatus Brocadiaceae bacterium | reverse complement strand
TGATCCGGCTGACGTGTTGGGCAGAAGTATGAAAAATGTTGTATGTCTACATTTCACGGTACAGGCCAGGAGCAAGCAGTTGTTATTGCTGGACAACGGCGTGGTGTTCGGCTGCATGGCCTATGTGGACCGCAATCCGCTTCGCGCTCGCATAGTCACTGATCCGGCTGACGTGTTGGGCAGAAGTATGAAAAATGTTGTATGTCTACATTTCGGTATGACAGGTTTGGTCGTCAGTGCTTTGAACGGTGGCCAGGGCTCGGTCGGCGCGGCTGGAGATAGGTCGTCACAAATACCATGGGCGTGACAACCGCGATGCCGTGGCGGCTGCGTTCGGGGAAGTGCTTGAGGTTGCTGGTCACCAGGACCTCGGCCTTGCCGCTAAATGCAACTTCGAGGAAGGCTACATCGTCGGGAACGGGCAATCCCTTTACCCCTCCAGGGATCGGTGCAGCCGTAACCATCACGGCGACCTGCTTCCAACGTTCGAGGAAAGCGTCTATGTCCGCTGGGCTGAATCCAAACTCGGGTCGACGCAAGAGTTCCTCGTGTTCATCCAACATCCGACTATCCACCAGCGGCTGCAGAGCGCGGGCAAGTCCGAGGCCGACCACCACACTAGCCGGACCATGCGGCGTCAACTGCGATGAAACGAGGACGTTGGTATCAACTACGACGCGCATGCCGACGCTTCCGTACATCCGCGATGACCGCCTGCACCTGATCGTCGGTCATGCGGTCCTTGCCCGTCGCCTTGGCGTGGGCCTGCATGTTGCGCATGGCGGCAACGGCTTCGATCTGGCTGACCTGCTCAACGACCGCGTCAAACGTGGCGTCGGTGATGGGCAGCACGAGGGCCATCGGCTTGCCGCGATTGGTCACGACGGCCTTCCCCGAGCGGATGGCTCTCCAGGCGCGAGGCTGACGAAGGGAACTGGCGGATACGAACTGCATGGCTGAATCCTTATGTCACATGATTGGCAATGAAGTGGCAGATG
Source organism: uncultured candidatus Brocadiaceae bacterium (assembly GCA_964652775.1). Taxonomy (GTDB): domain Bacteria; phylum Planctomycetota; class UBA11346; order UBA11346; family UBA11346; genus UBA11346. Next base: position 43,014 of record CAZZAM010000013.1, on the reverse strand, counting down.
CAAGGCGCGTTGGGTCGTCCTGGTTGGGCGGCTCAACGGGGAATACGGGCATCGCAGCGTCGTAATCCGCACGGAGTTGGCCTGGGACCAGTCTCAAATACACCTTCGTGGTTTCCAGGTCCTCATGTCGGAGGTACTGTTGGATGTAGCGAATGTCTGCTCCGCGCCTCAACATGTGGACTGCTACCGCGTGCCTGAGTGCATGTGGATGAACGCGAAAGCCGATGGTCTGCGATAGTCGGTGTAAGTGATCCTGCATCCACCACAGCGGCAGCCGACGACCCGAATGGGCGAGGAGCAACGCGCTATGATCGGGACCGCGTAGGAGTTCCCGACGCAAGGCGAGGTAGTCCGCCGCGACGTGCATGGTGCTGGCCAATAGCGGGAGCATCGCCGTTTTGCCGCCCTTCCCGTCACGGACCAACAACGTGCGCTCATCGAGGTCGATGTCGGACACGTCGAGCTTGATCGCTTCGGAGTTCCGGAGGGCGCAGTCATAGAGAAGGGATAGGTGCAACCGGATACGCAGGTCCACGACCGACGTACGGCCAACAGTGGCAAATATGGCAGTATGAAATATGTTGTATGTCTACATTTCAGGGAAGTGCATGTCCGAAGGTGTAGTACTATGTCCAGATTGCTTGCGTTCGTGATATCGTCGGTCACGGGCGCGTGTATGTCGCCTTCTTGGCGTGGTCGATCAGCGCACTCATGACCTTTACCTGATCTGGATGCTGGGCGGCAATATTGGTGTCTTCATGGAGATCGGTTGCGAGATGAAATAGCATGGGCGAATCGGTTTCGTTTTTCTTCTTTCCGTCTCTGCCCGAACTTGACTCGATGTACTTCCAGTTGCCCTGTCGTACGCCAAGGCAGCCGGCATCGGTGATCAGGTAATCGCGTCCAGTAGGTGATTCCCCCAGGAGGGCGGGCAACACATTGAAGCTGTCGGGGACGTCTTCTTGCTTGAGTTGGCATCCGGTCAAAGCAGCAAAACTCGCGGCAAAATCGATCTGGCTGACTAGTGCATCGGAGACGCCAGCCTTCACTCGCGCCGGCCAATGGACGATGAAGGGTACGCGGGTGCCAGCTTCATAATTGCTGTACTTGCCACCTTGGAGCGGTCCCCATGGCGTGTGATCGCCATTCATCTCCTTTGCACCGTCCTTGTATCCGTCATCCAATACTGGCCCATTGTCACTAGTTAGTATGACCATCGTGTTGCGGTCGAGTCCCAGGCGTTTGAGATTGCTCATGATCTCGCCAACGCTCCAGTCGAACTGAACAATGGAGTCGCCGCGCGGTCCCAATGTTGTTGCTCCGACAAAACGTTTGTTTGGCAGGCGTGGTACGTGCGGATCGCTGTGGCCAAGGTAGATGAAAAATGGACGTCCTTTGTTCGCTTCCATGAACGTGATCGCCTCGCGGTTGTACACATCGGCCATGTCTTCATCAACCCAGGATGCGGCTTTGCCACCGTGCATATAGCCAATACGAGGAATGCCGTTGATGATGGCTCCATCATGGCCACGACTAAAGAGCATGCGCATGGATTCGGGTGGGCTCGAGCGTCCGATCAGCTCACCAACAAACGGTGTCTTATAACTAATCTGAATTGGATCGGCAGGATCAAGCCCGACTACATCGTGACCACGCACATACACGCAGGGCACCCGATCCATGGTTGCCGCCATCAGGAATGAGTAGTCATATCCCAATTCGAGAGGTCCTGGTTTCAGGGGCTTGTTCCAGTCATTCTGGCCTTCCCCCAATCCAAGATGCCATTTGCCGATGGCGGCCGTGCGGTAACCCGCGCTGCGTAGGATGGACGGAAGGGTTGCACGCCCGGTCTTGACGATTAACCCGGCCTCGCCGCTGAGAATGCGTGCTCCCACGCGCCAGGGATATTCGCCGGTGAGCAGTGCGTAGCGCGACGGAGTGCAGGTGGCCGAAGTTGCATAGCCATTGGTGAAGCGCTGACCCGCAGACGCTAGGCGATCGATGTTGGGCGTCGGGATGCGCTTGGCGCCATAGCAGCCGACATCGCCATACCCCAGATCGTCGGCGTAGATGACGATGATATTGGGTTTGCTTGGATGTGGGATGGAAGGCGTGGATTCTGAACTAATTGCGACGGCGGACAGTGTCAGGGACAAAGCGATCTGAGCGGCAAGCATAGTCAGGTTCCTGATGTTGGACGCCCCCAGCAGCAAGCGCGGGAGGGAGCGCACAGCCAAGTTTATTAGCTGTTACGGACAGTATAATCATAAGCGTAGCTACGCAGCCTTGGCAAGCGTGAAGATGGCTATGGAAAATGATAGTGGATGCCTGCTGCCCGGTGTGGTCTGGGTTATGTTCCTATGGTGCTAATTCAGCTGGCCACTGCCGAGTGAGCAGCATGGGGGAAATAAGATCCTGATGGAACGCACGCAGACGAACGGTGAATACATGTTCACCTTGCGCCAGCAATCGATGCTGCGGTTGTGGAACTGGTCCGCACGAATTGCTGCCGATGCCATGGTGGAGGTGGTCGAGGCGGACGAATGTCTTATCGCGTCGCACGAGATCGGCAGTGTGTTTTGCTGCATCAAGATCCTCGGTGGCATAATGACTGGCACTAACGTTGAGGTCGTCGTCGCCTGCCGCTGCAAGCAGTCCGCTGCCGCGTATATCGGTTACGGCCAACCAGCGTGAGTCGGCTTTGTTGCCGTGTTCCTGAGGCAGCACGTAGGGCACGTATTGGTCTTGAATCAGCCCGCTCCATGTGCCGATCGTGGCGCTGTCTTTGCAGTCGCGATAGCTGTCATGTGGCCCGCGGCCGAACCAACTCATGCGGTCGAAGGTGCCGGGCATGGTGAAGCGAAGGCCTAGGCGCGGAATTGCTGGCAAATTGCGGCCGCCAATGTGGATCCGTGTCGTCAGCACCACATCACCTAGGCCATAGATTGTGTAGCGTTGTGAGACGCGCATCGCCGCTGCGCGACTGACTGCGGCAAGCGTCGTGTCGACCTCCACGGTCACTGCGCGGTCGTTGTGCTGATATAGGTGCAGACGATCCAAGCGCGACTGCATGCGATCATAGCCAAACTCACGCCATTTTGCCTTGGTATTGCGATCGTTGTCGGTCGGTGCGCGCCAGATGTCGAGCTGCGGTCCACTGCATAACAGTGGTAGGCCATCGAGAATCCATTGATCCATGCGGCCGTGCACGGTGTCGAATCCGAGCTGCCAGGCCTCACCGCTGATTACCAAGCGGTTGCGCTCTTCGCGAACCGCCAGTGTTGGCATCTTGGCGATCGCCAGTTTGGGTAGCGCTGGAACAGCGACTGGGAGAGCAAGCTGCGTGCAGGCAATCTCGTGACCGCGTTGCGCCCACGGAGTTCCGATTGCCAGCGTGAAACGCACCGTGAGGAACCAACGCGAACCAGCACGCGGTTGCGGCGTTGGGAATCCCAAGGTTACCTCGCGATGCTGATCGGCGGCGATGTCGAGGTGCGGGACGCGGCCCTCGGCAATAATCTGATCATCGCAGGCCAATACCCAACCGCCGTCGAGATGGCTCAGCGATGTGAAGCCGTACCGATTGCCGATGCGGACAATTCCCTTGGCTACATCGACGAGTTCGACCGTGACCGGTTCAAGTACGGTCTTCAGTTCGCGCAATCCAGGATACGGTGTGCGATCTGGCCAGACCAAACCATCGACGCAGAAATTGCCGTCGTTTGGTCGGTCTCCCCAGTCTCCGCCGTAACCCCAGGACGTCGTGCCATCGGGATTGCGCAGCTTGATCGAGTGATCGGCCCACTCCCAAACGCAGCCGCCGATGAGGCGTTTCGAAGCGCGAATAACCGCCCAATAATCACCAAGACTGCCAGGTCCATTGCCCATGGCGTGGGCGTACTCGCAGAGAAAAAACGGTCGCGGATCCTCTTGTGGCGTCTTTGCGCCCTGAGCAACCAGGCGGGGAATATCGGTGTACATTTCGCTAACGACATCGACGTAGGGGCGGTCTCCGGCTCCTTCGTAGTGGACGCTGCGGGTTGGATCTGTCTGTCGCATCCAGTTTGCCATCGCTTCAAGATTGGGGCCGCTGCCGCTTTCATTGCCCAGACTCCACATGATCACGCTCGGATGGTTCTTGTCGCGTTCGACCACGCGCATGGCACGGTCCAGGCACGCGGCCTTCCAGTCCGGATGCGTCACTGGGATGGCCCAGTCGGCGTTGTCCCAAGCAACGTTCATGCAGCCGAAACCGTGCGTCTCCAGATCGGCCTCGTCGAAGACGTAGAGGCCGAAGCGATCACACAGATCCAGCCAGCGTGGATCGTTGGGGTAGTGACTGGTACGTACGGCATTGATATTGTGCTGCTTCATTAAGGTGATGTCGCGAACCATGGATTCGAGCGACACCGCATGACCGAGATCCGGATGCGTATCATGGCGATTCACGCCTTGGATTTTGATCGACACGCCATTGACCCAGAGTTGTTGATCGCGCAGTTCAATACGGCGGAAACCGATGGATTGACGCTGTGCAGCGGTCGTCACTCCGTCGGCGTTTATACTACTGACGAGCAGGGTATAGAGGTTGGGTTCTTCTGCGTTCCACTTCCGTGGATTGGTGATCGGGAACTGGACGTCGAGATGCTGATCGCTGTCGGTTGCTAAGGTAGGTACGGGGAGAGTCCGTTCGATCACCGTGGCACCGGTATCGTCGAGTAGTTTGACGCACACGCGGTGGCCCTTGGCCGAAGAGCCACTCCAGTTGATTACGTTGAGACGAAGGTCGAGGACGGCATCGCGATAGGCTGAATCAAGATCGGTGCGCACGCGCAGATCGCGGACATGGATGCGTGGCAATGCAATCAGGGTGACATCACGAAAGATACCCGAGAGACGGATGAAGTCCTGATCCTCGAGGTAGCTCGCGTCTGACCATTTGAACACCTGGACGGCCAGCAGATTGTCGCCGGCAACCAGGAATGGCGTCACGTCAACCTCAGACGGCATGTGACTGCCTTGGCTGTAACCGACCTGCTTGCCGTTCACATAGACATAGAACGCTGAATTGACGCCATCGAAATGCACGTGCACTCGACGTCCATCCCAGTGGGGTGGGACGGTGAATGTGCGTCGGTATAAACCAACAGGATTATCCGTTGGAACACGCGGGATATCGACCGGGATTGGATAGGGAACGTTGGTATAATGGGGGCCATCGTAGCCGCGATCTTGGTATATTTGCCAGTTCGACGGTACGCGGATGCGGTCCCAGCCAGCGATGGGAGTCGGATCGCTCCAGCCATCCGGCAGTATTTTGGGATTCGCACACCAACGGAAATCCCATTCACCACTGAGCAGGCGGACGAATGGAGACAGGCCACGTTCTCCGATGACGGCGCTCGCTTCGTCGGCAAAGGGAATCAGAGTCGCATGGGCAGGGAGGCGGTTGCGTTGGAGAATCGTTGGATCTTCCCAGTCGTGTGCCGGATCAGCCTTGGGTGCGACGGCTAAGCGACGCCGCCGCTCCAATTCATCGCCGTCGATCGGTTCGCCGATGGCAAGAACCATGCCTTTGCTGCCAGCGAGAACGCGAATCGCCAACAGGTGCTGACCGACACTTAGATCGACTTCGACTGGGTTGTCGTGATTGGTTGGCGAGGTGACGTTGCCGGTGGTCAGAGTGTTGATGATGCGCTGTCCATCGAGGTAGGCTTCGAGAAACCAATCCGCGCCGATGCCGAGCACAAAGCGATCGCTGCGCGGTGCGGTCAGTTGGACGTACACCCAGGCGGCGGTGCGCGAGGCACTGACGTTCAGCAGAGCGCCCAAGTCCAGTCGGGCATTGGTCACCGGCACGGTAATGCCGGTCGCGGTCTTGCCTCCGAGGCGCAATTGGCTTGGGCAGCAGGTCAGCGCAGCTGGTTCGGGGTGTTGGTCATGTTCGCTGAACGGGCCGAAAACGGTCCAAGTTGAGCTGAAGGCGATGGGCTGGGTGGTCATGGGTATCCAATCATAGTTGGTCGTTCGTGAATGTGACAATACCGTTAAAAATCACATATGAATGTCAGCAATGGTTCTAGACCTACCAAATATGGTCGTAGATGATATGGTCCAGCCATGAGCCGAAACGGGGACTCAGTGATTCCAGATTCGTGGCTGGTGCCCGCGGTCTGTCACCGCTCGATCGGAGCGCGCCGTGGCGGTCTGTTGAGTTGTGGCCTGGTCGCCAAGCCCGGCACCGGTTGGGATTTTCGCAACGCACACGGCGACCATTATTCGGCCGTGTGGTGTCTCCGTGGTCGTGGGCGATACCACGATCATCGCGGCAAGGTCCACGATGTGCAGCCTGGCGATGTCTTTCATCGCTTCACAGATCGTCAGCACAGCAATGAACTGGATCCTGACGGACAGTGGGTCGAGGCGTACATCGGATTTGGCGAACCGCTTGGCCAAGCATTGGTCGCGATGCAGGTGTTGGATCCCGAGCGACCGGTCACGCATGTCGGTCTGGATCTGGTGTTATTGCGTTCGCTCATCCAGGAACGCGATGCCCTGCGCGCTGCGGCCGATCGCGAACTGCCTGTTCATCTTGGTCGTTTACTGCATCTGCATCAGCAGCTCTTGCGTCACGGTGAACGCGGATCGGCTGCTAACCCACATGATCAACAGCTGGACCAGGCTTGTCGGCGTCTGGCTGACGAACCGCGGGTGTCCTTGCGTGCCCTCGCTGGCGACTGCGGCCTGAGCTACGAGCGTTTTCGCAAAGTATTCCGCGACCGGCATGGAGTGTCGCCGCACGACTATCGCATCCGCCGTCGCATTGATCAGGCACGCTCGGCCCTACAAGCGTCGGACAAATCGATTCAAGAAATTGCGGACGAACTCGGTTATGCGAACCCTTTCCAGTTTTCAGCGCAGTTTAGACATGTAGTCGGCATGTCTCCGTCGGCGTATCGGCAACGACGCTAATTACCCGTTGCTGACTAAGATTTCTTGCTCAGTTGCTCCGATATCCGGCGCAATGCCGAGGTTACGGTTAAAGCCGGCGCCGCGTTGATCGCTGGTCGTGTCCATGCCTGCTGCTGCCGCGTCGGAAGTCGAACCGGTATCCACCGCTGGGCTGCCGGTGAGAGGCAGCATGGTTCGCGATAGACCACCGTTGTTGGACAGTGTGCCAAGTTGCGCTGCGCCGATCAGGCAGTTGTTGACGGTGGCCGCGATGCCATGGCCGCCGTTGGCGCTGCCGATCAGGTCGTAGGTCGCGGTTGTCATCGTTGCGCTGGTTCCTTTGGTGATGTCCGCACCGATCGTAGCCGATGCGATCGCAGACATCGTGTTGCCAGCGACGATCGAACTGATCAGGGCGAGACTGTTATTGGCGATGCTGTTGAGGTACAGGCCGCCAGCGCGGCCGTTGCCGATCGTAAAGGCAGCTGCTGCATTGCCGCTGATCGTGCTGTTGCGGATGGTCATGATGAGGCCAGCACCGGAATTATTGGCGTAGATGGCGCCGCCGTATGCGCTACCAGTTCCGCTACTCGTTGAGCCCACGTCGTTGTTCGCAATCGTACAGGTCTGCAGGATAAGCTGGGCGAACTTCGCACTGACTGCGTCTGCTGCGATGCCGCCGCCAAATGCTGAAGAAATTGGTCGTGAGCAGTGATTAGTGTCCACGGTGCAGCGGAGGAGGGTCAACGTTGATGGCGTGCCTGCCGTTGCGCCACCGCCTTTGAAATAGATACCACCGCCGTAGGCGCGGCTGCTGTTGCCAGTGATCGTACAGTCAGTCAGGGAGTGGCCGCTGGAGGTCACTGATGCGAATGCAACTGCACCGCCATATCCAACAGGTGAAATGATACTGTTGTTCACCAGCGTGCACCGGTTCATGTGCAGGACGGCGGTAGTTTCCAGCGCGATGCCTGCGCCATAGGCGTTGTCGGTAGTCACCACGCCTGAAGTCTGGGCCGAGCAATTCTGAATAATGACGTCATTGAGGTTGAGCGTTCCAGCCGAGGCGTAGATCGCTCCGCCTTTAGCATACACGGCAGTGGTTCCGCCATCACTCGCAGAAACCAAGCAGTTTTGCATCGTGACATTGTTCATGGTCAGTGTGCCAGATGCGGTCCAGTAGATGCCACCGCCCCAGCCATTGGTGCCAACGGCTGCGCGAACGCAGTGGTCTAGCGTCAGGTTGTTCATGGTAAGATTGACGCCTGCCGTCGAACCTTTGACGAAGCGGACGAGATTTCCACCATCGATGACGATGTTCTGGCCGCTGCCATTAATAGTTAATGTTTTAGTGATGTCAGGCAGCGATGTGAGCAGCGGAATTGTTCCCGATACGGCGAAGCCGATCGTCTTGTTGCCACCAGCAGTAATTACGTCGGTCATCGCCTGGCGCAGCGAACCAACACCGGCATCGGCCAAGTTGGTCACCGTGTAGTCATAGGTCGAAGTCACATCGTCATTAGTGATTATCAGTGTCGCTGATCCAGTGCCGATGGTCGCTCCGCCGGTTGCTGCACTCAGGTTGATGGTGATGGTTTGATCGGATTCGATCGTTGTATCGCCTAGCACCGTGACGGTGAACGTCTTGCTGGCCGTCTCGCCATCGGTCCAGCTCAATGTGCCGCTTACTGCCGTGTAATCGGACCCCGCAGCCGCGCTGCCGTTTGCAGTTGCGTAGTTCACGCTGACGGCTCCGGTGGATCCACCGCTGCGATTGACGGTGATCGTGCCTGCCGCACTGCCACTGTTGCCTTCGACCTGTGCGTAACTTGCGCTACTAAACGACAGTGTGCTGACGGATGTTACCACGAGGTTCGTGATGGATGACGTGACGGTGAGGCCTTTGACATCTGTGATCGTGACTTTCACAGCGTAGGTGCCGGCTACCGGGAAGGTGATGGCGAGGTCCTTAGCTGCATTCGTTCCATTGGCGGAGGCGAAGGTCGGCGTGCCGGGTCCGGAGGTGAGTGACCACGAGTAGGTGAGCAGTTCTTCAAGACTGCCGTCAGAATCCTTGGCGCGGACGGTGCAGACCACTGGTGTTCCTACGGCTATGCTTCCACCTGTCGTTGCGGCGGCACTCACGATCACCGGAGCGAGATTGGTTGCTGGCGCGTTCACCAGTAGGATAGCGAGGTTACTGGTGCGACTTCCTCCAGCGGTCATCTGCAGTTCACCGTGCATGAGGTGGAGTCCGGATACGAGCGCTGATTGTGTCCATGAGAACGGTGACGTCGTGGCGGTGCCGAGCGTAACATCCGCATCTTTCCAGATTACCGATGACACCGCACCAGCGGAGTCGTTGAGGCCGAGCAGCTGGGATCCACCGGAGAGTAGAAACGAGATTTCTTTCGGTCGAATGGCAGTCGAGGCTGAGACAGGACTGTTCAATGTAGTGGCTGGGGTCTTCGTCGTGACTGAACGCCAGGCTTCGGCCATGCCGGCATCAACCAGCCAGGACATCGTCCGTTTGGTTGCCAGACTCGCTGCACTTGCAGTGAAGGAGATGATCGATGACGACGCGCTCTGCCAGGTCGTGTGATCGCCCAGCCAGCCGCTGTCTTCGGCCAGCGGCACCAGTGTCGGTGCGCTGCCGGGAACCCAGTCGCGTGGCAAACGCTTCTCGATTACGCGGTCAAGAAATGCTGCACCAAGATAACGGCCGAATCCTTGCGAGTCGTGGCCAAGACCGTAATCGCAGATCAGGCTCCAGCGCGCACCGTTGGCGCGATGGGTGGTGAAAACCGTGTTGATTGCCGTGACTTTATCGACGGAATCATTTTCGCCGTAGGTTAGCATGCCGGGAACCGACTCGGCTGCGTTCAGGTACGCCGGATCATAATCGCCAATTGATCCGCCTTTGTTGTGGGCGAAGGCGATGCAGCGCGCTGGGTTGTAGGCGGCGTAGTAGGTCGAGAACCCGCTGCCGCCGGAAAAGCCATAGGTGCAGACCGGCGCGGTTGCCAATTCAGGATGGGAATAGGTCGTGCCAAGCAGGGACAGACCGGCCTCAAAGGCGGCGACGTTGGCGGGCATCATTGAAACGTTACCTGGACCGTATCCACCTGGATGCTGATCGCTGAACCATAGTCCAACGAGCGCAAAGTTGTGCCGTTTGGCGACAAGCTGTAGGGCGAGATCGGCGCGGTTGCTCGAATTCCAGTTGGTGGTGACGGTTTCGTTCCAGGTCGAAGTTGTATTGGCTGACAGTCGGTAATCTTGCTGGAAAGCTGCGCCCTCGGTGCCGCTCGGATGGCAGGTGACAATCACGCCGCGAACTGGAGTTGTCCCATTTGGCACCCACAGTCGTAGTGCGAGGGTCTTGTTTGAATAGGTTGGCACTGAGACGTCGCTGGCTGACCATGCTTGGCTAGCGCAGATGAGAGCCAGGATGACGACCCCAGTACGGACGGACGATAAGCACTGATTCTGGTGGACTGACTCGAGCATATCGGTGGTCTCCACCAGACAGATCACGGGTCAGCTCTTGTGGGTTACAACCAAGACCAACGAACCAACGACTGTGTCAGTCGTTGGTTTACGTGTTGCGTGGTGCGCTGTTTGCATCGCAGGGTTGCAGGCTCAGCAGTGATACCGTCAGCGATAGGATTGGATCTACTTCGTTGGTTTTGCTGGCTTTGCGGGCTTCGCCGGTGGCGCAGCGACGATATCAAATGCGCGGCTGCCCTTGGATTCGGTATAGGTCACGGTGATGCGCGCGTCGACTTTGACCGCAAGGACAGCTTTGGTCATGGCCGCGCATTCGGGACGTTTGGGACCCGGTGGCCAGAACTCAACGACATCGCCGCTGTCGTCTAAGCGCAACTTGAAGCTTGGCGCATTTGGAAATTGCTTGGTTGCTGGTGCGGTTGAGATCACGGTCCCAGTACAGACGGCCAATTCGACTTTTCCAGGAGCTAACTGCGGCGGCGGCGAATTCGCAACCGGGATGAATGTCGGATCAGTCGGACTAGCCGTCTTGGCCGGAGTAGCTTTGATATCCAGCGTGGTCACGTAGCCCTTGTCCTGAAAGGTTTTTCCGATGCTGTTTTTATCGAGGGGGATGGTGAAGGTTGCAAAATGCTTGCCGTGATCCTTGGCTGATTCGATGCGCAGCGAGTAGCCGCCAGATAAGACGTCGAGGCCCTTCCAGCGCGAGGGAATACGGGCCTGCCCCTTGTTTCCCCAAATGATGGTGGCCCCAGTTATCGCATCCAGTTCCGCAGGCTGCTCGGCCTTCTGTGATAGTCCGTAGGAAACAGGTAGATCCTTGTAGTGCTTCGGTTCTTCTTGGCCAAAGCGATACAGGGTGCGGACGAAGCGCTTGTTTTTATCTTCAAGCCACAGCACGACGCGAGGCTGATCATGTGTGGTTTTCATGCCATCGGCTAATTGCACGATAATATCAAAGCAAGCTGGCGTGGCATTAGTAGGGTCAGTGGGCGCCGTTGACACGGTTGCGCCGACGAGGATGGCCGGCAGCGCACACAGACACGGGGTTATCGCCCGGCGATTAATGCAATCAGACATAACAAACCTCCCAAGATGGTACTGAGGATAATCAGCATGCGGCGCGTACGTGAAGCCCAGACAAGACCCAGGATGATGCCGGTCACCACGCTAAGCAGTAAGATGATGGCGATGACATCCATCAGTAGATGTTGCCACCACGAGGCGTAGCGCCCCTTGTGTAGATCAATAAGGATGCTGGCTACGCCATGTTGGGTGGTGCTCATGCCCCACTGCCGTTCGGTGCGGTCGATGGTGATGGCGTGAACTTGCCACACCGATTCCATGCGCAGTTCAATGCGGGTGGCAGCAGGATCATCCTGATCATCTGTGGTGGCACAGTGCCCCGACACACGCTTCTCAAGCCAATGCACCAAGCTGGCGCGATCGATCGGCAGATCGGCTGGAAGAGCTCGCCAGCGCACAACCTCCATGGCTGAGGTAGTGCGATAGACTGAAATTTCCAGGCGTTCTTCGCCAAGATCGACGGCGGCCGCGTACATCTGATCGCCAATCGATTCGATTTTTGGGGTGGAGGGCAAATCTAAGACGGTCTGTAGATGAGCGGCAAGTGCGGTTGGCGATTCCAGCGCCGCTGGTGGCACCGTGTTGTGTTGGTCCTGACTGTCGCTCTTGGCGAGATTGGCTACCAACCCACTGAGGGCAAAAAAAGCAATGCAGAGAGAGGCTGTGATAGACAAATACAGGTGCACGGATCGAACTGTCATCGGTAAGCGGGAAGTCCAGTTCTGACGCTTAGGAGCTGCGGGCGATGGGGCAGTCATCGTTCACCCACCAAGCGCTCAAAGCCATGCGAGCGTGATTCCATCACGCCCTGGTCGCGCGCCTCCAGGTGGAGCCATTCACCGCCCACGGCGGTGACAACGTCATCGGCTTCTGTGCGTTCCATGAGCGCCACTGCCTTGGTCAGTGCTTCGCAGTCGCTGCAGCGACCACAGTTTGGAATGGCGACGTGCGCGGTGAGTAAATCGGGTGATGCCGGTCGGCCGGTACGTGGATCGATCAGGTGGCTTACTGGGGTGCCAGCAATCTCCCAGGCGCGACGGTAGTCAGCTGACGTCGAACACGACAGACCCTCGGGCGGAGCATGCAACACCAACCAGGTTTCCTGTTCAAGCAGAGGATGTTGCAGGCCAAGTCGCCAGGGTTCTCCGGTTGGAGAGCGGCCGCAAACCGTGGTTTCACCGCCTATTTGCACCAGAAGATGTTCGACTCCTGCGTGTCGGAGCCGTTCGGCGGCAAGGTCAACCAGGACGCCTTTGATGATGCCCCCGAGATCAAGATCGGCGCACCATGAACTGCCGGACACGGTGAGACAGTTGTTTTCGTCGATACTGACGTCGCGTAGGCGGCATTGTTGGTGGGCGGCGGCGAGCACGGAATCACTTGGCCATGTTTGATCGGCAACCGCCTGTCTCCAGATGGCGACAAGGGGACGAATGGAGGCGTCAGCTGTTCCGCGCGTTAGCGTGCGTGCATGCAGAGCCGCTCTGATGCCAAGGCCAAGCATGGGCGATATCTGACAACCGTGCGACGTTGGTTGTTGAGCCAACTGTGAAATTTCACTCGCGGGAGCAAAGCGATTGAACACCTGATCAGCATCAACGAGAAGCTTCCAGACGCTGTCCCACACGGCAGCGGGACAGCCGAGAGCTTTCAGGGTTACGGGAATGCCGTGGTACAACTCGCGGCGTTCCTGAAGCCAGGTTGACTCCGCCGTAGATGAATGTGGAGAACTGATAGCAGGTGGCATGGGGAAGTCTCCCCAAAGATGTAACACCTGGGGCGCGCTTGCCAAACTCCCACGCCATTGGTGTGGGTTAGAAATCGGCTGCGGCCACGGTGCATCCTCGATTGGCTCAGATGCGATTTGGCCCAGGGTGATGGCAGTTCCGGTCACGATGGGGCTCTACGGGAAGATCATGTGGTGATAGCTCAAGGTTACACTTAGGACTAGGCGGATCCTACTGCTCCTGGTTCTATCAGCGCTCACTGGAGATCGGGATCAGGCAGGAGTTACTTCTGAACATTAAAGAAATCGCCCAGATCTTTTTCGGCCGCTCGTTGCTGCGATTGCTTTTTCTGATTTTCCTGCGCGGCCTCGGCTTCACGCAGCGCGAGATAACTGCCGGTGGTCAAGCGATCTTCTTTGCCAGGGCCAGCGACAATTTTGATTGCCGTTTCGCCAAGGAGGTGCTTCTCTTTGAGGTTGATGACCGTGCATCTGGTTTCGCATAATCCGCAGCCGACACACTTGGCGGCGTTTACTACCGGAGCGACAAAGCCACTGCCTTCAACTGGAGACCCATCGGTGTTGACCACAGTGTGCACTTGTTGGAAATCAATCGCATCGTAGCCAGCGGCTTTGCATTCATCGACGCACAGCTGACAGGCTTCTTTGCCAGCCCATGGCAGACAGGTGGAGAGGTTGACCTCGGCCAGGCCGATGCGGGCGTGCCGCTTTTCTTCAATCGGTAGGGCACGAATTGCCCCGGTCGGACAGGCTTGGCCGCAGGCGTTGCAGCTGGGATCGCAACCAGCCCATTCGGGCTTGACGACTGGTGTCCAGAGGCCGTCGAAACCACGCTCGAATCCCAGTGGTTGCAATACGTTGTTAGGGCAGACTTTTAGGCACGCATCGCAACGGATGCACTGTTCCAAGAACGCCGGTTCGGGAACCGAACCCGGCGGACGGAGTAACGGGATCGCGTTAGTTGCGTTGGTCGCGGCATCGGCGCGCACGCCGACGGCAACCAGGGCGCCGGTAAGTCCTGCCGTGAGCAGCGAGCGGCGTGAGACCTGTGGTTGGGCAGCCTCAGGTTCAATGGGTTTGGCATCAATGACCACGGTGCGACCGACAAAGGTAATGGCTTGGGTTGGGCAAGCCCCACCACAGGTCTGACAGAGTGTGCAGGCGTCGGTGCGCGTACTCCAATCTGGATTGATTGCGTCAAACGGGCAGGCCTTGATGCATTCGTCACAACTTATGCATGCGTTGGTTACTTTGCGTTCGGTTGCACGAAACACGTTGGCGACCGAAAAGACAGCGCCACTGGGACAGACGTGTCGGCACCAAAACCGTGGCCGCATCAGACCCAGCAAGAGCACGCCAACAAAGAGAAGTAGGGAGAAAATATGCCCTGCATTCATTGGTGGCACGGCATGCCAGCCGTGCGATGTGCCAAGAATAAATGGATCGACGGCGAAGATGAGTCCGCGGGTGATCACCGGAATCGCAGCGACAATGCCGGTCAACAGGATGCCGGCACAGGCAGCAGTCAAACAAGCTGCCAGTATCAGGTAACGAAGGTGCCGCCACCAGCCGACTTCAGCGACGCGGAAACGAGTGACCCGGCGCCCAATCGACCAGTCAAAAAGATCAATCAAGGTGCCAAGTGGGCAGAGATACCCACAGAATCCGCGTGGAACGAGTACGCACACCAATAATATGCCGGCAGCCGAGGCGAGTGACCAGACCCACGTTTGCGCAGCGATTGCAGTCGATAGCGCAACCAGTGGGTCAATCGCTAGGTAGCCCTCTACCGCGATGAATTCTTTGCTCGCGAGATTGTCAGCATAATGCGAAGGCCAGTTGGAATTGTCTGCTACCGGTCGCGCGTTGTATGGCCACGACACCCAGAAAATGAGACTGAGGAAGATGACGAATGCGGTCGCTTGGATTGCCCGTCGTACGGGTGCCATTTCGATGGTCTCACCCAGACGACGAAGCCCACGCCGAAAAGTTGATTTAGTTCGCCCACGACCCCCACGCCAGCGATTGAGGAAGTGGTCGAGGCGCAACATGCAATCAGCGCTGTCCCTGTTTCAACGCTTTGGCCGATGCGTACACGACGGCCTCAGACGTGATCGTTGCCCCAAGCGTGGCGTCGACGCCCTTGACGTGTTGTTTTGCGAGGACTTTAGCGGGAATCTCAACGAACGCGGAGTAGAACTGTTTTTCGTGATGATTGGTCACCTTCACGGAGGTTATTTTCTTCGCGGCAACCGTCACCTCGACTTCAATTGGACCGACGTAGCCGGTCGATACATCGCGATACACTCCGTCAGTGACCTTTTTTAGATCCAATGCTTCGAAGAGGGTGATCGCTTCGACAGCTGCTGTGGCGCGCGTGGTGGTCTGTTTCCAGTCACGACCACTGCGATTCTGATTTGAGGCGGCCGATTTCTTGAAGTAGTCGAGCGCCTTTGCCCATGAGCCCTCTAGCTGGGCGGTGTAACCGCACATGAACCAGCCGATGTCTTCGTTGTTCGACGCTTTTGCTTGTCCCAGTTGATACGCGAATTGGTAATTGCCGAGGTCGGCATGAAATTTGATTAAGCAGCCGTGGCGAGTGGTGTCCTGATTGAGTGGTTTCACCGTTTGTTGGGCCAGGGTTTTGTTGCCCATTCGCCAGTAGGCATTGGCGGTGTCGATCGTGCGTTCGTCGGATTTGCCGTATTGCGCGTCTGCCTGCTGGTACCAATAGACGGCGCGCGGCCAGTCTTGTAGCAAATCGCCATAGCAGTGTCCCAGGCCGAGGATGGCATTCCGCTCGGCCTCGGGCAATTTTTTCTGTTTCGCATTGCTAACTACGAAATGGAGAAACTTCGTTCCCTCCTGCCAGCGCTTGGGGTTGGGGTTGATGACATCCCACATCCACACACCGACTTGAGTTGAGGCATTCCATCCGCCTTTGGCAGGGGCCCAGGTCAGGTCTAACGTTTGCGGATAATTCAGTGTCGTCTGATCCCACCATGCTGGTTTGGTCTTGCCGCCGTCGGCTACCAGCTTGGCAATCGTTGCCGGGGGAACTTCTTTGGCTGGAGCAGTGCTGGATCCCGCACCAGCGACGGAGCTAGACACCGCACAGGGCAGGTAGGCGGCAGTTATCATCAGCAAGGTCGGGGAAAGAACGCGTAGCATACTGCCTCCACCTTGAATATCCGCCTTCGCAGGCACGTGGTTACAATTGGGTTTGAAACTCTGTGGGCGTTACGGTCATTGACGTTGGGCGGAATATCTCCAGGTCGTGTAGTCAGACAGTTAATCACCCTATGGTTGCATCTCGATGGGGCAAGTTTTGTGAGTCAGATTCGCAGCCGTTGCGGTTGCGTTGGCTGAATCGCACCGTGATAAACACGCTGATTATCCATCATGTGGAGAGATGGGGGGCGTACCTTCGGCGGCATTGATTTCTGGATATACGCGACCCTGTAAATACCTGATTAAGTAACAGTAGGTGATAAAGTGAAACCCGCCGAGTCAGGTTACAACCTTGGTGGGAGAGCCCTGCGTCCCATCCGGTGTCTGAACGCAGTAGTCCGGTCATCCGGACACGTGTCCGGATCGTCATTGGGCCGAGGTCCGCCTTGGATTGTTGCAAGGTGACCGTTGGATGAATTCGATGGTATATAATTTCAAGGTACGGACATAAACAGGCAGCGGCACCGTCATGACCACCGGTTTAAGTGCCAGCTTGCGTAGGGCGGTCCGAGGACGTACGCAAATTGACACGCTGGGGGCGATGCAGTCATTGGACGATCACGCGCATCCCGAAGTAAGGAGTCCGCTGCACGCGATTCTTGATCAACGTGGACAACTCATTGGCTACGCGAATGCCCTGGTGCGAAATATCCATACGGCCGAAGATCTGTTTCAAGAGGCGCTCGTGCTCGCCACGCAAGAGCGGTTCAACGATGACGACTACGCCCGGGCTTGGATCTGCGTCACCATTCGCAATCTCGCGATGAACGAAGTGCGTAGCCGAGCCTAGCGACCAAGGGGACTCAGCGACGAGGCGATGGCGTTGCTTGAGCCAGTGTGGACGCGGGACGACGGCGAAGTGACATCGCATGGCAAGCGACTTGAGGCGCTGCGATTCTGCAGTGCTGGATTATCTGAGGCCGCACGACGACTGATTGACCTACACTTCCAGGAGGGGAAGGCGCCGGGTGTCGATGATCGCAGGATTGGTGCCGCCGAGAACGGTGTGTATTTCTTGGTTGCCGATCCATACGCGGATCGACCCATCGTAGCCGAGACGAAGCGTTACTTCCATTGCCTCGCTGACATCAACATGACTCGAGAACGCGACGTTGCCGCTGTGTTATTCCCACTCGCTATGCAGATTGACGAAATCAGTAGTGAACATGTGCTCAACGGCGGAGGCGTCATCACTGCCTGATACCACAACATGCCAACAATTGGTTGCGTGACGATTTGCAGACCGTGTTCGCTGCGCAAGGGAGTCCCTTGAGGCGGAAAACAGTAGATATCATAAGCGTATCACAAACGACCACACAAACTCAGTGGTGATCGTACGTATGCTGGCCACAAATCCTGACCAGCCCCCAGTCCTCCCGCCGAAAGGTCCGACATAGCAGACGAAACAGGAGAGCCCCGAGCAGGGGGATACCACGTCCCAGTGATCACATCCCTGCCAGAGTCTTCCTGTACATAATGGGCATTAACGACATAGAGGACAATCATGGCCAAAGACACCCCTAATCTTCACGGCCTTGACTCGTTGAGCATTGCCGATGCACGAGCCACTCTATCCGAAGTGGTTGGTAGGGCTCGCCATGGTAAGTCGCCTACGGTGCTGACTTCCCGCGGCAAACCAGTTGCCGCCGTGGTGCCAATCGAGGACTTAGAGATTATCGAGGAAGCTATCGACATCCGACTGGCTGCCGATGCGCGCTCCCGTATCCGGCGTGGGGAAATTGCGATCCCATATGAAACCGTAAAGGCCAAGCTGGCGAGTAAGCCAGCCAAGCGGCGGTGACCCTTGGCCGTCTATCGCATTGAGATTGACCGGGGAGCAGCCAAGGCCCTCGCTGGATTCGATAAGCCCATCAGCCTCGTTGCTGCCATTGACGCCCTGGCCCATAACCCGCGCCCACCCGGCGCAAAGAAGCTGGTGGGTGGTGCTGGCGAGTGGTGCATTCGGGTCGGGGATTATCGCATTGTGTACGAAGTTCACGGTGGACGCCTAGTGGTGTTGGTGGTCCGCGTGGCGCATCGGCGCGAGGTATATCGATAAGAGAATTTGTGGAGTGAGAACGCGCACGGCGCACCATTTGTGTCGTGAAAGTCACCGGGATTTAAACCTCTCCCGGCACCGCCGCGTCGGCGGTAGCAGGCCATGTTATGGCGTGCGGCCTGGCGACCGCGCGAGCTTGCGAGCGCGCACGGCGCGTATTTCAGTATCGTGTATGTCTCAGGGATTTGAACCTCTCCCGGCACCGCCGCGTCGGCGGTAGGCAAGATCACGAAATCACCAGATGGCTGGCAGGCCATAGCGTAACTTTTCACAAGTCTTCATTATGGTGATATAGGCTTCGAGGTATTTAACTAACGGCACTGATAGATTGTAGATCGCATTTCAAATCAGCTGTAGATGTACGTGTGATATCAACACGCTCAACTATCGCAGACGAGTTCCGCAAATTTCCGTAAGCGCTCCCACGCGACTGGTGCAATGCCTTGCCGTTGGCATTCCTGCTCGACCGCACTGTGCAAATGAGGATTCATCAAGCGGGCTCGCGTCCGTTCTGCGGGCGTCACCAAGCGAGCATCACATTTACGATGAAACAGTGGTTTCAATAATTCGAGATCCCCAGCTTCGAGCAGCTCCGAGAGGGGGACTAAATCCAGCACATGCCGTGGTTCGAAGTTACCCAAGTTGCCGTTGCGGTCGAAATGCTGGTGTTTCTGTAGAATAGCCCGCAGCTTCTCGGCGATTGCCTGCACAGGTGCGTAGGCTCGGAGAGAAACTCGGAGACCATACAGATCTCGCTCAATGATTTTGGTCAGGTGTTGATCGACATACTCATCCAGCGTGAGTTCAGCCAGGAAGAGGCTGCGATTTGCTAGCGTCTTTTGATACCGTGCTGACAGGCGAAACTTCACCATCTTTGGGGTTTCTGGATACGGGGGAGTTGTACGATCTTCCAGTAGCTGAATATCGATTTCCGCCGGATCACTAAAGACCTCAGCGATTGCGTTGGTCGTTTCGCGTCGCACGTCACCGGTGAAGACGTCGATTGGCACTGGGTGCGTCGTGTCCAATAGACTCAGATCGATGTCGGTACTGACTCGCCCAATAGAGCGACCGAGAAAAAGGCGTAGAGCCGTTCCACCTTTCAATACCACATGCTCGCGACAGGCAGGTACACGCGACATGCCCGCCAGAACGGCCATGAGACCAAACGCCATTAAGGCTTCATCTACTGCGCACCGTTCTTCTGCCGTGATCCGTTGTAGCGCGACTCGCACGGTCTCTGATTGGCGTTTGGTATTCACAGCTTTCCTGCGTACTGCGGATGCTCGGATTGTAGCCACTTGGCAAACGCCATGCGCATGGCTGGCCAGGATGAGTCCTTCAGAATTGCCGCAATTTCTCCTGCGACAGCGTCTGGTTTTTCAGGGCGCTGTGCGAGGTATCTCCAGGCATCATTCACGCGATCAGCGCCACCGCTAAGATCGGGTCGAACCCAGCAGTCTATGAGCGTTTTAACCAAGCTCGTACAGGGGATGCGTACGCCTTGGTAATCGAGTAGGACTCTCTGATAGGGACGCAGCAGGTTCGGATGCCGACGCATCAGAAAGACCTGCCGGTTACGCCACGGCCCCCACAAAGTGGGCGTCTTGGAGCTCCGTGTGAATGGTCGGTCCTCTGCAAGCTTGGGCGTCGTAACGGAGGGATCGTTGTGAAAAACGTAGACGCTGTCCGGAATGAGTTCAGTCAGTCCATGAAAGCTCAGAGCACTTGCGTAGGCATACGTCAATCGTCCGAGTTTGTGTTCGTGACCATTGATGACCTGCAACAGGCCGAGCGCATCAAGCGCTGCATCGCTCGGTGCGTTTGGGGTCGCTGAACGGATGAGATAAACCACTTCGTGGTTTCGACGGATCGGTTCGAGCCAGCTCCGCTTCGTCCAATCGTCGACAGCCAAACGAGCCATGGCTCCATTCACCTGGGCTCGTTGAGCGAGGCTTGTCATGGTGAAGACGACTTCGCCTTCGCTGAGAAAACTTTCCAGCGCAGAGAGCAGGCGTTGGCCACGCTCGTCAGCTACAGAGGCGCCAGAAGTGCGAACAGGTGATTTTCTCATCAGTCAGTAACTGACTGGTACCAGGCATTTGAACAAAATCAAGTCTGATAAAGCAAAGACTTAGAAGATATTGCAATGGTCAGTTACTGACCATAAAGTGAATGCACTAAAAGCAAGGGAATAATGATCTTTCACTTGCATATGAATATAAAGCTTGTCAGGTCAGTAACTGACCTGGCCGTCTTCTATAGTTGGGCCAAAGAATCTCTGCTTTTGTTTTATATCGTCGTCAGTCGTGGTTTATCCAGCGGTTACCTCGTCGGTATCCCACCGCGGCGTCTCATAGTCTCTATCAGCTTCGTTCATGCAGATTCGCCACCATCAAACTTTTGTGCTGCTGGATTTATTGAGGTCGTCTTCCGCTACAGTTCGTTGTGGTTTAGCAAGCCCAGCTATTCAGTACTTGGCTGATTCATAATTTCATAGCAGGCAAAATATATTCCGCGCAGCCATCCGAGGGACCCACACCCGGAGTCCCACACACACAATTGGTGAATAAAGTGAGCCCACCCATGCCGTGCGCCTGCCCCCCAGTCTGTCTTGGTCTCTGAGTACACCGCTGCTGCTCATCGCGTCACGTTGTCCACCACACAGGAGGTGTGCGCTGTCCGCGTGCGCCCGCACCGTCACGCCGGGCGCTGGTGCTCGGCGACGCATCCGCAGACTCCGGCCACGCCTGCGCTGCGCCCGTCGCGCCAGTGCTCGCCATCGCTCCGGTTCCGCGTCGTCACGGCGCGCGCGGGGCCATCGCCACGCGACTGTCCAGTGCGCGCGCCGCGCCGACGCTCACCAGTGGAGTACATCCGAGCCACGCATCAGTGATACGTCGCCGGCCCTGGTCGGGCCTCGGTGTCATGTCCTGACCGGGGAAAAGATCGCGTGAACATCTTGCACCGTACGGAAGTTGCTGCCGCGTGGGTTGCTCAATCCGGTGTTGTTCCAATTCCTAACGTTGGTTTCTCCGAACGCTCAAAGTGTGGCGGGGCGTCCATGCCCCGCCGTTTTTGCGCCCCCACCACGCCCCTCGTCGGCGTCCTGCCTCCTCGGGCCGCCCCCGGCGCCGTCGCTTCGCTCCCGGCGGTGGGCGGCCTTGTTGTGGCGGCGCCCTGCGGGGCCGCCATAAGTGCGAATTTCTCACGGTGTTTTCAGTGAATTCGCATATCCGCTCAACCTGAGTGCCCGGCTAGCTGTTTACCGCCCAGCATGGGACGGGCATGGGATGGCGTACTCTAAGCTACTGGTGAAACAGTCCCAGAAAACGAATAAACCTCGGATTTATCCGAGGTTTTCCGTGTGGTACTCCCAAACGGATTTGAACCGTTGTTCGCGGACTGAGAAAAACCAAACACAAGGCATGCTTGCGTTTGTCATGATTTGAATAGCCTCGAAATATCATGATAAAATCGCATATTGTGCCCACCTGTGTTTGTCGGGTTCCCCCTGAATTCACCCGAAACGGTGGGCATAAGGTGGGCACATGCAGAGGAGTGGAACATGCCTGCTCCTAAAAACGGCACTCGGTTTCCGTTCACCGAGAGCAAGTTGAAGGCTCTCAGGGATCCGCCCGCACGTGTGAAGGTTCGCTACAAGGATTCGGGGTGCCCTGGCTTGAGTATTCGAGCAATGGGGAAGACGCGGGCATGGATCTACAGATCCAAGGTTGCAGGTAAGGCTATAGAAATTCGATTGGGGGCTTGGCCCGCAATCACGGTCGAGGATGCCCGACGATTAGCGAAGACGGTAGCGCCGGCTCCCAAAGCGGCTCAGGATGCCAAGCGAGCGCAGCGCATTGCCAATACCGTAGGCGATGCATGGAAGGCGCTCTTAGCTAATCCAACGAGGCGTCGAGATGGGGCACCTTTGCGGCCTGCAACACTTCGAAGTTACGAGGCTGCCTGGGAACATTTGAAGCCGCATGTTGGCAGCCGTTCTCTCACAGAGATTGATGGAGAAGCTGCAAAATCGTTACGAACAACGTTGCTGGTAAAACATGGGCCTGCGCAGACCCGTCGAGCCTTGGCGCTTTTGGTTGTGTTACTTGGTGGACGCATGCCACGCGAAGCCAACGGGCGGGTAGTTCAAAAACCCACAATGCAGCCGCGTCGGCGTTTTATGAACCCCACCGAATTAGGCGCTCTTTTACGTGGATTGGATGCAGAGCCGCCGCTGTGGCGTGTGTTCTGGTTGTGCTGTTTACTCGCTCCATTGCGGCGTGGGAACATTGCTTCCGCTCAGTGGTCAGATCTAAACTTGGATGATCCGGCGCGATGGACTGTTAGTGGAGAAGATGCTAAAGGCGGCAAATTATTGGCTATGCCCATTGCGGAGCCTTTAGCTCGCATATTGCGTAAGTGGAAGGAAGAGAATCCAGAAGAGAAATGGGTTTTTCCTGCCGGTCTAACAGGTAGTCCGCATCGGATTGAAGGACCAATTGTGTCAGTGCAGCATGCATGGGCACGCGCTCTACTATTGGGTGAAGCTGTGCGGCTATGTGATGCAATTGGTCCGCACGAGAAAAAGACAGGTCGGCAACGATTCGCTGCATTTATTCAGGACGTTGATTCTTTGCGCGGGGAATCTTGGCGCACGGCTCGCGATCGGAAACCAATGAAGCGAGAAGGATCACCGCTCGTGCGATCTGTGGCGCTGCTACGAGAAATGGCCAAGGAGTTAGAGATTAAACACGAAGCACTAGCGATGCGGGATCTAACGCCGCATGATCTACGCCGCACAGCAGCCTCCTGGGCGGTCCAAGCTGGTGCATCTATGGCGGTTGTAGCCGCAAGCCTCGGCCACGCTGATACGAGAGTTACAGAAGCGCACTACGGCCACCTGTCAGACGATCCGGTGCGCCGAATGTTAGCAGACAATGCAGGGCGCTTACTCAAGACGGTTGATGAAAGCGAGTGATGGTGCCGGGCAGGGTGCCTCACATTTTCTTCTTTAATTATGCGGAGGAGTCCCTACCGTCACAAGGTGATATTTGCGGAAAATACCGATACATTTCACTACTTACCTCTACCTACCACTCCAGTTGACAAGCCCAGCCCCCGTTTGCATAAAATGGCCCGTAGCAGCCGGGGCCAACACGGCTGGGCAGTAAACGATACCGAGTTCGCCGCCGGTTAGCTACAGACGAAGCAGATCGCGGAGTCGCGCCCGCAATAGCCCATTGTAGCGGGGCAACAGTTTAACCGTCCTATCAAGGATGCCCCATGTCCCTTCGCGGCCATCGGCGGGCGCGTCAAAATGCAGAAGTCATCGCAGCTACAAGCTTGCGGTCTGCTCCTGTCGTGCCTTCCACACTCGTTCCATCCCTCAATCCCACAACTCCGTCCTCGGTTGGCGCTCATGGCGACCTTGTGCCTCCATTCGGTTTAGCACCCAACCGGATGCACGACACACGACAAGCGGCTCCGCTTATCGGTGTTGCCGTCTCCAGCATGGAGACTGATCGCAGCAGGAGACGCTGGCGGATCCCGGCTTATAAAATCGGGAAACGCAAAGTAATGTATAAAGAATCGGATTTAATCGCGTTTTTGGAACGCTGCAGAGAGGAGGTTTAATTATGAGCCTCGACGTACAAAATCCCAGCGATGATGAAGCCAAAGCGGCAGCAGCGTTCCTGCGTCGTTTGGCGGAAGTGAACGGAAATCCGTTTAACCCTGCTAGCCCTGATTTCCGCATGCCACCGGAGGGAGATGTGCTGAACATCTGTTATCAGTTGTTGGGTGGGCCGACAGGGCGATTTACAGCAGGCTTGTGGGAACGTGCCCAGGCCGTCGATCCTAGAATTATCGTTAGTCCCGACGGAATAATCGGATTTGTGCCAGACGATGCGATTGCGCAAGATCCAATTTTAGCTGATTTCATTGAAAAAACTGCAAGTATAGCGCACGGTTGGCCGATCGGAGAAGACGGCATTTATATTGAGCCGGAAGAAATGACTGCGGACCAATGGACGGAGTATTTTGGACGCAGTGGTGCCTTGGCCGCTGCGTCCGCCGCTCATGAAATCCTGGTGGATAAGGCGTGGCGGGAACAATCTACGGCGGAGAAATTATTGCTGGGGTGGCTATCGATTGTCCAGTGTGGTCGAGATGGAGCTGCTTGGCTTGCGACTAGGCGTTGGCTCCCACCGGGTAATCGTTTTCTGCACGTAGAGCAAATGGGAGCTACGTCTGGCGGTTTGTGGATTCGACTCGGATACAAGGACGAGGTCGGAGCACCGTGGCCCTCTGCTACGGTCATTGCAACCGATTGGGATGCATACGAAGGGAAATTTCGTCGAGTCATAGTCCACGACTTGCCGAAATGTTGGGATGAACCACACGATTGCAGCGACAACGACGCACTGCAAGCCGCCTTGGCTGCACTGTTTCGACAACTGAGAAATCAGGGAGATAAGCCATGATTCTTTACTCACCCCAAGCGGTCCCCGTCCGCACCATCGTTGAACGGCGATTTTCATACACGTCTTTGCCCACAGCATCGGCTTCTGTCGAGTGGCCGATGCCGGATCGCTTGGAGGATCCACCACCGCCACCTATTCCGGCGAGCGCGTTTGGCGGAGTTGTAGGAGAGTTGGCTAACGGCATCTCCGAAGCTTTGGAAACGCCAATAGAACTAGGTGGCCTTCTTGCACTGGCAGTGGCGTCGACGGCCTGTCTTGGGCGGTACTCAGTACTTGTTGCGCCCGGACACTTTGAGCCGCTGGCGCTCTATTGCGCTACAGCACTTCCGAGCGGCACACGTAAATCGCCAGTATTGACGATAGTGCAGGCGCCACTGGTTGAGCGTGAGCGACAGACACGACAAGTTGCCGAGCAGCTGATACAGACTCGGCAGGTGGCAGAGCAGAACCGCAAAGATCGATTGAAATCTCTCCAGTCAAAATTGACCAAGGCTAAAGGCGACGAAATCGCAAAGTTAGAAGCAGAGATTGCTGCCGCATCGATAGAGCCACCCCCAGCATCCAAGCCACCACGCCTGTTTGTTCAAGACGTGACGCCTGAAAAGTTGGGTGCAATGATGGCCGAAAACAACGAACGCATGGGCGTCTTCAGCGACGAGGGGGGCTTCTTTGACATACTCGCCGGACGCTATGCAAACGGGGCCTCGAACCTCGATTTGGCCTTGCAGGGGTACAGTGGTTCAACTGTTCGCGTTGATCGCAAGATAGGAGAATCTATTTCTATAGATCACGCGCTTCTTGCGGTCGGCATTGCTCCGCAACCTGACGTACTGCGAAAGTTGGCCGCTCATGCTGAGATGCGAGGTAAAGGGTTGGCAGCGCGGTTCGTGTTCGCGTTACCTGAGAGTCCATTGGGAGCGCGATCGTGTGAACGTTCTCCCCTTTCGTCTGTGCTGGCAGATCGTTGGTCTGAGGTCATTGGACGCATCCTGTCGGCGACACCACACCGAGATGGCATCAGTGGTAAAGAGTCGCCCCGGCCAATTCGATTGTCCGAGGGTGCATATCGAGCTTGGAGAGCGGCAGAGAAGGCGCTGGAGCCACGACTGGGACCTGACGGTGACATGGGATCGATTTCCGATTGGGGTGGCAAGCGAATGGGAAACGTGGCCAGGATCGCCGGCGTGCTTCATGTCGTGGACTGCGCCGCGAGTAGCCTAGATCCTGAAGAGACGCCAATCTCGGAGGATCTCATGCATCGAGTCCTTGGGCTGATGCAACTTCTCGATAGTCACGCCAAGGCAGTATTCGGGTTGCTAACTGGCAATCAGGCGCTGGAGGATGCACGTCGTGTTCTGCGTCTGTGTCGGGAGGACAGACGGGAGCGCTTTACTGCGCGAGAGGTTCAGCGAGATATTCGAGGCTTGGGCAACCGGGCGCGAGTAAGCGCAGCACTGGAGGTTCTCGTGGATGCTGGATGGATAAAGCGGCTTGATCCACCAGTCGGAGCCACAGGGAGGCCCATGTACACGTATGTTGTCCATCCTCTGGCGCGGACCGGGAAATAGGTGAGGGGGTTTTGTCCTTTTTGTCACGTGGTGTTTAGAGAGCTAATTTAATTATCTCTCTATATTCTAGCATTGCTGTTCACTTTTCTACAGGACCACGTGACAAATGGGACAGAATGAACATGCGGCAGCGGCTCTGGACCGTTCTTCGGACAAAAGGCCTCAGCACTCTCCAAGTGGACCTCGGGATGCCGACTGCCTGCGTCTTGGGTTGCGGGGCTGGCATCCGCGCCTACGGGGCGGGCATGGAGGGATCGTTACGTGGACACAAGCAGGGAGGCAGATCCAGACTCTTAGTTGGCTGATGATCCCTGAGCCTGGGGGCTGGGCGCTGATGTTCGAATCCATTGGCCAAGCGGTAGGGATGCGCCAGGACCACACTCTCACTCGGGGGGATCGCTGGTGGTGGGCCTGTCCGCGCTGTGGTCGGCGGGCTGGGGTCCTTTGGCTATCGCCAACGGCGCAGGGTTTCGCCTGTCGGGAGTGTCATGGAATTCGGTACATGTCACGCTTGCGCGTGCATCGCAGGCGGCAATTGCGGCGCTGGGATGGCAAGCTGACTCGGATGGAGCGGTATTTTGGTTTGTAGTGGCTGAGATCTTGAAACGAGAGGGTTGCGTGGTGGAGATACAATTGAATCGGAGCATCAAATCCGGTAGCGCCGTTTCCGTCTATCGTTCGGTGGCAGCGGGAATTTCTTGTATAATTCCGCTAACAACGCAGAAGTTTTTCTGGCGTCATCCTCAGCAATGAGTTGTTTATCTGTGTCCGATAGGTTGCGTCGTGGATCAAGTGCAAAGCCGATGAGTCCTAGCCCAAGGCGATGTCTTAATGTTTTATCGTCGATTGCCTTTTGGTCCTCAATCTGTGCTATGATGACCAGTAATCGCTCTGTGCGGGCATGCTCTGCGACTTTCTCTGCCGCGCATTTCTCCGCCGCCAACCGATCTTCCTCGGCCCATCTCGCCCGTTGCTCATTCTCAAATTGAATTCGCTCTTGCTCAACTGTTGGAGATGAGAATGGAGAACCGAAATTTGTTTTTCCACGATGAGACAGAAACACTTCCTTGTACCGCTCAAATAGTTTACGGTTCCGCCGCTCGCTATTCAACCGGTTGCTCTCTTCCCTGGCCATTCGCTCGCGTTCTCTGGCTGCCCTGCGTATCTCGTTTTCTGTTTCCCGCTGTTCCTCGGCCTCCTTACGTTGGGCTAGTCGTGCGTCCAGTTGCCGTTTCTCTTCGGCGAGAAAAGCCGTGTCTTGGATCTGATTAAGATATGAGATGGCGGCTGCCAATTGCTCATCCGAGAGGTGGAAGAATTCGCGGCCATCCGAGATTCGTTGCGATTGAAACATCCTGTGCAGGTCTTTTTCGCGGCGCTGCATATCACATAGAGGAACACGCGCTGTCCGTACGATCTCAAATGGGGTCGGTAAGGAGGTGTTGTGTAGTGATTGAAGCCGTTCCTGGATGTCCTTTGTGTAGCCAATTTTTACGTAGTCCGAAGGAAGGCTTCTGTTTCTCAGGATGTAGAGATAGCCGTGGGTCTGTTCAGTCATGTGGCAGCTATCAGCGCATAGAAATGAGCATCTCAGAGCGGCGTTGAGTGGTTGCGGCTCATTGACTCCCATTGAGCTTTCTTCAACCAAGTAATAACCTGATGAAGCTGCGACGGATGCAGCTGTATTTCCTGCTCATTTCCAGTTTCATCATATTGGTAAAGGATCACGTATCCCAAATCGTTTGTCGTGAATTTCAGAGAGAATAGTTCGCGATTTTCCATGGTTTCGTCTTTCTCATGATAGGCCGCTCGCTCCGTAGCTGGGCGAGCGGGGGGATCAGCATGTGAGACTGGCCTACTTACTTTGTAATGTCGCCGATAACCGCTGAGATATCCGTCTTCAGCGTCGCCATGTCGACGCTATCGAAGCCCTCAAGCCAGCAGTTTTTGTCCCACCATCCGGCCTCGGTTTTAATTTCGATGATGTCGGTATCACTTTGAATCTTGGCGATTACACGCCGACGATAACTCGACTCTATTTGGCCGGATGATGTGTAAATCGCTTGGGAGATCTTGTAGGCTGTGCGAATGTAGCCAGTGTCCTTATTCATAACCTCCAGGTCGTAACTCTTGGCAAGTAGGTCTGCCACCTTCTGCCATGCGATATCCTTAGCTAACCCTTTGCGGATGGTAATCGAGTTCCAGCCGGGTGGCTGTTCCACGAATGACTTGGGGCGCTCTTGGCAGCCTGTGAGCAGGCACATGACGAGGACGATTGGCAGAGAAAAGAGCGGAGAACGAAGGAGCATGTGACCTCAGCGATGGGGGATGTGTGGTATTGTGAACTAAACCAATCAATGCAAGCATGCAACGAGAGAGAAACCCGATAGCCTGACCGGGTGGGCTTTTCTGAGGATCTACGTCGCCGCCTCACGGGTGGGAAGGTATCGCTGCGGGCTATCGCTCGTCAGGTCGGCATAGGGCACGGGCTTTTGAGCCTCGCATCACGCGGACTGTGTCCTTTCCCTGTTCGCCATGTCGAACGGTTGGCGGACGCTTTAAAGCTAACCGGAACAGAGCGTGAAGTGTTTATTGTGGCGGCGTGCTTGGATAACGCACATCCAATCCTTCGGGCTTATGTTGAACGATTAAAGACAGGAGCGCACACCAGTTCCAAGGCGAATTTGGGAGTTCGACAGATACCGCGTCCTCGGTAAGGGTTTATTGGGAATTAATAAATCAAGACGGATTCAGGTAATCGTAACCTCTTGTACCTGATGATCATGGCTGCATAAGTGACATGCCACAAGACTCAATACCTACCCTCAAATCACGACGCTGAATGCTTAGGATCAACTATGGCTGATGGCTCTTCACTAATATCGCATCAAGAGCCGCCACAAAAAACAGACTGGGTTATTCTTGGGATGGACGGATGGATAGTTGGTTTAGTCGGTCTTCTCGCGACCATTGGTGTTGCCATTTGGGGCTATCGAACCGCGAGAAATAAAACGATTCAGCGGAAGTTGATCGCTAAAGGGAATGTCGCTGGAGGGTCAATTGGGACAACGTCACCCAATAGCAGAAACGTGCTTCAAGAAGACATCACCGCTGATGGCGACATTGCGGGTGGCGACATAAAAAAGAGCAAATAAATGGCCATCCTAGGCAATAGGGTCAACCAGGAAAACATTGTCGCTGGTGGGGATGTAGCAGCTGGAGACATATACAAAACGATTAATAATTTTGGCACTAAGCAGAGAACAAATCTTTCAGAAGCGTGTGAAAAATTTAAATCAGGAATAAGCGAAGAGAAGCAGGACTTTATTGAGAAATTAGCGGATTACATGGAGGAGAGTTCAGATCAGCCGGCTGCTGGGTTTCGATCGCTAGAAGAAAAGCTGACTGGTGGTGGAATGAAAGCGAAGCTAAAACGAGCAATGCGTTTAAAAGAACGATTTGCAAAGAAACTACAGAGTTCCACGTTTAACGAGTTACTTCAGGAAGTTTACGCGCTTATACTTGTTGAGATTGATTCTGCGTTTGAACACCGCGTTCGCCCATTAGTTGAAAGCAAAAAGACCACGGAAGCGGAAGCTGAGACGCACAAAATATACAGTGAGATAGAGACACAACTACACGGTTTGACTGATATTACTAAGGCGGACATGGAGGGGATGCTGTATTATTTGGCTGGTAAGTGCTATATAGATTGGGGAAATGGATGATTTTATACCATCAATCTCGCGACTCGTTTCATTGCTGCTTTCGAATTGCATGCATATTGTCTGATTCAAAAATCCATCGAATGGAATTTGATAAAGTCAGAATACTAGATTTTTATAGTGTTTTCCCTCATTTTGGCGTAAAATTCAAGTTTCCCAAGCATCTTCGTCATGCAAGAAAAGCATTTCAACAAGCGCCAGAGCAATATGAACGGATTTCCTCTCCGACTCGCGTTTTTTCTTCGATGTCTGATATCCAGCTTCAATCAGTTCGCTCAATGATTGGCATAGGGCTTATATCATCGGAACCATTTACTTCAGGTGGTATTGTGACGGCAACGGATAAGGCCACAAATATATTCAAAAAACTTTCTGAAGAAAATTCAGAAAAGAAAACGCCGTGGTTTCAGGCCATTGTGCAGGACTTAACTATGGTGGAGCTTCTCGGAGAGGATGGTCTAAAGGCAAGATCGGGGCTTATGGAGCATCATTATGACATCTCCTAGCTCTACTGAAGAGAAGAGGGTTTTATCTTTTCTAAGCATTGAACGTCTATGTGTGTATTCTCGTCAGGGCGCAAAGGTTTTTGATCAGCGCTTTCATAGCGGACTGAACGTTATTCGTAGCAGGGGCAATACTACCGGAAAAAGCACGATTTGTGAATTCATATTTTATTTACTGGGTGGAACTGTTGAGAAGTGGTCAGATATAGCCAATGCTTGTAATTTTATAATAGGGCAGGTCTCGATTTGTTCGGCAATTATAACAATGCGACGTTATATGCCATCGGAAGATACGGCCAATCCAGGCATAGATATCTATTATGGGCCAATGGACGAGGCGGCTACGAGAATTGAAGGATGGGTGCGATATCCATGGAGAAGGTCCAAGGAGGTTGAGTCGTATTCCGAGTATTTGTTTCGTGCGCTCGGTCTTCCGGGTACAAGAACGGATCGAGAGTCTAATATTACAATGCACGAAATATTGAGGCTGATGTATTCGGACCAAGATACATCTGCGGACAAGATATTTCGGGATCAGGATTTTAACGATTCGGAAACTCGGCAGACAGTTGGCGAGCTACTGTTGGGGTATGACGATTTAAAGCTTCATGAGCTACGACAAGAGCTTCGAAATCTTGAAGTTAGGAAGTCAAAAGAGGAACACTCTTTGTCGGCAATAAAAGGGATTTTAGACGCTGCTTATCCCGAATTACGAATTTTTGATTTTAATAAACTTGAGGCTGAAACTACGTTAGAAATTGATCAGGCAAAACTAGCCATTGTTGACATTGAGAATTCTGATCGTTTGCGGAAAACTCAAATAAATTCTATTCGTCGATCAGCTGAAAAATCCACCAAAGAGATAAGCGAGCAGTATTCAATATCTGCCAGTAAGGCTAATTCAATAAGGCGCGATTTACAAGCGCTAGATGAGGATATTCAGGATTCATATCGATTCGTTTCTGGACTTGATCGAAAACTGTCTGCGCTCAAGGAATCGCAAATATCAATAGAGGCTTTCGGCGGCCTTAGCTTCGAACGATGCCCGTCTTGTCTCGCTCCAATAGAAACGCACGAAAAAAATAAAGAAAAATTAGATTCTTGCAATCTATGCAAGTCGCCACTCATCTCTGGAAACTTAGCAACTCGAAGACTTCGTCTACAGAATGAGATTTCCAATCAACAAAGGGAATCTAAAGCAATCCTCATTGAGAAGGAATTGGCGTTTAACAAGTACAAAGAAGAGTTGATTTTCACGGAAAAGAGAATGCTTTTGCTTCAATCTCAGTACGACTCAATTAATAAGACCCCCAATATTTTTGAACAGAGACTTCGCGAGCTATATACAAAGATTGGATATCTTGAAAATAAAATTGAAGACATCAGAGAGAAGGGTGCGTTAGCGCAACGAATTTCAATTATTGCCGAGCGGATTACGCAAATCAGCTACTCAATAGACAAGGTCAATGCAGAGATTCGAATAGTCATTGAGAAAAGAAGAGACAGAAAGATGAAGATTGAAACTCTGATTAGCGAGCTGACTGTTAATATTCTACATAAAGATATTACGTCTGACGAAGCACTCGATAAGGCGAGCCAATTTGAATTCGATTTTTCCAAGGATCGTCTAATTATTGATGGAAGATTTACCTCTCGTCTTTCGGCAAGTACGACAACATTCATGAAGAGCGCTTTCTTCTTTGCTCTCTTCATGGCATCACTCGACGATGATGAAATCCGCATCCCTCGTTTTATGATTATCGACAGTATTGAAGATAAAGGAATTGTACCGGAGCGCGTCCGTAACTTGCACCACATCATGATCGAAGAAATTCAGGCCAGGGGAGGCTTGGGTCAGTTGATCATTACAACATCTCTCCCATCTGAAGAAATTGACGCTGGAAAATTTGGAATCGGTCCAATTTACACCCCCGCTTCTAAAACGCTGAAGTTTGAGGGGGATGTGATTGGCGCAGTGAATCCCAAAGAAGATGGGATAAACAGCCAAGGTATCAATCCTACTCAACCTAATCCGGGTGAAGGGAGCACCACAGAGGGGGCTGGCCCATCAACTGACATTCGCTCAGGCGACAAAGCTGTATAGATTATTTCTAAAACCTTTTTGGCTCCTGTGATTGGAATTTCAGGAATTATGCTGATTTGTTTTGATGTTTAAGCGTTAGCGTCTGCCGAACCGCGTAGTGTTGGTATAGTGGGCATAGGGTGGGCATAGAGCAAAATGCCTAACACCAGACCATCTCTATAAACGAATAAACCCCGGTAAAAACCGAGGTTTTTCGTCTGGTACTCCCAAACGGATTTGAACCGTTGTTCGCGGACTGAGAATCCGCTGTCCTAGGCCGCTAGACGATGGGAGCCTGGAAGGGTGGGGAGTCTCTGAACCTAGTCAACTCTGTCAACGCCAGTAATCGTGACTCCAGTTGTACGTATTCGGCCCGCTGTGTCGGGTGGATTCAGCGCCCGTTCCAACATCGGCATGAGGGCGCGCGAGGTTTCCGCCTCGTCGCAGATGACTTCGTGGGCACCGGCGTCGAGGAGTTGTTGTACTTGGGCGGTAAATGGAGCGCGGGCGATGATACGCAGGGATGGATCAAGTCCGCGGAGGCGGCGGGCAACGATCGCCGACGCGTCGGCTACTGGAAACGTTAGGACGATCAGCGATGGGCGATGGCCGACAAGTGGGATCCAGTCTTCCATGTCTTCGATGCGGCCGAGATGGATACGCACGCCGGCGACTCCTTCCCACGGGGCAAGCAGGCGTTCATTGCGATCGATGAGCAGGAGGGGCACGCCCTGTTTGCGCAGGGTGTCAACGACCGTGTTGCCAACCGGACCGAGGCCCGCGATGACCACGGTGTCGCCACTGCTGCGCAGGAGGTCGAGTTTAGTTGACGGTAGAAATGGTTGAGCCATCCAGGCGAGGATCGGAGCTGAAGCGATGGATATGCAGGTGGTGGCAATAACCAAACGGTAGAGATCAAGCATTTCGGGATTTCCCGTATTAGCGAATGCGGCTGCAGCAAGTACGAAAGCAAATTCACCGACTTGTGCGAGTAGTAGACCGCAGCCCCAAGCGCGACGCCACGTCATACCGGATAGTCGCATGGCGAATGCGGCGATCGGCGCTTTGACGATCAATGCCACGATGGTGAGAGCGGTGACTTCCAGCCAATGTGCGACGACGAAGCGTACGTCGAACAAGGCGCCCATGGCAGCAAAGAACAAGATTGCGGTTAGGCCAGCGAGCGGCCTAGTCGAGTCTTCCACCATCTTACGACTGCCTTGCCCTCCAAGCGAGAGTCCAGCGGCGAATGCGCCAAAAGCAGCGCCAAGTCCAAGGCGGTCGGAAAATGCAGCTGCGCCCAACGCGATGGTTATGGCAAAGGCGGATTCGACTTCAGGCAGCTTGCTGGCGCGCAGTCGTTCAACCAGTTGGCTTGCCATGACCCTTCGTAGCAGCCATGTACCACCGGCAAATAGCGCCACACCCAGGGCCATGACCCACGGATTATCGCCACGTTGGATTGGGGTTAGTGCGGCGATCAACAACATCAATGGACCGAGCGCCATGTCCTGAACGAGGCAAACACCCAAGGATATCTGGCCCTCTTCCCGATTGCGGAGTTTACGTTCGTCGAGCGCGCGCATGATAACGATCGACGAGGTCATGGTCAGGCAGGCGCCTACGGCTACGGCGTAGGGAAGCGGCAAGCCAGCGAGCCAAGCGATCGCGGATCCAGCAATCAGGGTTAAACAGATTTGGATGGTGGACGAGATAAGGATGGGACGTAACCGCCGTCGCGCAGCACTCAGATCAAGTTCGAGTCCGATCGTGAATAGCAGAAGTGCAGCGCCAATTTTAGCTACGGGTTCCAGGCTTTCGGCGTGGACCAGGCCCATGACACTTGGTCCTGCAATGATTCCAGTAACGAGATAGGCGACGAGGGCGCTGACGCCCAGGCGCTGGAAGGCCAGGACGATGACGACGCCAAGAGCGAGTATGCCAAGAATAGCGCCAAGCCCCGAGTCCATGCCGGAGTTGTGGCGTGTGTTATGGGCGAATCCAGCGCAGTTGCTGTCGCCGTGCCAGAGCAGACAACCGTCGTGTGCCGCCCACTCTCATGGATCTCCTCCAGCGCTCGGCGACCTGGCTTCAGGGCAAGGGCGTCGGGAACGCTCGTCGGGAAACGGAGTGGCTCTTCGCCGATGCTTTACAACTCAGCCGCTTGGAATTGTACACCCGATTCGACATGCCGTTAGAGCCACCTGAGGTGGAGCGCCTGCGTGCTGTGGTTGCTCGGCGTGGGCGTCGCGAGCCGCTGGCGTATGTATTGGGGAACCAGGATTTTCGTGGTTTGGTACTGACGGTATCCCCGGCGGTTCTTGTCCCTCGGCCGGAAACCGAAGAGCTGGTCGATTTGGTGCTGCGTGAATTGCCAACTGGGTTGGTGCGGGTGTTGGACGTTGGCACGGGGAGCGGAGCGATCGCTCTTGCGCTGAAACACGCTCGTCCGGAATGGGATGTGCATGCAACTGATGCTTCGGCTGAGGCGCTGGAGGTGGCTCGTGCCAATGCGCAACGATTGGGCATCGCGGTCGGGTTTACCCACGGTCATCTTGCCCAGCACTGTGTGGGTCCATTCGCGGCTGTAGTGGCAAATCTCCCGTACATTGCCGAGGATGAACGCGGACTGTGTGACCCCGAATTAGCCTTTGAGCCAACCCAGGCCCTATTCCCTGGTGGTGATGGCTTGAGTCTGATTCGTGAATTGCTAGCGGATGCCCCGCGATTGCTGACGGCGACCGGAGCCTTGTGGCTTGAACATGGTTTTCGCCAGGGCGCGGCGATTCGAAGCAGTGCACAAGCAACAGGATTGTCAGCGACATCGTTCATGGATAGCCAAGGGCATGAACGATTCACGGTCGTGCGTCATGGCTGATCATGCTGGTTGGATTGGGGTCGGACTACTGCTCGGACTGGGGCTACTGGCCACGCTACGCCCACTGCCACAGCGAACGGAACCGCCGCCGATTCCTGCTGTTCAATGCACCACCTGGATGGCGGATGCTATTCCCGGAGTTGGTGTGAAACATCGGGAATCAACCGCGGCCGATATTCGTCGCGGGATTATTCCCGCGGCCGCACGGACGTGGTTCAGCTTAGCCAAAACCCAGTAAGCGCAGCGCAACCGACAACGATGAGCCAGACTGGTACACGTAGAAATCCCAGTGCTGCAAAAGCGCCGCAGGCAAGCACACCATCGCGGATGGAATGTACGCTGCTGGTTCCAACTGGTGTATAGCACGCAGCGAGCAGCAGGCCGACGACACCGGCACACAGACCAGCGATGATGTGACTGGTCGCTGGGTGTTTACTCAGGCGGGTATAGACCGGTAAGGCGGCGATGACGCACAGCGCTCCGGGTAGGAAAATGGCAAGCAGTGCCGCTACGCCACCAAGCACAGCGGAGCCGATGCCCGGACCGTGCAACACTGCGCCAAGATAGCCGGCCACACTGAACATCGGTCCAGGGACAACCTGAGCGAGTCCGTAACCAGCGAGAAAGGAGTCCACCGGCATGCGACCGTTGGCCACGAGATCGGCCTGCAGCAGTGGTAGTACCACATGTCCGCCACCAAAGACGAGGCTGCCATCACGGAAAAAATCACTCACGGTCTGCCACCCACTGGCTGGATCCCAGGCGGCGATCATGGGTAAGCACACGAGTCCCGCTACCAGTACACCGACACAGCATACAGCTAAGGTCGAACTCGGTAGTCGACTTGGAGTTGTCGACGTGGCCTCGACCGGGCTGCGGATGAAATAGCCAGCTAGCCCGCACGTCGCGAGGATCGGTAATTGCCACCACGCCGCTGGAGCTGCGACTACTGCAAGTGCCGCAGCGATGGCGATGGCGCGGCGACGCAGATCAGGACACCATTGTTTCGCCATGCTGACCAGTGCGTTGGCAACGATGGCGAGCACTGCGATTTTCATGCCAGCAATCCACGCTGAGGCGTTCTGCACTCCAGTTGACGTCAGCAGCAGACCGGCGGCAATCATCAACACCGCCGAGGGCAGCAGAAATCCGAGCCAGCTCAACCCCAAGCCAATCAGACCACCTTGGCGCCAGCCAAGCAGCATGGTCATCTGCGAGCTGGTCGGGCCGGGAAGAAATTGACATAAGGCCAGTAGATCAGCGAAGTCACGCTCACTGAGCCACGCGCGTCGTTGAACAAACTCCGTACGAAACATGCTGATGTGCGCAATCGGTCCACCGAAACCACGGCAGCCCAACCAGGCAAAGACGAGAAGCAATCGTAATGCGGACATTACGGCTTGGCGAGAACATCCAGGATGCGTTGTGCCAGAGCATAGGCAGGACCAGTCACCCGAAGCGAACGCAACTCCCCATTCGGCATACCGAGACGAGCCACGCCATGCCAAGATCCGTTGATGCGCTGAACGAGACAGCCGAGCGGCAGGGAGCAGCCACCGGCAAGCCCGGCAAGAACGGTGCGTTCAATTCCGATGGCTGTCGCGGTTTCGTGGTGCGATACGCAGGCGAGCAGTCGTCGCGTTCGGGAGTCGGCACTGCGGCAGTCGAGCGCCACCGCACCCTGCCCAGGTGCTGGAGTGCAAGTAGTCCACGGATTTAACGTAGCAGATGCGTGTGGCGTGCTCAGGCCGAGACGACGCAGGCCGGCGACGGCCATGCAGGTCGCCGCGGCATCGCCGCGCGCAATCTTGGCCAAACGCGTCTGCACATTGCCGCGCAAATCGGTGAAACGTAGATCGGGTCGCAATGACGCCAATTGTGCTCGGCGTCTGGTTGATGAAGTACCGATGAGTGCGCCGTGCGGTAAGGACTCCAACGAACGGGTGCCAATAAGGGTATCTCGCGGATCAACCCGAGGTAGTAGCGCGGTCAGCGTCATGCCATCAGGTGGACTCGTGGGCAGATCCTTGAGGCTATGCACGCCGACATCGGCCTGACCTGACAAGACCAACGCATGCACCTCTTTGCAGAACACCCCGACGCTGCCCAGTGCATGCAGGGGAGTGAACGTGTCGATATCACCGCCGCTTAGGACGGGGACAAGGACGATACGCAAACCGGGGTGGCGTTGACGCAGGACCTTGGCTGCGTGGCGCGCCTGCCACAGCGCCAATGGACTTCTCCGGGTAGCGAGTCTCAGCAGGGTGGTCATTTACGATAGGTCCTCAGCAGCCAGTCGAGTTGGCGCAGAGCATCACCGGTCAGACGCGCGGATGCGGCACGAATCAAGTCGGGGCTGGGTTCGCATTGGGCCGAGCGCAGGTCGATCACGGGGATGCCTTTCAATGGCAAGGTGTGCGCGATCACCGACCATCGGCGGTTGATGCTTGCCTGTTCGGCGGCTGAAGCGCGATTGATTTCACCAATGGCGATGATTGGTAGCAGGACGGGGCGCTTTATTTTGGGCTGTGCGGTCAGCATCTTGTTGAGAACCGCATCGATCTTGCCAGCGAAGAGCGAGTCCTCGCCCCAGCCCTGATCGCGCCAGCCGAGGACGACGGCTCGATACGTGTTGAGATCGCCCATAGGCTTGACCGGCCAAATACCGTCGCTGTCGGTAAATTCAGTGGCTTTAAACGGTAAATTGTCAGGGTTTCCCAATCGTGGCGTGGTTGGTTTTCCACGTAACTCGCTAAAGACGGTTGCCAGTTCTCGGGTGAAATAGCGCACGGCATCGGGGTCATCATCCACTCCATGGATGAGTACTTTCGTTTCTGCAAGAGTGAAACCCGTCATCAGATAGCGTTGAACGCGATGAGAAAAATCCACATCACGAAAGGCTTTTCCGTCGGGGGTGGTGCAGGTAAGCGGATCGATGAGTGGTAGTTGGAGTTGGCAGTCAGACTCTTCGGGGAGATGCACTGCGCGAATGGTCGCGCCGGCAATCAGGAACGGACGTTCGGGGGGCAAGTCGCCAACGTCTTCAAGGCGCAGTCGGAGTCGTTGAGCGTCCAATGCCTCGGTTCCGGTGGCTGGGATGCAGACGGTTTGCCAGCGTTGCTCTGACAGGACGAATTGGTTACGAACGGTCGCAGTGGAACCGTCGCTCCAGATAGCAGCAAGTTTTCTGAGCGGACGGAACGGATGCATGACGACGGTAACTCCACCCTGGGCAGTAACCGTGCAGCCATCCAACTCGATGGCGACGCCCTTGCCCTTGGCCTTATCGTCGGGTGCGCCAGCCCAGATGTTGACACCTGACGGCCACGGCCATGGCAGACGTTCGCTGATGCTAGACAAGGGTCTATTCGCAGCAATTACAGGCCGATGGTTCAACGGCCACGTGACGCGCACATCCCAGCGTTCTGGGCCGCGATCGACCAATGGTTTGCGGACAACCGGGGCGGGGGGTGTGCTGACTACCGGTGGTTTGATGGGCTCGATTGTTGGTTTTTCAATGGTCGGAGTCGTCGTTGGGGCTTGGGCAGGAGGATCCTGCAATGGCGCAGGTTGTAGCGCAGGTGGAACAATGGGTGCGATCGGCTGTACGCCCGGGTCTTGAATCGGTGGCTCGAGTTGTATCGGAGTCACGGGCGGAGGATCGGCGGGAGTTGGTGGATCCGTCTTAGCGAGCGCTGCTGCGCGTGCGATCGCCGCCAAACGGATCTCCGCTACGCGGTTGGTGAGGATTTTATCGCGAGCAGGAATCTCGTCCGCAAGAAGTTCGGCAGCATGTACGACCTCGGTAGCTAGTTCCGGGTGATCACGCAGGCGTGCCTCAAGTTCCAGGAGCCGCTGCGCCAGCACCCGTGCAGCGCGCTGAACATCATCTCTGGTTGCCGGAGTGAGAGCGGGCGTCTGGTTGGGGATTGGCTGGCGAGGAGCAATGTCTTCTCGTGGAGGGCCAGATTTAGCTCCTGGCACCATGAGCCAGACAAGCCCGCCAACAATCAGCACCGTGACCAGGGCAACAGCGAGCCATCCAACGCGGCTGCCTTTGCTTGCCTCCTCAGCAGTCGGTAGTCGCGGACGGCTGCCAGCTGGTGGCAGTGGTGGGGCGTGAAACGTATTGCCCAAGGCGATCTGCCGACGATGACCGACCAGTATGCTAGTCGTGGTGAAACTAAAGAGCGGCAACCCGGGATGACGTGGACTGAACACGCGGTAAGTAGTGACCGCCATGCCGCGCAGGGCACGCATCTGGTTGATGTGGATCTTGGCATCGCCGGGCAGATGGTCGACGCACAACGGGCACATCAATTTGCCTGTAGATTTGACCGCCAGACCCTGGGCGATTTCCTCGGTGCCGACTGTGGCGCCGCAACTGGCGCAGATGTCTCCAGCCTGATCCATGGGCGCAGCGTCGGCCCCCATGGCCCATTGGTCAAGGACACGGACGGGCGGGGTACTGAATGAAGGGGGAACCTGGCTGCAACGTTTGGTGAGACTGGTGCCGGGGGAGAAATCCGCTAAGAAACGGCCATGAACGAAGAGCTATTGGTTTGGGCTATGCCGCGGCGGCCGCTCTACAACGTGCGCGGGTTCATCACCAAGCTGGATCTGGCAGTGTTGACTGTCGTCGGCGAAGAATCGTGGTGTGCCACACGAGCGGCTATCGCAGCAGATGTTGATTGCAAAGAAGTCCGGGTGGCGGTGGTCATCATGAGGCGAAACCACGACAGCGTCGAGGCCTTGGTCAGCCAGGGTACGACTCTGGCTCATCTAGCTGACGTCGGGCCGGATGTCAGCGGATTAGCGGGACTGAAGCAGATGGCCAAGCGGCATGCAGAAGCGATCTGTGGAGGCAGTGTGCGTACGATTGAGATCGCCGGTTATCTGAACGATGATCACGACACCGTTCTTCGGCGGACGTTTGTGCTTGTCTATCGTGCAAGGGTCGCTGACGATCTTGCCGCACCGGAACAGATGGCCTGGGTCCAGCGTGGGCAGATGCAAACGGTGCAGTTGGACGTGATATCCACACAAGTCGTCACCGCCGTCATCTGACCGGAATATGTATGGCTACTTCACCATGTTCTCCTCACGAAGTGCAACAGCGACGATTGGGCGGAACTGCGCATCTGATCGATGTGCGTTCGCCAGCTGAATATCGCACTGTTCACGCCGAAGGAGCGCAGTTAGTTCCGCTCGATCAGTTCGATCCGGCACGCGTCCAGGCCAGCATTCCGCCGGGGTTAACCGTCCATCTGCTGTGCAAATCCGGTGGTCGGGCTCAGCAAGCGGCCCAGCGTCTCGCGGACGCTGGTTGTCCATGTGTCGTCGTGGAGGGCGGCACCGAGGCGTGGATTGCTGCTGGGTTGCCGGTCGTACGTGGTCAGGCGACTATGTCGCTCGAACGCCAGGTTCGCATCGTGGCTGGTGGGTTGGTGTTGCTGGGAGTTGCACTCGGCTACACGGTGCATCCCTACTGGTTTGGACTTTCGGGATTCGTCGGTGCTGGACTGATGTTCGCCGGGATCACCGACACCTGCATGATGGGATTGCTGCTCGCCAAGATGCCGTGGAATCGCTGAGTCGGTTAGCGCAGACCGAGCTGCCGTACTTTGTAGCGGATTTGGCGAAAGCTGATGCCCAGCAATAGCGCGGCTTCGGTCAAGTTGTCACCGGTTGCCTGGAGTGCTGCCTCAATCAAACGTCGTTCAAGCGCGGTGATCTCGCGCTCAAAATCAATGATCTGTTTGTTCGCTAGGCGTTTGGCGGGATCGTCGTGGTCACTTAACACGCGGTTGGCGAGCGGCGTTCCTGTGGTGGGTCTGGTGTCGCTGAACAATGCGGGCCAGTCGATGTCGCCGCTGGGGGTCAGGGCGACGCCACGCTGAATGAGATTATCCAGTTCGCGTACGTTGCCTGGCCAGGGGTGTCGAGTCAGCGCCTCAAGGGCACGGGGAGTGAACCCACCAACCCCGCGCCGTAACTTCACTGCATGACGGGCGAGTAAGTGGCCAGCCAACAAGGGAATGTCCTCACGACGTTCGCGTAATGGCGGCAGATGGATGGCGATGACAGCGAGGCGATAGAACAGATCCTCACGGAATGTCCCGGCCGCCATCATGGCAGCGAGGTCGCGGTTGGTCGCAGCGACAACCCGAACATCGCAGGTGCGGACTTCGCGGCTGCCCAACGGCATGTATTCGCCCTCTTCCAGGACGCGCAGTAATTTGACCTGCGTTTCTGGCGTCAAATCGCCGACTTCATCCAGGAATAGAGTTCCCCGATCAGCGAGGGCGAACAGACCCGGTCGATCCTCGACCGCGCCGGTGAACGCGCCTTTAACGTGGCCGAAAAGCTCGGATTCAAGGAGCGACGGCGTCAGCGCGCCGGAGTTCAC
This sequence comes from uncultured candidatus Brocadiaceae bacterium, assembly GCA_964652775.1. Classification (GTDB taxonomy): domain Bacteria; phylum Planctomycetota; class UBA11346; order UBA11346; family UBA11346; genus UBA11346. Next base: position 776 of record CAZZAM010000013.1, on the reverse strand, counting down.
CCGCATGAGTGGTCCATCCGAGCGCAGGCTGGCATAATGGATGGCGCGTGCGACCAGCTCTTTGCCGGTGCCGCTTTCGCCGGTCACCAGCACGGTCGAGTCAGTTCCCGCGACTTGATCGACCAGATGCTGTACGTCGTGAATGGATCTGCTTGATCCCACCAAGTGAACAGCGGCTTCGTGCGAGCCAGCGCCGCGCGCAGCGAGATGGTGGTCGCGGGCCGATAGCGCGCGCGCAATCACCGTGCGTAGATGGGTGTTGTCGAACGGTTTGCGAACAAAGGTGAAGGCCCCTGCGCGCATGGCGCGGACGGCAGTGTCCCATTCGGCAAATGCCGTCATCACGACGACAAAGGCATCGCTGCGAATCTTGCGGGATTGTTCGATGACTTGGAGCCCATCGACCGGAGCCATACGTAGATCGGTAAGTACCAACTCGATCGGCTCGGCGGAGAGGATCGCCAGACCTTCCATAGCGGTTGCAGCGACAAACACGCGATGTCCATCACGGGTCAGTACGATGCTCAGCATCTCGCGGATGCCGGCCTCATCGTCGATTGCCAGGATGACGCCCATGGGTGGGGAGGATAGGGGGGGAGATAAAAAGAATAGGGGATCGATGGAATGCCAAATGCTGGAATGCTGGAATGCTGGAATAGAGGACATGTGGCAGTACGCATCCGGTCGAAAATCAACTGGATCAACGTGGGTGGTCGTAGTGATTCCAGCATTCCAGCATTCCAGCATTCCAGCATTCCAGCATTCCAGCATTCCAG
>CAZZAM010000012.1:0-91090 GCA_964652775.1 uncultured candidatus Brocadiaceae bacterium | reverse complement strand
GGCCGATTCTGCCAGCCACGAGCTCTTGGCTAGTAGGCAATCTCGAACGTTTACTCAATAACAGTCGCACTAAGATTCTAACCAGCCAGATGACGCCGGTCGTGACAATGAGGAACAACGCGATTTCCCCCATGGAGATTGTAGTTTGGGATCCTTGAGTCGCAGTTAGATTAGTGGGCTGTAACTTGGCTAGTAGATTTGATCCTAGTTGGTAGAGTCCGAAGAATCCGCCTCCGCCAGCAAGGATGGTAGTGGCAGTAAACCATCTGACTTTCGTGTAGTGGCGTCTCTGCTTATCACTCCAGTACTTCACAGAGGCATGCAGGGCCAACTTATCGTGGTACTCGACCTCAATCTTCTTGAGGTTAGCGGTCGAAGTCTCCAATGCCTTTTGGAGCTCTGCGATCTTATCCGTGTGAAGTTTCGTCAGCGCCTTGTCATGGTCGGAAAGAAGCCTTTCTCCCTGTTCACGGTGCGATTTATGGGTTCCAGCGATCTCAGATAGGCGCTCATCGATTGCCTTACAGGCTCCAACAAGATGTTTGGCTATATGCTCTCCATCTGACATTCCAAGTTCTATGAGCACGACACGAGCAGAGGCAATTCCCAACAGTGGGCACATGACCATGTCCGGCACATGTCGTATTGCGGCAATTGCGCAGACTGCCGCCAGAGCCGGATCCTTTTCTGATAGCTCCCTGATAGCGATACCCAATGGATGTACACTAGAGGGGATGCGCCGAATTGCATATTCAGTCAGGAGTTGGTTGAGGGCGTTTTCATTTGGTGGTTCTCGCTGAAGCGTCTCGCGAATTCGGTTGAGTAGATTCAGCACGCCTTCTTGAGCGCGTATGATGTTTGTTTGCGTCTGGCCGTTCGCGCTTAACACACCACGATTCTGCTGCGCAGCATTCAGCCATGCCCAATGTTGGCACTCGCGGTCGATCCACGCTCTCGCTTCGTCCCAGGTGAAAACTGCCAATTTAGCGCTGCGAGGGCCAAGTTCGGCCGTAAATATTGGCTTCTGCTGAGGGATGGATTCAGTCATGGTGGGGTCCGTAGTTGATATTTGTTGAGGGATCGTCGTACAAGTCTCGAAGTGTCCACTGTCCACAAAATGGTCGGTCTATTACCGACGTTCAGTAAACCACCCCCAGACCTTCACCACATCGCCCAGTTGTTGGGTTTCAGTCCACGCCGCATGCACGTGCCACCAACTGCCTAAATCAGCAAGGCGAGCGAACTCAGCCACATCTGTATCGCATGGCGCGTCCACCGTATCGAACCCGACGAGTACCAATCCAACAGCCTGAGCGTCCTTGGCCGATAGGCTGCGGAGTTTGATCAAATCCCGCGCCGCTGTGTGGTCTTTCATGAACGAGGGATACGGCTTGAGCGGATCGAACAAGTAAGCCTCGTAAATGCTCCGCTGTCCCCGAGTAGCCCAGTACGCTGGCCATAGACCTTTTACTTCGATCCAGCAACCATCCACAACGAGGTCACACCGCTTCTTGGGCATGTCGGGATAGGGAACTTCGCGCTGGCACTTCAACCGTTGGGCAAGAGATCGCGTCCACTCCACTTCGGTCTGTGGACGCTTGAGATCACGACGCGCCCAGCCGCCGTACCAGGAGAGGCCCGTAGGCTTGCCGTCCACAGGCTGTGTTTCCTGGTCCATAGCACGGAGGGCGGTGACGATTTGGTCAAAGATGGTGGCGGGCTGGTGTAAAGGTGGGGCAGAGTGGAACGCTGACAACGGCGGCTTTAGACAGGCTATGAGCTAATGCTCACCCAGTCGCGTGCTACTGGACACGTCGATCCCTGTATTGTAGAGGAGAGGTGTGGTAGATCATCAGCTTTGGGTGCGTGCTGTATGTGACCCCCAAGGACTGGGGTCTCAGGGTCTGTTGACTAGGATTCAGTGTTCGCGAGCCCAAAAACATCAAGGGAGAGCCACGTGAAGGAAGTGCTCGAGGGTCGAACCGTTGTTATTCCGGGTGGATGGAACTCAAAGATATTTTCCCCTGAGTGGTTATTGCAGCAAGGGTTCGTGACTCCCGATACACCAATTGAAATGGGATTTGGAATGACGGTCCCAGGCCTTCACCTCCGCCTTTCATTTAATGGCGTTCTTCTTCTTTTTTTACCCGACCGATTGATGCTGCAACCCCTCGACCTAGAGGATAAAACGCTAGAAGCCACAGAGGCCCTTGCGATTAAAATATTAGATGTCCTATTGCATACACCCATAAATGGGGTTGGGATCAACTTTCGGTTTGTTGAGGATCAACCGACAGTAGACGACAACCGATTGTTCTCATTTGCCGACGCTTCTAAAATATCCAACGCGAATTACGGTACGTCGTTGGGTAACGTCAAGCGTACGCTGAAAAAGGATGCCGGCACGATGAATTTCGGTGTGAGTCAACTGGGAGACCAGGGAATTCAATACGACATTAATTGGCATTCGCCCGCAACTTCCAGTCGCGCTGCAATTGACGCCTTGCGACAGAATGTCGTCAAACAAAAGAACGAAGCTCATTCCTTTTTGGAGACCGTCTATGCCAAGCACATCGACTGATTCACAAGCTCATTCCACCACATCAACGGAGTCTGGTCAGTCAATAAAAGCTAAGTTACCGACTACTACTACTGCGGGACCCTTAGTGACAACGGCCTCTGCGTCAGTATCCGGTAGCGTTTACATTACTTCACGTGTCGTCAATAGCGTTGCGGTAGTCGGAGTTAGTGCTCAGGGTCTTCGGGAAGAGCGGCTGCGAAATGAAATCCGCCAGCTTCTGAAGTGATGTTCTAAAAAACTGGACTTAGGACCGTGCATTTTACCTACGAGTCGACTTGTAATCGATCTGAATTATCTCAAGGCGATATACTGAAACGAACACCGGAGCTAGATGATATTTTAAGTAAAACTCACCCCCAGTTTCACTCCAAGACTGACAATAAATATTTTGCTGTGCTAACACAATCCTGTGATTTGGTTCGCAGGGACAACGCCCCATGTAAGATCAAATATATTACACTGGCTGCGGTTCGCTCATTAAAGTCCGTGGTGGATCGTAAGGCCGATTCAATGTTTAACGGGAAAATCTCCAAGAAGCTTAGGATTATTAATCAAGGTCGTCAGGTAAAGGTAGAGCAATTTTTAGAGCGGCTTCTCAACAACAACGAAGATGATTACTTCTACCTACATAGATATCCTGAGAATGGCCTGATCGAGGACCATTGTATTTATTTAAGGCTATCAGTACCACTGAAGAGCGAATTACATTACGACGCTTTGCTAGGAGCTAAGGTAATTCAGCTCACCGATTCGTTTCAACACAAGCTCGGTTATCTGATTGGCAGTCGATTTTCTAAAATCGGAACGCAAGACTGGGTTCCAGACAATGTCAGCAAAGAAGTATTTCAAGACATGAAAAAACGTCTGATGAAAGATATTTTTTTTGTTGATGACCGACTTCTCCCGAAAATAGAGCGTGCGTTAAAGAGTCTTCCTGATGAACAGGTTACACTGGATAAATTTAAGGAATTAATGGTGGCTCGACAGTCCGAGCAAGAAACTAATAGGGGTTTGGCATATGATGAAATAGAGCGGATACTCGAGATAGAGCTAAATATCGACTCGGAAACTGCGAAAAAAGCTAGGTGGCACATCCAAAATTCAGCGATAATAACTGGAGTTATGAAGTGACTCGATGCCTCGCACCCGGTGGAAAGTGCTAGGTGTGCTCCGCGACGAAATGTTGAACGCTTTGATCGCATGAAATAGTTGACGAATCGGTCGCTCCCAACCGGGCCATAATCGGCCCAGAAGGAGTGGCCATGAGCCACGATCAGAACACAGCGGAGAAGCGACGTGGCGATGGCAGTCGGAAATCCCACCGATAAGTTCCCCAGCGATGCCCAGGCGCCGCATATTCGAGGCTCCCGTTGTACCACAGCGTCCCCGACCGACGACGGTCGACGGCTGGGTGGCGGAGATTGCCGACATGGTTGCGCTGCTACCAACGCCGGATCCGACAGCGGCGGCGCTCAGTGCGTTTGGTATGCGGGCCTCGGTTGGGTATCGGCAACGCCTCGGCGAACTCTCAGCAGCAGATACAGTTCAGTTGTGCAAAATCTGGGATCCTCGCGAGATTCCGTCCCGGATCGCGTGGGCAGCGGCGTATCTGGCTGCGATGATTGGACAGGAACAGATCGCCAGAGCCGACGCCGTGGCGGTCATGTCGGTGATCGTAACTCTCGCCGGTCGCACACCGGCATCGATTGTCCTTACCGAGGTCATCGACCTCGATGAACTTGGTCTGCCTCACAAACATCGTAAACGGATTTCATAACCGCGTCGCGAGTAACGAGAAGAGAGTCACAAGTTGCGAAGATCAACGGGTCATCAACTCACGACGGTGCTTCATCCGTTCCCACGCAGCCTCCCGCTGAAACCCCGGATCGTGTTGCGCATCATGACAGCTTCGGCAGTCCGTTGCGCCCGTGGTCTTTACTCGCCCAGCAGCCGTCACATGAGCGTCTGCTCCTGTGTGACAAGACACGCACGATACGCCTGGGGCTACGATATTTTCTTTGATCGGTGTCGTATGACAGGTGATGCACGCATCGGTGCGATCAGCCACGGGCAAACGTTCGAGCGCCAGTGCATGCAGACTGGTTGCCCACACTTTGTGTGCTGATGCATGGCAGGCCATACATGAGGTGCTGGGGTTCGCCGTCATGTCGATGATCTTGGTCAGCTTGTCGGGGAACTTGGCGGTCACCGTTGCGTCATCAGCCAGCATGGCGTCGACTGGCAACACATGATGCTCTCGAATTATTTGGTTGTCATCGAGGAGCAGCAGTTCCACGACCATGCCCTGTGCGAGGACCGGACGCAACAAACGACGATGATTTACAGCGGTAATTACCGTGGGAATAACAACGGTTATGTTTGGAGCAGTCAGCGAAGGCAAGGGGTCTGCGCTCACAACAACGGCTGGATCGTTGATGCGCCAGCCGCGTTCAGCCAATACAGTGCCGACACCTGGACGTTGGCCATCGATGTCACCAGTCAGCACCCAGCGCATCGAAACTGAAGGAGCAATTGCCAATGCTTGAGCAGGCAGTGCTGCGAGATGTCCAATGCCGCCGAGTGATCCTCTCGAGCAGCCACAGTTTCTGATCTGACCTCTCAGATCGTGAACGATACCCAGCACCGTGAGGTGCTGTTCCTGTGCTTGTTTCAACGTTGAACGTAACACTGAAAGTCCGTCACCAGTCCCAGGTCCGACGATCTGGAGTTGCGCGCGCACGGTCCCCATGTTGGTAACAACGCGGATCTCTTCGATGCCGGGACGTACACCGCTAGCGCGAAACAATAATGACACGGTTCCGTCAGCGCCAATTGTGGTCGGCAGCGGGGTAGTAATGCCCAAGCACGCACAGTCGACGAGCACGGTATTCGCCGTTATTCCTGGCGTTCCCCGCAGCGTCAATGTTACCTGAGCCGTTGCCGTCGGCACCAATTCAACACGTTGCAGCGGCGGATCCAGGCGAAGCTCTGCCGCGCTCAGCAGAAGCGGCAAGAAACAGAGAAGTGGCAGCCAGTGCACGGCGGAGATTCGTGGTCATACCGGCGCAGGCAACGTGTGGAGTTCGTTTCGATCCACGACGCGAGCAACTTGTAGTTGACGAATATGTTACAAACGTTGCATCGGTGCAATGTGTTGTGTCGCGAGAGCTTAAATTTAATGAGCTCAAACCGAGTCAACCAAAGTTGCCGGACCATGCGGGACACTGTAAAATACACCCTGCAAAATACTCGTATTTTAACGGCGATTATGTTCAACGTGAAGTCTTGGAATTTGTTGGTGCGATACGTGCTCTCGCGAGGCCCCACTTTTATATTCTTCCGTCAGAAGCTCACGAGACGCTCGCGCAATCTGCACTTGCCCCGCCACGAATATGTTCTTATAGAAGCCCTCCCACATGCACGCTCGCTCCCTGTTGATTGCTGGTCGTTTTTCAACACATGCCGTTTCTGTTCTCATTATTGTCGCGCTGATGGCTGGATGCGCGCAATCGTCGGGTCGTGTAACGGGCGCGACATCGTCAACTGGGTCTGAATTAACAGCAGCAATATCCGCTCCTGCGTCGTCACGCCCGCAGGATAGTTCCTCGGCTCCAACGATCATAGTTCCTGCGTATGTGGCAAAAGTTCCTGCAAAAACCACTGAAGTTACTCCGACGAATGTTCCCGAACTGATCACGTATCCGGAGAAATTGGCTCCTCCGCCAGCGCCGTATCCGTACGTGATCCTGCCTGATGATCCGAATCCGCGCGCGCAGTCGATTCTGGAAGCGCACCGCACAAAGCAGTTCCCCGAGCGACTCACGCCACTCGTCGCCCCCAAGCCTTTTGATAGGGCCGCGTGGGAACGTGATCCACAGGCCTATGTGAATGTCGTCGAGCCGGGTCGTGTCAGCCAAGCTTCAGAAGACGTGAACGCGCCGGTGATCGCTGCACTCGATGGTCACCGGCTGCCCCGCGTCGCGCTGGGCAGCTTAACGGTCATGCGTGTCCAAGCCGCTCCGTACGCGCCTGTCTCGTGGGTTACCACGAGTGGCGGCGTCTTTACGGAATCCAAAGTTGGTGCCGTTACGGTCCGCGCGGATGCTCACGGCGTCGCCCAGGTCACGTTTTACGCCACACCGGGTCTCACCGGTGCCACCAGCATCCTCGCCGCGAGTCCATTCTGTCTCGGCCAAGCCGAGCAGACCATCACGTTTGCACCCGTCGTGTCGTCCGCATCGCCCGCCACCGGGCAGAAATGAATATCCCCATGAGCACCCTGTTCCTCCGCTGTGTTCTGATCGGCATCTGTGGATTGCTGGGCCTCGGAGTTGGTCTGCGGGCAGAAGATCCAAGTGGTCCGTATGATTACGGCTACAGCGACTGCCATAATCACGAACATAGCCCATGCGACGATTGGTATTGGGATTGCGAACTGTGTAAGGAGCTCTGTTACGAAACCGAGGCTGCCATGAGTAGCTCAAGTCATAGCCGAATTGATTTTCTGAATAATGAACATCGCCATGACGCCAGTGATTACGAGACCGAGATCCGGCCCACCGAGGCTGCTGGCTGTAAGGCCTGCGGCAGCACCCCGGCGATCGACGACGGCGTGGCGCCGAGCATCGGCAGCTTGGACCACCTCAGCCTCAAGCGCTACCGCCGCAGTCGCGCCTACTATAATTCGGGCAGCTTCGGCTATGCGCATTTCAGCGAATATGATGATGAAATAAGCGCTTTTTACCCAGATAGCTACAAGGGCACGGGCATTGGCTGCATCCGCATATTCTTGGTCGATGACACCGGCGAAGCCCGCTACTTCTTCGAAACCGAAACGTCCTACGCGAACGACACCACGGTCGACGGAGTCTACCACGACGAGTTGGGCCTCTCGCTGTCGTTGACGCTCTACGACGCATCGAATGCCGTGACCGCTGTGCAGGCCAACGCCACCACGGCGATCCTCCGGAATCGCGACGGCAGCTCGCGCGCGTTCGAGATCTACACGACTGGCGACAATACCCTCAAGGGTCGCCTCACCGCTCGCAAGGATCGCAACAACAACGCCACCACGATTGCGTATGTGTATGCGGTTGGTTCGCAGTCCGGCTATGATCGCGGTAAACTTGAGCAGATCAGCACCGTGACGGACCCCTATGGTCAGCAGCTCTCGTTTACCTACGTCCCCGTCCCCGTCTGGATTCATTGGAAGGTGCAAAGCGTCACGTTGCCCAACGGCACGACGATTTCGTACACCTATACCGCTGCGCACTATCTCAGTACGGTCACCTATCCGGACAGCACGGTTTCTACCTTCACCTACGGTAACGACAGCGTGTCGCAGAAGGACTACGTCGTCTATGATGACTCAGGCGCAACGGATACGCACCGCCGCAAGACGGCATATTACAGTTCGTTGACCTACACCCTGCCCGATACCACGGTCATCAGCCAAACGCCCGGCCAAGTCCATAAGGTCACCACGCCCAATGGGGAAACCACCTACATGCACTGGGATCTGGCAACGGCTGGCCAGGACCTGTTCTATCTGGGTGGCAACACGTTGATGTGGACGACCCGCGCCACCGGACAGTTGCGCACGAACGTCTCGTTGGCGACCAACTATGTCCACGATGAGTCAGCGTTGCTGCCGAATCTCACGGGCCTGCAGTGGAAGCTCAAGGTGCAGCAGCAGTACACGGGCTACAAGAATCTGCATGTTGGTGCGCTCGACGCGTTCAACCGGCAGACCACGGAGGTCAACAACGCGGTGGGATATCACCAAACGAGCAAGACCTATCCCGACGGCACGAGCGTCGCCGCGACGTGGAACAGTTTGAATGAGCGCCTGACGTTCACCGATCGCCTGGGCCGCATCACCACGAATACCTACGACAGCAACGGCAATCACCTCACCGAGAAGGACGCCACCGGCATCACCGGTGAGCGCACGCGTTCCTGGACCTACAATAGCCGTGGCCAGCCGCTGACTGCCACGGACTTCAACGGGAACGTCACCGATTACACCTACGATTCCGCCGGTCATCTCACCCACATCATTGAGCCCGCCGATGTGACCAGCGGCACGCGCGCAGACACGGTGTTTGCCTATGATAGCGTCGGTCGCTTGAGCAGCAGCAGTGACCCGAACGGCCGCCAAACGACCTACAGCTACGATAGTCGCAACCGCATCGTCACGTTGACCTACGCCGATACCTCGACCGAGACGTTTACCTATGGAACCGGTTCGAACGCGAACCTTGTGGTCGCGCAAACGGACCGAAATACCAACCAAACAACCTATAGCTACGATACCTTTGGTCGCCGCACGACCACCGTCCAGGCCGCCAGCACGGCCGTCGCTGTCACGGAAACCTGTACGTTCCTTCACGGCACCACGAAGGAGTTGACCTGCCTGCGCGCTGGTGAACTGACGACGTACGCTTTCGATTATGAGAATCGCATCATCGCCACCCAAAGCCAAGCCAACGGCAGCACGACCCTGACGAGCACCGTTGAGTTCGATGTCCTTGGCCGACGCCTCAGCACGTCCGATGCCTACGGCCGCCGGAGTTTCTTCGTCTATGACGTGAACGATCGTTTGGTGCGCCAGGTTCACGAACTGATCCCTGGCACGCTCGGCACATTGGCGAGCCCCGACACAGCGCCGGGTGGTGGCTTCGCTGGCACCGGCAGCGCCGGCACGGCCTACCTGACCAGCGCCCGCGATGAGGCGGTCATGGCGTTCACGCGGATCCTGACCGCGAATCCGGCCTACGTGATCGAAGAGACCACCACCGATGCCATCGGCCGCACCCTGACCCGGAAAGACGGTCGCAATATCCAGACCGCGTTCACCTACGATAATCTGGATCGCATGCTGACGCAGGTCGAGGACGCCGGCGGCCTCGCCGCGACGACGACGATGGTCTATGACGCGCAGAGCAATCGCACGTCCGTCACCAGCCCACGCAGTGTGGTTACGGCCATGACCTATACCAACCGCAACCTGCCCAAGCAGATCACGGAAGCCTCTGGCACCGGTGAAGCCACCGTCGTGTCCACCACGACGTACACACTGACGAAAAAGCCAGCGACCACGACAGACGCGCTCAGTCGCGTGACGAACTACGTCTATGGCGTGTGCTGTGATCGCCTGATCACGATCACCGATCCCGCCGGATTCACGACGAACTTCACGTATGATTACGTTGGCAATCGCCTCACCGTCACCGACGGCAACGCGTTGACGACGGTCACCACGTTCGATGCGCGCAACCGCACGGCTACCGTGACCAATGCCGCCAGTGAAACGACCTCCATCGTCTATGATGACAGTCTGAACGACGGTGTGGGCCTCGACGCCACGGGCTCGCCGCTCCTGGCGTTCCTCTCTGGCCTCGGCATTGCCTCGGGCAGTGATTTCAGCGCCGTCAAAGTCACCAATCCCGCTGGCAACATAACCTATACCGTCACCGACGGCGTTGGTCGTACAGTCCGCTCCGTCGATCCACTCCTGCACGCGACCACGATGGCGTACGACACGGTACTCGCTAGCGGCGTCGGCGCGGGTCTTGTCGAAACAATCCAGACCGACGCCCTGAGCCACGTCACTCGCAGTCGCACCGATGGTGCAGGTCGCGTGCGCCAGGGCGTCGATGCCCTGGGTTTCGTCAGCACCGCGACATTCGATGCAGCGGGCAATCAACTCAGCCAACTCGACCCCAATGCCATCGGGTGGAACGCGTCATACGATGGCCGCAATCGCGTAACGTCGCGATCAAGCACGCGCACCGACGTCGCCGAGGGCACGTCGTGGACCTATGATGCCGACAACAACCGGCTCACGGAAACCGATGGCCTCGGCAAGACCGAGACGTCGACCTATGATTTGCGGAATCGCCGCACGGTGCTCCTCGACCGCGTGAACGGCACGACCCGCTTTGCCTACGACGCCGTGAGTAACCTGCTCGAAATCTCGGACGCCGAGAACGAAGCGCGTGGTGGTCTCGCCTATGTGGCTGGTGCGACCCAGTACGCTTACGATGTGCGGAATCTGCTGACCGCCGAGGCCTTCCCCACCGGCCAGACCGGCCGGACGTTGCGGACCTACACCTACGACGGTGGCCGTCGCCTCGTCACGCGCCAGGTGGGTACCCTCTCGGGCACCTTCAGCAGCACGCCGAGCTTCACGGGCACACCGCAGGCAACGACCTATGCGCATGACGCCGCCAACCGGCTGACGACGCGCAGCTATACCGACAGCCTCAACGACCTGTTCACCTATGACCTGGCTGGTCGTCTGAAGCAGGCGACGTCGATCCGCTACAACAACTGGGTGAAGCTGTTCTACGACGCCGCTGGCCGGTTGACCTCAGAAACACTCACGTTCCCCACAGGCCTCTTGACCGGCACGACGCTGAGCTCGATCACGCGAACGGTTGGCTATCAGTACGACAACGACAACCGCCTGACCCAGGTCACCTATCCGACCGGCACCGCCGTCGTGCGAACGTACACGGATCGCAACCAACTGGCGAGCGTGACCGCCGCCAGTAGCTCGGTGGCGACGCGCACCTACGACAATGGCGGCCGCCTAACCGCCACCGCCTTCGGCAACGGCCTGACGGAAAGCCGTACCTACGTCCCCAGCAGCCATCTGACCGCCACCATGGCGACTCAGGTCCTGCCGTCCGGCCCGATCCTGACCGGATTCGGCTACACCTATGACGCCGACAGCCGCAAGCTGACCGAGACGGATCAGTCGGCCCTCGCGGCGCAGCAGGCGTTCAGTTACGATGACGCCTCTCGCCTGACGGCGTGGAACCGTACGGGCACTGGCCCCAGCACGCAGAGTTGGAGCCTCAGCCTCGTCGGGGATTGGACCTCGACGACCCGTGATAGCGTGCCCGAAGCGCGCGTTCACACCACGGTCCACGAAGTAACCCAAGTCGGCACGAATAACCTGACCTACGACTATAAGGGCAACCTGACCACGGATGAGCACCTGACGGCCCTGAGTTGGGACCCCGAGAACCGCCTCACGGTGGCCCACGTCACCCCCGACGCGAGTACCACCGGCTTTGGTGCACGGGCAACGTATCGCTATGATGCGCTTGGACGGCGAGTCGAAAAAACAGTGAATAACCGCACGACCTTGTTCCTGAACGCTGGCGCACAAACGATCGTCGAGTTAGAGAGCGTCGCGATCCCATCGAACCAGAGCCAACTGACCGGCGTACAATCAGACGGCAGCGTCAGTAGCCTCATCCTGCCACCGGCCTCAGGCGGCATCCTGGCCACGCGGTTTAATTTCCAGCCGATCACAACCCTGCTGCCAGCGGGCTTCCTGAAGGACACCGGCAAAGAGTACGCCCTGCGTACCAACAATTACACCTACGGCTGGTCGGCCGACGCGACCGCAAACACGGTGGCCCGCAACGGCGCGGTGCCCCTGGTCGAGTTTGACACCTTCAACCAGATGCAGCCGGACGCGGGCGGTTCCAACTCCTGGTCGATCGCGTTGGCGAACGGCACGTATCCGGTCGCGGTGGTCTGCGGTGACGCGCTCTCGACCCTGCAGACCAATGACTTGACGATTGGCAACGTGTCGGTGACCGACGCGACGCCGTCAGCCACGGCGAGTTACAGCCAGGGCAATTTCGATGGGTACTTGGTCCTCGCAACCGTGACCAACGGCATCCTGACCATCGTTCCCAGTGGCAACGCGTACCACGCCAAGATCTGCTTCGTCGAGATCGGATCCAGTGGTCAGACGATCACGCAGGCGACGATCGACAAACTCGCGGCGCTGATCCAGCGGGCGAATGATTGGACGAGTTTGACGCCGGAGCCGCTGACCGTGGCGCGAGAATATTATTACGGAGACTACGTCGACGAGACGCTGGCGTTCACGACGGCGGCGAATGGCGGCGGCGCGACATGGAGTTATACGCATGCAAATCATCTGTATTCACCGTCGGCGTTGACGGATGCCAGTGGGGCAGTTGTTGAGCGGTATAGGTACACGGCGTATGGGAAGCAGGCGATTACCAACGGGGCCGGATCGGCACTGAGCAAGAGTTCAGTTGGTTTTGATCGCGGGTTTACTGGCTACATTGAGGATCGGGAAACCGGACTCCTGCATGCGCGGGCGAGACCATATAGCACGACGTTGGGGCGGTTCGTGGGGAGGGATCCGGAAGGGTACGTTGACGGACTCAGTTTCTATGAAGGTTATTTCGTGCCCTACCAATTAGATCCAACCGGGTTGGAGTCGGTTGAGGGACCAGCTTGGCCACTGCCGCCCATTCCACCCATTGCGCCGAATCCCCCTAGGCCACCGCTTCCTCAAATTGAAACAGACGAGAAAGGGCGAGAAACGGGACTAAGATCTTTGTCTGTAAGGTTTGGTGGATATGATAGCAGTGATCCTGATCCGAGCTACATTGGCACGTATGGATTGAAATTTCAGGCCTCCTACACTGCAACAAAAGAGGATTTATGCTGTTGCAAGAGGATCTATTGGCGACAGTACGCTGCGTCGTACGGTTTCTGGGAAACCGCACGGGGGAAGAAGAAGGTTCTCCCTAAGGGTAAGCAAAAATACCGTGATGACTCAAAGTCTGAGGCTGGCGTATATGGGACGACTAGTGGCGAGAGTGTGAATCACAATATTGGTCATGGATTCGCTTCCATGACTGACGATCCCAGCTTACCTCTTGTTGATGGTGATTATGTATTGAAGGAAGGATGGCAAAGCTTCTTTACTCAGCTTATATGTGAGAAAAAGGCTGGAGGGGAAGTCGCGCTAACGAGCGCCTTTAGGTGGGGTTGGGATTTCAAGGCCGGGCGAATTCCAGCGTCTATAATAACTCAACCACAAGGAGTTATTCGCTATCGCTGCGAGGATAATATACCGCCCACTGATTATAAGGGAATCACTGCAAAATGAAGCGGGTACTCATTTGGTGTGTATGTGTCTACTTTCTTTTATACATAGTCATGCGCGCATCGAGCACGATTTATCCGGTGCTCTTCAATGTGCGCCATGATAGTGTTCAGTCAGTTGAGTGGTCAGCGACTGAGGAGTGGCTGACGGCATTGTTTTTCCCAATCTGTGCCATTGAAGGGGCTGGGATTAGAGTTTGCATTTCGTTCGGATGGTTTAACGAGAGGTCATTTTTGTCGGTGCGCGAATAATTTAGGCGTGTGGCCCGACGACTCGCCGCATGACGAAATTGGGTAGGTTCCCCTGCTCCCTGACCCTTCGGCTACGACCCCCGTGTGGTCCGACGACTTGCCGCATGACGAATTCGGGTAAATGCCGACCCGCAGCTTGAAAAATCGAGAGACGTAGGAATCCAAGAATGTCTGCCGCGTGGCGTCAGCCACGAAAAGCAGTGGATTTCATAGACGTTTTCTGCTGGTGTGACACGAAGCTCCGGCATCTGACCAATCGGTCGATGGTGCGGTGCTTACGTTCAACGGAGTGTCACGCCGCGCGGCGAAATGACTTCAGCAGACCATCGAGCGACTCGTCGCAGACGATCTCGCCGGCTCCAACAGCCCAAGGCCCAATCGGTACGTTACCGATTCCCTGATGTGGGCGATCGGAATTATAATGTTGAATGTAGGATTCGACATAGTGCCGCAGCATCGTCTCCGACAGCATGACGACATGATCCAAGCACTCTGATTGAGCAGATAAATTCCAGCGTTCGATGAACGAATTCATATCCGGTGCCTCAATGCTGGTCCAGATCAGGCGCTTGCCGAGGACGGCGGCGGTGCGGTCGCTGTACTTGCCATCGTTGTCGATGATCCAGTGCCGTCGTCCGCGTGTGGTGCGATCACTCGCCGCGTGACAAATCGGGTGAACTCCGGGCCGCAGCTTGAAAAATCGAGATCTGTAGGAACCGGAAAATGTCCGCCGCGTGGCCATCAGTGCTGTTTTCGCGGTCAAATTGCACTGAATGGACACGAAGCCCCGGCATCTGACCAACTGGTCGATGTTGTCGGGCCTCGATCGATGCGTGGTTCACGCCGCGCGGCGGAATGATTTCAGAAGTCCATCCAGCGATTCGTCACAGACGATCTCGCCAGTGCCAACAGTCCACGGTCCAACCGGCACATTGCCGATGCCCTGATGTGGTCTCTCGGAATTATAATGTTTGATGTAGGATTCGACATAGTGCCGCAGCATCGACTCCGACAGCATGACGACATGATTCAAACATTCGTCCTGCGCTGATCTATTCCAGCGCTCAATAAACGAATTCATATCTGGTGCCTCAATGCAGGTCCAGATCAGGCGCTTGCCGAGGACTGCGGCGGTGCGATCGCTGTACTTCCCATCGTTGTCGATGATCCAGTGCCGTCGTCCGGCGAGTGGCTCACCAGCCATCGTCACCGAACGAAGGCAATTCGCGATCCAGTCATCAGTCGGATGCGTGGTGATACCCAGCAAATGAATCTTGCGGGTGTCATGCTCAATCGCAACGAACACGAAGGCGTTGACGATCTTGCCGAAGAGGCCAATCGGAATCTGAATGAAGTCCGCACCAACGGTATGTGGTGCGTGGCGATTCCAGAACTGTGCCCAGCTCGATCCTTTCCGATGATTATGCGGTGTGGGCGCTCGAGCATGAGCAGTGAGTACGCGACGTACGGTCGACTCGACGACGTTGAGCCCACATTTCCCCATCTCGCCGACGATGCGCGATAGTCCAGTCAATCCGCTGTCGTAGAACTTCAGAATCGCATCAACCTTCTCCTGGCCAATCCATGGTCGCTTAGACTTCTCTTGCTTGGGGGTTGCGCCGCCATTGGCCTGTCGCTCCTGGTATCGCTTGAGCCATTTGATCAAACTGTCGGGTGAGACGATCCACTGAAACATCTCGCGGAATGGTCCGATGAGTGCGCTGGCATATTGCGCTCGCTGCAGTCGCTCAGCGTCAGTCAGGTTCAATCGCTTTCCGCCCAGCTTGCGCTTCGCGGAGATGAGTTCCGCATTGATGCTCTTGACCAGCGCATCAATCGGGAGTCCCATGGCCGTGCCGAGCGCCATCCACAGGCTGACACGCATCCGCAATGGCAAGGAGAGGACGTGATCGGGAATCGGTGAAGAATTTGGTGTCATGGGGCGCGCACGCTGCGGAGGGGCATAGGGACGGGAAGGTCGGTTACGCGTCCCAGAATGGTAATCAGATTGGCCGTTAACGGTCCGCCGAAGATGGTGGTATAGGTATTGACTTATGATAAGTCGTAGCCTATATTGCCGGGGACAAACCATGCCAACAAGCCTCAGCGGGAAGGTGGTGATGGGTGACATGGAACATCGAAACGACCACGTCCTTCGAGACGTGGTTCGATGCTCAAGCAGAGGACGTCCGCGTGGCGGTTCTCGCCCATCTCGAAGCCTTGGCGACCGAAGGACCACGTCTCGGTCGTCCGTACTGCGATACGCTCAAGGGAACCGAGTTATCGAACTTGAAAGAATTGCGGGTGCAGGTCGGTGGCGACCCCTACCGCGTGCTCTTTGCCTTCGACTCCGAACGTTCCGCCGTTCTATTGGTCGCTGGCAACAAACGCGGGGACAAGCGGTGGTACACGGTCAACATCCCCATTGCCGAGAAGCTCTTTACCGCCTGGGAAGCCAAGATCCGTCAGCGCCGCCTCGCAGCGAAAGCGGCATCGGAGCGACCCGAGCGACGATGACGGATATTCACGGACATCGACAGATGTCCCTTTTGACGAGAGGTCTCATCTCATGAAGTCCCCATTCCTTGCCCGCCAGATGTCCCGCCTGTCCGCCGCTCGTCGCGCCCAGGTCGCGGAACTGGCCCAGCAGATCATCGACACCAACCGTCTGGCCCGCCTTCGCGAAGAACTTGGTATGACGCAAACCGATGTGGCCGATGTGCTCTCGGTGAAGCAGGCGTCCATTTCGCAGATGGAGAAACAAGGCGATCTGCGCCTGAGCACCCTGCGCCGCTACGTGTCTGCGTTGGGCTGCCGATTGGAGATCCGCGTCAAGGTACCAAAGCACAGCGATGTGGTGTTGACGTCTGCGGTGGTAGCCTGACCGCACGTCGACAGCATTCAGGATCATTGTCCATCATTGACCCGTGGGGCGTATTTAATCCCATGGGGCGCGGCACGCTGAGTCTGTTGTGTGAGAGACAAGCTGGGCGGCGAGCGCTGTATTCGGCGCTTCCCAAGCACAGAAGATACGACATGGATTTGCCGGATACCGCAGGTGCGGATGGGCGGTGAACACTCATTGCAGTAATAGCGCCTATGATATCATCAAAGCCATGCACGGTGAGCGGGTCGCTGGTCGTCAGTTCTTCAAGTCGCCAACCTTTGCCAAGCAAGCGACCGAGTTGGACGCTTGGGAGGCGGTGGACGAGTTGAAGAGTTTGCTGGCTGCTGATCCGACGCTGGGCGACGTCATCAAGGGGACCAACGGGTTGCGGAAGGTCCGCATGCCGCTCCCCGGACGAGGCACACGCGGTGGCGGTCGTGTCATCTACTTCCAAATCGTTGCTCCGGCGACGGTACTGCTTCTGGCGCTCTACGCCAAGAATGAGCAGGCTGATCTGGATGATGACGACAAGAAGGCGCTCGGACTGCTCCGTAGAAGCCTGTGCAAGCACCTCAACCTACCACTCTGATTGGAGACACATTATGGGACGCCTAGCTAAACAGATCATGTCCGACATCGCCGCACTAGAGCGAGGCGATGCCGCTGTCACTGAAAGCCCGATCGGTGATCGTGGCGAACCGCGTCCGCCAGCCGGACAACCGAACGGTCGCATCCTCCTGCGCCTCAGTCGGCGCGAGCATGCCATCTTGGTTCGTGAAGCCGCCGAGCAGGGCGTCAGCTTGAACCACTATCTGACGGAGATCGTCTGCGGGCGTCGCCGTTTTGTGGCGTCTCCCGCTCGGCGTGGAGATCGGTCTGTCAGAGGGCGGCAACCGGCACCTCGCAAGACACGTTCGTTGCACTCGAAGTAGCGCCACCTGGAGTCCAAGCGTGTCCATCATTGACCACGCCTGACCACGATTGTCCAAACTTGTCCACCCAGCCGATTTTCTCATATGATATATAAGTCTATTTATATAAATCAGTTACATGACATCTAAAGGTGGATTTGAGGTGCTAGCGGAGTAAAATCCATCGGGGTTCAAGTCCCCGCCCGCGCACCAGACGAAACCCCGGTGAAAGCCGGGGTTTTTCGTTGGGCTGATGACGCCGGTTCTCAGCAGCGCTAGCACCAAGTGGCCGATAGTGGCCCATTCAGTGTTAGCGAGGTGATCGGTCTGGATCGGATAGCTAAAGGAAAGGCTGGCGGGGGCCCCTCTCGGAGCCCCCGCTGCCTGACTGCTGGTCATCCCGGCTTCGCCACCGGCTTGCCGGCGAGTTGCACGATGCCGGTGTACGGCTTGTCAGCCAGGGTCAGCCAGATGCTGCTGTAGGAGGTCTTGCCCTTCACGTGTACCGCCAGGGCGATGCGCGCCGGCGCCGGCTTGGCGGGATCGATGGCCTCCTTGGCGAAGTCGGTCGAGGCGACGTGCGCTGCGTCGATCGTGCCATTGGCCAGACCGGTGGAGATCACCGCGGCGGAGGTCGGAACGCTGGCGGCACATGCGGCTATCGGGGTTCAGATATCGGAATGGATCCAGCCCGAGATCGACCTCTCGTGGGCTCGCGACCAGGTCGAGGAGGGCGATGCGCCGTGGTCGCTGGCGGTGACGGCGGGCGCCCAGATCGCACTACCGTTCGGGCGCCTGGGGTTCGGTGTCCAGCGCGTGGTCAATGGGGCCGATGCCGACGAGGCGACCTCATGCATCGCCGAGCTGGCGATCTCGTTCGACTAACCCCGTTCACGTCCAGGGAAGTTGGCCATGTCCGGAGCCCAATAATTGGACCGCGGGCGGAGGCCCCCGCTAGGAATCCCAAGGCCTGGCTGGTGGCGGTGGCCATCTGGCAGGTCGGTAGCAGACTCTGAACATCCAACCCGGAGATCCCATGCTCAACGCCAGTCTCATCGATCGCATGAACGCCCAGATCACGCTGGAATTCTTCTCGTCCAACCTCTACCTGCAGATGGCCGCCTGGTGCGACCACAAGGGCTACCCCGGCTGCGCCGCCTTCCTGGCCCAGCACGCCAGCGAGGAGTACCAGCACGGTCGCAAGTTGTTCACCTATGTCACCGAGACCGGCGGCCTGGCCCGCATCGGTGCCATTGAAGCCCCCAATATCGAGTTCAAGGGCATCCAGGAGATCTTCGACCAGACCCTCGCCCACGAAGTCATGATCACCGCCAAGATCAACGCTCTGGTCAAGACGGCGATGGAGGAGTCGGACTTCTCGACCTTCAACTTCCTGCAGTGGTACACCGCTGAGCAGCACGAAGAGGAGAAGCTCTTCCGCAACATCCTCGACCGCATCCGCGTCATCGGTGCCGATGGCAAGGGCATCTACTGGATCGACAAGGAGATCGGCAAGATGGCCAAGATGGCCAAGATGCCGACGGCGGGCTGATCCAGTCCAGGCTGCGACCCGGGCGCTTCGCCCGCTCCCTGACTGCAGTCTGCCGGTCTTGTGTTCTGCTGGATTTCGCATGCGGCTGTCGATGGTCCCTGCGCATGAACTGGACCCGACTGCTGCTCATCCGCCACGGTGAAACCGCGTGGAATATCGAGGGAAGACTGCAGGGCTGGCAGAACAGTTCGCTGTCTGAACTTGGCATGGCCCAGGCCAGACGCCTCGCGCGGTCGCTTGTGGGTCTGGACCCTGCCGTCTTGATGACCAGCGACGCTGGGCGCGCGCAGGCGACGGCCGGCGCCATCGGCGAGGCCATCGGACGAACCCCGATCGTCGACTCCAGGTTACGGGAAATCTCATTTGGCGAGTTGGAGGGGCACGTTTCGTCCACCTTGCCGCCAGAGGTTGAGGCGGTCCGCGAGCGACTCATGGGCATGGACCCCACATGCACCCAATCCTTCCCTGGTGGTGAGTCGCCAGCCGACGTCTCGAAGCGCGTGTGGTCCTGCCTGAATGAAGTGGCCTCGCGCCACGCGGGCGAAAACGTGGTGATCGTCAGCCACGGCGGAGTCCTGGCCTGTGTCCTGCGGACCGTGCTGGGCGTTCAGGCCGGTGCGCCACGCCGATTCCGCATCGGGAACACCGCCCTGGTCCATCTCGTTCGCGCTGACGGTGGCCCATGGTTCCTGGACTTCGACGATTTGGATCCGCTGACGGTTGCCAGCAGGCCGGCCTAACGGCCAGCCCGCCGGTCGAGGCCACCAGGACTGGAGGGGTCAAATAATCTACGCCGCTTGTTTCCATCGATAATTGCGAATTATTCCGCCGCAGCGCATATCGCAGACAACATCATCTTGAGTAAAGTCGGCATCGTGTTCATCCGGTTCAGGCAATCCGATAGACCGATTGTCCAGCCCACGATGTGGACGACAGACATTGTAATAGCCATCGACGTATTCCCGCAGCAGATACATCAGATGGTCGTAGCCAAGGGCCGTGAAGTAATCCAAGCACTCGGGTTTAATGGTTTTTACGAACGATTCCGCGTAGCCGTTCATTTCCGGAACCTTGACGGCACTCAGGACTATGTCGATATCTACGGCTTCGAACACCGCGTCGAATCCACCGAGAAACTTCTGGTCGTGATTGCGAATGAGGTGTGTGACCCCGAGGCCGATATTCTCGGCGTGCATACAGAAGTTTCTGGCCTGTTGCGCCATCCAGTGCTTCTTGGGATGTGGCGTCGCTCCAGCGATGTAGACCTGTCGCGTGCCGATGTGTTTGAAGAACAGGACGTAATAATCCTGCTCGCCGCGTCCCAGTGTCTTGATCTTCTTCGTGAAGAAGTCACAGGCCCACAGCGTGGCCTGGTGCGATTGAATGAGCTCATGCCACGTTCCAGGGCCTCGATTCGGTTCCGGATCAAAGCCATGCGTGATCATGGTATTGCCGACGGTGGTGCGCGAGACGCGTTTGCCCAATCCCATTTTTCTCAGTTCGCCGTAGATACGTGTCTTGCTCCAGAGGCGATTCTCCGTGGCCATGCGGAGGATCAGCAGTTCGATGGCCTCGGCAGTCAGTGGTCGACCTCGTTTGTGCGGCTTCGTGCGTGGCGCGATGCCATGCGGTTTCTTGTCCCAGCGTTGGTACGTCTGGCTGGTGACGATCAGGACTAAATCCTCAGCGTGTTCACCCAAGGCCTTCTTGGCAGCCAGCATCTTTCGGTGCTCACTCTATGGTGACGCGAACCGGACCGTTCACACGCTGACGCAGGATGTGGAATTGCAGTTCCTGAAACTTGATGACCTCGATCAATTGATTGAGATCGCCAGCGAGGAGGAGTTTGAGCAGACGATGGCAGTCAATGCTGCGATATGCTTGCATGAAAAAGCCTTACGTGATGAACACGCGCTGGGCGGGGAATTGTTGACCCCCACGAGTTTGATGAGAATGGCTGCCTAGCGGTCGCGGTCACGAACTCAATCACCTGAACCTAGTCCGGATAACGGCGGCTATTGCTTCCTACCCATGGTGGGTAGAGTCACAACATGCGTTTCATCGAGGCGAGGCCGTTCGCTAAGCGTCGGCCTGATTTGATGACTGACGACGAGCTAGATGCTCTGCAGGAGCACCTAGCGGCTTATCCTGATGCTGGCGACGCCATTCCAGGTGCCGGAGGCATCCGCAAGATCAGGTGGGCAAACAGCCAGCGGGGCAAAGGGAAGCGCAGCGGTAGTCGGACCATCTATCTTCACGTCAGTCTCGATCAGACTATTCACCTGCTCACTATCTACGACCACGAAGAACAAGACGACCTCACACCCAAAGAGCGCAAGGAACTGGCCATCTACGCGCATGAACTCAAAGAACAGGCCAGGAAAGGACGTACCATATGAGCCGCCTTATGAACGATCTCCGAGACGCTTTCGCGTCGATCAAGGATCACCGTGCTGGAAAGATCACGCTGCGCACCAGTGAGGTGCCGAAGTCGAAGCCAATCAAGATGCCCGGAAGTCGAGTGCGTCGTATCCGTGCTCGACTGCACATGAGCCAGGAAATATTTGCTCGCTGCATTCACACGTCGCGGCGGACGCTGGAGAAATGGGAGCACGACGAAGCGCATCCAACGGGCACTGCGGCCGCGTTGTTAGCCCTCGTTGACCGGCATCCTGACATCGTCGGCGAACTGGTCCAGGCGGGATGATTGGTAAAAATCGATTTAAGCGCAGACGGTTTGTGGCAATTTTCGACCCCTCCACCTGCAAGCACAGTACGTTTTCTTTGTCATTCGCTTGGCCACGCGAGAAGTTCATCTCGTTGGTATCACGCAGTATCCGAACGAAGCGTGGATGCTGCAGCAGGCGCGGAATATGACCGACGACCTCGATGGTTTCTTCCGCGACGTCACCCACTGCATCATCGACAACGACATCATCTTCTCTCATGCATTCGTCGCCAAGATGCGTGATCGACGTGTGCGTTGCAGGAAGACCTGTATCCGTGCTCCGAACATGAACACGTTCATGGAGCGCTTTATGTTGACGTTTAAAACCGAATCCCTGCGCTGGGTCATCCCGCGCAGCGAGTGGCATCTGCGTGGGGTCATCAAGGAATTCCTGGCCTATTATCACGCTGAGCGGAACCACCAAGGTTTGGATGAGCAGATCATCGCACCTGGACCGAAAGTCGGCAGAACAGCGGGGCAGATTACCTGCCGGGAACGTCTGGGTGGAAATCTGCGGTACTACTACCGGGAGGCAGCATGACGAATATTTGCGCCCCACGCGGATCCCACCCAGACAACCTACGACCCTATTGTCGTACGTGCTAGTTCAGGCGGCTGAACGCTTACCATCAATCGGGAGTCCCATAGCTGTGCCCAGTGCCATCCACAGGCTGACGCGTATCCGGAGCGGCAGGGAGAGGACGTGATCGGGGATTGGTGCTGTGCTGGTGAGCATGGGGCGCGGCACGCTGACAAGCTGAGTTCAGTTGCAATGGACGCCGTAGGATGGAGGCGCGCGGCAGCCTAGCCGAAGTATTCAGTCAGATGGAAGTCCCGTACAAAACACTCGGAATAGATGGGGGCTCTGAATGGACCAGGATACTACAAAAACGCCGCCGGACTGACGTGGAAACGCTCAGCCAGAGCCTTGATCTGGCGCACGTTGAGCTGTCGTTTACCAGCCAGGATGAGGCTGACTACGGCTTGTGTGCCGACCTCGGTGAGATCGCTCTGTGTCAGGTCGTTGGTTTCCATGAGGTGGCGGAGGACATCAGCACCGGAGCTGTGCGGAAGGGGATGATGTTCGCGTTCATAGGCCTCAACAAGAACCGAGAGGATTTCCAGTTCATCGCCCGCTGCGGTCTTAGGTTTAGCATCGAATAGTTCTTCAACACGGCGCAGAGCGGCGTGGTAATCGGCTTTGGTGTGAATCGGAGCAATAGCGATGGTGGTCATGGATGGTCTCCGTGTTGGACGTTGGCAGCGTCGATGCGGTCGTATTCGACGTGGTTACCGATGAACTTGATAAAGAGGATGGCGCAGCGGTAGTTGATAGCGACCACCAGGCGGTGTTTGTTTCCAGCGATGTTGAATACTACCCGCTCGGCGTCGATGATGCTGGCGTTTCCATATGTCGCTTTCACATCGGCGGCGTTGCGCCACGTGGAGGAGGTGACTACGGAGTACCATGCCACAAGGGCTTTAGCTGCGTCAGGTCTTCGCTTGGAATAGGTCGTCAATGTCGAAAGAGCAATGATTCGCATCGCTCGTCAGTATATTACAAGGTGATATATTGCAATGTGAAATAGTATGAGTGTATTTAATCTCCGTGTCGTGCGACGACTTGCCGCGTGACGAAATTGGATAGGCTCCAACCATCAGATTGAAAATCGATATTGCGATGGTCGCTCGCAGGCGTGCGGCAGCTCTCGACACCCTGCAGATCGTGCAGCAGCACTCGCGTTAATTGGTGTCCAAGCGTGTCCATCATTGACCAACCCTGACCACGATTATCCAAGTTTGTCCACTCTGGCGATTCACTTGTTTAATGCATAAGATATGTATAGAAATATACTTACATGATATCCCAAGGTGGTTTTGAGGTGTTAGCGAGGTAAAACTCATCGGGGTTCAAGTCCCCGCCCGCGCACCAAAAAACCCCTGTAAGTTAAGTATAACGCTTACAGGGGTTGATCAGGAATTGCGTTCACGGATGCCAACAGAATATGGCATCGAAGGTTGTGAGAAACGCGGGTGTCCGATATTTCTCGTCTTGTCCTTCTCGACCGTCGTCGCTCCACGACCGTTGAGTGGTGTCTTTGTCTTCAGGCCAAGCTGCGCACAAAAGCTGCGATGGCCGCTTCAAGTTCAGGCAGCAGGTGCTTGAGGTTGGTGGTTCGACGTCCAGCCGGTCCGTCAATTGGACCCTCGTAACCGCTCGGCCAAATGCCATGGTAGAGATCGTTTCCATCGTAGGCATAGAGCTCTGCGCGAGCGCCTGCCGTATGGTAGGCGGCCACCAAGCGCTTGGCTTGATCCAGGTCGACCAGTCCATCACAACGGGAATGCGTGCACAGCAGTGGCGGTGACGATGACGTCACGTAATGGATAGGACTGGCTAGGCGCAGTAATTCCGGCGTCATTTCCTGCTCGCCAAAGAATGGGAGCGTGTGGTGGTTGGGTTTGCGCAATTGGATGTTGAGATCCGTGGGGCCGGCGATGGAGATGATGCCGCTAATTGCTGACCGAGCTGTTAGTCCAGTCATCAGCGCCAGGTGTCCACCGGCCGAGCCGCCACAGATGAGAATCGGACCTTGACCCAGACCAGCCAAGTGCGGATTGCTGCCGGCCGCAAGAAAGTCGACCGCAGCCAGACAATCTTCCAGACAGGCCGGATATGGTGCATGGGCAATCAGACGGTAGTTGATGGCGAAGGCTGCGTAACCTTGCAGAGCGAGGAACTCAGCAACGCCAGCGAAGCTGTTTTTATCCATCGCGTTCCAGCCGCCGCCATGAATGACCAAGGCCAATGGCGCACAGTGACACCGTTGCGGTAGGAAGAGATCGCCGCGCCAGCGTTCGCCAGCCGGATCAGAACCAGTTGGTCGATATGGAATGTCATAGTGGATCTCTATACCGCGGTCAGTGGTGGCCATGCGTGCATGCGATTCGCAGTGCCGCACAAGTCAACAATTGCCTGTGCGACCGTTGGAACGACGCCTTGCAGCGCATGGAGACGGCAACGGCCATAGTCCTGAAGTTCGGACTGCACCGTCTCGGGTCACACTTTGCTCGCGCGAAACAGCGCCGGTGGTACGCCGACATATTTGCGGAACTGTTTAGAAAAGAAAAAGACATCGCGGTAGCCGAGACGATCAGCGATTTCTTGGATGCTGGAGTCGTCTTCAATCAGCAAGCGTCGTGCAGTTGCGATGCGCGCACTAACGGCATAAGCGTGCATGGATTGTCCAGTCGCGCTGCGAAATCTTCGTCGGAGTGTGACAGCGCTGATCCCAAGTTGTTTGGCGAGTCGATCAGGGTCGTAGCTCTGCGTTGGATTGGTTATTGCGTCGAGTACGCGGGTGAGCCAAGGTGCTCCTGAATTCTCCTCGGTTCGATCGTCTGCGAGTTCAAGCAGCATGCGTTCGAGTAGATTGATGCCGCGTCGCCGACCCCAGCGATCGCCGCGTTTGATCAGCTCCAAGAGTTCATCGAACTGCGCCTCGAAGCGAGCACGGTCGCGGATATCCTGCGGCCATACTGGGAATAGACCATCTGCCATCCAACGTCCGACCAAGTTGCCGGTGAACGCGACATAGCGGTGATTCCACGACGTGCAGCCCTGACCACGCCGAATGGTGATGAATGGACCGGGGAACGATGACCAGCACCATGCGCCACTCATGGAATGCGCCCGCTTGTCGTACGATACGGTTACCGATCCCGAGGACATGAACTGCAGGGCATGGTAGCCAACCCAGTGCTTGGCGAACTCGGTTGTGCATCGCGGTAGGCAGGCGCCGTGTAGAAAAATGAGCTCCGCGGTCATGATCAGATAGTACAAACAGCGGTCAGGAATGTCCATTCTCATCCCTGCGTTGGGTGACAACAATACGACGAGTCGTTTTCCTACCGAGGAGCTCCACCCATGTCCGTTGCTGTCCAGCCAAATTCTGCTCTGAGCGATGCCGATCTCGCGACCTATCGCGCAGTCGGTCATGTCACCATTCCCAATGTATTCACCCACGAGGAGATGGACGCGATGATTCGCGACATCGAACGGTGGGGCGAGGAGTTCCTCGCTGAATTGCCGGCCGAACGCCGAGCGTGGTATCTCGACGGTGGGGTGACGGCCAAGTCGGTACTGCGCAAACTCGACAATCCGCACGCCTTTCGCGCGCAAACCATGAAGCTGGCAACCAATCCCATGCTGGTCGCCATGGTTGAAGCCCTGATCGGGCGCGGTGTCACCGTCTACTTCAGCCAGGTGTTCTTCAAGCCGCCGGAAGGGGGTGGGCCAAAGCCGGCACATCAGGATAACTTTTATTTCGGACCGCAGAATACCGAGGACATCACGACGGCGTGGATCGCCCTTGATGATGCAACAGTTGAAAATGGGTGTCTCTTTTTTGGCGACGGAACCAATCGTGGTCCCATTTATCAGCACACGGCACCTCCTGGCGAGCCATTCAATTTGCAATTGCCACCCGAGGTGTTGGCGCAGCAGCCAATGACTCCAGCGCCGGTGAAGAAAGGCGGTGTTTCCTTCCACCATGGCAACGTATTTCATCAGAGCGGAGCGAATCGCTCCACGAAGTGGCGTCGCGCGTGCGCTTTGCACTTTGTCCAGAACGAAACGGTGTTCGCGACGCCGGCACTGCCGTACGACCATGCGCTCAAGCGGCGCGTGTCATGACCGCGCACGTGGTCAGCAATACCAACGACGGAACTCGGGGTGATCCGTACCTATGCCACTCCTTCGTCACGACTGGGCTTGTCGATCTCCCATCGTGGTCGACTGCGCCACGCGGCAGCGCGCGCGAGGTTCATCTTGGTCTGAAGGCTGCCGGCATGCGTGGTGTGCAAGGCGGTGACCCAGCTTTGTGTCGTGAATTGGGATTGCGGTGCATGGCTGATGCACGTGTGTTCCGTCCTGAGGAAATAGCTCCACTTGCTGGGCAATGGAAGCGTGAGGGTATGACGTGCGCAACCTTGCTGGTCGGATCTGGGCACGAGTCCGATGCAGAGATTGATGCTTTAGTTGGGGCGGTACTCAGTGCATCGACTGCTGAAGACTTGCCGATCTACATAGAAACCCATCGCGCCAGCATCACGCAGGACACGTGGCGCACGGTGCAGATGATTGAGCGACATCCTGGCGTGCGCTTCAATGCCGACCTGAGCCATTGGTATACCGGCCTCCTGATGCGGTTTGGCAATATTGAGGAAAAGTGGACATTTATGGCGCCGATCTTCGAACGCGTGCGCTACATGCATGGCCGCTTGGGCAACAGCGGTCATATCCAGATGCCGCTCGATCATCCGAGTATGGCTGGTGCTATTCCGCATTTTCGTGAGATGTGGACGCGTTGCATGGTTGGCTTCCTGCGCACCGCGCAGCCGGGCGATTATCTGTGTTTCGCTCCGGAACTCCTGAGTCCGCAGATCAACTTTGCGCCGACAGCACAAAACGCCGAGCAGGCATGGGTGGAAGCCAGCGACCGTTGGTGCGACGCCGTGCAGATGTTAGAGATCGCTACGGCTTGTTGGGATGAAGCTCAGCGACGCCGCAACAACGCGCGTATGGCAGCCATGTAGTTTGTTAAAGTGCATGTGAAAATTCGCTCGTGAGCACATCCGCAGTTAACCCTGATCAACCAGACACCACCGTGATGAGGTCCCCATGACACCAGACAACGCCAATCGGATTCACGAAGCCTCGCTCGCCCTGCTTGATAATCCCGGAGTACGCATCGAGCACGACGCCATCTGCGATCGTCTGGTGAAGGCCGGGGCTGTACGCGGGACGCAACCGCAAGAGATCCGTTTCCCCAGGCAGCTGGTTGAGGAGTGCTTAGCCTTGGCACCGCGTCAGGTCAGGCTTGGTACGCATGACGCCAGTGGCGGCGTCGTCATGTCATCGACCTCGCCGACGCAGGTCTGGTCAACACCCGGGATGAACGTTTTCCGCCAGGGTCGCAGTCGTCTGGCTACATCCCAGGACATGGTCGATATCGCCAAGTTGGTGCAGCAGCTGCCGCGGGTCGATGGCGTCTTCGGCCTAGCCCTCAGCGACACACCGCCGCGCACCAGCGATGTCATCGGCCTGCGCATTATGGCCGAGAACTGCCGGAAGCATATTCGTGCATTCTGCTCGACCCCGCAGGGCGCTCGCGCGTTGTGCCGGATGAAGCCGGTCCTGGGCAATGACACGTGGTTCAGTATTGGGTTCACCGCCCATGGACCGTTGCGGTGGACCAATCTAGCCCTGGAAATATTCGCTCAAACGGCCGGCCACGGCATCCCGGCAAGTATCAATGGCGAGCCCATGGCAGGCGTTTCCGGACCAGTGACCCTGGCTGGCTCGGCCGCGGTCGGCAACGCCGAGATTCTCGCCGGCCTGGTGGTGAACCAGGTACTCGAGCCCGGACGGCCCTGCATCTATAATCTGGGTTTGGCGCATATTTTCGACATGCGCACGGCGATCGCCGTGACCGGCGGGCCAGAGAACCACTTACTGGCCGACATCAGCGCCGCCATGGGCCGATTGTATCAACTCCCGTCCTGCTCATGGGTGTCCACTGAATCGATGTGCATGGATGAACAGGCCGCGTTGGAAAAATCACTGGGCTACTTATCGCATCAGCAAAGTGGTGTCAGCCTGATCTGGGGTGCAGGCCAACTCGAATCCGAGCTGACTATCTCGGCCGCCCAAGTCGTGATCGATGACGAGATCCTGGGCTATACGCGGCGCATGTTGCGCGGGGTTGAGGTGACCGACGCGTCGTTGGCGCTCGACGTCGTGCGTTCGGTCGGCATCGCCAAAGATTTTCTCACCAGCGAGCACACGCTGGAGAACTACAAGCAAGAACTCTTCTCGCCGGCGCTCCTGTTTCGCAGCCGACGCGCGGTTTGGGAGAAGGGTGGCAGCAAGGATCTCGCGCAGCGCGCCGAAGAGAAGGCCGAGCAACTCATCCAGCGTGAAGTACCGCCATGCGTCACGCCCGACCAGTCCAAGGCCCTGCGCGAGATCGAACAGCAACTGATCGGTGAACTAGCAGCTGCGAAGGCAGTGGCGGCGTCATAGCCAGGGGAAGCATCATCCTAAACAGCACATGGGTTCAGCCAACGGTTGCCTTGGAATGCGTTGCTAGGGTTGAGTCCCCCCGACGCACCGATGCTCACACACACGTCGTCATAGTAAGCGCTGCAGTCGCTGCTTGTTCACGCAGTTCAACCGTTGCTGGAGCCAACTGCGATGCGAGTGCGCTCCAGGACGCTTCGATCGAGATCATGCCGCTGTATCCGGCATCAGTGAGCGCGCGGAAGTAGGGACGGAAGTCATGTCCGTTCATGGTCGGTGGTACGCGTTGCGGGCCAGCAACGTGGACGTGCGCGAGCAATGATCCCGCGCGCACGATGGCGGCGGGGCTCTCGCGTTCACAGATCATGTGAAAGGTGTCGGCGAGCAGGCGGACACCGGGGCTGGCGACCGCGCGCACGATGGCGGCGCCCTCGTCGAGCGAGTTGATGAAGTTGCATTCCTTCACATTCAGCGGTTCGATCACGAGGGTGACGTGGTGGGCCTCGGCCATCGGTGCGAGTTTGCGCAGGAGATCGATAAACTGCCGCTTGGCTTCCTGTGCATCGAAGTCGGCCGGGATGCGGCGCGAGCCACCACTGCCAAAGACGATAATCGCGATGCCGGCCTGCTCGGCGCGGCGGAAAGCCGTTGCCGCCCACGCGTGGATGGCGTGATGATCAACCTGGGGTCCAACGCAGGGCAAGGAGGCCGGCAAAAAGCAGTTGGCGGCTTGGATCGGCTTGCCGCAGGCGCGCGCTGCGCTCAGACGCGTGTTCCAGGCGGCTTCGTCCGAGTTGGCAGGACAGAGGAATGTTTGGACGTTTTCTTCGACAAAATCCACATCAGATGCAGCGAGTATGGCTGCGTTGGTGATGGCGGATGAGCAAGTGCCGAGGCGCATGGCAAGATTCCTGATAGGGGTGACTGCTCCCTATTCTGCCCATGGGCGCTGACGATTGTAGATGCTTTCTGTAGTCTGACCGGGACTTTTGTGACTGGTGTCAAGTCGCTCGGTTAAGGTTGCT
Source organism: uncultured candidatus Brocadiaceae bacterium (assembly GCA_964652775.1). Taxonomy (GTDB): domain Bacteria; phylum Planctomycetota; class UBA11346; order UBA11346; family UBA11346; genus UBA11346. The sequence continues at coordinate 61,120 of CAZZAM010000012.1, read as the reverse complement.
CAGTTGAAATATCCCAAGGCAACCGCAGAGGCGCAGAGGCCGCTGAGGTCGCAGAGGAGACCAATACCGATTGTCACCCTGCGGGTGATCGACACGTGGGAACAACCGCGTCCACCAATCCCAATCCCAATCCCAATCCCAATCCCAATCCTCTGCGATCTCTGCGGCCTCTGCGCCTCTGCGGTTGCCTTGAAATGAGTAGGATGGACTCAGCCCTGACGGAATTGTTCCGGACTCTGGCCGGTGCACTTGCGGAAGGCGCGGGCAAAATACCCCGGATCTGCGAATCCGCATTCCTGGGCGACGATGGCGACCGGGGTGGTCGTGGTGTGCAACAGCGCCATGGCGCGACCAAGCCGGAGTGATTGCAGAAACGGTTTTGGTGCCATGCCGAATGCGTCGGTGAAGCGGCGAGTGAGGACGCTGCGGTCGGCTTTGAGTTCCGTAGCGAGTTGCGTCACCGACAACGATGGATCGCTGGCGCGATCGACGAGACTGCGGTGCAAGCGTTCGACTGAATCATCTGATGTCGCGGCAGGACCACCGCTGGCAGCAGCGGATAATAATTCCCAACCCAATACGGCAGCGGCACGTTCGTTGGCTGGGGCTGGATCTGGTATGAGACTGGCAATGCGACGAAAAAGTCGTTCGGGCGGCGGGCCAGCGCGGCGCGGCCACGGTGGGCGCAGACCGAACGCCTCGACCGCACGATCGGCCATGGGACCATCAACGGTGAGCCACCAGTAAACGGTCGATGGATCCAGAGCGGACATGCGATGGGCGGTACGACTTGGATAGACGAAGATCTCGCCGGCACCAATAACCGCGGTTCCAGTCGGAATGATGAATCTGATCCGACCGCTTGTGCACCAATACAGTTGAACGAAGCGACGCGGTGGGATGTTGTCGATCGGTCCGGCATCAAGGCGGTATTGGCCGATCGAACGAACGCCGAATGGAATGGCGATGGTTGGCGCTGGCGAAGGACGAAACGCGCTCCAGCGATCGACCACGGTGGTTCTGCTCAGCCCGAGTACGGGCCGGCGCCACGCACGGTTTGCACCAGTTCACCGGTATCCGGCAACTCGCCCAGCTTCACGCTGATCTTGGTCGAGACACCCGGTTCATTCTGAGTAATGCCGTAGATTGCGTCGGCGCGTTGCATCGTGCGTTTCTTGTGCGTGATGACGATGAATTGGCTGCCGTCGCCCTGGGTTCCGCCCTGTGTGAATTCGCGCACCATGTTGCACCACACATCGACGTTAGCTTCGTCGAGGGGGGCGTCGACTTCGTCGAGCACACAGAACGGACTCGGCTTCGCCTGATAGACGGCAAAGACCAACGCGATGGCGGTCAGCGCTTTTTCGCCGCCCGACAACTGGCTGATCACCTTGGGATTCTTGCCCGGTGGACTGGCGATGATTTCGAGGCCGGCTTCCAGCACATCGACTTCACGTTCGACTTCGCGGGTGGTGCCGTCGGCTTCGGTGATCGTCACGGTCTCGACGCGTTCCAAGCGCATGTCGGCTGAGCCGCCACCAAACAAACGGCGGAAGAGAGCCTGGAAATTCGCGCGCACCTTGCGGTAGGTGTCTTCGAACAATTGGCGCGAGTGATTGTCGATCTGAGCCACGACGTTGAGGAGTTTTTCAGAGGCTTCGACCAAGTCGCGATGACTCTTATCGATGAAGGTCTCGCGCGCTTCGGCTTCTTGCAGCTCGTCGATTGCGGCAAGGTTGACTGGTCCGAGCTTGGTTAGTTCGGCTTCGACCTCGTCGAGTTCGTTCTTGAGGCGGTCGCGATCCCAATCTTCAGGCCGCGTCCAATTCGCCGCCGCTTCGGCCAATTCCAACTGGTGATCTTCGCGGATACGCGTGGTCAGACCTTCCAAGCGAACCTGGATCTCATTGACCTTGAGTTTCACATCGGCGAGGTCGGACGCGAGTTGGCGCGCGCGCGCGGCGGCGGCACGGGTTTGGTTGCGGAGTTCCTCGGTGCCGTGGCGCAGGCGATCGCGTTCGGCAACGGCCTCCTGCACGGCGAGGCTCAAATGTTCGACTTCGTGGGTCGCGGCTTCGCGGCCTGCACCTGCTTCGGCTTTGCGGCGCAGTAGTTCGGCGCGGCGGGTATCGAGTCCAGCCAGGCGGCGTTCGCGTTCGGCACGGTCGTCCTCTTGCTCTTGCTGCTGACGCGTGAGATGGACGAGGTGATTGCGCGCTGCTTCTTCGCGTTCGCGGGCGGCGGCCGCTTCGACGCGGAGATTATTGACCTCTTCTTGAACGCGGTTGCGCCGGCTGGCGGCAGCGTCGAGTTCGATTTGCAAGGCAGTGCGTTCGCTGTCGAGCTTGCGTTCCAAGGCGGTGAACCAGTCGCGTTGGCCGCCGAGGTCCTTGCTGTTGGTCTCTAACTTGGCGAGTTCGCCGCCGATTTCTTCCAATTCCGCGCCGAAGCTGCTGGTTGTTTCTTCCAGGTGCACGCGGTCGCGTTCAGCCTGAGCGAGGTTGGCGCGCGCATCGCTGGCCGCGCGGTCGCGGACCTGGATAGCGCGGCGTTGTTCTTCGACCCGGCGCGTGCATGCGTCGGTATCCTGGCGCGCAGCCTCGCGCGCGGTTGCCAGCGTGGTGCGGCGTTGGCCAAGCTCGGCGAGTTCCTCGGTCAGCTTGTGGATCTCGCTCTTACGCGAGACCAGACCGCCGCCTTCGGCATGGCCGCTGCGGCCGCCAGTGATCGCGCCAGATGGATTGATGTGTTCGCCATCACGCGTGACCATGCGGCAGCGCGGATGACTGCGTCGGCGCAATGCGATCGCATCATCCAGCGTTTCGATGACCAGCACATTGCCGAGCAAATATTCAAAGACCGGACGCAGGCGTTCGTCGTAGGTAACTAACCGACTGGCGAGTCCAACGACACCTGACTCACGGAGCAAGCGTTCGTCAATGCGTTCTTCGCCTCGGATGTCATCTAACGGCAAGAACGTGGCACGGCCGCGGCGTCCGCTCTTCAGCCATTCAACGGCGCGTTTGGCATCCTCGACTGATTCGGTGACGATGTGTTGGGCTGCGCCACCAAGTGCAGTTTCGATCGCAACGACGCAGTCGTCCGGAACTTGGCAGAGGTCGGCGACCATGCCAACCAAGCCGGTGATGCCGTCGGCCTGCGACAGCACTTCGCGCACCGGACGGGCAACGCCTTCTGAGCGGCGTTCGTGATCTTGCAGCACGCGCAGCATGGTTTCGGCGCGAGCTTCGGCGTGGCGGACTTCGGAGATTTCGTTGTCGAGCCTGGTGGTCTCGGCAGCGGCGGTTTCGCGCGCGCGGATGCCCGCGTCGAGCGCGAGATGCGCATCGGCGGCGGCAATCTGCGCCTCTTCGAGGGCGGTTTTGGCAGTGGCGGCGGTTGCAGCGATGCGCAGCAACAGGTCGCCCTGTCCACCAGTGCGTTCGTTCAGGCGACGGCGACGTTCGTTGATCGCGGTCTGCGCATTGGCCAAGCCACCGCGTTCGGCGTCGATGCGGGCCAGCTCGCGCAGGCATTCCATCTGCTTGGCTTTGAGGTCTTCAACTTTTGAGAGTAAGCCGTCAACTTGCGCGATCGCCAGCGAGAGTTCCGCACGCGAATCGCTGATCGGTGAGGCGGTGGCTGCGTCAGTTCCAAACGAACCGGCGACTTCGGCCAGTTTTAACTGTGCGTCAAGTCGTGCACGGTCGGTGGCGGCGATGCGCTTGGCGAGTTCGTCGAGTGCGCGGCGATCTTCGGCCTCGACGCGGTCCAGTTCGGCCAACTGCTGATCGCATTCGGCGGTCTGTGCGGCGGTCACGTCGCGACGGCTTTGTGCGTCGGCGCGCTCACGTTCACGCTGGCGGATGATCTCCTCGCTCGGGGCGAGGCGGGCGTCTTCCTCGGCAACCTTCGCTTCGAGGGTTGCCGCTTCGGCGCTGGCGTTTGCTTCTTCGGCGGTGATCTGTTGGAGTTTGCCATTCAGCGTCGTGAGTTCGGTCGATAAACGACCGTGTTCTTCCATGGCAAAAGCCAGGCGCAGCTCCTTGGCGCGCTTCGACAGATCACGCCACTTCAGTGCAGCCTCGGCCTGGCGGCGGACCTGACGCGCACGACGACGCACTTCGGTCAGCACTTCGGCGATGCGCTGGAGATCAACTTCGACGCGTTCCAATTTACGCGCAGCAATGCGCCGACGCGCGCGGTAACGCGAGATGCCGGCGGCTTCTTCCAGGACCAAGCGGCGATCTTTGGTGTTCGCTTCCAAAATGAAGCCGACGCGGCCCTGTTCGATTACGGCGTAGGCGCTAGTGCCCATGCCGGTACCCATAAGCAGGTCTTTAATGTCCTTCAGTCGGCACGCCTTGCCGTTGATGAAGTAGCTCGACAGGCCATCGCGAGTGAGGCGGCGGGTGATCGCGACTTCGGGCGTGTCGATCTGCATCGAGGCCGATAACTGATCCAGCTGGAGCGTCACTTCGGCAAACGCCATGCCGCGGCGCGTCGCGCAGCCGTTGAAGATGACGTCGGTCATCTCCGAACCACGCAGGGCCTTAGCAGACTGCTCACCGATCACCCATTTGATCGCATCGACAACGTTCGACTTACCGCAACCGTTGGGGCCGATGATCGCGGTAATGCCGTCCTCGAAGTCGAAGGTCATCCGGTCAGCGAATGACTTGAATCCATAGGTTTCGAGGCGGCGAAGGCGCATGGGCGGATGGGGGGAGTGTGGATCTCCAACCGTGTCCGCAAGCATTGCCACGGATTGCTACAAGCTGCGAGCTACGAGCTGCGAGCTACGAGTTTCGAGGAAAATCGAGGGACATTTGGCGATACCATTGGCGTACGAATAGCCTGCAAAACTCGCGGCTCGCAGCTCGTAGCTCGTAGCTGATTGAGGGGCAAAGCCCCTCGTCTTGCGTGAAGGGGGGTTGGGCACTACATACGTCGCTCCACCCAACGACGCAGAGCACTACCCATGGCAAGCCCAACCGACCCCAAGGTCCCCACCACCGGCCAGAAGATCACCCTCAAGGGCGACAAGCTGATCGTGCCCGACCAGCCGATCATCTGCTACATCGAAGGCGACGGTACGGGTCCGGACATTTGGCGCGCTTCGGTGCGCGTGATGGATGCGGCAGTGGCCAAGGCCTACGGCGGCAAGCGCAAGATCGCGTGGATGGAAGTCTTCGCGGGCGAGAAATCGGTACGCCTCAACGGCGGCGATCCGACCAGCCCGGACAATAAGCCCGAGTGGTGGCTGCCCGACTGCACGCTCAAGGCGATCGACGAATACGTGATCGGCATCAAGGGCCCGATGACCACGCCGGTTGGTAAGGGCATCCGCTCGATCAACGTCGCGCTGCGTCAGCTGCTGGATCTCTACGCCTGCGTCCGCCCGGTGCAGTACTTCAAGGGCGTGCCTTCCCCAGTGAAGGAACCGGAAAAGGTCGACATGATCATTTTCCGCGAGAATACCGAAGATATCTACGCCGGCATCGAATTCGACGCCGGCACGCCCGAGGCCGAAAAGGTCAAGGCGCTGCTCAAAGAATTGGGCATGATCAAGAAAGTGCGCTTCCCCGACACCGCGTCGTTCGGCATCAAGCCGGTGTCGCGCGAAGGCACCGAGCGCCTCGTCGAGGCCGCGGTCCAATACACGATTTTGCAAGACAAGCCCAACCTGACCCTGGTCCACAAGGGCAACATCATGAAGTTCACCGAAGGTGGCTTCATGAAGTGGGGCTACGACTACATCCGCGCCAAGTACGGTGCGACCTTGATCGACAAGGGACCCTGGTGTGAATTCAAGAACCCAAAGACCGGCAAGAAGATCATCGTCAAGGACGTGATCGCTGACGCGATGCTGCAGCAGATCCTGTTGCGTCCGTCCGAATACTCGGTCCTGGCGACCCTGAACCTCAACGGCGACTACATCAGCGACGCGCTCGCTGCCCAGGTCGGCGGCATCGGCATCGCACCCGGCGCCAACATCAACTACAAAACCGGCCGCGCGATCTTCGAAGCGACCCACGGCACCGCGCCGAAGTACGCGGGCAAAGACGTGGTCAACCCCAGTTCGGTCATCCTGTCCGGCGAAATGATGTTCCGCCACATGGGCTGGAACGAGGCGGCCGATCTGATCGTCAAGGGCCTCAATGGCGCCGTGACGGCCAAGACGGTTACGTATGACTTCGCGCGTCAGATGACGGGAGCCACCGAGGTGAAGTGCTCCGCATTTGGCGACGCGATGATCAAGCACATGGGTTGAGGGCCTGGGAACGCCACGCTCCAGCGTGGCCAGGGGCAATGGGTATGACCATCGCTGTGATCTCACGTCGGGCCACGCTGGAGCATGGCGGCGACAGGATCTTGCCCACGCAAACGATCCCGTAGGCTCCGCCCGTCGTTACACAGGCCCGAGTAGCTCAGCGGTAGAGCAGCGCATTCGTAATGCGAAGGTCGTAGGTTCGATTCCTATCTTGGGCACCAACGAAAACCCTGCGGGCAACTGCGGGGTTTTCTCGTAAGGTCAGACACCATGACAGACGACCAACAGTCGATGCAATCGGTCCGCGGATCGGTCATTCTGTGCGACTACTTGAATCGCATGGAAGGCGGCAAGTGGCTCATCGCTGGCACCTACAATCGGATTACCGTGGTTGGCCCACAGTGGCAGGGTTCGCTGACCATGTTTGTTCGCATGCAAACTGAACAGGCCGGCGATCACCTCGTGCATGTCCGGGTCATGGCCAGTCATCTGCCGATGACGGCGCCACCACTCACCAGTACGCAACTGAACGTGCGGGTTCCCAATCCCAACCTGCCGATCGATTGCGGCATCCATACGCCGATCATCCGTATGGATTGTCCAGTTCCGTACGCGGATCTGCTGCCCGGACAGGTAGCGCCGCTGCGCTTGACCATCTGGGTCGAAGTTGGTGGGCACACCTTGTCCACCGCTCCGCTTGAACTCGCGTTTGTTAAGCCCCCAGATCAGCCAACCGTTTGATTGTTTGCTATGCGCACCGCGATTCACGGGGCGGACAAGCACCACATGTTCTTCTGACTACGGATGTAGATTCGCTTGCCATCGAAGACCGGGCTACAGCGATAGGGCTCTAAGGCATTGCGCGCGACTTCGACGAACGTGCGACCGGGTTTTAAGACCAATGTCTGGCCGCCTTCACTACCGAGAAAAATGTTCGTCCCACCGAGCGTCGGACTGGGATACATGGTTCCTTTCAAGCCATCAAGTTTTTGCTCGTACACGGTAGTGCCGTTCTTGGCGTCGAGGACGCTGAGCATGCCTTTTTGGTTTACGGCATACACGAGTCCTTCGTGGATCAGTGGAGTGGCGTAGTAACGATCGTCGGCAATTTTCCCCTGCCAGAGTTGCTGTGGTTTGACATCGGGCGTAGCGCCTAGAGTAAAGGCCATCGGGATGCCTTGAACATAATAGAGGACGTCATCGACCAGGCAGGGACTGTTGTAGGCGAGCTTGGGTGGTCCTGAGGCCAATGCCTGGCCATCGCTGGCGCGGAAGCAAAAGCCGCCGCCGGTCCACACCACGTCGGTGCCAGCGACCTTGGCTACGACTGGAGTGCCCCACGTCCACGGCGATTTCTGGCGCCACTTTATCGCACCAGTTGTGGGATCGATACCCCACAGCTGGTCGATATGCACGATCAGCAATCCACCGGCCAACCGGGGCGACATGCACGAGCCCCAGTCCTTTTGCGGTGGCAGTTCGAGATCAATCGCCCAGCGCTTCTTGCCAGCGATATCGCACGCCATGACTCGGCCGGAACCAAACACGGCGTAGATAAACTGTCCATCGCTGACCGGCGTAGCCGAGGTGTAGCCATTGGACTGATGCGCCTTGGGCAGCGGTTTGTCCGTTTCATCGGTTAGAGTCCAACGGATCTTGCCATCGGCGGCGGCGAGGCCGAGCACGGATCCTTTTTCAGCACAGGTCACGACGAGATCGCCAAGTAGCAGCGGCGAAGCATTGGACGGTGCTGGCATCTCGGTTTTCCATGCGACGTTTTTCGTCGCGCTCCACTCGGTTGGCGGGGTGGCGGTTGGGAAACGTCCGCTACCGTCGATGCGGAATCCAATCGGCGCGGGAGATTCACCCGCAGCCACCATGGCAGCGAGCAGAAGAAGAAAGTGGCGCATGTACTAGTAAAGCGTGATGACTCATTCCAGCAGTCTAGCGCGATTGGGAGAATTTACGGAAGCCTGATCATACAAGAATGATGCAGCCTCTCTGCTGTCATCATGCCGGCACTGGAATTGTCCCTGGCTCTTGGTTCATTAGCATCTTGAGTTGCGTGCTGGTCCGCCTTGTCTCAGGGAGATGGATCCTACATTTCGTCCAATAACAACCATCCTTGTAGGAGTCTCGCATGCGGGCTTTTTTGGCAATAATGACTTCTTGCGCACTTGGATTCGTAGCGCTGATCAGCGCCGCTGAACCGTCACCGGTCCCAGAGTTCGCCAAATCCATAGAGCTAAAAACCAAGCTGCTAGAATCTGCTGCTGGCCGAGCCGTAGCGCAACAGCGGAAAGAAAATTTTCCGGATATTCCTTTGCTGGGGACGTTGACTGGCGTGGGAGGCGTGAAGGTTGAGGAGAGTGCTGATTGGGATGTGAATGGCGATGGGAAATGTTACAAGATTACGGTTTCAAACATCGCCGGGGCTCAGCGCGATAAGGGTATTCAGGATCTGATTCAGGTGCGATTCCAAGACCCCGTAGACTTCCTTAGTCGTTCGACCGGGATGGGCATGTGGGTCAAGGCCGATGCCGCACTCAGCGAGGATCTTCGCCTCGGCGTTTATTTTAAGGGAAATGAGCCTGATCCCATTGTGTTCACCGACATCCCGCTACGGCAGAAGTTTGGCGACAATCCGCACAAGATGTACATCGATTGGGGTTTTGTTTTTGATAATACCTGTGGGGTATTCAAGACGCCAAAAAATAATTTCTGGAAATCGGTCAGTGGTTTTGACCTGGTCTTGGCTCATCGCCGACTCCCAGAAGACGGGAAAAAACTGGAGCCAGCGAGTGGAACGTTCTACATAGATGGGCTTGCTCTCGAGGATATCTACAACGGATCATACGACTCAGATCGATTCAGTCCTGGGAAGGTAAATGTTAGTAAGGACAATTTGGTTGCGCAAGGTCGTACGCAGCAGGTGGCGCGCATTTGTGCTCAGTTCGGCGGTCAAGAAGGTCGTGCCAGTGCGATTCGCGCCATGGACATGATGGTTCGGCTGCAGTGTTGGGATGGATCGTGGCCAGAAATGCGCACCAGACTGCAAGGCGAGTTTACCCACGGAATGATCGTAGCTGACCTCGCCTATGCTCTGCAACACCTCCGAGCAGCGTGGGATCCAGCCCTGCATGAACTCATCGGCATACGTCATTTCAAGGACATTCGCGAAAAGATCTATGAAACCATGATTTACCGTGGGGCCATGAGTCGTTCACCGGGTCCGAGTAGTCGTTGGAAGGATACCTATGTTGATGGCGCATCGTCCATGCTTTCCGGGGTTAATCGCCCGATGGTGCTTATCTTCTCGCAATGGGTTGCCGCGCAGAACATGACCGATCCGGCACGCAAAAAGGCACTCTTGGAAGATTACAGCGTCAAAATGGATGATTTGGTCGCACATCAGGGTGTGACCGCTGGTGGCTGGCCGATATTCGGTGAAGGCAATGCCTTTGCGGACAAGGGCCTTCATTTTGATCTTGGTTACACCATCGATCACGTGTTCATCATGTCCTACGCCAGTCGAGTAACGAATGACAAGCGCTGGGGTGATATTATGCGCAAGTTCAACGAGGTAGTGAAGGTCATGGTGCTGAAGGATGGTGTCCACTTTGATGGTCCGTGGCATGAACGCAGTGGCGTCAAAACTGGTGGCCAAGCGAAAATGAAAATTCCGGACCTAGTCTATCAGGAAGCCTTGCGCCAAGGCGCTCCTGAGTTTGCCCAGTGGGGCTACAATGCCCATGTCGATCTGTGGAAGAAATTTCCCCAGGATTCGTGGGCTTATGTTGGTACTGCCCGAGGCTATGGCTTGGGGGCGTTCCTCACCTGGGATTGCTACGACCTGGAATTGGACCCTGTTCCAGCGAACCCAGGGCTAATTTTTCCAAGGCAATGGCCAATCCACACGGCTGTCTGGCATCATAAGGACGGTCGCAAGAATGTGCGCAAGTCCCCGGCAATCATTCAAGCCGATGGCGGCATCGTGAATCCGATCGAATGGAAGTTGGGCGAGTTTCCTGAGATCACCGGCCTACCGCTTGAGTTGAAATCATCAGTCAGTGTTGAGGTAGAGGCATTATTCAATCGTGGCTCGACTCGCGCATTCGTTGTCGGTTCGTCGCTGCGCGTGACTCAAGATGGCAAGGAGGTTCCGGTTGATGGCCTGTCATTTACCTGCACGGTCAATGCGGCAACGGTCATCACGGTTACCACAACCGGTGCGGAGTGCAGCTTCACGGTTAAGCCAGTGACCGAAGGTCAATCGGCGCTGATGAACGTGCGGACGCTCGCCAAGCCATAGGCGCAAAGAAAAGGCCCGGCAAGTCTGACTTGCCGGGCCTTTATCGTGGTGCGCGATCTAGGATTCGAACCTAGGACCCAGGGATTAAGAATCCCTTGCTCTACCAACTGAGCTAATCGCGCAGCGTCGTGAGGGGAAGCCTTCTAGCAGGCTGCGGTAAAACAGCAACTGGGCGGAAGGAGGGGGGTTTTAGCGATGAGGGCCTATATTTCCGCGATGCGCTTGGCGAGCGCGGTCAGCATCAAGGGTCGCGTGGGGAAGCGCTCTGCTCCGCTCGCATCGATGATGGCTTGAACTTCGCCGCACAGACTGTTGGCCGCGACGCAAGCAGCGTCAACGCGGCGCAGGAGTTCTTCAGCGCTGGCCAGGACACTGGCGGCGGCCTCGAATTTGAATCCGACGATCGGGCCACGCAGACCAAATTCGGGACGCAGGCGATCAATGATTTTGTTTTCAGGACGCAGGCGAATCACGACCTCATCAGCGCCGCTGGGTAGCTTTTCGCCGGCACGCAGCTTTTGGCAATCGCTGCCTTCCCAGCGTTCGACTGAAGCCACGCGGTAATCGTTGACCGCCGCCGACATGACGACGCAGCCATCAGGATGCCGTGAAATCCACGTGCTGAGTGCAAGTTCCAACGCGTCACGATCGCGATAGCGCTCGGCGGTGGCACTTGGAGCAGCATCCAAGGACAGCAGCAAGTGCGGTTCGCGGCCGACCGTGCGTAGGTGTTGCGACAAGGTGACGGCGGTCGCGCCCGTAGCCGAGACGGTCAGATGCCGTATCGCGTCGACCGCGACGCGCGGCGCACCTCCCACGATAAGAATCGGTCGTTGCATGGCTGACGTCCTGCCAAGGTCTATCGCGGCGGGATGGGGTGGGAAAGAACAGAGTCGGCGCTCGCAGGCGTTGCAGTCCAGACGCCATCGCGAGAGTCCCGGCGACTCACTGGAGAAACCATGGCCTTATCCTTGCAGCCCACGGCATTTCGCGGACGTCGCGCTGGCCCGGTGATTATCGTCGTCATGGACGGAGTCGGCATTGGTCCTGACTATGCCGGTAATGCGGTGCGCGCGGCACGAAAGCCGGTGTTGGATGGGCTGATGGCGTCGTGTCCAAACATGTCGCTGCTCGCCCACGGCACCGCAGTCGGCATGCCGTCGGACGCGGACATGGGCAATTCGGAGGTCGGTCACAATGCGCTCGGCGCTGGTCGCGTGTTTGATCAAGGGGCCAAGTTGGTCGCGAACGCGATCGCCAATGGAAAGATGTTTACCGGCAAGGGCTGGAACGAGATCATTACCAACGCGGTGACGAAGCGTTCGACGCTGCACTGCATCGGTTTATTTTCAGACGGTAACGTGCATAGCCACATTGATCACCTCAAGGCGATGATCGTTGAAGCCAAGAAGCGTGGGATCACTCGCGTCGCTGTTCACGCACTGATCGATGGCCGCGATGTGGGCGAGACCAGTGCGCTCGACTACATCGAACCGTTTGAGGCCTGGATTAAGACGGTCGATCCGGCCTACGGCATCGCCACCGGCGGCGGTCGCATGTTCATCACCATGGATCGTTACGAGGCTGATTGGTCGATGGTCGAACGGGGCTGGAAGACGCATGTGCTGGCCGAGGGCCGACCATTCCCCAGCGCGTCAGCAGCGGTGAAAGCATTCCGCGCTGAAAAGCCAGGCGTCATCGATCAGGATTTACCGGCGTTTGTCATCGTCAAGGACGGCAAACCGTTCGCGCCAATCGTCGATGGCGATTCAGTCATTTACTTCAACTTCCGCGGCGATCGTTCGGTCGAGATCAGCAAAGCGTTTGTCGGTAACGTGCCGTTTGAGCGCTGTCGTCGCCCTGACGTGTGCTACGCCGGCATGATGACCTACGATGGCGACACCAATCTGCCGCCGCGCATTTTGGTTGAGCCGCCGGTTATCGATCGCGTGTTGAGTGAATACCTGATCGGATCCGGTGTACGTCAACTTGCATGTTCCGAGACGCAGAAGTTCGGCCATGTGACCTATTTCTGGAACGGTAACCGATCGGGCTACCTCGACAAACGGATGGAGACCTACATCGAAGTACCATCTGATCGTGTTTCGTTTGACGAACGTCCGTGGATGAAAGCAGCCGAGGTTACCGACGCGACGATTGCGGAACTGTCGGCGAAACCCTACGGCTTCGCGCGGATCAATTATCCGAACGGCGACATGGTCGGCCACACCGGCGTGTTCGAAGCCGCGCGCATGGGTGTTGAAGCGGTGGATCTGTGTCTTGGCCGTCTGCTGCCGGCAATCAAACGCCTCGGCGGCATCGCATTGATCACCGCCGACCACGGCAACGCCGACGAGATGTACGAGATGGACAAGAAGGGGGGCGTGAAAATGGAAAATGGCAAACCCAAAGCGAAGACTAGCCACACGCTGAACCCAGTACCATTCATCATCTACGATCCTGGTTTCGCCGGTGAATACGCGCTGAACACGGCTATCGCCAAGCCCGGCCTTGCCAACATCGCCGCGACATCGTGTGCTCTGATGGGGCTGCAGGCGCCGGAGGGTTACGAACCGTCGTTGGTGACCATGAAGTAGGCGACGCGCCTCATTGTCGCTGATTTTTCTGGCGAATTTGGACGCATTCCCCGACATGGAGTTGTATTCGAGAGTTGCTATCCATAACATAGAGGTTATAAGCCCACCATGACGTGGGAGGTTCTTGCTGCTCCTGAGTTCCAGTCTTGGCTCGCTAGCTTGCCCCAAGAGGGGAGGAAAGCGGTTGCCGTGGATGTTGAGGTCTTGCGCGAGGTTGGTCCACAACTCGGACGACCACACGTGGACACCATGAAGGGGTCGAAGCACCCCAACATGAAGGAAATGCGTACGACTTCGGGAGGGAACGCCTACCGGACGCTCTTTGCTCTTGACCCCACGCGACGAGCGGTGTTGCTCATCGGTGGAGATAAGAGCGGGCACAATCAGGAGCGCTTTTACAAGACGTTGATCAAGCAAGCCGATGCCATCTACGACCGTCACCTTGAACGCATCAAGAAGGGCAGGCCATGAAGAAAATAGACACCGTATTCAACGACCTTTTCACCGCCGAAGAGCGGGCCGAGATTCGCCGTCGCGCCCAGGAGAAGATCACGGGCTTGCGTTTGGCGCAAATCCGTGAGGCGCAGCACCTCACCCAGCAGGAGGCAGCGCGGGCTATGGGCGTATCGCAAGCGGCACTCTCGAAGCTGGAACGTCGCTCCAATGTCACGGTTGGTGCTCTCCAGCGCTATGTTGAAGCGCTGGGCGGGAAACTCGAAGTCAGCGTCGTGCTGCCGCGCACTCGTGCACGTCGGATTGCAGGGGTACGGACGACGTCGCAGCGACGAGCCATGCCGGCGCAGCGTATTTCGCTCGTTTCAAACTGACGTTTGGAATAATAGCGGACCTATGGCCATTCTTTTTCCATCTTTCTTAATTCTAAGCGAAGCGAACGATGGCTTTTGATTGTAGCTGGATCAAGAATGCGAATGCGGTCATCACAAGGCACGGATTTGAATCTGCCTCGGCGCTCGCCGATATGTACCCATTTGAAACATATGACACGCTTGTTGGTCGACTTGGTAGGGAGATAGAGCCGGTAAAGGTTGAAATGCTATTGTGTGGTGAGGCAATCAGGCGTGGTGAAAATCAGCGATTTCAAACGCATTCATTTTGTCGGTATTGGTGGAAGTATGTTTCGGTAGGATGGAAATACGACAGTGACCCAATGCCGTTTGCCATCGCCAAGGCTGTCGCTGGCTGGGCGGGGCCGTCAAAAGATACAGGCAAAGACCCGTTCTCGTTGGTAATTCTGAGGCTGAAATCCAGGGAATTCATTCAAGAGGGATGGCGACCGATGGGGGTCGAAGATCCAGTGGTGGTGAGATTATTTGAAGGAATTCAGTTTACTAAGGATGATTTCAGTCGAATCCCAAACGAAGATTGGATGTCGTCGTGATGTCTTACTTATGTGGGCATAGCGATGGATCTTCGCAAATGGCCATTCTCCTTACTGCAATCCCAGGCTGACATGCGCCTCGCCCTCATCGGCACCGACACGGACGTTGGCAAGACTCGCGTATGCGTTGAGTTGGCTTTGGGTTTGCGCGCGCTTGGCCGCCGCGTTTGGCTGCACAAGCCGATCTCGTGCGGCGGATGGGATGGAACGAATTCAGAAGACGTCCGTGTGCTCGGTCAGTATCTCGGCGACGGTCAGCCACGTGCATCGCTGTTCACGCGGCAGTTTGCCGAGCCGTGTTCGCCGCATCTCGCGGCATCGGCAGCGGGCGTGAACGTTGCGTTGCGCGATCTCACGGCACCGGCGGTGGCATTGGCTGATCAAGCAAGGGATGCGGATGTCGTGCTGGAGACTGCCGGTGGACTGTTGGCTCCGATTACGACCGATCGTTTGACCAACGCCGACCTGTTGGCCGATGTGGGCTGGCCGGTGCTGCTCGTGACGCGGCCGCATCTGGGGACGCTGAATCATACGCAGCTAACGGTGAACGAGGCGCGTCGCCGTGGCTTGCGGCTCCTTGGGTTGGTCGTCAATCACCACGCCCAAGTGGCGGATTCGCTGGCGGTGCGGACTGCCCCAGATGAATTGAGTCGTTTAACTGGATTGCCCGTGCTGGGGGTGCTGCCTTTCGCCGGCCAACAGCCTGCGTGGTCGCTACAGTCGCCACGGTTTGCCGAAGCGGTGCTGGCCGCTGCGCGGGCAGACGTTACGACCTGAACCCATGCGCTGGACCGCCGTTTACCTCCCGATGCGTCTTCTGACATTGCTGCTGTTGGTCATCTGCGCGATGCCTGCTGCCGAAGTCGTCAACGCCAACGTGGCGTCTGAGGAACTGGCTCCGGTGATTCCTGAGGGCAAGCTCTTCCACGCGGTCATCACCGTGAAGAATCCGCACGATCGGGCGATCAAGATCAGCAAGATCGATTCGACCTGCACGTGTGCTAAGTTAGAAATCGCGTCCAAGTTTCTGATTCCAGGCGAAACCACCACCCTGGCGGTCGACGTGGAGACCAATCGGCGCAGTGGGCCGCAGCATGTGCAGATTACCTTGTATGTTTCCGATTTCGAGTTGGAGCCGATTGAAGTCATGTCCTGGTGGAACGTTCGTCCGGCGGTGACGGTGGACGCCATAGAACGCGGTAAGTCGCCACTTGAACGTCCGGCCGACAACGGTTGGCGAGACATCTATCGCTATGTCAGCCACGAGCGTCCTGACGAAGCACCGCGCCTGACCAAGCGCATCCGCTTGTCGAGTCCGCCCGAGGACTCGCCCCAGGGTGGCCTGCGGGTCGAGGGAATCGACTACACCGGTAAACTGTGGACCTTTACCTCTGCCGACCAGGGCAATGGCTCCATTCTGATTACTGCAACCGCTACGGCTCGCGACGAGAAGGGCTTGTTGCCGCAGGGGGCCTTCGTCGAAACGGTCACGGTCCGGACCAACCACCCCAACAAACTGAAAATAGAACTGCATTTTGAGGCGACCATCGACTACGACGCTGGTCGGGCAGCCAAGGATCCGATGGGTATGCCACCAGGCATGCCCCCCATGGGGCCGTGATCTGTTTCAGGGGTTTCACCCCTACGGCCTTCGGCACGCCGGCTGCGCTTGCTCCTCGGCCTGTGGCCTGCGGGGCTACGCTTGCGCTGCGCGTGTTCGCAGGCCTTTGGCCTGCTGCCGCTTTTGCGGCACCCGCTCGCCCCCCTGGCTTTGTCAATGCTCGATTTTGCCGGCAAGCCGGCAAAATCGTGGCGGCATCGGCTACGCCGATTGTATGCCGCCACCGCATCTCGGCGCCAGCCCCATCGTGAGCGATGGGGTCACGTGAATGCGGGTTAGTCCCGAACCCGCTCTTGAACCTGTCGCTTGGGGCCCTTAAATCCCGCGATCACCGGGAGCTGGATGAAACCCAAGGTCTGTGTGCTCCGCGCGGCGGGGACGAATTGTGACGCCGAGACTGCCCATGCCTTCCGCTTGGTCGGGGCAGACACCGAGACCCTGCATGTGAATCGTCTGCGCGAAAATCCTAAGCGTCTGCGCGACTTCCAAGTTCTCGCCATTCCCGGCGGCTTCAGTTACGGCGATGACGTCGCCAGCGGCCGCATCTTCGCCAACGAGCTGATGACCTGTCTGCGTGATGAGTTATTGGCTTTTGTTGAGCGCGGCGGTTTCGCGATCGGCATCTGCAACGGTTTCCAAGTGTTGGTGAAGAGCGGACTGCTGCCGCGCCTGGATGGCAAGGCTGAACAGCAAGCGACGTTGACCGACAACACCAGTGGCGTGTACCAAGACCTGTGGGTGCGTTGCACGGGCAAGCCGGGACTTTGCGCCTGGATTCCCAACGGCAGCGAAGTCGAACTGCCGGTCGCTCACGCCGAAGGTCGTTTCGTTGCGCCCGATTCGGTGCTCAATCGTCTCGATGCCGCTGGCCAACTGTGCCTGCGCTACAGTTCTGGCTCGTGCCACAACGGCAGTGCCCGTGACGTCGCCGGCGTGTGCGATAGCACCGGCCGCGTCTTCGGCCTCATGCCGCACCCCGAGCGCTTTTTGCGCTGGGAAAATCATCCCCGCTGGACCCGTGAAACCCGCCGCCCTGAAGGCGACGGAGTCGGGTTCTTTCGCGCCGCCATATCCAAACTCCTCTGAACACCCCGAGGTCCCATGCGTCAGCTCCTTGCCCCCACCCTCGCTTTCATCGCCGTCGCCACGCTTTCCGCTGGTGATGCTGCGACGCTGCCGCCCGAAAAGGCCCGCATCGGTGACATCGATGTGACGGTCAGCGCGGCCAAGGATGTACCATTTCCTGTGAAAGCGGATGCCGACGTCGCCAGCCGCGAGCTGTGGTACCAGGGCTTTGATGGCGCTAAGTGGGGCGCGTGGCAGAAACTCGGCCAAGCGTTCAGTAAAGATGCAGCGGTCGTGTGGTCAGCGCCCGAAGGTCACTGGCGTACGACGATTCGCCGCATCATGACCTCGGAATTGGCTGGTCCGGATCCCTCGAAAGAGCAGGAGAAGATCAAGCCGAATGCGATCAAGGAATTCATCATAGATCGCACGGCGCCAGTCGCTGCTGTCACCTTCCCACCGTCGAAAGCGAAGCTACGTGGTGGCGACAAGTACACCGTCACGTGGACCGCGGTTGATGCGTACCTGCGCAATGCTCCGATCACGCTCAAGTGGTCGCGTGATGGCAACTCCGCGTTCGAAACCGTGGCCGAAAACCAGCCCAACAGCGGCAGTTTCGAGTGGACCGTGCCGCGTGATATGACCACCAGCGGCGTGCTGCGGATCGAAGTCGGTGATAAGGCCGGCAACATCGGGTTCGGTGAAGTCACTTCCATCTTGGTCGACTCGATCAAGCCCAAGGGTCGCGTTGTTGGCCCAACAATCTGCGCCCGCAGCGACGTGCCGCTGGAACTTGAGATTGGCAAGACTGGCGGCCAAGCGGGTGTTACCGCTGCTCGCCTCTGGATCAGCCAGGATGATGGAGCGAGTTGGACCGAGAACGCGAACATCGAGGCTCCGTTCAAGAATTTGATCTGGAAGGCTCCGGCCGATGGTCGCTTCCGTTTGTATATCGTCGCCACCGATGGCGCTGGTAACGTCACCACTGGTCCAAAAGACAAGGTTGGCGATGTGCTCGTTGTCGACTCAACCCCGCCGACGTTGTTGCTGTCGCAAGCCATCGGTATCGCTCCGGCGGCATCTGCTGGTCCTGCAGTACGTCGCGACTTTAAGCCCGGCGATCGCGTTGCGGTCGCGTTTACCGCCAAGGATGCAAACCTCGTGCAGGGTTCTGCTGCCGTGTACTGGCAGATTGATGCCACCAAGCCGTGGGTTGAATTGGCCAAGAGTCTCCCGGTTGATCAGGCCTACCGCTTCCAACTGCCCGCTGATGCGCCCCCAACGAAGAGTGCGCGTATCAAGGTGACGGCGCAGGACGCCGCTGGCAACGTTGGCGAAGTCATCGCAGTTGAAAGCTTTGCGATTCAGACCGATGTTGGCGTTGATGACGGCGCGCCGGTTCTGAATCCCTGAACCGTCCCGTGGATCTCCCCAAGGCAACCGCAGAGGCGCAGAGGCCGCTGAGGACGCAGAGGGGAGATGCATATTGGAGGCACAAAGGCCTTCGGATCTTGTTCGGAACTCTGCGACCTCTGCGGCCTCTGCGCCTCTGCGGTTGCCTTAAAAGGTGCCATGCCGGATGACTCCAGCTCCACTGCTTGATGCTCTGCTGTCGCCCGCCGATTTGCGCAAGTTGTCGCGCGATGAGCTGGTCCAATTGGCGGTCGAGATCCGTCACCGGATCAAAGAGGTGGTCTCTGATCACGGTGGTCACTTGGCGTCGAATTTGGGAACCGTTGAGCTGACGATCGCGTTGCACCGGGTCTTTGATTTCACATCGGATCGGTTGCTGTGGGACGTCGGCCATCAGGCGTATCCGCACAAGTTGCTCACCGGCCGTGCAGCACGCTTCGACACCAATCGTCAACGCGGCGGCATCAGTGGTTTCCCGGATCCGCACGAAAGTCCGTTCGATCTCGCCAAGGTTGGACACAGTTCGACCGCGATTTCCACCGGTGTCGGCGTTGCCGAGGGCTATCGCCACAGCAGTCATCGTCGTGCGACGGTGGTTGTGGTTGGTGATGGTGCGTTGACTGGCGGCATGTCCTACGAAGGACTGATCAACGCGGGTCAATTCAAGAGCGACATGATCGTGGTACTCAACGACAACGGCCAGTTCATCGATGCGCCGACTGGATCGCTGCACACGCATCTTGACCGCATTCGTACCGGCGCGATGTATCAGCATCTGCGCGAGCGTTTCTTGCAGACACTCAAGCGCCTGCCAGCCGGCGTGCACATGGAGCGTCTCGCCGAGCAGCTGGAGCTTGCTGCGCACAAGGCGATCACCCCGGGCTACATCTTCGAGGATCTCGGGTTCCGCTATTTCGGTCCAGTCGATGGACACGATCTCACGATCATCGAAGAGGCACTGCGTAACGTATCGCGGCTGCGTGGTCCGATCTTGCTCCACGTCCTGACGAAGAAGGGCGGCGGCTGGGTTCCAGCGGCGGCTGATCCGCTCAAGTATCACGGCCCTAAGGGCTTTGACTTGGATACTGGCGCGTTCCGGCCGAAGCCGAGCGCGCGCACCTATTCGACGGTGTTTGCCGAGACGCTGACCGAGTTGGCAACCGAGGACGACAAGGTTATCGGGATTACGGCGGCGATGCCATCTGGTACGGCGCTGCGTCAATTCGCGGTAAAGTTTCCAACCCGCATGTTCGACGTTGGTATTTGCGAACAGCATTCATTTGCCTTCGCGCAAGGTTTGGCGATTGCCGGCCAGCGCCCGTTCCTCGCTCACTACAGCACGTTTGCCCAGCGTGGTTACGATCAACTCTTTCAGGAAGTCTGTCTGCAACGCGACCTCGGCATCGTGATCACGCTCGATCGCGCTGGCTTGGTTGGCGAAGACGGCGAGACGCACCAAGGCATCTACGACATCGCGTGGTCGCGTTGCTTGCCCGGTTTGGTGCTGATGGCGCCTCGCGATGGCGTGCAGCTTTCAGCGATGCTGCGCTGGTCACACGAACATCGACTCAGCGAAGGCCGTGCTGCTGGCTACGTCATTCGCTATCCCAAGGATGAGGTGCCGCAGGTCGATTGGGGCATCGCTGCAGCGCCACTGGAGCTCGGCCGGGCAGAAATCCTATGTCGCGGCGATGGTCCATTGATGATCTGGGCCTATGGCTCGACTGTGAAGACCTGCCATGAGGCGCTGGCTGACCTGGGTGAACTGGCCCGAGGCGTGACCCTGGTTGATGCCCGCTTCGCCAAGCCGTTGGATGCTGCCCTGCTGGCCACGTTATCCCGCCAGCACAGCGAAATGCTGACCGTCGAGGACCATGTCCTGCCTGGCGGCTTTGGTTCGATCGTGAGCGAAGCCTGTGCGGATCGCGGACTGATCGTGCGCCTGCATCGGATGGGCATCCGAGACGAACTCGTCCCCCATGCTACGCGCGAGCAGCAGTTGGCCGACATGGGTTTGGATCGCGTCGGAGTGGCCAATCGTATCCGGACGATATTGGGACTGAGTGCTGAGGTTATTTCATTCCCGCGAACGGCTTAAGGAAAAGTGGGAGGGCAGGAGGCGGAAGGAAGAAGGAAGAAAACCCTGTAACCTCCGTTTTCATCCTTCATCCTTCATCCTTTCGTAATTTATCGATTGGCTGCCCAATCTCGTTCGCCATACTCCGCCGCGTGCTCGGCTTCGTTCTCGTCTTTGGCAGTGCGTTGATGGGTCCGCCACCTGGCCCACCGCGGTCACCGCCGTTACCGACGCCGGTGCCTGAATCTCCATTGGCGATGCCGTCGGTTCCATTGGCAGCTCCTGAATCAGTTCGCGCTGGTCGTGCGATCACTCCAGAACGGTCAGCAGGAAGCCCTTAAGATAACGTGTCTCTGGCGCCGCAGGCAGCCAGGGATGGTCTGCTGGTTGGCCGAAGGCGGTATCAAAACGAATCGTGCGACGACCTTCTGCCGCTGCCTCGACCGCTGTGTTCAAGAAGTCTGTTTCACCGACATGCGATGAGCACGACCACGAGGCCAGTCGTCCGCCCGGAGCAAGCAGCCGCAACGCGTGCACATGCAGATCGCGGTAGCCGCGTAACGCTCCGGGCACAGCGGCACGCGTGCGCGCGAATGCAGGCGGGTCTAGGACAACAAGATCGAAGGTGGTCTTGGCGGCATCCTGTTCACGCAGCCAGCGGAACGCATCTGCTTGAACCGTGTTGAAGCGTCCAGCAAACCCACAGCGCTCAGCGGCCTGTATTGCATCAAACAAACCGGCCGCTGCTTCATCGACGGCGACCGCGCTTGCTGCACCGGCATGCAACAGATGGAGAGCGAATCCACCGCGATGCGCGAATACATCAGCAACGCGACCGCCGCGCGGAGTCCACTCTGTTAACGCACGATGACTGTCGATCTGATCCAGATACGCACCGGTCTTGTGGGGATCACGGAGGTCAACGTCCACGTCAATATCGCCAAGTTGCACGCGCACGATGGTTTCTTGCGGTCCACGCAGAACGCCCGCACGGCGCGGCAGTCCTTCCAGTTCACGGGCAGGGAAATCATTACGCTCAACGATCTGGCTTGGTTGGCAGAGTTCACCCAGCAAATCGAGGATTTCCGGCATGCGGGCCTCAATACCGCTGGTTGTCGTCTGAATGACCAAGCGATCAGCGTAGCGTTCGACGATAAGGCCGGGCAGCAGATCGCCCTCACTGGACACGAGGCGGCACGCCGAACGTCCCGGCATGACCGTAGCCCGGTGGTTGATGGCAGCTTGCAGCCGGGTCCGGAGAAAAGCGCGATCCAGGGGGATTGCACGTCGCGTGGCCAGGCGCACGGCGATTTGCGATTGGGCGCTGTAAAAGCCCCGTCCGATCAGACGCGAGCGGTGATCCTGTACCTCGATCTCGGCCGCGTCGGCAATGTCCGTCAATGCGGCTGGCTCAAGCTCGCTGCGGAACACCCACGGATGGCCATTCAAGCAACGATGTGTTTGGCGTGGGATAAGGCGGACAATCGGCAGGGTCATCGCGCCAGATGGTCGTGGCCTGCCTGGGAACGCCAGGCTCCAACCTGGGAACGCCAGGCTCCAACCTGGCTGGGGCAAATGAGTCAAGACATCCCGAGCCAGGCTGGAGCCAGCCATCCAGGCTCGGGCAAGCCCTCACCGTCGCTCGGCGTCCGCTGCGCGGATGCCCTAGCTCCCCCAGGGTGGCGAGCTGCGGCGCTCGTCGTAGGCTGCCAACGTGGACGCGAACCTCGCTACGCTCAGTCGTCGGATTGAGATCCTGAATCGGGTCGGTCTTGCGTTGTCGACCGAAACGAATCCGCGTTTGCTGGTCGAGCAGATTCTGCAAGGGGCGATGGAAATAACCCACGCTGACGGCGGCACGGTGTACGCCGTAGATAAAGATCGCCTGCACTTCGAGATCTTGCACAACCAATCGATGAACATCCATGCGGGCATCAGCGGCGTGCATTCGGTGCCGTTGCCTGACGTGCCGCTGCACTTGGCGAACCAGCACGAGAACCACGCTTCGGTTGTCGCTCACTGCGTCTTGGCCGGCGTGACGGTGAATATTCCCGATGCCTATGCCGCCCCTGGCTTCGATTTCACCGGCACCAGGGCATTTGACGCCAAGACCAAATACCGGACGACCTCTGTTCTGGTCGTGCCGATGCGCGACCACGAAGGGGTTATCACCGGTGCGCTACAGCTCATTAACGCGCGCAATGACTCTGGCCTCACCGTGCCGTTCCCGCACGAAGACCAAATTCTGGTGGAAAGTCTTGCCTCGCAGGCGGCGACTGCGCGCACCAAACACAAACTGCTCGAAGATCAGCGTTTATTGTTTGAGTCGTTTATCAAATTGATCGCCACTGCGATCGACGAGAAAAGTCCCTATACCGGTGGCCACTGTCGCCGGGTGCCCGAACTGACCATGATGTTGGCCGAAGCGGCTGCGCGTGCACCGTGTGGATCGATCGCTGGCTTCACGATGAGCGAGCGGGATCGCTACGAATTACGTATCGCCGGTTGGCTGCATGACTGCGGTAAAATCACCACGCCGGAGTGGGTGATGGACAAAGCGACCAAGCTGAGCGCGATCTACGATCGCATTGAGTTGATTGAGACGCGCTTCGCCGCCGCAAAGGCCCAGGCGCAGTTGCGTGGCGCGACGATTGTGGACCTCATGCACTTCGATGACGATCTGGCCTTTCTTCGCCGTGCCAACACGGGCGGAGAATTCATGCGTCCTGAGGATCAGGCGCGGGTGCGTGCTATTGCCAAGAATACGTGGATTTCACCGGCTGGAACCGAGCAGCCACTGTTGACCGCCGACGAGATCGAAAATCTTTGTATCGCCAAAGGCACGCTGTTGCCGAGTGAGCGTCAGGTGATCAATCACCACATGACAGCAACGATTAAGATGCTCGACTCGTTGCCGTTCCCGCGCCATCTCGCCCGTGTGCCCGAGTATGCAGGTGGTCACCACGAGCGCATGGACGGCAAGGGCTACCCAAAGGGATTGAGCCGCGAACAAATGTCCGTGCCTGCGCGGGTTATGGGCATTGCCGACGTGTTTGAAGCCCTGACCGCTGGCGATCGACCGTACAAGAAGGCGATGAAACTGAGCCAGGCGCTGAGCATTCTTGGACGTATGAGCCAGGACAACCACATCGATCCAGACCTCTTTGATATTTTCATGCGTGAGAAGGTTTACCTCGACTACGCCAAGAAATTTTTGCCGGCGGAACAGATTGATCAGGTGGATGAGGCGAAGGTTCCGGGATATGTGCCGTGAGTAATTGCCACGAATGCCAAATGCTGGAATGCTGGAATATTCAGACTGGCCCACGATGAGATGTGAGATTCCGGCATTGGACTTCTTCCCATTCCAGCATTCCGACATTCCAGCATTTGGCATTTCCCCATGAGTCCCTTCACCCACGGTCTGCTCTCCTGGCTTATCGCCGACGCTCTGCCAACTGATCGGCGTGGCCGCATCGCAGTTACCATCGCTGGAGTCGCCCCAGACCTCGACGGACTGGGTGCGCCGGTCGAGATGCTGAGTGACGGCCGCCTGCCCTGGTTCACCGAGTACCACCATGTGATTATGCACAACGGTCTGGGTACGATCGTCATTGCTGGAGTTGCTTGGCTGGTGTGCCGGCGTGACTGGCGGGTTGGCCTGGCTGCCCTGGCAGCGGGGCATCTTCATCTGCTCTGCGACCTCGTCGGTTCACGTGGTCCGGACGGCCATAACTGGACCATCCCCTACTTTGTGCCGTTTTCGCACGATCAGCTGAGCTGGTCCGGCCAATGGGCGCTGAATGCCTGGCCAAACCTGCTGATCACCGTCGTGAGTCTGGTCTGGATCTCCTGGTTGGCCACGCGGAGGGGGCGTTCGCCCCTCGAAATGGTCTCGCTGCGTGCCGATGCCGCGGTTGTTGATCGGTTGCGTGCTTGGTGGCGCTACCGGGCGTCTGCCTCTCCCCGCTGACCAATCGCGGTAGACCTCTTCCCTTCCCGGACTTGGCCACGATGGTGTCCCGCCATGTCAAAAGTCGCAACCATCCTATTGAGTATCGTCGCCATCTTGTTGGTGATCCAGATCATTGACCGCACGCGCGAAACCGAGCAGCTGCAGGCGATGTATCAAGCGACCCAGCGTGCGAGCAAGGACATGGAGCGACAGTCCAATGAACTGAAGCGTCTCGCCAATGAACTGGCCAGTCGGCCAGCGGCGGTGGTCGCTGCTCCTGTCGCTTCAAGCACTACCACGGCGCCATTGGCAGTGCCCGTGGTGCCTGTCGTTGACAGCAAAAGGGACGGCAAGCCGAGACTCGGGTCGAACTTTCTGAAGCCCTACGATCGCAGTACCTTGCATCCGGAATGGATTGGCGGAACGCTGTATGATTTCAACGTGACGCCCAAGGGATTTAACCCCATTGTCGAAAGTTCCGCCGACGCCCAGGCGGCCCAGGATCTCGTGAACGACTCGCTGTGCGGCACGCATCCAGCGTCGCCAGACCGGTGGAACGAGGTGTTGGCAACGTCGTGCGTGATCACTGATGACTGGAAGACCTATACATTCACCTTGCGCCCCGGCGTGAAGTGGGGACGTCCAAGTATCGCCAAGGAAGCGCGGTTCAGTTGGCTTGATAAAGACGTTCCACTGACTGCCTCGGATTTCGTGTTCTACATTGAGATGGTCAAGAATTCAGATGTGGAGTGTCCACAGTTGCGATCGTATTACGATGATCTTGCGAAGGCCGAAGCGCCTGATGCGCATACGTTGGTCCTACGCTGGAAGAAAAAGGTATTCACCAGTATGTCGTTCTCGATGGGGCTTTCGCCCCTGCCGAAGCATATTTACGCGTACAATCGCGATGGAACGCCGATCCCATCCGCGCAATTGGGCGTGGTGTTCAACAAGCACTGGTTCGACGATCTCGGCGGCATCGTTGGCGTCGGTAACTACCTTCTGGAATCGAACGAATCAGATAAGCGTGTAGTGTTCCGTCGCAATCCCGACTACTGGGGCGCTGGGTTCCATTTTGACAGCATCGAATGGATTGCCGATGTGAAGTTACCGGATCCCCAACTGGTTTCCTTCCTCAAGGGACAGGTCCAGGTTCACGGTTTGATTCCACCCCAATACAAGGCGTTGATTCTCGATCATAAGGAACCGCGCTTTGCTGCACTCGACCCAAAGAATGCAAAGGCTGGTCGTACTGGGGAATTGGGCTGGGAACGAGTTCGTTCGCACGCGTACAGCTATTTCGGCTGGAACCTGCGGCGGCCGTTATTCCAAGACAAGTTAGTCCGCCACGCTCTGGCGCGTGCATTTCCCAAACAACGCATCATCGATGAAGTTTATTTTGGTCTTGGCCGCCCACAGATCGGGCCAGTTCATCTCGATAATCCGTATTTCAACAAGCAGTTGACCGACCTGACGTTTGATTCGACCAAGGCGAAGGCATTGCTTGCTGAGGCGGGTTGGACTGATTCAGATAACGATGGATGGCTCGACAAGGTCATCGACGGCAAGCGCGTCCCGTTCCGTTTCACGCTCAAGTATGGCGCCAACAACCCAGTCATGGATGCAGTATTATTGATTTATCGTGATGAATTGCGGAAACTCGGCATCGATCTCCAACCCATTCCATTTGAGTGGAAGGAGATGCTGAGGATCTACGAGGAGAAGGACTTTGATGCCATGTCGGGCGGTTGGAGTCTGGGCAGCGATCTCGAACCTGATTTCTGGCAACTCTGGCACAGCAGTCATGCCGATAAGCCGCGCACCTCAAACCACGGTGGCTTCCGTAACAAGCGCGTCGATGTGCTCTCGGATGCCCTGCGTGAGGCCTTTGAGCCGGATGAACGGGCCAAGATCATCAACGAAGTCCAGGTGATCATCCATGAAGAACAGCCATGCCTATTCTTCCGTTCACCAGATTCGATCATCGTTTGGCAGAACCACCCGGCTGCGGGCACTGCGATCGCACCGGATCGTTGGCTTACCGGCATAACGGATGGATTCGATGCCTATCATCCATTATTTAGCCGCCGCCAGTTGTTGTGGCACTTCCAGAAGCCCTGATCGATGTGGGCCTACGCCCTTCGTCGCTTGTTGTGGATGATCCCGACCTTCTTCGGGATCCTGGCGATCAATTTCTTGGTGCTGCGTCTGCAGGGATTGTCGGTTACCGATCAGCTGGCGGCACCATCATCCAAGGGTGAAGGCGAGCAGAAGATTCAGGCGTCGAATCAGGCGGTCGATACCTGGCTGATCCGCTTCCGTCGCACTGGAAACGATCTGCCCGCCCTGATCAATCTGCGTGGTTTCACGAGTAAAGAGACGGTACTCGCCCGTCTTACTGCCGCTGAACGCGGTCCAGCAGTCGACGAGGCCAAGCGGACGCGACTCGAAATCGAGGACTTATGGTTTCAGGGGCCGTTGCTGGTCGAGCCGCTGCAGGCCGTACTGGCCGACGAGGCACTGGCTCGCTTCCATGGTCCAGCGACCATGGCGATTTCGCTGTGTGCGGCGCGGCCTCTGCTGCCCGAGGATTTGGAACGGATCTCGTCCGACGAACAGTCACGCATCCGCGCTCGCAATGAAGACCTCAAGCGGTTACGCATCGCCTATGAAAATCAGACTGAGACTGGCTATGTCACCAATGATTCGCAGGCCGCGCAGAAGCGAACTGAGTTGCTGGCGTTGCTCACGCGGGATCATGCCGAGTACGATCGTGGCGGCCGTCGCTACACGGCATTAATTGCTGAAACCGGATTCATTCATTTCCTGGGCAAACTCGCGACCGGCAACCTGTATAGCGAAACCCGCAAAGCAGATGCGTTCACCATCATCGGCCAGCGCTGGTCAGTCACGGCGTGGCTGAATGTCCTCGCGATCATGATCGCCTGGGCAGTGTCGATACCGCTCGGTGTGTGGTCGGCGCGCAACGCCGGCACGCTGGCCGATAAATCAGTGACGGCTGGGCTATTTGCGGCCTGGTCGATTCCATCGTTTTTTGTGGCGACGGTGTTTTTGCATTCCCTGTGCACGGATTCCGGTGACGGCACGGCACCATTTCCGAATCGTGGGCTGTCCAGTCCGGATAATCTCTGGATGACTACGCCGCGGTATCTGCTCGATTTGCTCTGGCATGCTTTCCTGCCGCTGGTGTGTCTGACCTATACTTCGTTCACCGCGCTGTCGCGCTACATGCGAGCGAATGTCCTGGAACAACTGTCATCCGACTATGTGCGCAGTGCCCGGGCGAAAGGTGTTTCAGAGGACGTCGTGGTCTGGAAGCATGCGACGCGCAACAGTCTGGTAACGATGATTACCCTTGGATCTGGACTGTTGGCTGAATTGTTCGGTGGTTTCGTCTTCGTCGAGTACGTGTTCTCTATCCCTGGTCTGGGGTCGCTGATGCTGGAGGCAGCGCGGCAGCAAGACGCACCGTTGCTCATGGCGTCCACCGTGATCTCAGTCCTGCTGCTCCTGGTTGGCATTCTCATTGCGGACCTGCTCTACGCGGTCGCAGATCCGCGGATCAAGGCACGGTATGCCTGAGTTGACCGCAGCACCAAACGATAGCCCAACGCTGCGCGCACTGGCGCTGGCATGGCGGCGAAGCTGGTTCCGAGTCGGGTGCTACACGCTTTCCGTATTCGTTTTGGCGGCCGTGTATGCACCATTCATTGCCACTGAGGCTGCACTCTGGCAGTCTGGCCCCGATGGCTGGAGTTCACCGGCCATCCTCGATCTGTTCAATCGGCGGAGTTATCCCAAATATCATGATTTGCTGTTCAATCTGCTGACGATCCTGTTGCCGGCATTTGTCATTTTTTGGTTGGTCACGCGACGGAGGTTCCAACCAGGCCAGCGGTTGTGTTGCTGCCTGGGTACGCTGGTCGTTGCTATGGCCCTGGCGATGACGCCCCTATTTCCGCGCGCTACTGGCGGCGGTTGGCAGGCGCTCTGGGACGATCGTCCGACGACCAGCTACACGATTGTTGATGAACGCCTGCATGCAGAAGCTCCCGGCACGCGGATTTTCTCGCCAGTTCCACATCGTTGGGATGCGACCTATCCTGGGGCGACGTTCAAGGAACCGGGCTGGGAGAATCCCACGACTGGGGCGCATTGTCTGCTGGGCACCGACCCAAGTGGTCATGACGTTTTGGCGCGAATGCTATTCGGGGCCCGAATCAGTTTGACGATCGGCATTGTCGCCACCGGCATCGCGATGGCGATCGGCACGATCATCGGCGCCATCGCTGGATTCATGGGTGGACGCATCGATCTGCTGCTGCAACGACTGGTTGAGATCATGATGTGCTTCCCGACATTTATTCTCATCTTGACCGTCGTGGCGATGACCAAGCGCGATATTTTTATTATTATGATGGTGATCGGTCTGACCGGTTGGGCAGGGACAGCGCGCCTGGTTCGCGGAGAGTTTCTCTCGCAATCGGTTCGCGATTACGTGTCAGCTGCACGCAGTCTGGGGCTACCGCCGTGGCGAATCATGTTCCTGCACATCCTGCCCAATGCCATTGCTCCGTTGCTGATTTCGGCAACCTTCGGTATCGCTGGAGCAATCCTTGGCGAAAGCGGTCTGTCCTTCATCGGTTTAGGTGATCCCAACGCCGCGTCGTGGGGACAACTCCTGAACCATGGCCGTGAAAACCCAACATTTGCGTGGCTCATTTACGTCCCAGGTCTCACGATCTTTATCTTGGTCATTGCACTTAACACGGTTGGCGAAGGTTTGCGTCAGGCCCTCGATCCGAAAGCAAATTAACGCATGGAACCCCTGCTCCGTTTCGACGATCTACGCATCCGCTTTCGTTTGCCGGGGAAGGATTTCGATGCCGTGAAGGGTCTGTCCTTCGACATCATGCCTGGCCAAGTCGTCGCGTTGGTCGGTGAAAGCGGCT
Organism: uncultured candidatus Brocadiaceae bacterium; assembly: GCA_964652775.1. GTDB lineage: Bacteria > Planctomycetota > UBA11346 > UBA11346 > UBA11346 > UBA11346. The sequence goes on along the minus strand of CAZZAM010000012.1, from coordinate 31,434 downwards.
CGGGAAAAAGCGTCAGTGCGATGAGTGTTTTGCGGCTCCTGCAAGAACCGCCGGCGAGTTATCCCGGTGGCCGCATTCTGTGGAAGGGCGAAGATATCCTGAAGATGAATACCAAGCGTTTGCAGAAGTTGCGCGGTGGTGAAGTCGGCATGGTGTTTCAGGAACCGATGACGTCGTTGAATCCCACGATGACGGCTGGGGCGCAGGTCGAAGAAGCGTTGGAGTTGCACACGACGCTCGATGCGGCTGGGCGTCTTGCCCGGGTGGTCGAGTTGTTCCGTGCGGTCGGCATTCCGCAGCCTGAATCGCGCGTTAGCAGCTATCCGCATGAGATGAGTGGCGGTCAGCGTCAGCGTGTCTGCATCGCCATGGCGTTGGCCTGTGATCCGCAGTTGCTCATTGCTGACGAGCCGACCACTGCGCTCGATGTGACGATCCAGGCGCAGATCCTCGATCTGTTGCGTAAACTCCAGCGCGAACGCCAGATGAGTGTGCTGTTCATCACCCACGATCTCGAAGTCGTGCGCGAGTTGGCCGATCACGTCGTGGTCATGCGTCACGGCGCTCCAGTCGAGGCCGGCCCCGTAGTTGACGTATTCGCCAATCCCAAGCATCCCTACACCAAGGGTCTGTTACTGTGCAAACCGCGCTTGGATCATCGGGTCGAACGATTGACGACGGTGGCGGATGTGTTGGAGCAGGCTGGCTCGGTGCCGACCTGAACGCGACGGTAGAGCATCATGCAGCAGGTCATCACCGCGCTTATCTTGTGTCTGGGTCCGCTGGTTGGCGGTATTATTCTTGGTTTTGTACAATTAGGGATCTATCGACTGATTGCCCGGCAGCGTGGATGGTCGGAAGATAGAATTCCGTCGTTTCCAATTCTGTTTGCGCGTGGATTGCTGGCTGTGTTTTTGTTCGCTGCTGTGATGGCAGTAGCAATGCATATGAAGGCAGCGACGTAGCTTGCCGAGTGTGCGAGAGACCGTGCGATCAGCGAGCGTTTTCCCATGTTGTCAGAAATTCATGCGGGGTGACGACTGGAATGTCACGGGTGGGAAAATGTTTCAGGTTTCTCGTCACCAACATCTCGGCGCCAGCGTGGATGGCAGTGAAGTATTGTACGGCATCTTCGAAGTCCGGCATCTTGGCATCAATCGCTTGGTTCATCACTTGGGCATCGCAAGTAGCCAAAGTGAAAATGTCCCGCAACTGGATAACGGCCCGCATAGCTTTCCGATGATCTTCGAGTCGACGGACAATGTAGTAGATGTTGGTGACGCTGACGGACGCGATAATCGCAGTTAGCTGTCCTTGTTCGGCCAGCGACCAAATAGCAGCTGAATCATCATAAAATTCAGACCGTTTGCATAGGACATCGAGTAGAACATTGGTGTCGACCAGGATGCTCATCACGACAATCCATGCCGATCCAGCAAGGCGTCTTCGAGAACTGAGCGGGCATCCCGCCCCTTCGGAAGTTTCACGATACCAGTGACTCGTCGGGTTAGAGGGCCAACCTTGGCTGGAGAACGACGCTTGATGGCAACCATGTTTACGAAGCGTTCAAACATCGCAGAGACGCTGGTTCCCTGCTCGGCAGCAAGAGATTTTGCCAGTTCTACGGTGGCCGGGTCAGCGCTTAGAGTCAGCTTGGACATGGGGTATTCCGATACGTAGGATATAAATATATGTATACGTGCAACAGAATAGCCTGACGGATCTATTGAACGTTTAGCCAGAAACGGGCGACAGCGACATTTCCGTTTCAGCACCAGGAGGCGCGCCGCGCTTGCGCTTGTAGGCAGCGCCAAGGAAGCCGCGGAATAGCGGGTGCGGTTTGACGGGACTACTCTTGAATTCGGGGTGGGCCTGGGTGGCGACGAAGAACGGATGATCCTTGAGTTCGATGATTTCGACTAGGCTCTGTTCGGGCTTATCGTGATCGGGAATGAAGACGCCAGAGAAGACGAGGCCGGCTGCTTCGAAACGGGCACGGTAAGCGTTGTTGAATTCGTAGCGGTGACGATGGCGTTCGTTCACGACGTCGGCTCCACCGTAGAGCTTCGCCGCACGGCTGGTTTTCTTGGGCAATGTGCAGGGGTAGGTGCCCAGGCGCATGGTGCCGCCAAGAATGCCGGCAGCGATGAATTCCTTCTGCGCTTCCATCGGGACGATGATCGGGTGCGGGGTTTTGTCGTCCATTTCGACCGAGTTGGCGCGATCGAGATTCAGGACGCCACGGGCAAATTCGATGCACGCGGCCTGCATACCCAGGCACAGGCCCAGGTAGGGGATACCGGTTTCACGAGCGAGGCGGATGGCTTTGAGTTTGCCTTCGAAGCCACGCTTGCCGAATCCACCGGGGACGAGGATGCCGTCGATACCCTTGAGCTGATCCAGGCCGTCTGGTTTTTCGAGCGATTCACTTTCAATGCGGACGAGTTCGACCTTGAGCAAGTGTGCGTACGCCGCGTGATCTATTGATTCCGTAACAGATTTGTACGCGTCCTGGTGGTCGATGTATTTGCCGACCAGGGCGATGCGCACGGTGTCCTTGGGTTTCTTGATGTGCGACACCATTAGATCCCAGTCGTGCATGTTGCATTCGCGCTTGGGCAGGCGGAGTCGCTCAGTGAGCTGTTGCGGCAAGCCTTGGCGGACGAGGACCTGCGGCACTTCGTAAATCGAATGCGTTACGTCGACGAGATCGACGACCTTGTCGAGATCGACGTTGCAGAACAGCGCCAGTTTGTCCTTCACGCTCTTGCTCAGCGGTTTTTCAGCGCGGCAGAACAAAAAGTCAGGCATGATACCGATTTCGCGGAGTTTCTGCACGCTATGTTGCGCTGGCTTGGTTTTTATTTCACCAGCCGCACGAATGTAGGGGATGTAGGCGAGGTGAACGCACGCACAGTAATCGCGGCCGATTTCGTGGCGCAATTGACGCACTGCTTCCATGAACGGCAGGCCTTCGATGTCACCGACCGTGCCGCCGATTTCTGAGATCACGACATCGACGTCGGGTCCATCTTGGGCACGGACGTTGTGTTTGATTTCATCGGTCACGTGTGGAATCACCTGCACGGTGCCGCCGTTGTACTTGCCGGCGCGCTCGTTCTGGAGCACCGTCTGATAGATGCGACCGCTGGTCACGGTCGAGAGCCGTGAACATGGTAGGCCGAGGAAGCGTTCGTAGTGACCGAGGTCGAGATCCGTCTCAGCGCCGTCGTCGGTGACGTACACTTCGCCGTGTTGAAATGGATTCATCGTTCCCGGATCGACGTTCAGATACGGATCCAGTTTTTGAATGCGAACCGAAAAGCCCATGTTGATCAGGATGCGTCCGATCGAAGCGGTTGCGATGCCCTTGCCCAAACTGCTGACCACGCCACCGGTGACAAAAATGTGGCGGGTCGGACCTTCGCGTTTGCTCATGGCTGCTTCCTGCGTCGAATGAGGAACTGATCGTAATCGGACCGCACGTCTATACCGGGCGTTGCCTGCTTGACCACGGCACAGGCAATGCCGATCCCGTTGGCGAGGGCGCGCAGTTGTTCCAGGCGTTCCTGGTCCTCGAGCGGGCTGCGCGGCAGCTGGGCGTAGCCGAGCAGCACATCGCGGCGGTAGGCGTAAATCCCGAGGTGGCGATGGCAGACGGCGGCTGGTCCGTTGCGGTCGCGATCCCACGGTGCAGCCGAGCGGGTGAACGAGATTGCGCGGTCGTCATTGCCTATGACCACTTTGACGTTGTTCGGATTGGACTGTTCGGCTAAGCCGCCGAGGACCGCCAGCGTCGCCATGCCAGCCCAGGGATGGCGGTCGAGCAGGGCCGCGACGAGGCGGATATGCTCGGGATCCATCTCCGGCTCATCGCCCTGAACATTGACGATGATCTTGGCTTGAAGTGTACTGGCCGCCTCAGCGATACGATCAGTGCCAGATTGATGATCTGGCCGCGTCATCACGGCATGGAGCTTGGTTGGCCGTATTGCCTCAATGAGTGCGGCATCATCCGCACAGACGGTTACCGATTCAGGGCCAAAGGCCTGAGCCGCTCGCTTCGCAGCGGTGGCGATCAGTGGCTCGCCGTGCTCGGCGAGAAGAAGTTTCTCAGGCAAGCGGGTAGATGCCCGCCTGGCTGGGACCAGGACTGCGATGTGATGAGTCGAGGACGGCTGCAAGCTCGGCACGCTAACGTGTGCGGGATCGTGTCAACCGGACGGGGAGAAGAGGAAAGGCCCCAATGTAGAATGCTCGAATGACGAAGGCTCGAATGGTCTAGAAACACAGCGACCTATGCATTCGGGCCAAAAGAGGCTTGAGATTTCACCCTCGAATATTCGCGCATTCGTCATTCGAGCATTCTGCATTTCTCCCTGGTGCCCGCCCAGCATCTCGGCACAACCCGCACCGTGCGCGCCGTTCGTGAACGCTATGGCTCGGATCCCCGAGCCTTGGCCCTGGCCGCAGCCATCCGTGATGGCCGCGAGCTGGTGGTCGGGGCTTGTCATGGTGCATTGTCGGCGGTCTTGATCGCTACGGCGACAGCTGCTGGAGCGCGCCCTGTGCTGATCGTGGCCGGTGAGCCGCAGGCCGTGGTCGATGATCTTGAGGCACTTGGCGTATCCGCAGTGAACTTGCCTGAGCTTGAGCGACACAGCGACGATGCTCAGGTCGAAGGCGATGGCACTGGCTGGCAACGCCGTGCTGCGGCCCTCGAAGCCTTTGCTAACGGCGCAGTCCTGGTCTCGTCGCCAGCGGCTACGGCTCAGCCTGTTCCCGATCTCGCGGAAACCATCGCGCGCAGCACGGTTCTTCGTCCAGGGCAGACGCACGATCCGCAGAAGCTGGCCGAAAAGCTCGTTGATGGCGGCTTCCGACTGGTGACGACTGTCGAAGCGCGTGGCGAAGTGGCCATCCGCGGTGGTATTCTTGATGTCTTCCCGTGGATCGGCCAGGATGCACTGCGGGTCGAATTTTTTGGCGATCAGATCGACTCAATTCGGCGCTTTGATCCATTCAGTCAGGAATCGGTCGCCAAGGCGGATGAAGCCGTGTTGGCCGCGCCCGGTGGTGGGCTGGCAACGCGCGATCTGTGGACGCAGTTACCGCCTGGGCCGGTGTGCGTACTTGGCGATCTGCCTCTGCGCGGTCGCTTGCCCAAGGATCATGGTCGAGTCGAAGTGCGATTGGCGCGGCATCTCGAATCCGGCGCGGTGGATGGCGCTAGTATCGGCGTCGATAGGTTGCGCGGCGATCTGCGCACTGGTCTGACTGGTCTGCGTGGCTTGTTGGATGAGGTCGGTGACGGCGCACGCGCAGTATTGTTGGCGCGCAGTGACGAAGCCGCCGACGAATTGCGCGCTCATCTCAAGGACGCTGGGATCGAGTCGCGCGCCGAGGTTGTCACTGGGCGCGTCTCTGGTGGTTGGCGCGATATGTCGTCTGGGTTGATCGTCGTCCATGATTTTGAACTCGCGGAACGTGCTCCAACCCGCCGACGAACCGGAGTGCATGGCGGTAGTCCGCTCGATTCGCTCTCGGATCTTCGCCGTGGTGATTTGTGTGTTCATCTCTCGCACGGCATCTGCCGCTTCAAGGGCATGACGACATTGGAAAAGCGCGGGTATCTTGAAGATTTTCTGATCCTGGAGTTTGCCGAGGAGACCAAGCTCTACGTTCCGGTCGAGGCGATTGATCTAGTCCAGAAGTACATCGGTTCCGGTGGACGCGAACCCAACTTGTCTAAGATCGGCGGCAAGGCGTGGACCTCGGCTAAGGCGCGCGCCGAAAAAGCCGTAGCCGACATGTCGGCTGAATTGCTGTCGGCCCAGGTGGCGCGGATCGCAGCTGGTGGTCTGACAACCCCACCGGACACGCCGCTACAGCGCCAGTTTGAAGCAGCATTCCCGTTCGAGGAAACTGCGGATCAGCTCGCTGCGGTGCGCGAGATCAAGACCGATATGGAGCGGCCGGTGGCGATGGATCGCCTGCTGTGTGGTGACGTTGGCTTTGGTAAAACCGAAGTCGCGATGCGGGCGGCGTTCAAGGCGGTGCAGGCAGGGCGTCAGGTCGCGGTCTTGGTGCCGACGACTATTTTAGCCGAACAACACCGCGAAAGCTTTCATGCCCGCATGTCCCCGTTCGGCCTCCGGGTTGAAGGATTGAATCGGTTTCGCACTGGCAAAGAGGCCAAGGACGTCATCGCCAGGACGATCGACGGCTCGGTTGATGTGCTGATCGGCACGCATGCGCTGCTGACCCCGGACCTGTCATTCAAAGACCTTGGTCTGCTGGTGGTTGACGAAGAACATCGCTTTGGGGTGAAGCACAAAGAACAGCTCAAGCGTCTGCGTGCAGCCGTGGATGTGCTGACCCTCTCAGCTACGCCCATTCCGCGCACACTGCATTTTTCGATGTTGGGATTGCGCGACATCTCGGTTCTTGCCGAGGCACCTGCCGAACGCTTGGCAGTCGAGACGCGGGTTTGTCCATGGGATGATGAGACGGTTGGCCATGCGGTGGCACGGGAACTGGAACGCGGTGGTCAACTCTTTGTCGTTCAAAACCGTATCAACGAACTCGATGCCACGGTCTATCGTTTCCATAAATTAGCGGAAAAAGCAGGGCTAAAATTGAAGGCGGATGTGATCCATGGCCAAATGGAGGAAGGCCAGATCGCTCGTTCGATGGATGCATTTCGCACGCGAGCCATCGACTGCCTGGTCTCGACCTCGATCATTGAGAGCGGCATCGACATTCCCAATGCCAACACTTTGTTTGTGGTTGATGCACAGCGCTTTGGCCTGGCGGAACTCCATCAATTGCGTGGGCGCATTGGCCGTTTCACCCGCCAGGCGTTCGCCTATTTCCTGACTCCACCCAAACGCGAGATCGGTGAAGAAGCGCGCGAACGTCTGAATGCGATTCAAGAATACGCTGAACTCGGCGCTGGCTTCAAGCTCGCTATGCGTGATCTTGAACTGCGCGGCGCGGGCAATCTGCTCGGTGCCGAGCAGACCGGTAACATCGACGCGATCGGCTACGAGCTCTACACGCGGTTGCTGACGGAGGCCGTGGCGCGTGCGAAAGGCCAGGCGGAGAACGCCGCTGGTCTTGGCCCTGCGCCGGTCGCCTCGACCAAGCCGACCTTGTCCGCACCCGGTGCTGGCGAAGTTGTGGTGGGCATTCAGCTCGATGCCTATGTGCCTGACAATTGGTTGGAAGCACCGCAGCTGAAATTCGAACTGCACCGTTCCGTCGATCGCGCACGGCGCATGCAGGATCTTGAATCTGCCGCGCGTCAGGCACGTGATCGCTTCGGTCAACTGCCAGCACCAGTGCTAAGATTGTTCCGCATCAAGGCGATTCGTATTCGCTTACGTCAACTTGGTATCATGCGCATTGACGTCGGTGATCGTCAACTGCGTTTGCATCTCAAAGGCCAGATTCCCAAGGAACTTGCCCAATCAAAGTTGCCGGAGCTGGTCCACGTCCAACCGGACGGGCCGGTCTTGGTTTTGTTCTTAAAACCTGTTTTGGAGCAGGACGTCGCGCTCGATGTCTTGTGTCGGTTGTTGGGCATCAATACCGCGTGGCTGTAATCCTGGGAGGGTCGAGCGCCTGCTCGACCTTTTCGCTTGGTCGAGCAGGCGCTCGACCCTCCCAGGTCATCCAGCAGCGATCTCATCGAGTTCACGTGCACCACGTTCCAAATGTCCGGCGAATAGGCCGTGCTGCGCATGTTTTCCGGCGATGGCCTCAACCTGTGCTGGTTCATTCGTGCCATCGCGTAGCGCGCAATACGCCGTGGTTATGTAACGAACGGCATCCGGGGCGAGATCAGCCAACTCAAGCATCCACCAATCAACTAGACCAACGGTCGTGCGCGCAGGGATGGGGGCGCACAGCCGACGTCCTTCCCAGACCACCGTATCGCGTTGCCGACGTTGCAGTTCATAGGGCAGTCCGCCTTCATCGGGCACGGCACGGATCGTACTGACGGCACCGATGGCCAACTGATGATCCTGACGGGTCAACATGGAGGGGACCCGACCGTGCACGACGATGGCGAGTTCAGGCGCGGCGATTGTAGCACAGCGTGCCGCTAGCCGTGCGACTTCGCGGCCGGACAACTCCAGCGATAGCACACATGCAGTGGCTCTGACGTCGCCAAGGCTCAGTAAAGTTGCGGTGGAATAGACGTTCAAGAACAGATCGGCTGCGGCAGGTAATCCGGCAGTGCGTGCCGCGGCCAGTACACCAATGTGCCCAGCGAGCACGGGGAGACCAATTGCGGCCAGATGTGGACTCACCGGCGCGGTCGCGGGATGGCGGAGCCACAGATGGGGAATATGCGGTAAAACTGGGGCCTGCGCACTCCACAGATCCAAAGTCGGATCGTCGAGCACGACGCGGTTGGCGCCGGCTGCGAACGCGGCGTTGGCGGCTTCCAGCGAACCGACAGCGACCCACAGGCCAGTGCTGCGGCGGCGTGGTTCGCCCAATGCTGGTGGTTCGTAGGGCGGGGCGGTTGCTTGGGGTTGTGTGATCAACAACTCAACCAACTGGCGACGCAGTTTCTTCAGCACCGAGGCAGGCATGAACAGCCCAGTGCCAAGACGTGCGTCGAGTTGACGGAGGATAAATCCGCTGCCGCCGAATGCTCCAGCACTGTCGGAGAGGGTGGCAGCGTCGAGCGGTCGTCCGCTGGCGGGAACGAGTAACTCCGATGAGGCAATCGTTGCGTGGCGTCCATCGGCTACCCGCGCTGTCATCTGCAGTGGTTCGCCGGCGTTTCCGCTGATGACCAGATCAACTGGCAATCCACCGCGATCCTCTGATGGCAACGGTGCGCTGGCCATGGCTTGCGCTGCGTCACGGGTCCGACGTTGATCACGATTGCGAAACAACGGTGTTCCCGCAGGCGCGCGTGGACCACGGGGGTCGATACGGATGCGCAAACGCCAACGACCGGTTCCGGCGGGATCAACTGCGGTAACCAGAAAGCCATCTTGGAACATGCCGACTGAGAACGCAAAGCCCTGCCCGGCCTCGGGCGCGCGCTGCATGCTGATGTGGGCGGTTCCGGCGTGACGATCAAGCGCCAGTAACTCAGCGTCAGGAGTGCGGTCGCGTCGCGGATCACAGCGGTGCAGCCGGGCTTCGGGACCGTAGGTGCCGTCTAGCGGTGAGCTGGTGAAGGGTCGGGCGAATACGTCAGTCAACGGTTCGCGAGCAATCTCAGATTTTACAGCGCGGTGTTCGGCCCAGGCGTCAACAGCCTCGCGATACGCGCGGCTGATCGTGAACACGTAATCGGGACCTTTGAGTCGGCCTTCGATCTTGAGCGAGGCGACGCCGGCTTCGGCCAGCGCGCCGACCTGATCGACGAGGGCCAGATCGCGCATCGAAATTTCGGTGTCGGGCGCGGCGCCGTTACGGCTGTAGGCGAAGCGGCAATTTTGCGCACAGGTGCCACGATTCGCGCTGCGGCAGCCAGCGAAGTTTGACATCAGGCACTGGCCGCTGAAGGCATAGCACAGGGCACCGTGAACGAAGTGCTCGATCTCAATCCCGTGTTGGTGGGCGGCTTCAGCGCAGGCACCTACGTCGGTCAATGACAGTTCGCGCGCCAGGATCACGCGTTCGGCCCCCAGCGCGGCCAGTACGGCGATCTGCGATGGATCATGGATCGTCATCTGGGTCGACGAGTGCAGTTTGAGCTCGGGTAATTGCGTCCGCAGAACACGCCACAAGCCAAGGTCTTGGATGATAGCCGCATCGACTCCGGCAATCGTGGCATGCCAGGCGAGGTCGAGCGCTTTGGGAACTTCGTCGTCATGGACCAGTGTATTCAGGACGACGTAACAACGCAGACCATGGCGATGCAGATAATCCACGTAACGTGGCAGGTCGGCACGGCGGAAATTTTCGGCGCGACCACGAGCGTTGAAGTGCCGCAAGCCCAGATAGACCGCATCGGCTCCACCAGCGACTGCCGCTGGCAGACAGTCAGGTGATCCGGCAGGCGCGAGGATCTCCGGCTTCCTATTCACCGCGCAGCTGCCGCCGCACGGGCGCGAAGATCATCGGACAGGGCGCTGACGGTCGCAGCCCGTGCAAGTTTCGTCTTAGCCAGCACGTTTCCCGCTGCGGCTTCCGAAACCCAGCGTTCGACCAGTGCGGGAATTCCTGGTTGCTCGATCCATGTTGTCGCGGTTACGCCGGTGTCATTAGTGCTGAGTGCAACGTGCTGACGGATACCGTTGTGAGGGCGCGACCAGCAGCGCCAGGAACCTTCAGCGGTACCTTCGACCCAGCTGCCACTGGCAAGTAAACGAATGAGTGGAGCATCGACCGATTCTTTGTTGCCAGTTTTGGTCGTCACCGTCCGACCGGGCAGTCGTCCAATCCAGCCGCGGATGAAATCATGCTGAAAATACCCATACCACCGCAGTTCGCTGGTTTGTGGAACCGCGGTATTCCACTCGGATTCGAACGGTCGTTTTACACAGGCGATACCCGGCGGCGCGACCATGGTCTTCAGCGCCGCTCCGACGATGGCGCGACCGCTCGAGGCCCAACGCTCAGGCCAACTACCGTTAGCTCCGGCTGTTGGTCGATCGTCTTGGAGGACCAAGCACACATTGGCATGTCCCGCTGGCGGTGGTTGCCAACCCTCTGCTGGATGTCCAGGCGGCAGGCGTGGCTCGGAAAGGCGAAGTTCAACGCTCATCGACCAGGCAGCCTGGAGATCATCACCTGTTGTTGCTGCGATCGTCTGCACGCGGATGACGCGGTCGGCTGGGAACGGCAACGGTGGCGCCGGAACGCTGACTGCTGAGACCGGATCCATGATCGCTATGCAGCCTGCTTGGTACAGCACCTCGCCCAGTGCCAGCATGGTTGCGCGGGTCACAGCGCTGTTGTCCTCGCCGACAATCAGCACGGTGTTCCACTGACCATTATCAGGAGATCCGGCGGTGAGACGCGCGGCCGTGCTACTTGATATGTCCATCGTCTGCGTGCGCAGGGGATCGCGCTTGGGCAGCCGCAAAATACCTGGGTTGACCTCAGGGCCGCCTTGTCCACGCGCGAAAATCGGCCGGATAAGAAGCAGAGCGAGGGCGATGAGGAGAACAGCCGCGATCAACGGTACGAGGGAGTTGCGCACGCTGGGATGGTCGCGCGGAACTCGGCGTGGCAATGGATCAGCCGATGTCAGTGACCAGTGGACGCCAGGATCTTCTCGGCCGCTGCGATCCATGGCCCTGGCCCGCCTTCCTGATAGCTCAGGCGTCCCAGTTCAGTGCCTTTGGCATCTAGCAAGAGAATGGTTGGGAAGCCCTGGATGGCGTAACGCTTGGCAAGGCGGTCGTTTTCGGCTGACTGCTCGGCTGCTAGTTGCTTTTGTTGCGGAAAATCCACTTCCAAGAGGACTACTTTTTTCTTGGCCCAAGCGGTGAACTCGGGCGTGTCGAATACCTCCTTGCGGAGTTTGATGCACCAGCCGCACCAGTCGGATCCGGTGAAATCAGCCAAAATCGGCTGTCCCGAAGCCAGTGCCTGTTTGCTGGCTTGTTCCCAACCCGCTGGCCAACTCGCATGCACCGCACTGGTTGAACTTGTTGACGGAGGGCGCGTAAAGAGCCAAGCGATCACGACGAGGCCGACGATCAGGAGGAGGATTTTCATTGGCGAAGCTCCACGACGCCCTCACGGGCAAGACGGGTTTGGCAGGCGAGACGCTCAGAGGGACCGCAGCCGTGACTGTCTTCGCTGCGCGTGCTATCAGACAGACAATCGCCGCCGGCGGTAATGGTTACCCTGCAGCGCCCGCATGATCCGGACATGCACAAGTACATCACCGTGGCGTTGGCGTCCAGCATCGCGCCGAGCAAATCCTGTCCAACCGCAATCGGAACATCGGCGTGATCATTGAGCTTGATCCTGCCCATGCGGATGGCTCAGCGTTGGTTGTAACGCGGATAGCCGACCTTGTCGCGGCGTTCACTCATCACCCAGTAATCCCCGTTGGGAACTTTTATGCCGTCGACGATGCGCATGCGCCATGCACCGACAAATTCCGTATCGTCGGCAAAGTTGCAATACACGGTGGTGAAGCCGAGGGCGCAGAGTGCGCGCAGTTGTTCTCCACTCGGGGTCCACGCGGTCGGCGTGGCTGGAGCGAAGAATAACTCAAGCGACTGATCGTAATCGTGTGCGCGGAGGTCCACGATGGTGGTCGGACTCAGTAGGCTGTTGGCCTTGGCGCGCACAGCAGCGAGGTCGATCGGCGACGTGAGCGGATTCATGACAGGACGGATGCCTTAGCGACGGCGGCCGAGTTTGAACTTCCCGGCCAATGGTTTGAGTAACTTGGTGGTTCCCGGCGCTGTTTCTGCGAGGATTCGGTTAGGACCAACTTTGGCGCTGGGATCCTCACTGAATCCTTCGACGACTTCCTCTCCGAGGAGCAGGCCGATGTGCTTCTCAATCTCAAGTAGGAATTGTCCGTCTTCCGGCGTGATAAACGTCCGCGCCACGCCTTTGGCACCGTTGCGGGCCGTACGGCCGATGCGGTGAACGTATTCTTCGGGCGTTTCCGGGATGTCGTAGTTGACCACGTGGCTGACCGTTGGGATATCAAGCCCACGTGCGGCGACGTTGGTCGCGATGAGCGCCTGCAGTTTACCATCACGGAAGTTCTGCAGGGCGCGTTCGCGGCGCGACTGCGGCAGATCGCCATGGATAGCCTCGGCACTCTTGTTCTTGCGCTTCAGTACTTCGGCAACGCGATCAGTCTGGTGTTTAGTCTTGCAGAAGACGATGAGCTGTGGCGGGTCGTGGGTTTCGATGAACACGCGCAACAGTTCGTTCTTTCGCTCACGCGCAACCGCGATGAACTTCTGATCGACCTGTTCGACCGTGACCTGCTTGGGAGCGATGCGCACATGCACCGGATCCTTCATGTGGCGGCCGATTAGATCGAGGATCGGTTGCGGGAACGTCGCCGAGAACAACAGCATCTGCCGCGTCGGTGGCGTATGTGAGACGACATACTGGATGTCCGGCCAGAAGCCGATGTCGAGCATCTGATCAGCTTCGTCGAGGATAAGCGTATCAAGTTTGCTGAGATCCAGCGAACGTCGTTTCATGTGATCGATGATGCGGCCAGGAGTACCGATGACGATATGCGGTGCGCGTTCAAGCGCACGGAATTGCTCGTCCATCGGCACGCCACCATAGACCAGCGCAGCACGGGCGCCGCTGGCACCAGCCATCTTGACGAATTCGCTGTGGACCTGACGCGCAAGTTCGCGCGTCGGAGCCAGTACGAGAACGGCCGGAGGTGAACCTTGCGGACGCTCCAGCGAGTAGAGCCGTTGCAGCAACGGTAGTGCGAAAGCGCCGGTCTTTCCCGTGCCAGTCTGGGCCTGACCAAGGACGTCGCGACGGGCGAGTACATGCGGAATGGCTTCAACCTGAATGGGCGACGGATCTTTCCAGCCGACTGCGGCAAGATCGGCTAGAATTTGCTCGTTGAGTCCCAGAGGGCGGAAGCCTTCAGCTTTTGGGCGTTGCGCGAGTTCCTCGGGGATCTGCGTCGCCAACGGCAACGCAGGAGCGGCGTTGGCTGGTTCCGGCGCGTGCGTTCGCTGGGGATCGCGTCCAGCTGGAGCAGGCATGGGCGCTGGTGCTGGCTGGCGTGGTGGCGCCGGAGCGGCTGTTTCGCTCGTCGGGTTCGTGTCGATGGAGGCGCTGGGCGCTTCGTCCACACGGGGACGCAATGCTGCTGGAGCCTGTTGGCTGGCCATTGGCGTTGGCGCAGGGGGTGTTGGCTGCGCTGATGGCACAGACTGAACTACATGGTTCGGTCCTGCTTGGCTCATCGGCTGACGTGCGCCTTCGGCAATGCGGATCTGCGCTTTGCGGAGCGGGAACAAATCACCGCGATCGCCACGTAGGCTGAAGCCAGGTGAAACGACTTCAGCGATATGACCAGGTGGCACAGTCGTGGTGGCGACGGTGCCAATGATCGTGTGGAAGTCGGTGTGCGGCTGACCGGTGCACGGAGTCGGCGAAACGCCGGCTTCGGCAAGCAGTTCGGCGATGCGTGGCTGAGCCCAGGTTGGCGTCGCCGGATCGCACAGCTCTAACAGGCCACGCGAAAAGATGCAGAGGCGGTCGAGCACACTGGTCAGATTGCGCATCGGGCCGTCGAGGCGCGGACGTGGCGGACGGTTGAGATCTAGCGGGCGCTGATCACGCGGATCGCGTTGGTCACGCGGATCGCGCGGACCGCGGTCATCGCGACGGCCATCGCGTGGGTCGCCCATGGGCCCGCGTTGATCGGGCATTGGTCCGCGCAGATCTGGGCGCCGGTCATCGGGGCGGCCTAGATTCGGGCGATTTTGAATCTGATTGGGAACTGGTTGTTGCGGTTGCTGCTGGGGCAGCGGCGCACGATCCATGACCTGTGCGGCGGCGGCGTTGATGTCTTCGGGGCCAGTCGATGGCGCAGGTGCGTTGACGCGCTGCTGTGGGTTGGGATTCAGTTGGCCCGGTTGACCAGGCTGTCCGCCAGGTTGACCATCGAATGGGCCATTGCGACCGCGACCACGTCCACGACGGCGACGACGGCGACGACGGCCGGGATCCTGCATGTCCCCAGGCTGTCCTGGCCCACCCTGTTGATCGTGGAAGCCGCCCGGTTCCTGACTGTCAGGACCGTCATCGCCTTCCTCGTCGTTATCAGTTTCGTCGCTCTCGGCGGTTTGATCCGCGGCCGGAGCTAGCGTGCCGACGTCCAGCACTTCTGGTTCTTGTGCGGGCGTTAGCTTAGGCAACGCAGCTGGGGCAGCGGCGCTGGATGCGCCTGCTGCGACGGCTTCGCTGGCTGGTTGTGAAGGGGATTGGGCTGGGCTGCTGGTGCGGGTTTCGATCGCGGTTTGCAGTGCCTGGATGAGATCCTCGCGGCCGAGTCGGCTACGGTTGTGGATCTGTTGCTCGCCTGCAAGTTGACGTAATTCCTTGATGGTCAACGAGGCAAGTTGCTCGGATTCGGTCATGTGAGTCCCTGGATGTCAATGGGGCGCGCGACGCGTCCTGCGCTACGCACCACCCGCGCGGTCGGACCCTCCGCACGCTGCGGCGGCCTTCGACCGGGGATGCGGGACTACATCGGGGGGCGGAGGTAAGGCAAGGGCAAGTTCAGACACCATTCCCATCAATTACCTACATGCGGTAGACGAACAATCGCGCGTCCGTGCGGCCGGGAATAGCGATGACGGCAGCGGGTGTGACATCGGGCACGGCAAACGTATTGCTGACGAATAGGCTACCGGGACGCATTTCTGCTTTGGCCTTCTGCCACAAGCGCGGCATGGGTGCAGGCGACAGGAAGGCATACACGAGGTCGTAGCTCGACACATCATGGGTAAACAGGTCGCCAAAGTGTATGTGCGCATTGCGGTGCCGTAAGCACCGCAGCCGGCATATGAGCCACGGAAACGGCGACGATTCAACACCAACGACGGTGCCTGTTGAACAATGCTTGGCGAGGCCAATGAGTGGCCCACCAAGCCCGGAGCCAAGATCACACATGTGCGGCTTAGTAGAGGCTTGCACCAAAAGCGCCAATTCATGAGGGACAGCACGATTGCTGAGGTACAGCGGCACGCGGGTCACAATTCCACCCCCGTAGATCAGCAGGAGTACAGCGAGGGCTACGGCCCAGGCCCACCAGGGGACCGCAGTGCCAGCTGCCATGGCTACCGCTAGGGGCAAGGCAAACGCAGCGGGTAGCCACCACCAGGGTAGGCGAACCAGCAGGGTTAGGATCACCGCCGAGGCTCCATCGAGTACTACCCAACCCCATCCGCTGACCACGGCGGATATGGCTGTTGCTTGTGCCAAACCTGCGGTGCAGGCCAACGCGAGGGCTTGGATTGCGATAAAACGGAGGATGGGAGGGATTCGTTCCACGACGGAACGCTAGTACCTGAAAACAATTGCGCCAATGCCTCCGATTCCCAAAACGGGCAAGTAACTGGCACGGGAGGTGCTTTGAGCGTGAATATGGACCTCTCTCCGTCTAGGAACACGACGCCATGATGGTCATCTTCGGCGTCTTATTCGGCCTCGCCTGCGTGTTTGGTGGTTACCTCCTCCACCACGGCAGCATGGGAATATTCATCGTCGCGTGGACGGAATACATCATCATCGTCGGCGGTGCGATCGGTATCTTCCTAGGCGGCAACGGCTTGACTGTTACCAAGCAGACGATCGCCGCTTGCCTCCACCTACTCAAGCCGGATCCGTTCCAGAACAAAGACGAATACATGAAGTTGCTGATCATGATGTATAAGCTTTTCAGTGTGGCCCGTCGCGATGGTCTGCTTGGCCTTGAGCCCCACATGGAGGACCCGAAGAAGTCCACCATCATCGCCAATAACCAAACGTTCCTGCATCACCACCATGCTGAAGCGTTTTTCTGCGACACGATGAAGGTCATTATTTCTGGTGGCGTTGCTCCGCACGACCTCGCTGAAATGATGGAAATCGACCTCGAAACCGCCAACGCTGAAGCGCACATCATTCCCGACGCTGTCTCAAATGCTTCCGATGCGATGCCTGCGGTAGGTATCGTGGCCTGCGTGCTCGGGGTGGTCATTACCATGGAGAATATCGGTGGCGAGGCTTCCGAGATCGGCAAGTCGGTCGCCGTGGCTCTCCTTGGCACCTTCCTTGGCATCATGATTTCGTACCTGATCGTTTCGCCGGTGGCGCGCGCACTCGCCATGGCACACATCGGTGAGAATAACTACATGCAGGCAATGAAACACGCGTTGTTTAGCTTTGCGCGTGGCGAATCGCCTATCACCTGTGTTGAATTTGCCCGCCGTCAGATCAATCCCTCGATCCGTCCCGGCTTCAGCGAAATGGAGAAGGCCCTCAAGGCGGCCAAGGGCTGATGCATAACGTTCAGGACATGACCCTAGACGGAATAGTCTGGAAGTCCGGAAGTCCGGAAGTCCGGTGTCTACATAAGACAACGGCTCTGGGATTGTTTATCCATTGGGTGACCGGTCTGTTTCAGCGACAGTTTGGTGATTTCCGGACTTCCGGACTTCCGGACTTCCGAACTATTGCATGTAGAATGATTGCTGTGATCGCTCGACTCTGCCCGCTGGCTCGGTGGAGGTGATCCGTGGCTGATGACAAGAAACTCCAGCCGATCATCATCAAGCGGCGCAAGAAAGCCCACGGTGGCGCGCATGGCGGTGCGTGGAAGATCGCCTACGCCGACTTGGTGACTGCCATGATGGCGTTCTTTCTGGTCATGTGGATCATCGGCATGGATGTGCAGACCAAGCAAGGCATTGCTGAATATTTTCAGAACATGAGTGCGCGAGCCAGGAATGCCCCGGCGAGTCCGCATGTCGTCAGCTTTCATGGTGTTCCGCCGGTGCAGCCGCGTGAGCGCCCGGTGAATCCACGTGATAACAATCTCGATGCACCATCGGGCAAGCAACTCGCATCGCAGATCGATGGATTAATTGGTTCATCGCCACAATTGGAGCGCATGCGGTCGAATTTTAAGGCCGAAGTTGGGGAAAAGGAAATGAAGATGACCTTCCAAGAGTCTCAGGAATCCAGTGTGTTTATCGGTGACAGTGTCGAACTGAGGCCTGAGGCCAAGCTGCTGATTCGCAGCATCGGCGCCATCCTGGCGCGGAATCGTAGCCGGATGTCCATCGAGGGTCATTGGGATGCCAAGCCGCCGCCTGGTGGTCCCAACAGTAAGTGGGAGTTGACAACCAGTCGCGCGGTGGTCATGCGCGGTGTGCTGCAGGAAGTCGGCGTGACCGATGATCGGATCCTAGAGGTTCGTGGACTTGCCGACACCAAGTTGCTGCATCTTACTGACCCGCTCAATAGCGCGAATCGTCGCGTGATATTGGTCATTCCCTACGACGTGCCAGACGGCAAATAGGCACCATTCAGGGTCGACGGACGATGGTGATCGATACGTCGCCTACTTCGAGGGCGGTGCCATAAGTCAGGACGCCAATGATGGGTTCGTAGTTTCCCCCAACCACGCGATATCCAGCGATATACGCTTGCTGGCGACCGAAGAATGCTGAGGCGGTTGGTCCACTGCGACCACCGATCGCGATCCCGGCTCCGATCCCGCCTGGGGCTGCGATTGGGTTGAGCGAACGAACCCGCGGACGGATCTGGATGGCGAACTCGGTTTCACGTGTCGCGATGGTCGTAAGCTCGCTGTGATCCACCAAGCCGTCGTTGTTGCGATCACAGCGCTTGAATGTCTCTGGTGCAAAACGCTTCCACCAACCGTGATTCCCGACCAACGAAGCGAGTGCTTCAATACCCGATGGGCGTTGGTCGCCATCGCAATCACACGCAGACCAATCGGCTGCCCGGTTGGCGGCAATAGCCGACTCCACGACGGCGAGCAGGCTGCGTGGGGTGGGAGCTTTCGCGAGTATGGCCTGCGCAGTAGCGGTGGACGGAGCAGGTCGTGGCGGCTTGCCAGGCGACATCTCGATCGCGGCAAGGGGAAAGCCCACGAAGACGAACAGGATAAACTGGATGCGAACAGAAGACGGCAGCATGGCGACCTCCAGAGAATGAAACCTTGTCCGGAAGACAACGCTGACCTACGAGCTATAACGCCGATTTTCCCTGATGCTTACCGGCGTTGTGAAAACCAGGCCACCAGAGCTCCGCCGATGAACAGAACGGGCACGATGGCGACCAGCAGGGTAAGTAGGAAGTCGAGGGTTCCTTCTGATGCGACGACTTGGAATGGTCTGAGTTCGGCCTCAGGTACGTCTGGGGGTGGTTCTTGGCCGGCCAGCCAACGGCATGCAGCAGCGAGCAGTTGACCATTGGCATATGCGGCCTGAGATACCACGGCGTCGCTGGCGGCCTGTCTGCAGCCCCACACGACAAGTCGCCCGCCATGGCCGCTCGCGGCAGCATCGTGGGCTGGAGTGTACAATAATGACCAAGCCAGCATGCGTGCATCTGCGGCTGCCAATCCGTTGGGAATTTCGAATGATGGCGATCCGCGACGGTGTTCCCACACATCGCCACCCAGCGTGCGCAATAGCCAGTCAGCGGTGAATGGAGGCGTACCGGCTGGAGCAACGACTTTGGGAGACAGGGCTTCGCAAGCGATGGAGAACGGTGCTAAAAGCTGTCGCTCGCCATTGATAAGCGGTGCGGTCAGGTTTGCGGTCGGATTGATGCGATCGGGATCGCGCAAGAAGAGATTCTGGTTTGCCAGGTCGAGTTCCTTGCCCCTGACGTAGTTGTTCAAGCTGACAAGGTAGCACGGAGGGTAAACCTCGGCGTTATCGCGGAGCAGCGACCCCAGGTCATTCTTGGTGATCAGGTCGCTGGGCACGGCACCGGAAATCAGCACGCCACGGCGACGCAACCAACGACCAAGATCCTGGGGTGCGCGATCATCCGCCAGAACGAGGACGCCGCCGCCGTCACGTAGGTGCGCGTCGAGACGTGCAAGCATGGCGAATCCCAGGCTCGCGGTTGGTCCGAGAACGGCGATCACGTCACGCGGTGGTGGCGCCGCAGTTGATTCATCGGTGATACCAGTGATCAGACCAACGGATTTGAGATGACCGGCGAGGACGTCGCAGCCATCTTGAGCACCACCACCGGATCGCAGTTCGCCGTGGCCGACCAGAAAGTGCACCCGTGACGGGTGTGGGTCAGCTAGGGTGAGAAAGGCTCCGGCGAGATCACGCTGGATGGTTTTTCTACTCCCGCGATGCAGTTCGATGCATTGCGCGCGCTCGCCCTGGACTACCCACACGGATGGTCGCGCGGTTGGACCGTGCAAGGATTCGAAAGCAACGATCGCTGGGCGGTGACGGGTCGAATCCCAACGTCGCCAGGACATCTGCGGAGCGAGGTCGCTCACGCGGCGACAGAGATCGGCGATCGGGCCAAGGGTTCCATCGTCTCCGTCATCCCACATGCCAATCAACTCGGTGTGTGTCTTCACGCCGTGGAGGTGGCCGACGAGGGCTGGCGATACGCTGAAGCGGTGATCTGCCGACAGGTCGGCGGCAATCCCACTTCGGTTGGCGGCTACGACGGCGACGATACCCAACAAGGACATGACGATGGTCGGGCCGCCGAACGCGCACGCCCGTCGCCATCGGGACGGTGCCGCATAATGCCGTTGGGCACGTAAGACCCCGTGAGCAAGCGTCAAAAACACGGTTATTCCAGCGATAAACCACAGAGTATCCGCCAGCGCAATACGCCCGGCAAGGAACTGGCCGATGCGTGGGCCGAGTCCGAGTGTCGATCCCAGAGCGCCGAACAGTCCGTCCGGACTGATCGCACCGGCGAGCCAGAGCACGGCGACAACAGCAAAAGTGACGATGTAGGTGGCGACTGGACCATCGAGCAGGAGTCCAACCCAGGTGCCCAGCGCGGCCAGGAATCCAGCGAGCAAGAACATGCCAACATAGCAGGCGGTCAGGTGTCCAGGTGCGACTTCACTCACGCAGGAAAGGGTCAGTGGCAACGCGATGGTAGCGAGCAGCAGCGTTGTCAGCATGCTCCATGCGGCAATGAATTTGCCGAAAATCAGATCACGTTCGCGCAACGGTAGCGACAAGAGTAGTTGCCAGGTTCCCTGGCTGCGCTCTGCTGACCACGCGTTCATGGTCAATGCCGGAGCAAACAGCAACAAGATCAGCGAGCCGGCCCACAGCGCGGCGACGTAGAGCGGCGTAACCGCATCCATGGTGACGGAGGGGCTATGGGCTGTGATGAGAGTCAGGGTAAAAACCAAATGGATAACGCCGGTCCATGCGGCAAGAATGAGCCAGAGTAACGGCGACATTGCCGCTGCACGGACATCACGTCGAGCAATATGGAACCACGCGGAATTCACCGGGGCCTATCGCCTAGGATGCGCTCAACCCAACGTCCGATGGGGTCGGTTTCCAAATTGACTGGGTCGCCGGGCCGCAAATCGCTCAGGGTGGTGTGTGCTAACGTGTGGGGGATCACGGCGATGGAACAACGTGCGCCACGGCAGTCCCAGGTAGTCAGGCTTACGCCGTCAACCGTGAGTGATCCCTTCTCGACAACCAGTACGGATCCGCTGTCGGGCAACACGATGCTTAGGCGTTCGCTTTCGCCTTCACGACGGCGCTCCACGACTCGGCCTATGCCGTCGATATGACCACTGACGAGATGGCCCCCAAGCCGATCCCCCAAGCGTAGGGCGCGTTCAAGGTTGACTCGTCGTCCTGTTTTCCAGGCACCGATCGTTGTTTTTCGCAGTGTTTCTGGAGACACAGCGAAGATTGCGTTCGAACTCGCCAGACTGGTGATGGTCAGGCAAGCGCCGGAGACGCAGATCGAGTCGCCGAGCCGGGCTCCTTCAGCCATGGGCCCGAGATCAAGTCCAAGTCGTGCTCCGCCACTGCCAGACTCAGCTAGCGTCAATGCGCTGACATGTTCGATAATGCCTGTGAACATATTCGCGACGATGCCGCGTCGGGTCGGCCCGGCAACAGCTGGAGGGGGATCAGCCCTTCAGGCTTATGTCAGGGCATAGCCCGAGCAGATTCATCCTCATGTTGGCGTTAGAAAAAACTTCAAGGCAACCGCTGAGGCGCAGAGGCCGCTGAGATCGCAGAGGAGACATCAATTAGATTAGATCGTAACCCTGTGGGTGATCGGCACTGGAAGCAACCATCATTTTAACCCCAGCCATCTGCGACCTGTGCGCTTCCGCGGATGCCTTGAATGCGCTGTCTAGGAGTCTATTCCCGACAGACTCCTAGGTTCACTTAGCGGCGGGTGCCGCGACTGGCTTGGCTGCCTTCGGATCACTAGCGATGCTGCGCGAGGTGATACCGGAAGCTTCCTGCTCAAGTGATGGAACGTAATCAAACATCGTGAATGCAGCGACAAATCCACGGTTATCGCTGGCAATCACCGTGCGTAGGGCGTCGCTGCGATCCTGGTAGGTGAGGACGTGGTCAACAAGCGCTCCGGAGCGGCCGTCGTCGTTGCCGGGCCACCCAAGGTTGAGCGACCAGACCCAAGCCACCTTGCCGGTGCCACGATGTGCAGCCCAGAGAACCGAATTGTTATCATCGCTGACGATGAGGTGCAGGGGAGTGCTGCTGACCAAACGGGTTGCACCGGGCAGGAACCAATCCTGGCCCATACGCACCACCTCGACCGGATTCCGCTTAGGATCGGTATAGGGCACGTTATCGGGTTGAACCCGCAGAGCGACTAAGCCAGTAGATCCTGGTGTTTGGCCGGTTACCCACACATAGAGGCGCTGCTTCTCGTTGGCGAACCAGAAGGGACGCTGTTTGACCGCGCCAGTAAGATTGAACTGGCCAAGACGTTCTCCGGTCAGTCGATTCAAGGCGTGCAGTGCATTGCCATCGTTACCAACGTACAATGAGCGGTCACGAACGGTTGCGCCACCGTCAATGGCACCGCCAGTTGGAACTGACCACTTCAATTCACGCTCAAGTGGGAAGCAGAGCAGGTTGCCTTCATGGTCGCCGAAATAGCAGAGGCCTTCGTGCTCGAGTCCGGTGGCGCGAATGACACTGGCGACGCCCATTTGCCACACGATCCGTGGAAATTGTTTTTGTTCCTGTTGCTCGACAACCTTGCTTGATTCCAGCGTTGCAACCTGGATGTGATTATTCCAGTCGCCGATGAACACGCGCAGGCTGCCATCATTCTCGCCGGCAACGAGTGGTCCGGTAGAGGCGGCAAATGGCAGATCGTAGTGCCAAACCTGCTGACCGGTGGCGACGTCGAGACAGACCAATGTGTCGTCACAGATGAAGTACAGTCGGTCGCGAATATAGCTGCTGTTCTGACGCTCGCCCAGCAAACGGAGGCGTTGAACGAAGGCGTCGCCGAGAATCTGCTTGGCCATCGGACTGGTTACCCAGCGCGTTTGTCCGCTACGAACTTCAACGCAGTGAATGGCGTGCGAATCGGCACATTGGAAAAACACCAGCTCCGGGGCATTGGGGCTTATCCAGCTGCACTCGACTGGAGTTGGCAGCTGGAGTTCCCAGGCGCGAAGGAATGGAACTTCGCCAGTTGCACGGGCAGTCAGGGCTGCGACGGCTTTGTTGGTGCTGGCGACTTGACGACTTGGCTTAGCGGCGCAGCCAGCCAGGAAACATCCAGCCAGTACGATCACGGCAACAATGGGGAATAGACGAGGGAGGGTGATCACAGGCGTTTCTCCGCAGAAGTGATGGTGGCAGCGAGCGATTCGCCCCGTGCTGCCTCGTATGTCTTGATGCACGCAATCCACTCCAACTCATCGACGCCAGGCAGATCAATCCGGTATAAATAGGGCTGCCCCGATCGTCGTCGGCGGACGTCCTCGGCGCACGCGTCCCAACTGCTCCCATACAGGGTGATGACGATCTGGGTCAGGCGGCGAACCTCAGGGGCGAGATCAGCGAGTACCGCTTCCGGGGTCAATGCAGGATCAAGTTGGTGAGCATGAGGCATGACGCGAGGGCGGGCGCTCTGGGCCAGGGAAGTGATCACTGAGCCGGCTGGCCGGCTTTCAGATCCGGCAGCTTGTCATGCGTTGCACGTTCGCTTTCGTAGTACTGCCAGAATTTTTGCGCGACGTCTACGTTTACCTCGCCCTTCTCATTACTGATGTTGTCGATGAAGTAGCGTACGTAAGCACTGGTGCGTCGGGTTTCGGTGCGTTGGAATGAATCGACCCATTTATAGCCAGCGTCGAGCAAGGCGAATTGATCAAGATTGCGATCAAATTCGTGGCCAGGCCGACTATAGGCCAGAACCATGGTCCGTCGCAGCACTTTGGCTTGGAAGTAATTTTCCGGCTTGCCGGGTTCAGCGGGTGGCGATCGGAAGCGGAACGCATTGCATAAACCGTGGATTTGAACGGTGAATCGGGTTCCGTGGTCACTGAGGCGATCAAACAAAATGACGCCATGAGCCTCGCCGACATACCAACCATTCATGTCGTGGGCGGGGTCTTCAATATTCGGGGTATTGACGCGCGCGACGCCATCAAAGGGTGGCAACGAGAGTTTGGAAAGCTCATCGACAGTCAGCAGTTTGCGACTCTCGTGTTCTTCGATCTTTTCTTTCACGAGGCGGGAGACGCTGCCCGGTTCGCTGGTGCCTAAATCCGGGAAAGCGAACTGTGCAATGCGATCGCTCGGCGGGTCGGCGGCGTCACGCATGCGGACACCGGCGCGTTCGCTATTCAGGCGTAATTCAGCAGGATCATCAAGCAGTCGGATGCGGGTGCCGTGCTCATCAAAGGCCAACGCAGTCAAATTCACTTTTCGGGCGCGCGGCTTCGATTCTGAGCGTTCAAGGATGACGCCGTCCTTGCTTTCTATCCCGTCGATCTTGAGTTTGACGCCGCCTTCGGCATCAACCTTGGCGTTCTCGAATTGCTTGGCGAGCGACTGGAGAACCTCGTTGTAGCCTTTGGCGCGCGTCGCCATCTGCGCCTGATCCAAAGTCACCTGATTGCGGATAGTGAAGATGAGATAATTGAAAACGTGGTCGACCCCTCGGCGATCGGAGATGACGATGCGATCCAACTTGACGGGATTAAATTGAAACTCGAATAGATCGAGGTCGCGCTTAGTGAGCATCTCCTCAATTTCAGCCTTCTGCTGGAGATACTCCTTGGTTGGCGCAGCGTCCTCGACGGCGACTAGGGCAGTCGGCAGGGTGGCGGCGAGTATCATGGCAGAACAGAGCGAGCGGAGGCGCATGCGAGTCTCCAGGCGGCCAGCAGGGTCGCCGAAGGTGTCACGGTAGAGTTGCCACGACCTACCCGCAAGGCAGCCCACCCCCCCTGACCTGCGATGTATCAGACGGCGAGACGTCCTGAAATAAGCCTAAAGGCCACAGTTCGGAAGTTCGGAAGTCCAGAAGTCCGGACTACTCTGTCTAAGATGAGGCGGCATCGGTTGCGCTGTCGCGCGGCCAGCAATCCAGCCGATCAGGAGATCGGCGTTCTCCGGGCCGACCTTAACGCAACGCCATTGGGCAGGTCCCCTGCAGCATTAGCTGGCAGCGTCGGGGACAGCGAACTCTTCCGTGGTTGGCAGAACGGTCAGTGCCAACACGGTTAGGTCGTCGCCGACGGAGCCACTTGCGTGGGAGCTGACATCAGCGGCGATCCGGTCAACCAAGTCCTGCGCTGGTGAAGCGTAGTGGCGCAGGACACTGGCCAAGTAACGCGCTTCGCCAAATTCGATGCCAGCACCATCTGGTGCTTCGAGGGCACCGTCAGAGCACTGAACCAGCACGTCTCCGGAAGCGAGCTGGAGGCTCATCGGTTTAAGTGTCGCGCGAAAGGTGGCGCCAGAAGTCAAGCCGATCGCCATCCCGGAGTGGCCGACCCGGCGCATGACATCGTCGCGCGCGAGATTCACCAAGATAGCGGGTTGGTGACCGGCGCGGACACAATAGAGTGATCGTGAACTCGGATCGAGGACGGCGGCAAACAACGTGATGAATTGGCCGGGGACCAGGTCGGGTTTGATCTCGTCATTAAAACGACAGACCAGTTCAGTGAGGTCAGTGGTTGAGCGGGCAACAAAGCGCAGCGTTTTGAGTGCCGTGGCGACCACAATGGCGGCTTGCATGCCGTGTCCACTGACGTCGCCCAGGGCGATCAGAATGCGTCCGTCAGCCAGGGTGGTGGCTTCATAAAAGTCACCAGCGACTCCGGCAAGGGGGCTGAGATGGACGGCCATCTCGAAACCAATCGGCTTGGGCATGTCAGCGAGCATGTGCTGCTGAACCGCTTGTGCCTGCTTGAGATCGTCGGACATCCGGGGTGCTTCGAGTCGGGCAGTTGTCGGGGCTTGCTGTTGCGCACCGAGATTTCGTCCGCGGGCACCGAGTTCGTTCATATCCAGCATCAAGCCAGCTTTGGCGTGCGGATCGGCGGCTAGATGTTCCGCAATTTGCCAGATCGTTCGCGGTGTAATGCGTCCGTCCGGACGCTCAATGTTGTTGACGAGAGCGCCACTGAACGGATTGAGCCAACCGCGATTGTCTTTGAGAAAGATCCGCAGGCGTGGTTCGGAGGGCATGATTCTGGTCAGATCAATGCGCCAGCGTTCGGCGGTGAGTTGGATCAACGTGAATGGTGTTGCCGTGCGCCAGCTGCCCGAGCGGGCGAGGTGCAGTCGCGCCATGGCCGCGCGTCCCTGGTCGCCTATATCAATCGCCTGTCCAGTGAAGGGATCAAGCCACTGGCGTCCGTCCATGGTGACGACCATGTACAACGGATCGTTTTCGATGGCGCGCAGCAATTCGGGCGGCAGGGACTTGGAGGTCGCTTGCGGAGCGGTGGGAAACGAGCCGGTTGCCGGACGCTTCCTCCCACCCTGGGCATTGGCGCGCGACAGTTTGGCGCGAAAACTGGAGGTTGAGCGACGTGGAGGATCCATGATGACTGCTGCTCTGAGCGGTGGAGAAGGGCTAATCTGTAACGATGCCCACCACGAGAAGCAACTGACAAGTCAAGGCACATACCAGAAGAAGTCGATTACAGTGACCCAGAAAGGATGGTCAGACCGCTGATTTGGCGCGTTATTGACCGACGACGCGATGCTCTTTGGCGAATGGCTCACCGACCGGTTCGCCGGTCTTGCTGTCATAAAAGCCGAGGTCGATGGTGAAATAGGTGACGGCTTGGCCGTTTTCAGTCGAGGCCTGCGATCCGATTTTACCACGGATGACGTAATCGGCCTGTTCGGCGGTCGCAGCGGCAGAGATTTTCTCGCCGGCATTGGCCATGCTGGTGGAGATGTCATTAATGAATGCTGTCATGTCGACGAGCTTGCCACTCACATCGCCGATCTCTCCGGCGATGATGCGAACTGCGCGCCCGTTGCGGTCGCGGAACTGGCTCGTCCAGGCGCTGCGGGCCAGGTGATCGACCAATTGCTTGGCTACCGTCTGTCCATCTTGGTTGGACCAAATGCTGGTTGGCTTTGCCGGTGGTGGTGGCAGCTCTACGTGGCGCTGGCAACCGCTGCCAATCATGGTCGTAAGTGAGACGAGGGCGATCAGGAAGAGGGCGGAAAAGCGCATGTGCGGCAGCATGCGGTGGCTGGCTTAGTCGGCAAGGGCATTGGCAACGGTGCGACGACTGGCGCGCATGCGTAGACCAGCCCGACCAGCTGGATAATACGCCGGCAGATGAGCGTGACGGATGAACCCCAGCGAGCCGTAAAGCCCGATTGCGGACGCATTCGCGGCGCGGACCTCCAGTGAACAGGTCTGGATTCGCCGGGGTAGTTGGCGCAGCGAGTCGGCAATGAGCCGCTTGGCGAGTCCCTGCCCACGGTCACCAGGGTGGACGGCGAGTGAGTACATCCTGGCCACCTGACTGCCGCGACGGAGCAGCCAGGTGATGGCAGCCCGTGGCGACCCTGGATCGGTTTCTGCAATCAGGGTGAAGACGCTTGGCGATTGCAGCAGTCGGACCCACGTAGCCAGCGGGAATTGGTCTGAGTGAGGGAAGCAGGATGCCTCTAACCGCGCCAATTCCTGGGTATCAGCGGGTCGGGCGCGGCGCAGATGGAAACGTTTCAGGCCCAGGCTTCCCATGGCTCACCAACCAGATGGCGGACGACATTGCGATAGACTTCGGGATTGTTCGAGTCCTCGCTGCCAGCGTCGATGTTCGGGTTGTCGTTTACTTCAATGACCATGAATCCGTCATCGAACTCCTTGACATCGACCCCATAGAGGCTGCGGCCAATGGCGTTCCCGGCGGCAAGGGCCACTGCAACCAGTTTCGGATTCACCAACGAACGCTGTACGCCCTCGACCGTGTGAATGTTCTCGTTCCCGGCCTCATCGCGATCATGGATACGCCAGGCTCCGACGCCCATGACGTACTTGACGACCG
Source organism: uncultured candidatus Brocadiaceae bacterium (assembly GCA_964652775.1). Lineage (GTDB taxonomy): Bacteria > Planctomycetota > UBA11346 > UBA11346 > UBA11346 > UBA11346. The sequence goes on along the minus strand of CAZZAM010000012.1, from coordinate 3,425 downwards.
ACAGTACCTTGCCGTCGAGCATGGTGACGCGCCAATCGAAAGACGAGGGCAAGTATTGCTGAACGACGAGACGATCGGCGCGGCGCAAAAACCGTCTGCCTACTTTTACAAACGACGCCGCATCGTGGACCTTTTCGACATAGGCGGAAAACGATGAGTTTGGCGCTTTAAGCACAAGAGGTGTGCCGTATTGCTCGAACAGTTCATGGGCCTGCTCGGGTGTAATCTGATCGTCAGTCAGGAAGCAGGTGTCCGGCATCGGTACGCCAGCGCGCATCAGGTGCTGGTACATGTTCACCTTATCGCAGCAGACCAGAATCGAATCTGGCTCATCGACCACGCGCAGGCCGCACACATGGGCAAGGCGGGCAGCGACGTAACTGGTATTCAGCGGATCGGTCAGGGCACGAATGAGCAGCCCGTCATAGCGCGGGATATTCATGATCTCGCTGCGGAAAAGAAAGTCGCATTCGTGACCGAGCTTGTTGGCGGCGAAACGGAAGTTGGTCAGTGCGGTCAGCTCGACCGAGCGGCGAATCGTGTAGCGTTCGGTGAAGATAGCTAAGCGCGCCATAGCCCGGCTTCCTTCACGAAGGCCTGTTCTCCGAGGGTCAACTCGTCCTCAGCGAGGGGGGCAATCGCAGAAAATAAATATTCGCGTTCGGTGACGATGACTTTTACCCGAGCCAGTGGGAGATGGAATGTTTGCCAGAGTTTCTCGGCCAGCTGCTGGTATTCTGGCTTGGTGCAACGACCAAGCACCATGCGCAAGGTATCCACGCGGCTGTCCGGTGGCATGGCTTGGCAGACCACGGCATACTTGCCGGTCATGGTGAGTGACTTGATGCACTCGGCGAGCTCGGATGGGTTGGTGATGACCTGGCCTTCGTCCTGGAACGGATTGATCGGATAGGCGATCAGTGGCGGGCGAATTGAAGTGGATGAGTCATTGGCGATTTCCCACTCTGGAATCGGAATGCCGGCGGCCTTGGCCTTGGCCAACGCCAGAGGAACAACATACGCATCGAGGGCTTCTTCGCATGAGGGCACCGAGCGCAGACCTTCGTGCTCGGCTTCCATGCTGCGATAATATCCATCCGACAAGTACGAGTAGTCGCCGTCCAAATTGATGAAGACGGACTCCAAACGGAGATCGGCTGGAAGTGGATCGGTCGGAAACCTGGGTTGTCGCATGAACGTGGGGGGGATCCGGTGGCACTACCGATGTGGGGCGGGACGGTAATGCCTGGATTGGGAAGTCACGGACCGGTTGCCCCGCCGCTAAGGTGCTGCCAAAAATGATGGTTGTACGGCAGCTCGGCCTGCAGTGGTGTGCTGATCAGCCGACCGTGAGTACCCTGCGGCAGGCTTGCGGCTTGCTGTCATCGTCATACTGATGACGAGGTCGGAGAGCACATGGCCGGACGCAAGTTCCTGGGCGAGATACTGATCGATAACGAGGCCTGCACAGACGCGCAGGTCAAAGAGGCCCTCGCCAAGCAGATGGCCGGGGACAAACGTTTGATCGGCGAGCTGCTCATCGAAAACCAGGCCTGTCAGCCCGAGGACGTGGCGCGGGCGTTGGCGGAACAGCTTGGCGTGCGTTTTTACGATCTCGAAAGCACCGAAGTCATCGGCAAGGTGATGGACTTGGTGCCCGGCGAGATCGCCCGCGAGCGCAAGGTCTGTCCAGTCAGTCTTGCTGGCAAGACGCTGACCGTCGCCATGGCCAATCCGATGGACCTTGAAACGGTCGACACGTTGCGTTTCCAGACCTCGCTGTCGATCGAGGTCGCCGTCGCCAGCGAGCGTCAGATCATCGACGCGTTGGATCGCCATCACGGCGTGACCGACAAGAAGGTCGAGCAGATGCTCGGCCAGATGGGCGATGAACTCGATGTGCGGCGCGCCGAAGAGGGTGGCGAAGAAGAGGGCGACGATGCACTCATCATCAAGTACGTGACCCAGATCATCCAGAACGCGATTGCCGCGCGCGCGTCAGATATCCATGTCGAGCCGATGGACGATCACCTGCGCATTCGCTACCGCATTGACGGCGTGTGTTTAACCATGGATCCCGCGCCCAAGCGCCTGCAGGGTCCGGTGATCCAGCGTTTGAAGATCATGGCCGGCATGCAGATCGAAGAGAAGCGCCGCCCGCAAGACGGCCGCATCAAGGCGAAGATTGGCGACAAACGCATCGACCTGCGCGTGAGTTGTCTGCCATCGATCTACGGCGAAGCGTTTGTCATGCGTATTCTCGACTCTGAGAGTCTGCGTCTGAACCTCGAAGACATGGGCTTCGACGCCAGCGACATGAAGGCGTACTACAACCTGATCAAGCGACCCAACGGCATCATCCTGGTGACGGGTCCGACCGGTTCGGGCAAGACGACCACGCTCTACGCGACGCTCAATACGCTCAACACGATCGATCGTAAAATCATCACTGCGGAAGATCCGGTCGAATACCACTTGAACGGCATCAACCAATGTCAGGTTAATCATAAGATCGGGCTCGATTTTCCGCGCATTCTCCGCTCGATGTTGCGCCAGGCGCCGAACGTGATTCTCGTCGGTGAGATCCGCGACGCCGAAACGGCCCAGATCGCCATTCAGGCGTCGCTCACCGGCCACTTGGTGTTCTCGACCCTGCACACCAACGACGCGCCCAACGCGATTACCCGTTTGATCGACATGGGCGTGCAGCCATTCCTGGTCGCGACTTCGATCCAAGCGGTGTTGGCGCAACGCCTGATTCGTGTCAACTGTCCAAAGTGCTCCGAGAAATTCACCCCTGATGCCAAGACGCTGATCGCGATGAATCTGCGCCCTGAGCAGAATCAGCATGTCCAATTCAGTCGCGGAGCAGGTTGTGAATTCTGCAAAGGTACCGGCTACCGTGGCCGTAAGGGCATTTTCGAAATGATGGTGATGACGCGGCAGATTCGCGATCTCGCCTTCGACAAGGCACCTGCCGGCCAGATCCGCAAAGCAGCCATCGCCAATGGCATGAACACCCTGGCGATGGATGGTGTGCGCAAAGTGATGTCCGGCATGACGTCGCCGGATGAGGTTGTGCGCGTGGCGCGCATGGATGACTGATAGCACTCAGGGCTTGCGCCCTACGGCCCTGCGGGCCTACCCGCTGGCTTTGTCGGGGTTCAGTTTTCTCGCTACGCTCCAAAACTGTGGCGGCATCGGCTGCGCCGATTGTATGCCGCCACCACCCCTCGGCGCCAGGGTGTCTCCGGGATGAGTCTTTAAATTCACCTAGCCGCCTCGTCGCGGTCAAAAATTTTAGCCGGCCATCGGTAAAATCTGCATGTGATCATTCTTCCTTTAAAGGGAAACGCGTCTTTCATATCAAACCAAATGAGGACACCTGTCCGCCATCCGGACGATGATCCTATATCTCGGGCGGG
>CAZZAM010000011.1:18188-100902 GCA_964652775.1 uncultured candidatus Brocadiaceae bacterium | reverse complement strand
CGGGCGATCAAGGTCCGGGCTTTGGTCCGGTGGGTTTCACCGAGTTGGCGCGGATTGAGCAGTCGCCAGCCATCGCTGCTCAGTTCGATACGAAAGGCCTCTGGGGTCAGAAACTCCATGGCGGTGATCGAACGGCGCTTGGTCATGGGAGGAGCATGGGGTGGAAGTGGGGGAAGGCTAGGAGGGGGATGGAAAGGCCACGAATGCCAAATGCTGGGAGGCCACGAATGCCAAATGCTGGAATGCTGGAATGCTGGAATGTTCGAACAGTGCGAAACCTGACGACTCCCGGACTCTCATCCGAGAGGTGTGTAACAACGTCCAGATTCGCGGGTTTCTATTCCAGCATTCCAGCATTCCCAATTTCCCACATAGCACTCAGTGAATATTTGGCTAGGTTCTCGCCCCGTGGCCGACCCCGTCCGTCCTGAAACCCGTCTGGAGTTCGCCGAGCGCGTGCTGGGGCACCGCTTTCGCGATCCCGACGTGTTGTTACAGGGTTTTACGCATGCAAGTCGACTCGGGGCGCAATCGACACCGGAGGATCGCCGTCGTAGTGCCAACGAGCGGATGGAGTTCCTCGGTGACGCGGTGCTCGGCGCTGCGGTTGCGTTGGCAGTGTATCAACGCCATCCCAGTGCCGATGAGGGCTGGTTATCGCGCGCCAAGTCGAATCTGGTCAGCCGTGCCACGCTGGCAAAAGTTGCCGAGCACCACGGCATCCTCTCCCACGCAGTTATTGGCGGTCAGGTTGGGCCGACGCCGCCCGATTCGGTGAAGGCCAACGTCGTCGAAGGGATCATTGGCGCGGTCTTTATTGATGGCGGTTGGGACGCAGCCATCGAGGCGGTCGCGCGCCTGCTGCGTGACGGCATCGAACAACCCACGCTCGGTGAGACCGATCCGCGCATGGCGCTGCAGACGTGGTCGCTGGCCTATCATCAGCGCCTGCCGCAGTACGTCACCGAGCGTTGCGGTGGGACAGATCACGCACCTGAATTCGCCAGCACGGTCACCGCTGGTGATCGCGTCGCCACCGGCACCGGCAACAGTCGCAAGCGCGCTGAGGCCGCTGCGGCGGAAGCGTTTCTCCGCGATATGCCAAAGACCGAGCCGACCGTTTAGTGAACACGCAATCATCGAAAAACTTCAAGGCAACCGCTGAGGCGCAGAGGTCGCAGAGGAGATGGTGATAGTAATCCTTCATTTGATCAGTGTTGGGGAATTCCGGTTTTCAACTTCAACCCGCTGCGCTCTCAGCGGCCTCTGCGCCTCAGCGGTTGCCGTGGTGGAAAAACCGGCAATTAGGATCAGTGGGCTAAAGCGATCTCATCCAATCGCGCGGTTATTTCCGTCGTAGTACGTGCTGGTAGCAGGCACGACGTTCCGCGGCACAGCAACATCTGATCATCGGTGAGTTCGCGGCGGCCCTCAAGACAGTGCCAGTCCGCTGTGCCGCACGTGGCAATTGGTACGATGGTAAGTTGCGCATCCCACGAACGGCGGGTTGCGTTCAGGAGATCGTTCGCGGATCCGGCGATCACCGCCGTCAGTGGTCCACGTTCCAGGATGCGATGGGCGGTCAGCACCGTCGCCGCATTGGCTGGCGCGCGCGCGGCGATGCCGGCCGCTGCGGTAATGGCGCCATTGGCGCGGGTTTTCCAGTGTTTCTGACCAGTCAGATTCCACAGTCGGGCGCAGGCGACCGCGAGTTGCGCTTCACCGGCGGGCCACGCGTTGTCGAGATGTTCGCGTCCACGTCGCAACAGATCGGTGCGTCCGGCTGGAGCCACATGAAATCCACCATCGTCAGCACCGAGCCGCTGCACGGCCTCGTCAATGACCTTGGTCGCTCGCGTCACTAACATCGGATCACCAAGTACATCGAACGCGGCTAACATGCCGCAGGCGTAGGCACCGTAGTCGGTCACGACGGCCGCAAGGCCCGGTAAACGCAGCAGACCCTGCTTGGTATCTCGCATTGCCAAAGCCTCTGCGAGTTCACGCACAGCGGCCACGTGCCGCGCTTCGCCGCTGGCGCGCGCAACCCACGAGAGCCCTTCGAGCGCCAAGCCATTCTGATCGGTCAGCACTTTATCATCGCGACCAGGACGCGGACGTGGATTGCGCACGGCGCGCAGGATCGGCAGCACATCTTCCCAAGTGCTGCGTAGTGCGGTCAGATCAGCATGGGTGCCGCGTGGATGCGGGATGTGACTGGCGACCGGTTCGTGATGTCCAGTTGGTCCGATCTCGGTGTGTCCGGGCGACAGGTGCCAATCGCGGATTAATTTTGTTCCGCGTTCCGTGCCAAGTGCAGCAATGAGTTGTTCCGGGCTCCAGGCATAGAAGGATCCTTCGCCCTGCGGATCATCAGCGTCCTCGGCGGCGGCGTAACCTAGAAACGTGCCGTTGTCATAGACGCGCATGTCGCGCAGCAGGTAGTCAGCGGTGTTGATCGCCGTGTGCAGGAAGTCTTCGCGACCACTGCGTAGCGCAGCGCGTGCGAATGCGCCCATGAGCTGCGCATTGTCGTAGAGCATCTTCTCGAAATGCGGGACACGCCAATGGCGATCGACGGAATAGCGGTGAAATCCGCCGCCAACGCGATCGTGGATCCCGCCGTCTTGCAGCGCGGTGAGGATCTGCATGGCTTGCGCCGCGGCGTGCGTATCGAGCGACAGCAAGAGATGCAGTAGTTGGCTCGGTGGAAATTTCGGCTCCTGTGCCTGGCCCCAGCAGAAGGCTGGGTGGGCGACATCGAACGCGCTGTCGAGCTGCTGTTCGAGGACGCTCCAGATGTTCGGCTCGAGTGCGCCTGCACTGCTCGCGTCTTCGGCTTGCAAGTGTTCGGTAATGCCGGTGCAGGCAGTGGTGATACGCGGACGATCGTCGCGCCAGACTGTGTGTAGTTGGGTAACCAGCCCCGTCCATTGCTGGCGAGGCAGATAGGTTAACGCGTAGAACGGCCGGCCGCTGTGGTCGGCAAAGGCATTCAGCGGCCAACCGCCGCGTCCAGTCAGCGCCTGCACTGCGTCCATGTAGATCGCATCGACCTCGGGATGTTCCTCGCGATCCACCTTGATGCAGACAAGGCGCTCGTTCATCACCGCAGCGGTTGCCGGATCTTCGAATGACTCGTGGGCCATGACGTGACACCAATGACAAGTTGAATAGCCGATCGAAATCAGCACCGGCACATCGCGGCGCTGGGCCTCGGCAAACGCTTCGGGGCACCACGGCCACCACGCCACTGGATTGTCCGCGTGCTGGCGCAGGTAGGGGGATGATGACTGGGCGAGGCGGTTCATGTCGTCGCGGTAGCTGATCGCGTGGTGACATTTTGGCCATCACGACCTGCCGGAGTCTCGGCATTGGTGTGGGTGATGGGATCAGCTGCCTTGCCGAACGCGTACTCTTCCGCATTGCGGTATGGCTGAATGACGGTCTGCTGCGGCCCATGCTGCGCGACGAAGCTGAAATCCTGGTCCGCTCCGGAAACGGAGGCGATGGCGCGGCCACGTTCCTGCGCGAGAAATTCCGTCCGGAAGGGGGTCCCGACGGCGGGGATGGTGGGCGCGGCGGGGATGTGATTCTCGAAGCCAATCCGCACATGAACACGCTGGGTCACCTGGTCCGCAAGCCGCATTGGCGGGCCGAGGACGGCGTCAAAGGTTCGGGCAGCCAGTGCTCGGGTCGCTCGGGCGAGGACATGATCGTCCAGGCGCCGTGTGGCACGATCGTGCGTTTGGCCGACACCAACGAGGTATTGGCTGACCTGACCGAGGCTGGACAACGCGTTGTGGTTGCTGCGGGCGGCAAAGGCGGCAAGGGCAACGTCCACTTCAAGAGTTCAACCAACCAAGCACCCAAGCAGTTCACGATCGGCGAACACGGCAAAGAGTTCCGCCTCAAGTTGGAACTCAAGCTGATCGCCGATGTGGGCATCGTCGGCTTCCCCAACGCTGGCAAGAGCACACTGCTGTCGCGGTTGTCAGCGGCGCGTCCAAAAGTTGCTCCGTATCCGTTCACCACCCTCGAACCACAGCTCGGCGTGATCGAGCGTTCCGATCGCACCTTGGTACTAGCTGATATTCCTGGTCTCATCGAAGGTGCGTCGGCCGGTAAGGGACTCGGCCACCAGTTCCTGCGCCATGTCGAACGCTGTGCGTTGCTGCTGCACCTCGTCGATGGCAGCGAGGGCGACGCCGAAGCCCTTGCTGAGCGGGTCCGTGTGCTCAATCGCGAACTCGAGCGTTTCTCCCCCGTTCTAGCTGAGAAGGGGCAGTTGGTGGTACTGAACAAGCTCGATACTCGGCCAGAACTGACTGACATAGCGGCAGATGTAAGCAAAGCGCTCGGTTGCGAGGTACGCTGCATCAGTGGTGTCAGTGGCCAAGGCATCAAGGAACTGGAAAACCATCTGCTGGTGACCATCCCGCCGCGCGTGTAGGGAAGGCGAGCTGCAGCTCGATGTGCGAGTCGCTACGATTGTTTCGCGCGGGTTACGGTCCAACGCTGTTAATCTAAGCGTTCGACCACAACTTTGTGAGGCGCCATGATCGCCAAGCATGTCGAAAGGTTGATAGTTTGTCGTGTCGGTTAATTCACCTAGTCGGTGACCACGTAGCGTGGCCCATAGCATAAATGCTTATAGGTTAAAATATGCTGATAAAAACAGATCGTTTAGCGTGTTTGTGAATCTTGATTTCGTGGTGCGCGCTGTGTACCAGAGGCGCACACCATACCAAGGAACATACCATGAATAAGCTCATCCTCACCATCGTTGTACTCATGACGACCGTCAGCATTCAGGCCGCCAATGTAAACAGTGGCGCTGGTGCTGGCGCTGATGAATTCTCTGACGGCCAGCAATCTGCTAGCAGCAGCAGCTCCAACACCAGTGGTTCCAAACAGGACAGTGGCACGATGTCCAATGAACGCCTGCATGTATTCGTGCGCGATAACATCAATCAACTCCGTCGCGAGATCATTGCTGGCAAAGGCTGGTCGATCGAGACCCTCGCTGACATCATGTTGGTGCCGCCGGTGAACCGACCGGCATTTGTGCAAAATCTCCAAAGGAACATCAACCAAATCAACGCTTCGCCGACGGTTATTCGTGCTCTGCAACGAAGCGTTGGTCGCCTGAACAAGGGCTAGGTCCATCTGGCGAAATCAGCCGACAGCTCATGGTCGGGTGCCCGCGTTTATCTCTACCCAGCCGATTGTGATCGGGATTACTGAGTACGCGGTACCGGCGCGGACAACGGCGGCAGTGAGGCACGGAGCTATTGATCTACGGTTTGCGCTGATGCTCGCGCGGCCTGAGCTACGTGTCTGGACATGGATCGCGACGATGGTTGGGTGGCGCAGACTGTAGAGACGCAGCGAAATCGGGACCACGGCATGAACGTGCGAACCGCGAGCAAACGGTGCTTGGCTGTCGGTGGATTCGCGATTCCCGTCAAAGCGACACCCTGGCGATGGCCCCAGCTGCAGCGAGTGGAATGGTGTGCCACACTCGCAGCGCGTAGCTTTTCCCAATCAACCCCTTCCCAGCCAGCCGGTCAGGCGTAGGAATAGGGCTATGAATATCCGCGAAGTCCTCAAAGCGATGGTGCAGCTCAAGTCCTCGGACCTATTCCTGAAGGTCGGCGGTCCTCCGCGCGTGCGTATCGATGGTGCGGTGCGCCAGTTGGGCAATACGGCGATGACCAAAGAGGACATGCGCGATGCGTTTATGGTCCTGGTCGAAACCCATAGTCAGGAGTCGTTCAAGAAGGCGCACGAGGCCGACTGCTCATTCGAGGATCCCGAGATCGGTCGCTTTCGCGTCAACGCCTTCATGCAGCGCGGCAACATCGGCTTTGTGCTGCGTCACGTTAAAAGTGACATCCCTGATTTCAAAGGTCTTGGCTTGCCGCAGGAGCAGTTCGAGCGCATCGCGCTGCTGCGCCGTGGTTTGATCCTGGTCACCGGCATTACCGGCTCCGGCAAGTCCACCACGTTGGCATCGATGATCCAGTACATGAACAAGACGGTGAACCGGCACGTCATCACGGTCGAGGATCCGATCGAATACAGCTACATCGATGATCGTTGCCTTATTAACCAACGCGAAATCGGCATCGATACCCGCGACTTCAAGAGTGCGCTGCGGAACGCGATGCGTGAAGCGCCTGACGTCATTCTCGTTGGTGAGATGCGTGACATCGAGACGGTCAACGCGGCGATCGATGCGGCCGAGACCGGCCACTTGGTCCTTTCGACGCTGCACACGATCAACGCGCAGCAGACGATGGAACGCATCATCAACTTCTTCCCGCCGTACCAGCATACCCTGGTGCGCATGCAGTTGTCGCTGGTGTTCCAGGCGGTCATCAGCCAGCGCCTGATCCCACGCAAGGACGGCCCCGGCCGCGTGCCCGGCCTCGAACTGATGATCGCAACCCCGACAATCAAACAGATGATCGAAGAAGGGCGCACCACCGAGCTAGGCTCAGCCCTGCGCGACAGTTTGCATTTCGGCTGCATGACCTTCAACCAGAGCCTGTTCAGTTTGTTCGAGAAGGGCCAGATTTCACGCGAAGATGCTTTGGCGAACTCGGACAACCCAGAAGAGATTGAAATGATGTTCCGCGGCATCCAGCGCGGCGGCGGGGGCGGCGGATCGCAATTGAATCCGGCAATTAAGCGCTGATTCACGTGGGATCTGCCCGGCGATCCGCCCGTCCAGCCCCACGGTTGGAACCGTGTCTTGGCCCGATAGGGTACAGCAACTCATGAGCAAGATCCGCATCGCCAACGGCCCCTATCGCGGCCGTGAACGCGGCCTGGTCGAGAAACCGATTTCGATCGGTCGCGACGCCGAGGCCGGACTCCAGATCCTCGACCGCAGCGCGAGCCGCTTCCACTGTGAGGTCTTCCCGGTTGGCGGGATGTGGTTCGTGAAGGATCTCGAATCAAAGAACGGCACCTACATCAACGAGGAACGGTTGAAGGACGAAGAGCTGTTGCGTCCTGGCGACGTCATCAAGATCGGCACCACCGAGATGGTATTCGAGGCCGGTGCTGCTGCGAGCGACGACGACAGCAGTGATCGGATCCGCTATCAGGACGATCCCGATATGCTCTCGAACACGTTGGAGTTCAAGATCGATGAGTTGGCAGACCTGTCCGAGCCGGCCGAGGAATCAGTTCCGCAGCAGCAGCAGCAACGCGACGGTGGCCGCGCCGTGCGCATTCTCTACCAGATCGGACGCATTTTGGCCGAAGCTGAACGCGTGCCTGACCTCGAAGCACGCGTCCTCGATGCGTTGGTGCAGCAAATGCCGGCCGAATGTGCCGTAGTATTTCGCCGCGATGTCGCGTCTGGCAAGCTGATCCCGAGCAGCGTGCGTACCGCCGGGCCAGGCATCCAGCCGGTTATTTCGCGTTCGATTGTGAAGAAGACGTTTACCGAGAACAAGGCCGTCCACAGCGCAAACGCACTCGAAGACGAGCGCTTTGCGCGCACGCACTCGATCTCGACCAAGCAGATTCGTTCCGTGGTCTGCGTGCCACTGGTCGTTGGCGGCTTTACCCGCGGGGTTGTTTATCTCAGTCGCGGGCAAGGCGAGACGCCGTTTGAACACGCTGATCTCGAAATGGCGTCGGCGATCGCCCTGCAGCTTGGTCAGGCGAACTGGGTGCGCGAAGAACGTCGTCGTCACCGCGTTGCACTGGTCCAGACGGTATCCGCGATGGTGCATGCCTTGGAAGGTCGCGCATCCTGTGTTGGCGCTGGCGAACGCTGCGCGCGCGCAGCGGTCGCAGTTGCAACCGCAATGCGGCTGCCCACCGACAGTTGCGAACGCCTGTATATGTCGGGCCTATTGCATCATTTCGCCCGCCTGACCGGCGACTCTGATTCTGCGATGCGTATTCTTGATTCGATTGATGAGTTGGAATCGCTGGTGCCCCTCGTTCGTGGCGCCTACGAGCGGCTTGATGGCAAGGGACCGTTGCATCAGTCCGGCGATGACCTGGATACGGAAACGCGCATTTTGTGCGCCGCGACCGCGTTCTCGGGCCGCATTGCTGCCGATGCTGGTGCCGACGCAGCTGCGGTGATCGAAGCGCTAACCAACGACAGTAGCCTTGATGCGAATGTCACCCAAATCCTGCTCGCCTGCCACCTCGATGGCAGTTTGTACAAGCGACCGGACGTCCCCGGCGCCGAGCTTGGGACCGATCGTTATGAGAAGCGTTGAAGGCGGCAACGCCGGTCGCTTTGTACGCGAGTTGCCCAGCCCGGTGCCGATTCACTCATTGGATGCCCGGATCACGCCCGAGCGAGCGTACAAATATCGTCAGGTTCTCGCGCGGCGCACCACGCGTCTCGTCGTGGTGATCGAAGACTGCTACGATCCACACAACGCGACTGCGATTCTGCGCACCTGCGATACCATGGGCATTCACCGCTGCGTGGTGACGACGGCGAACAACGGCTTCCGTGTGAATCCGCAGGTCAGCCAAGGCGTTCATCGTTATCTCGATCTCCACGTGCTGCCCGACATCGACGCAGCAGCGAATCTACTCAAGCCACTCGGCTATCGTTTCTGGGTTACCGACCTGACGACCGACGCAGCCGTCGGCCCAGCACAGTTGCTGCCGCGTATCGCCGAGTCACCGATCGCCGTCATTTTCGGCAACGAAGGGCACGGCATCAGCGCCCGCGCACGCGAACTTGCCGACGGTGCCTTCTTGCTGCCGATGTCAGGATTTTCGCAATCGCTCAATCTCTCGGTGTCCGTCGCGATGACCTTGCAAGCCTTGCGTGGCGCAGCGGTCGCCGACGACGTTCCTGGGGATCTCTCAGCCGAGACGCAATGTGCGACGTATGATAGCTGGGTGCGCGCGTATTGCGGTGAAGCGCCAACTGGCCCGCCGTCGCAACCGGCGGTGGGAAAGCATGGGGAAGCGGTGGAGGAATTTCGGGGCTGATCCGCAAAATTTCCGATCAAAGCAGTATGTATCCACAGATTTCGCAGATTGCGCAGATTTCGAATTTTTGCGATGCGTGGACTAATAATCGAGAAACTGCGACTCACCGCCGCGACACCACCAACCGTGCCATTACTCCACACAGCCGCACCGTGTCGCGCACTGCTCTCAGCCGTTCAAGGAGTTTCTATGAGCAACGCCGCTCCGGCCGCGAGCGTGGTTGCCCTAGCGACCGTCGTGTTGGCTACCAGGTCGCGCCCGGTGGGCAGCTCGACCGCTTGCGGCGCATCGCCGAGGTTGGCGATCAGGTGATAGGTCTTGCCGTCGCGGCCGTGCACGCGCAGACGGCGCACGTCGCCGATGGTGTCAACGACCAAGGCTGCGTGATCGGCGGCGGCAGTGGCAGTGGTGTTGGCGTCGGCACAGAGGATGAGCCAGCCGGCATCGAGAATGGTCGAACCGGGCTCGGCAGGGCGGGTGCGTTCGTCGCGACCCCACCAAAAATCCTCGCTACGCAGACTGCGATAGGTTCCGCCGCGCGGCTCGGCCGAACGGTGCAGAAGCATGCCGGTAGCTCCGTACAAACCGACGGTGCCGATCTTGCCATCAACGCAGGCCCAGGTTCCGCCGAGGTCGAGGATAGCGTCGGCGGTGGGTGGCGCGTCGAGGCGCAGATCGCCACGCGCGCTGGCAACGTTGCGCACGCGGCCGTTGAATATGTCGTTGGGAATCTGCAGGCGCAATCCGCCTGAGAAACGCAGCCAAGCACGACGCTGCGCATGGGCGCGCGTGCGGCGGAGCACCACCACGGTTGCGTCATCGGGCAGAGCGACTGCGACGAGACGACTCTCGGCCAGGGCCGGAGCCAGGAAACCCTCGCTCATCTGCATCGATTCGCCTTCGCGGATGTGGGCCGTGCCAAGGAATCCGCCGGGGAAAGTTTTAGTAGATTGTTCCAGCACGTGTCGGCCGACCGTGTCGTTGTTGCGCGCGCTGATCATGGTTGCCGACTCGTCCTCGCCGACAAAGCGCACGCTGCCGGTGCCGTTCTCCAGCCACTCCGCCATGTCGCCGGCGTCCGGGGGCAGGCACAGGACGGTAGCCAAAGTGCGGCTGCGCCACGCCACTGATGCGAAGCGACGAGGTGATCGTACCAGTGCCGCGCCGTGCTCGGAGTCGCACCACGTACCGCTCGCGGCCTCGGTGAAGGACTTGGTCGGAGTAGGATCTGTGACCAGAGGCCGCCAGCGCACGAAAGCGGCCAGGGCCAGAGCGCGATCTGATTCAAGCCGGGTGACGAAATAGGGACTTTCCTGGCGTAAATTCGCCAGTCGCTTGCCGTAGAAGCTGCCATCGCCGTTGTCCTGTGCCTCGGATGCCATCAGCGCGACGAGACGATCGGCTTGCTCCAGTGCGTGTGCGTCCCAGTTCCGGTCAGCGGCATAGAGCAACGAGATGAGATCGAACTCCTGACAGTAGGCGTAGCGCACGCGGCTATCGCCTCCGATGCGCGCCATGCGCCCGTCGCCGAAGCGTAGTCGTTTGAGTACCGCGGCGAGGCCATCCTGGTGTAGATGCAGCGCCTCGGGTGTGGGCCAGCCCTGTGTTTTCGCATCAAAGTGCAGGATGCCGGCATTGCTCGCGCAGATCGACATGTAGCCAACGTTCAGGTAACCGTGGTGGTCGAAGGCGTAGTTGGTGAAAAAATTGGGACCGCCGTGCAGCCGTGCGAGCGGGATGCCGTCCACGAGGCGTTGGTCGGTGGCATCAACTGGCAAACTGACGCCAGTTGCAAGGAATGAAACGGACTGTTTTTTCCAGTGCGTTGCGCGCGAATGGTCGGGGAAGAGACAGGCGGCGCGCCACAGGAACGCTCCGTTCCAGATGTTCGACTCGGCGTTGTTCGCGCCCTCGTGGCTCCAGCGACTACCGACCACGCCGGTGCTCCTGCCGCGCACGTGGTGATCGGCGAGCCAGTCGGCCTCGGTCTCAACCACGCGTCGCCAGCGTGTTTGATCTTCGGCGGATAGTTGCGGCACGATCCACGGCAGGGCGAAGGCCATGCGTTCGATACCCAGGGCGGTGATCCAGGTGCAACTCCAGCGACTGCCGTCAGCGAGCGTGCGATCACCGACGTGATGCGTGGCGAGAACGTAGCGGAAGCCCTCGACCGCCACCAAGCGCCAGTGCGCGCGTTCGGTGGCGCTTAGGCCGGGGTGCAGCTCCGCGCAGGTCGCGGCGGCGGCAACGTGTTTAAGTGTAGTATGAACGCCCCAATGACCGAAGCCCGTGCCGTAGCACGACATGCCGGGTCCGGGTCGCCAGCGGTCGGCCTCGGCGTGTTGCAGCCATGCCAGCAAGAGGTCGAGAGCGAGGAGAATGCTGGGGCTCATGCGCTCTAGCATAGCCGGCGGTCCAGGTTCAGCGCAAGGGCGGCAGCGGCTGTGCATAGGGCGGCAACGGCTATGCTGTCGGCCATGCCCACTCTGCTCAAGGCCACGCGCGAAGCTGAGGCGTTGCTAACCGACGCCGAGCGCGTGCTGGGCATCAGCCTCGTGCTGATCGATCATCGCGACGCGCTGCGTTACCCAGGCGGGACTCGTCCGCTGCTCGGCCAGCGTCAGTCGCACCAGCGCAACGCCGTGTGCCGCATAGGTTTCTCCCCGCGGTGCGTCGCGCACTGCCGCCACGCCATGCACGAGCGCGGTGCAGCTGCGAGCGCGCCGTTCGTCCACACCTGTTGGAAGGGGATAAGCGAGGTCGCGGTTCCACTGCACTGGCATGGCGTGTTCATTGGTAATCTCTACGCCGGCTCGTGGCGTGGTGGCGTGCCTCCACGCCTGCCCGCTGACTTCGCTACCGCTTGGCGCACATTGGGCGAACTTGATCCGGAGTATGCCCGGCGGCTCGGCGCGCTGCTTGCTGTCTTCGCGCAAGGTTGGATGGAACATCTCGACCGCGCTACGCCGCTTGGCGCGCGGGTTGGCGGGCGTGAGGCTGAAATACGACAGATCCTGCGCGAACAGATCGGCCAGCATCTATCGCTGGCACTGCTCGCGCGCCGACTCGGCTTGTCAGCCTCGCGCACGCGTCATCTTGTCCGCGACATATTCGGCCGCTCTTTTCGCGCCTTACTTGCCGACGAACGATTGTTCCATGCCACCGAGCTGCTGCGCCGCAGCGATCTGCCGATCAGTGCCGTGGCGGCGCAAGTAGGCCTGCCTGATCCGCGCAATTTCACCCGTGTTTTTACCAAGCGCTTCGGTTTTCCGCCGGGGGCCTGGCGTAGGCGTGAACGAGGAACCTCAACATAATTGCATGGCGATGACTAGCCCGTGGTGCAACCAGCACGGCGTGATGAACGTAGGCCATCCCTAGAAGGTCATTTACTGCCGCGAGATCACCAACCGCGCCATCACCCCACACAGACGCGCTGTATCGCGTACGGTTCCAAAATGGCTGATGCGATTGCTCGGATACAACACCGACACCGGCATATCGACGACGCGGATGCCGGCGCGGAAGGCGCGCACGACGATCTCTACTTCCCACGCGAAGCGGACCGAGTGGGCGCCGAGAGTGAGGGTTGCTGGCAGGGGGTAGGCGCGAAGTCCACTCTGACTGTCGCCGGTGGCTTGTCCGCAGCACCAACGCACGGCGGTGTTCGAACACCAACGTCCGCTGCGACTCGGCCAGGGCGCATCACGCATGTCGCGAACCCCGATGTACAAGGCGGTGGGCTCGGCCGCGCTGGTGATCGCCAGGCGCAGGGCGTCGCTGGCGGCGTGCTGACCATCGGCGTCGATGGTGACCACTGAGCGATAGCCGCGCTTGGCGGCAGCGTCCAGTCCAACCACGAGGGCGTTCGCCTTGCCGCGATTGCGGTCGATCCGGATGACCTCGGCACCGGCGGTCGCGGCGACCGTGCCGCTGTTATCAGTAGATCCGTCATCGATGGCGATGACGAGTGCGCCGTGATCTCGCAGGGACCTCACAACAGCGCCAACCCGGGTGGCGTGGTTGTAGACCGGAACGACGGCGGCTACTAATGCGGGCCAAGCGGACACACTGAGGGTCTTATGGATGCGTCGGCATCCATCCAGCCGCAGCATCTGCCCGAGCCGGGTGCGGATCAGTCGCTCGGGCGTTCTTGTGCGTCCGGTGGGTTTGCTACCCTGCCAGCTCGCTCAGACACCAGAGGACTTGACGCCATGCTCGCTGACTACCGCACCGCCGCCGCTGAACGTGAAAAACAGGGGATTCCGCCGTTGCCGCTGGACGCCAAGCAGGCTGCCGCCGTGTGCGCGCTGCTCGAAGCGCCGCCGGCCGGAGAGCAGGCCTTCCTCAAACAGCTGATCACCGACCGCGTTTCGCCCGGGGTCGATCCGGCGGCCAAGGTCAAGGCCGAGTGGCTTGGCGCGATCGCCCACGGCGAGAAGCGTAGTCCAGCGATCTCGGCGACCGAAGCGATCGTCCTCCTTGGTACCATGATCGGTGGCTACAACGTCCCGTACCTGACCCGCGAACTTGAAGGACCAAACGCGCAACTCGCTGCCGACCAACTCGCGCGCACGATGCTCATTTTCGACAACTTTGATGTCGTGGCGAAGTTGGCTGCTGGTGGCAACGCGATCGCGAGCAAGCTGATCGAGCGTTGGGCGGCGGCAGAATGGTTCACCTCTCGTCCCGAAATCGAAGCCGAAGTCAGCGGCGTCGTGTACAAGATTGCTGGCGAGACCAACACCGATGACCTGTCGCCCGCGCAAAGTGCGGTGACGCGTCCGGATATTCCAGCGCACGCACTCGACATGTATCGCACCAAGGATGCCGGCTGCGTGAAGACGCTGCTCGATCTGCGCAAGGCGGGCAAGCGGCCGATCCTCATCGGCGACGTGTACGGCACCGGCTCATCGCGCAAATCGGCGACCAACTCGGTCATGTGGTATTCCGGACGCGATATTCCCGCAGTTCCGAACAAGCGCACGGCTGCGTTCATTCTCGCCAGCATCATCGCGCCGATCTTCCTCGATACGTTTCGCGATGCTGGCGGCATGGCCTACACCGTCGATGTCGCGGGCCTCGCGACCGGCGACGAGATCACGATCAAGACGCGCACCGGCGAGGTGCTCAAGAACGGCAACGTCGTTGCGACCGGCAAGGTGAAGTCGCCGACCGTGTTCGACGAATACCGCGCTGGTGGACGCACCAATCTGATCATCGGCCGTGCGCTGACCTGGCGCGCGTGCGATCACCTCAAGAAAACCTACCCCAGTAATTTCACCAAACCGAGTTTGCCCAATGACGACGGCAAGGGCTACACGTTGGCGCAGAAGATGCTGGGCCGCGCGTGCGGTGTGAAGGGCGTGCGTCCGGGCATGTCGGTTGAAGTCAAAGCGACGACAGTTGGTTCGCAGGACACCACCGGCCCGATGACCGCTGACGAGCTGAAAGAGCTCGCCTGCCTGCGTTTCTCGGCTGATCTCGTGATGCAGAGTTTCTGCCACACCGCAGCGTATCCGACCTCCAAGGATGCGAAGATGCATCGCTGGCTGCCCGAGTTCATCGTCGAGCGCAACGGCGTCGCCCTGCGCCCCGGTGACGGTATTATTCACAGTTGGCTCAACCGCATGTGCTTGCCCGACACGGTCGGTACCGGCGGCGACAGTCACACGCGTTTCCCGATCGGCGTCAGCTTCCCAGGCGGTTCTGGCCTGGTCGCATTCGCGGCGGCGATTGGCTATATGCCGCTCGATGTGCCGGAAAGTGTGCTGGTGCGATTCACCGGCAAACTCCAGCCTGGTGTGACCCTGCGCGATCTGGTGAACGCGATTCCGTGGGTCGCTCTGCTGACCGGCGAATTGACGCTGGAAAAGAAGGGCAAGAAGAACGTCTATACCGGCCGCATTCTCGAAATCGAAGGGCTGGAAGACCTCACCGCCGAGCAGGCGTTCGAGTTGTCCGACGCCAGCGCCGAGCGCAGCGCTGCTGCTTGCACGGTTAATCTCAGTGAGAAGTCGGTTGGCGATTACCTGAAATCGAACATCGAATTACTGAAGGCGATGATCGCTGACGGCTACGGCCACCGCACCACGATCCAGAAGCGTATTGACGCGATGCAGGCGTGGCTGGCGAAGCCGGAATTACTGCGCGCTGACGGCGGATTGTCGCTGACCAACGAGAAGCCAATCATCGACGGTCGCGGCAAGCGCGTCGGTACCGCAGCCGATGCGGCCGACAAGCGCTACGCCAAGGTGTTTGTGATCGACATGTCGGCGATCGATGAGCCGTTGCTCGCGCTGCCGAACGATCCCGACAAGATCAAGACGCTCAGCGAATGTGCTGGTAATAAAGTCGATGAAGTCTTCGTTGGTTCATGCATGACCAACATCGGACATTTCCGCGCCCTCGCGAATGTCTACAAGCACACCAATGTCGAGTACTTGAATACCACGACCTGGATCAGCCCACCGACCCGCATGGACGAGGCGGTATTGCAACAAGAAGGCCAGTACGCGTTGTTTGGCAAGATCGGTGCCCGTCGTGAAATTCCCGGCTGTTCACTGTGCATGGGCAATCAGGCGCGCGTGCGGCCGAATGCGGTCGTGTTCTCGACTTCGACGCGCAACTTTGACAATCGCATGGGCCGCGATGCCCAGTGCTATCTCGGTTCAGCCGAGCTGGCCGGCGTGATATCGATCCTTGGTAAGATCCCAACCGTGCAGGAATATCGCGAGCTGATGGCCAAGTGCGTGTCGCCGTTCGAGAAATCCATCTACAAGTATCTCGACTTCTCGCAGCTCAGCGCCCGCGTGCCTTCGTACGCCAGCGCGAGCTGATCTAAACACCGCAATCCAAGGCAACCGCTGAGGCGCAGAGGCCGCTGAGATCGCAGAGGATTGGGGTTAGGAGACAGTGCTGTTTCCGCTGCCGATCACCCACCGGGTGCCGATCCAGTCGTATTCTCCTCTGCGATCTCAGCGGCCTCTGCGCCTCAGCGGTTGCCTTGGAGTCTTTTCCAGCGCCGACTTTAGGTTGATTGCGCTTATGGCGTTGCCGGTCGGATATCGCGCAGCGAGGCGACCATGTCTGATCCCAGCGTTAGGTTCGCGCTCAAGCGATCATCGTCGGACGAGAGTACGGCGATGACGGTGCGCTCGCGGACTGAGCTAATCCAGATCGATTGACTGAGCACGAGCGGCCCCATGGCTAGACGCGTGCGTAGGCGATGCCAGGCGCGACCGCCCAACGGCACGTCATCTTCACTGAGTAACTCGTTGCCAGCGACTACGCGACGGAATCGTGTGCGTATGGAACTGACGGTGGCGTCGATACTGCCACTGACAATGCTCACGACAAATCGTGGCGCAAGAGTTCCATCTTTACCTGGACCACGCAGTAAGAATATCCCGCTGTCCTGACGCACCCATCCTGCTGCTGGGCGTACGCTGAGTCCGGTCGATCCCACGGCGATCGCATCGTCCACGGCTGATAGCATTATTGTAAGTGCGCACAGCACCAAACAGGGACGTATCTTGCCAAGCATGAATAGACCATGTATCATTCCGGCCATGCGTCGGAAGCGGAATAGTACCCGCTCAACCCCCGTCGTGGAGCATACATGTCGAATCTCGTCGTCGCGATTACCGCCAAACTCAAATCCGCTAAGATCAGCGCAACTGCAGCAGCTCGCTCAGTTGACCTGAGTCTGCCGTCCTTCCGCGCCGTTTTGCGTGGTAAGAGCCGACCGAATGCGCGGAGCGTCAAGAAATACGCCAAGCTGCTGGGTCTCTCCAACCTGGAAGTCATGAAGTTGGTAGGTCCGGGCAAGAGTAAGCCTGCTCAGGCAGCCAAGCGCGGCCGTCCAGCCAAGCGCGGCCGTCCAGCCAAGCGTGGTCGCCCCGCCAAGCGCGGTCGTCCAGCGAAAGCGCGTCGTGGTCGTCCAGCCGGTCGTAAGTCGGGCGGCGTCGCTGCCGTTGTGGCGCTGCTCAAGCGATCCGAAGCGATTTTAGGCGACTCACTGGCGTTGGCCGTTCATGGTCTACGCGGCTCCCAGCGCTCGATGATTGCCTCCATCGTCAAGTCATTGAACTGATTTTTTTTCGCGGGCGGCCCCTGGGAACGCCGATCTCCTGATCGGCTCGCATCACACGTTGAACAGCGACCTCCATTGCCCCGGGCCGATCAGGAGATCGGCGTTCCCGGGTGTTTCGTTTTCAGCGAGGCGCAGGCTTTCAGCAGTCGTTTACGATCTGCCGCCGTATGACCAGCGGTCACGGTGATGCGCAGCCGACATTGCCCAGGTGGAACGGTTGGCGGACGGATGGCCGGTGCCCAATGACCGAGATCGCGCAGCGCAGCTGACAGCGCCAACGTCGGCGCTTCATCGCCGATCAGGACGGGAATGATGGGCGTGCGGCCGGGTGGAACATCCCAGCCCTGGGCTTGCAGCCCGCGGCGGATTTCCTGAGCGGCGTCGGCCAACTGGGTTTGCAATTCCGGACGGTTGCGGATCAGGTTCAATGCGCCAACCGCCGCACCGCTGGCGGCGGGAACCGGTGCGGTCGAGAAGATGAACGCGCGTCCACGATTGACGATGAGTTCGATGAGATCGCGGTCGCCAGCGATGAGTCCGCCTTGCGCGGCGAGTGTTTTGGAACAATTGGCTATCCAGAGGTCGGGAACGATGCCAACTTCAGCACAGAGTCCGCGTCCGTGCGGGCCGAGGACGCCGAGGGCGTGCGCTTCATCAACCAGCAACAACGCGCCATGCGCTCGACACAGCGCGTGAATTGCCGCGAGTGGCGCCTCGTCGCCGTCCATCGAATAGACTGATTCGACACAGACGATCCGCCGACGTGCGCCGACGGTTTGTTCTAGTCGCCGTGCAAGATCATCGACGTCATTGTGCTTGAAGCGCAGCATCTGTGCGTTCGACAACTTGGTGCCGTCGTACAGCGACGCGTGACAGAGTCGATCGAGGAGGACAACACACTCGACTTCGCAAGCCAGGGCCACCAGAGCCGCGCAGTTTGCCTGATAGCCGGTGGTGGTGAGCAGGCATTCTTCACGACCAAGCCAACGGGCGATGCGTTCCTCAAGTTGACGATGGCAGCGCAGACCGCCAGCGAGCAAGCGTGCGGCACCACTGCCGGGTCCGAAGCGCCGCATAGCACGCATGGCCCCGTTCTTCACCAGCAAGTGTGCGGAAGCACCGAGGTAATCGTTTGAGGCCCAGTTGATCAGGCGGTGTCGCTTGCCATGTTCGTGAACTACAACCGAACGTCCGCCACGCGAATCAATTGCGATCCGGCGACGCAGCGATCCGGCGGCGGCAATATCTGCCAACTCGGTTCCCAGCGCAGCGCGCATCTCGGCATAAGTCGGCGGTGGTTCGTGTCCCATGAGCGGGATAGGGTCGGGGGGCGTAGCCTTGGAGCAACAGGAGGAATAGGGAAAGTAAGAAGGATGAAGGAGGAAGGGCCAGACCACCAACCCTGACACGCATGTTTTCATCCTTCTGCCTTCATCCTTCATCCTTTTGTGTTCATCCTTCCAAATGCGTCTACATAGCAATGATCCCGGCTCTATGATCAAACTCGGCGTCAATATCGACCACGTAGCCACCATTCGTCAGGCCCGTCGCGGCACGGAGCCTGATCCGATCGCTGCGGCGGTCATTGCTGAGCTTGCTGGCGCCGACGGCATCACCGTGCATGTCCGTCAAGATCGCCGTCACATTCAGGATCGCGATCTGCGGTTGCTCAAGCAGACTGTCCGCGGGACGCTCAATCTCGAACTTGCTCCACGCGAAGAGGGCGGCGTGTTGGAACTCGCCTTGGAGGTTCTGCCGGATCAGATCTGTCTGGTGCCGGAAAACCGCCAGGAAGTCACGACTGAAGGTGGGCTATCAGTAAAGCTCAACGACTTGCAGTTGCGACGCACGGTTGAGCGATTGGTGGTGAAGGGCTGCGTCGTATCCATCTTTGTTGAACCCGATCCGGTGACCATTTCCGCCGCGGCGTCAATTGGTGCACAGGCCGTCGAGCTGCACACCGGCAGTTGGGCCAATGCCTGGGCTGCGTGCAAGGGCGACGCGAGTAATGCACGACTGAAACGCGAACGCACGCGCCTGCACGATGCTGCGAAAGAAGCAACTGCGCGCGGACTGCGCCTGCATGCCGGACATGGCATCAACTACGCCAATGTAAGTGACTTGCTTGATCTGCCTGGACTGCGCGAGATGAATATCGGGCACAGCATCGTTAGCCGCGCCGTGCTCGTCGGCATGGATCGCGCGGTGCGTGAGATGAAGGAAATAATCAGTCGATGAGCGGTTGCGGGATTCAGCCAAGGTAACCGCAGAGGCCGCTGAGGACGCAGAGAATTGAGGTTGGACAAACAGGTGTTCCGTACACCGATCAACCGCTAGGTGACGATCCTTTTTTCTTCTCCTCTGCGATCTCAGCGGCCTCTGCGCCTCTGCGGTTGCCTTGAATCGCGGCGTTTAGGGTTACTTCTTCGTCGTCGTCGCGGCGTATGCAGACGGTTGCATGAAGACGGCCTTCTCGGCGATTAAGAAGTCGAGGATCTTCGTAACCTGTTGCCATTTTTCATCGGTGTCCCAGGGATTGGGATGTCCTTGTAGAACGAAATAGTCACGTTCTGGGTGTTGGTTATAGTTTTCCAAGAACCAGTTGAAGTCGGGGTTGCCGACGCCCTTCTCCAAATTGACACCCATGACGCGGTCGAGGATCTTGATCTTGCTCGTAGCCTCTAATCGCTGTCCAGCGGCATCGATGGGCGAGGGGTACATCCAATTGGTGATATGTGGATCCTGGGCCAATACCTTGCACGTATTGTCGTCATGGCTCGAGAATTTACTGATCGTTCCACCGGCACCGAACGACGTGAAGGTGAAGCCGAGTTTGTCCTGAGCGATGTGCTGAGCGCGATCAAAGCGCTGTTTCTGTTCCGCGTATGAGCGGCCATAAAACTCGCAGCATGTCTCGTTGTTGATGACATGGGCGGCGTGATCCCAGCCGTGGAACCAGATCTCGAACGCACCTGAGAGGTGCCACCGTTTCACCTGTTCCAGATATTCTGGCGAAGATTCGGCCAATGGCTGCGCTCCAGGCCAGGTGACGGCGCAGATCAGACCGAATCCGGCGGTGATTTTCCGCTCTTCCAGCAGCTTCGCTATGCGAACGAAGTTGGGCACGATGGCGCCATTCTGCTGCGATAAGTCATCAAGCTTCAGGATGATGATCGGCGGTTTCTGGCGCTTGGGATGTCGCATGGAAGCGATGCGCCGGATCTACTGGGGCATCAGCCCATGCTTGCGCATGCAGGCGAGGAGTGCTTCGCGTTTCGCTGGCTGCGGACCGACCAACGGCAGACGGTATTCTTCGCGGCAGAAGCCGAGCGCTGCGACAGCAGCCTTCACGGGGATCGGATTGGTGTCAGCGAAGGCGTGTTTGGCGAGCTCAACCACAGCACCGTGATGTTTGCGCGCGGTGATCAGGTTGCCGGCTGCCGCCGCATCGCACATGTCACGCAGCAAACGTGGTGCGAAATTGCCGACCACGCTGATCACGCCACGTGCACCGAGTGCCATCATCGGGAAGGCGAGGCCGTCATCACCCGAGAGCACGCCCACGCCGCGCGCGAGTTGATCCCAGGTCTGCTCCAGATTGCCCGCTGCATCCTTGATTGAATCGATGTTGCCCAGCTTGGCCAAGCGCTCTGCAGTTTCTGGAGCCAAGTTGATGCCCGTGCGGCTGGGAACATTGTAGAGCACCAAGGGGATCTTCACCGCTTCGCGCACCGCCTTGAAGTGCTGGTACATGCCTTCTTGGTTCGGCTTGTTGTAGTACGGTGTGATCGTGAGAATGCCGTTGGCACCGAGTCGTTCGGCGGCCTGGGCTAGACTTACTGCCTCGCGTGTCGAATTGGAACCCGCACCAGCGATCACCGGCACGCGTCCACGGACATGTTGCACGACCTCGCCGATGACGCGGTGCTGCTCATCGTGGCTGAACGTCGCACTCTCGCCGGTCGTACCGCAGGGAATGATGCCCTGGTTGCCATTGTCGATCAGCCAGTCGATGTGCTTCTTCAACGCCGCAAAATCCACCTGATCATTGTTGAAGGGTGTGACGATGGCGACAAGCGAACCGGCGAAGGCCATGACGAGCTCCTGTGGAGAGCGGGACGATAGGGCCGCTATGGGCTGGGCAACTCATTGCCCCAGCTGCGAGCTACGAGCTGCGAGTTTTGGCTCGCTGCGCGAGCGGTCCGCAGTTGCCCGCGCGGGTAATTTGGTCTGAATTCCAGGTTTCAGATGGGTGCTGATGGGATAGTGTTCGCTTAGGATTCAGGGAGGCGGCTGAATGGGACATTTTCCGTCATGGTCTGGGTTGTTACTAAGGCCACTCATCGTCTTGCTGCTGATGTGCAGCGGAGGAGCCGCCGAGCTTGAACTTGCTTCCTTCAACGTGTGGTTTGATAACGCTTCTGGTCGTGATGGCCGCTATGGGTCGGTGCTGAAGGACATCAAAGAGCTAAATGCAGATCTCATTGCGCTGCAGGAGGTCACCCCATTTTTCTACGATCAGTTGGTTGTCTTCTGCAAAGACAACGGATTAAAAATATTCGGCGAGATCCATGGCCGCTATGGGAATGTCACATTGGCGAAAACTCCGATCGTGAAAACTCGCGTGATTCAACTGACCAGCGGGATGGGTCGGGTTGCACTCGTAACCACCATCAAGCGTGGAGACGCTGATGTCGATGTGATCAATGTGCACCTCGATAGTATGCTCGATGACACAGAGAAGCGGATGGTCCAATTGCGTGAGATAGAAAAAGAAACGAAAACAGCGCAATTCATCATCCTTGGCGATTTTAATTTCGGCGACAAGGACAAGGAGGTTGCCCTTCTTGAGAAATACACCGATCACGGCAAGGAGAAGCAGGAGTTCACCTATGACGTGATTCAGAATCGCTATGCGGCCAACACGAAATTCGACAACGAGCCTTCACGGCGCATAGACCGCATTCTGTTATCTGCTGGATTGTCCGGCAAAGAGTTCACCAGGCACCTCAAGATCAGTTCTGATCATTATCCTATTTCGCTGATCCTCAAATAAGCCTGGATGCGAGTCACCCCGTCACCTTCCACCGCACCAACAGAATCTCCCCCGGTGCGGCATCGATCTGCCAGCCATCACCTTCGGGACTCGGTGGGCAGGGAGCGAGGCGGTTTCCTTGCGCGTCAACTTTCCAGCAGGCAGACGCAGTTGTCGGTTTTTGCCGTGGAAGCAGCCAGGTTCTGGCGCGGCAGCCGGTCTGTTCGGCAAGTAGCAGTTCGCCGTCCCAGCCATCAGGTCGGCTGATCCACAGCGGAACGAGGCCGCCGAGTTCAGCGAGGCGGAATGGTCGCGGAATATCAATGCCACTCGGCAAGGTGCGTCCGGGTACGGCGAGGTGTTCGGCCAGTTGGCCGAGGGTGAGCGCGCCGGGTTGCCGACGCGGTGCGGCGAGTGCCCAGCTCGCGCTTGGCGCTGCGAGCACGCGGAGGTGTCCGGCCCAGGCGTGGACGGTCATCGCGCGACCGCCGACGGCGGCAATGCCGCGTCCGGCTGGATCAGTCAGACAAGCCCAGCGTACGCCCGGTGTTGGTTCCATCGGTGTGGTAATGGCGCTGGCATTTTGCGCGATCACCCAGCGCGCACCTTCAACAGCCAGATGCAGATCGGCCGAGCGCTGAGCGGTGGCGTGATCGATCCAACAGCCGGCCTCGCCGCTCCACGTTGCGGTGACGCGGAGGTGGTCCTCGTGGGCATGCAACGTGTAGACGAGATCAAGGCGTCCGTTGGCGGTGTCGCGCCGCACAGCAATGCGTGCGCGTACCGGGCCATCTTCCAGTACGCTGATGTCCGCATTGCCTGCGAGTGGGAGGCCGTCAACCGCTGGTGCGCAGACCGGGCCGGATAGATCGGCGAAAACACCGTCCCAACAGAGGCGTGTAATCTGGCCATAGCTGTCGAGCTCGGCGCGCACGCGACCGTTGTCGATGACGTTGGTGTCCACTTCCCAGTGCGCGCCCTGAGTCGGTTCGTCGCTAAGTTTCAAGCTGGTCCCGGCCAGCGGACCGAGCGGAATTTGGACCAGCCAGGTTGGTCCCATGGGACCTTCGGCAGGCTGAACGGGATGGCGTGCACCGGCATCATCGATGAGCGACCAGGGCGCGGGCAGATCACTGGGTTGTAATGCAACCAAACACGGGCGTGCGAGTGCGATCGGATTCCAGGCGCCGAGACCTTCGCCGCCACGGCCAACCAATGCAGTGACCGGAGGGCGACGTCCGGGACTGCTCCAATTGCCAGCGGCCAACAATCCGTCCCATGACGCGCCTTGACCAGCTCCGACTGCGGCGCTGGCGTCTTCAAGTCGGGCAAGATCTAGGAGCGCCTGCAGGGGACCGGCATCCCAACCAGCGAAACCAGCGCGAGCTGGAAGTGCGCCACAATGCAGCGGTGCGTCCTCGGCTGGATCAGTGCTATTGCCACGCTCGCGTAAGGTGACTCTGGCGCCGCCTGTGCCTTCCCAGCGGATGATGGGTCGCGGCGCATCATCAAGCTGGAGTTCAGCCACGCCGCCCAGGCGCAGGATGTCTGGTAATACGTGATTTCCTGGCGGTAACGACGCGCTGCGCAGGACCGGAGTCGCATTGCGCTGCAGCCAACGTAACAGCAGCATGGAGGGCGGTAGAGCGCCATCGGGCATCAAGGGCAATACGGGTATCTCAGCCACGCGGGACACCTTGGCCGATGGAGGTAGGGCAGCAAGGTGCAGCCTGTGCCCGCAGGCCTTGTTGCAGGCGGAATAGCAGGCTTGCGTTAGGCCGGTTGCGGCGCGAGGCTACGCGCCGAATGCGCCAAGCGTTTCACTTCCTCAGCCAGGCTGCGGTCAACTGGCGGCAGACCGGGGCGATCGCCCCCAGCAGCCGTCGCCTGGCGCGCACCATGGCTGATGCGGTTGGGGAGGCGCCATCGGGTTCAGTGATCATCGAACTCGGTCCAGGCAGCGGCTGTGTGACTGAGGCCTTACACAATCGGTTTCCCCACTGCCGCGTTATCGCGATTGAAAACAACGCCAGCTTCGCTGAACGTTTGGCCGCGCGGATGCCGTCGGTGCCGATCATTTACGGCTGTGCTTCAGCACTGTCGGCCCATCTCGATCATACGGGGCTCACCAGCAAAGAGGTCGTAGCTGTGGTCAGTGGACTGCCGTTGCTGTCGCTCGATCCGGTGTTGGTGAACAGTATTCTATCGTCGGTGCGTCAGGTATTACAGCCTGGCGGTCGCTTCATTCAGTTTACCTATAGCGAACGGGCATTTAGTAATCGACTCACGCCAACTGGATTTCGCTTGGGATCGCGGCGACGCATCTGGCTTAACGTACCTCCAGCAGTGGTGCTAAGCTTTATTCGCAACCCTGGCACATAGGACACATGCCGCGCAGCATCGTGGTCGTCGCGGCATGGATGGTGGCGACAGTACTGGTCGTCGTGGTCATTGGTCAACGCTTCCAATCCCATCGCATGGCGGATCCGGTGCGGGTCCTAGGCGCGTGGCTGCCGTGGGTGCCTGATGACTTTCGCCAGTGCGCTGAAGTACGGGCCAATCGCCGCGATGGTGATCAGCTGTTTGTGCAGGTGGAAATTCGCGCCGAGCCCGAACTCATTCGCCGCTTCGCCAAGCGCAATGGCTTCGTCGATGGCGATGTAAATCACGGTAAAATGGCGGTCGAAAGTTGGACTCTTGGCGACCGCGCTCCGGCTGGACTCGTGGTGCAGATGCTGATGCCAGCGGGGAGCAATGCCGCATTGCTGACCGTGCTGGGCCAACCGCCGCCGCCGCGCTGACGTCTGCCGTGATCCTGGGATTGGCTAGGAATCCAACGCCATACCAACAATGCCTACGACGATCAGGACAATGCCGAGCCAGCGCGGCATGGAGGGCGATTCCTTGAGCACCCACATGCCCAGCATGGCGACCAGCGGAATCGCCAGTTGTCGCATCGCCATGGGCGGTCCTGGATGCGTGGCCAGCGACAACGCGGCCAACATGGTTCCGTACGACAACCAAATGCCGATCCCGGTTAATCCGATTCGTTTCCAACTGCCGCGTAGTGACGACATACGTGCGCGTTCATGGGGGATCAGCCATACCGCGATCCAACCCACGATCGCGTTGCCGATCGCGAGGAGACAGGCCAAGGCTGGTGCGGCTGCTGACCCGGCAGAAATACTCGCCTCGCGAACCAGCAGTGCATCGGTAATACCATAGCCGCAAATGCACGCCGCAGCGCCGGCTACTGCTGGATCAAGCAGGCCCGAACCCAAGCGACGCCACGTGCTCCAGCCCGTCAGCGGGACCAGAAGACAACCGAGCGAGAGCACAGCGGCCCCCACCAGTGCCAGCGCGCCAGGATGACGCCAGCCGAGCATGCCGCCACCGACAGTGAGCACGAGTGCGGGCATGGCACGGATTAACGGATACGATGCGGATACATCCGTCCGCCGATACGCAGCAGCGATACAAACGTAGGAACCAACTTGCAGCACACTGGATGCGATTAACAGCGCCCAGTACCACGTTGGCCAACCGCACACCTGGTGAACCGCCCACGGCAAGGCCGGGGCCATGATCAGCGCAGCGCACATCTCAGCGGCGATGAAGAATGCCAACGAGGCACTGCCCTTACCGCCGCGTTTTCCAGCCACATTCCAAGCCGCATGGAGAACTGCGGAAAATGCCGCCAGTGCGAGTGCTGCGATCATCAGGCGAGGAACATCGGTTGCGTCCAGGCGCACAGGCCCTGGCCGGTTTCAATGCGACAGCGCACGTAGCCTTCGTCGCCGCGCGGGACGTACGAGCCGGACAGTCCACGCATGCGCGCGAGTTCACGTCCCCCGGCACCGATGAAGATCAAGCGATGGGCGACCATATCCCACGGTTCCACCTCGACCGCATAGCGATTCGGTTGCTGCACAACACTGACCAGACGCGGACCATTGGATGCATAGAAATGACCAGCACTTAGCGCGGCGACTACATCACGCGCAGAATTACTGGCGGCGTCGACGCCAATCCAGCCAGAAAATGGCGGATCAGTACGGTAATTCCGCTTGGGGCCGAAGCGGTGACAATCGTCGCTGGCGACCGCCCATAGACGATGACCGGCGGTGAGGACAGCGTCCCACAATGCTTCGACCGAGGGATGATCTTCATCACCGAGGTTGTTGCAGGTCAGCGATCCGTTCCACAGCTCAAGGGCATGCGCCCCGCGCGCCGACAGCAGTTCGGCCGCGTCGAGATCCCAGTGCCAGTTGGGATGGTTGAGGATGGTGAACGCACCTTGAGCGCGAAACTCGGCAAGCGCGGCACGCAACATCGCTGGTCGATGCTCGTCGCCGTCCTTTGCCGGAGCGACGGCGGTATGCACGCCGATGCCGTTGATGTGCAAAGGCCTCCCATCGGCGTTCGCACTGTATTCACATGCACCAAGGACGGTGAATCCCGCGTGTGGTGGACCGCAGTCCTCGGGACCGGTGCGGTGATTATGATCGGTGATGGCGACGAAATCGAAGCCGTTCTCGCGGTAAAATCGCGCAACATCGCCGGGCGGGCTGTCGCCATCGCTCAAGGTGGAGTGACAGTGGAGATTGCCGTAGAACCAGCTCATGCGACCAGCCTAGCAACCGTCCCGGCGTTTACCTATTTGATCCGATCCACGGCTCCAAGTCCTTGCGGTATGGGCGTTATCCTGGCACAAATGACGTCCAGATTGGACGACACATGAGCGATCTTGCCAAACGTCTTGCGCAGAGCGGTCTTGGTGATGTGCAGGCCGGAGCATTCGTGGCGTTGTTACAGCTCGGATCAGGATCGCCTGCAGAGGTAGCGCGCCAGGCGCGAATTCCGCGTACGTCTGCCTATGCGGCGCTTGCGGCCTTGTCTCGCCAGGGCTTGGTGACGGCCAGCTTTCGCGGTCGGCGTCGTCGCTATGCGGCAGCGCAGCCGCAGGCGTTGTTGGAATTGCCACGCCGTCACGAAGCGCAGTTGCGCGACTTAATGCCAGATCTGTTGGCCGTCGCGGTAGGTCAGGGTAGCCGACCGCGGATTGCGATTCATGAAGGACGCGAAGGAATCTTTCGTGTTAATGAGGAGCTACTGTTAGCGCGTTCGCGACATTACCGATATTTTGGCGGTGGGGCCGATATCGTTGAGGCACTGGGCGAGACATATCTGCGCGACTACGTACGTCGTCGCGTCGCACGCGGTGTTCGCGTATCGGCCATCCGCGTGCGCAGTCGCGAGGTGGCCCTGCCGTGTTTGGGTGCGGGTTCGCGCTGGCTGCGCGAGGTGCGTTACGTGAACCGTTCGGTCGTCGGTGATTTAGCACAGCTCTACGTGTGGGATAATCGGGTGGCAGTTATCTCAACCATGCACGAAGGCTGGGGCATGATCATCGACAGCGCCGAGTTGGCCGCGCTGGTTGGCCTGGTCTGGGGCGTGCTGTGGGATGTTGCGGAGACCACGTAGGAATCGCAGTCAATTACCTAGAGAAGGCATTGAGTTCGCGGTCCGCGGTTGATCAACGCCATACAAGGTCAGCAAGCACCTAGGTCGCTGTGAGACAGCCACCAACTGCAAACTACGGCGCTTAGGATTATTTAGGCTGGCACCGAGATGCGTTGGCGGCATACAATCGGCGTAGCCGATGCCGCCACGATTTCGACGGTTCGCCGGAGAAATCGAGTATCGACAACGCCAGTGGGTAGGCCAAAGGCCGTAGGGGTGAAACCCCTGAACAATTAGCCGTCCTGCTGATCAATGTGCAAGATCTCGACCTGATGCTCGCGGACTGCGATGCCGCGTTCGATCTCACGGCGTTGGCGTTTGGCCATTTGCTGGCGCATGTTGGTTACTGCGCCAGTAAAACGATAAATCGGCTTGGCTACATAGGTGACGCGGATGTCGCCATCTTCAACTTCGCCGCCAGCATTTTTTACATGCTGAATCGCACGAACGCGGATGGCTTCGCGTTCGGCTTCCAGCCGACGGATCTCCTCCGTGATCGCGATGTAGCGGAGGAGTTCGTCCACGGCTATTTGGCGGGTTCGGTCGCAGGCGGAACGTCTTTGGTGAAGGCCTTGTCGGCTTCACGGGCAGCGTCTGCATGCGCCTTCTTTGTGTCTGGACGGCAGCATTCCCCACCGCAACCAGTGAGCGCGAGCGTGCCAAGGAGAGTGAGGGAGAGGGCGATGAGCTTCATGGCGGCAGCATCGTGAATTCGACCCCAACGGGCAAGTGCGAGCTGGGGATCTGGATGAGGGAGTATCTACTGGTGAACGTGTGGCCCATACGTTGATCAGCGTTTATTCGCAGTTTGCCTGAGAAATCAGCGCGGATGTTCGTGATTTAGGCTGTGGATTGACAAAAATAAATACATGTATATACGCGTATATTAACAAGCCGTATAAACGCCGCTGACTGTCCCACCTGTTCCTTGAGGACCCCATGTCGCTCCTACGTCGATCATTGAACGTGCTGATAGCCGCGCTTGTGTTTGTTGCCCTCATAAGGGCGGCAGAACCAGTGAGTCCAGCCACCGTTTCGCCACCATCATTCTACGGGATGTATGTGTGGTGCAGCGATATCGGGCAAATGAAATGGGCGATGCCAGCGTTGAAGGATCTCGGGATCAACTTCATCAGCTCGCTGATTGATGATGATCCGTGGACGGCGAAGGGGATGATCATGTGCGCACAGCAAGGCGTGCGCGTTGCTGGCATTCTCTCCCCAAATCGATTTGCAAAAAAGACCGGACTCGATGAGGAGGGGTTCCGAGCCTATGTTGCCAAGTACATCGCGGTTTATGGACGAACTGGCACGTTCTGGAAGGAGCATCACGATATTCCCGCCAACCCCATCGTGTACTGGGGATTGATCAGCGAGCCGGGTACCGAGTTGACCAACCTGCCTGGCGAGATGATGCCGGACGAAGCCTACTACACGTATCTCAAGATATTCAATACGGTCATCAAGGGCGGTGATCCGCAGGCGCAGATATTCGCCATGTCACCAGTCGGCGGAGTTGCCGCCGTGCCGAGTATGGATTGGGTGGATCACAAAAATAAAATTATGGGTCCACGCGCATTCACCGAAGCCGTGCATAAGCGCGGCGGCGCTGCGCTCTATGACATCTTTGATATGCATCCGTTCACTTTTCCGATGCCGCCAGACACCGGTGGATTGGCGATGATTCTGAAGTGGCTGGACGCCGAAACCACCAAGAACGGCGGACGTAAGCCGATCTGGTTTACCGACTGGGGTTTCCCGATGGGCTACGGTGCTCGCGATCCTTTCCTGACTACCAAAGATCAGTCCGCTGATTATGCCGTGCGTGGGATGGTGCTGGCTGCAGCGCATGGCGTGCAGTCCATTTCGTACACCTATCTCTACGACCAACTATCAGGGACTAAATCAGGCGGTTATCGTTGGAAGGGCTATGGCGTCTTTTCCGCGAAGGGCGAGCCCCGGCCCTTGGCGGTGGAAATGAAGTTGTTGATCCATCTTATACCCGATCGCCCGCAGTTGCTGCGCACCCTGAGTGCAGGTGCGAATCCAGAA
Organism: uncultured candidatus Brocadiaceae bacterium; assembly: GCA_964652775.1. Classification (GTDB taxonomy): domain Bacteria; phylum Planctomycetota; class UBA11346; order UBA11346; family UBA11346; genus UBA11346. Next base: position 71,212 of record CAZZAM010000011.1, on the reverse strand, counting down.
CCAGCTCCGACCAGAAGTTCCGATCGTCCCTATGTCGACAGTCCGTTTTACTGCTACACGTTCCGTGGTGTTGGTGATGACGAAGTGACCGTCGCTTGGACTGAGGGGCGTCCGTTTGTGTACTCACTCAAGGTGCCTGGCGATAAAGTCGTGCTCTACAACCGCGAGCTGGCGAGTGGCGTGGTCTATACCAAGGCCGCACGCGCGATCTCCGACAAAGGAGAAATTCGAGTTGCGATTTCTGGAACCCCGATTTTCGTCAGCACCAAGGTGACCACCGAGCAAGAACGGGCCACGACTGACTATGTGAATCCGCAGCGTTACCAGGAATGGAAAACGCTCCCGGGTGCGGGGGAGTAGAGCGTCATGCCCATTCGCCGACCAGCATCTGCAAGCGCTCGCATCGAGAGTCATATCCTTGGCTTGGTTCGCGATGGAACCTATGGCGATGGCGATCGCTTGCCATCGGAGAGCGAGTTGGCCAAGAAGTTCAAGGTCAGTCGGATTCCTGTTCGCCAAGCTGTCGAAGTACTCATCAAGCGTGGCATCGTTCGCCGGATCCATGGCAAGGGGATGTTTGTTCATCGTGCGGGTGAGCGTCAGCCGCAATCGGGACGCATTGCTGTGCTCTATTGGCCGAAGGATGTCAGCTTTTTTTCCTCGTCGTATTACACGGCAATCCTGTCCGGCATTGAGTCCGAAGCGACGCGCTGCCATCGCTCCATCCTCTTGCAATCCTTCCGGCAGGAGGTCGATCTTGATCCCAGCGCAGCGTTGCGTGCGCTTGCTGATCAAGTGGACGGAATTCTGGTCATCGAATTCATTCCGTATTTGTATCGTGCGCTTGAAAAAACAGTGCGCTCCCTGCACAAGCCGGTGGTCGTGCTCAACTACGATGGCGCAGCGCCGGATCTAGACTGTGTGCTGTTTGACGATCACGAGGGTGGTCGCCGAGCGACCGCATGTCTGATCCAACAGGGTCATAGTCGCATCGCCTGCGTGTATCGCCAAGCCGAGGCTGGGGGCGGGCCAGCAGCGACCTTCGGCAATCGCTTGCATGGCTATCGTGCGGCACTGGCTGATGCCGGGCTGTCATATGACGACAGTTTATGTCTGAATCTTCCGCCATCGACACCCACTGGGCCCAAGCTGACTCAGCCTGAGCCAAGCGCTCCTGAGTTGATACGGAACCTGCTGCTGCGCAGTGATCGGCCCACGGCGGTGTTCTGTTGTTCTGATTCTCTGGCATTGATGGTCTATCGTGAGGCTGAGTTGGCGGGCCTGCGAATTCCTGAAGATATCGCGGTGATTGGATTCGATGACATTCCCGAAGCTGCTGCCGCCCGGCCATCGCTGACCACCATGCATGCGCCGCTCGCGGAAATGGGTGCAGTGGCCTTTAGACGCGTCTTGGAGCGCATTGAGCAGGCGCCAGATGCCGCGCATATTGCGTATCGAGCTTTGCTTCCCGTTGCGGTGGTGGCGCGCGAGTCTCACGCTATCCGATCCAAGTCAGTTGCAGTGGATTACGTGGCTGTTCAGCCAAAGAACTCGCAACTGCTCTCTCCATAGCTACCAGGTTGTGCTTACAAGCACAGAAGGGATTGTGCATGAACATCCTAAAACAGCCTCTGTATGAGGTGATGTTTGCGCTCGTCGGTTGTCTGGCGGTGCATGGCACTTGGGCGGCCGAACCATTGGCGCCGATCCAACAAGTAGAGATTGGCAAGCACCGCGAGTTGCTTGTGAATGGAAAACCGTTTTTCCCGATCATGTCGTTCGCGCAGGAGCCACGGACCTTCGCGACACTGCGCAGCTATGGAATCAACACGTTTTGCGGTAACCACGGCGGCAAGCCGGTAGCGAAGGTATTCTGTGACGCTGCGCAGGCGGCCGGCGGATATGCCATGCCCCACATTGACGCTACCGGTAAAGGCCATCCTGCCTTGTTGACCTATGTCCAACAGGACGAGCCCGACATGGGCATCCAGAAAGGAAAGCCGGCGCTCACGGCCGAAGAGATGGTGAAGAGATATCAGGCGGCAAAGGCAGCTGATAATACGCGTCCGGTGTTTCAGAATCTCACCAGTTACTTCATGGTTGGTCCGTCGTGGTCCACCGCCAAGCCGGAGGCGCAACAGGCGTACTATTCGGTCGTGGTTGGCGCAGGCGATATTTTGGCCTTCGACATCTATCCAATCTACGGTTGGAACGAGGATAAGCAGTTGACCTGGGTTGCTGACGGCGTGACCCAACTCGCGAAGTATGCCGGGCCGAACAAGCCGATCTTCGCGTTCATTGAAACTGCCAAGGGCAGCCAATGGATCAGTTACGAGAAACAGAAGGATGTGAAACCTGAACACATCCGAGCTGAAGTCTGGATGGCGATCATTCGTGGTGCCACTGGCATCGCCTACTTCACCCATGCTTGGCGGCCAACGTTCAAGGAGTTTGCACCACAGGGCGAGGCGTTAACCGAAATGACCAGGGTGAACGGACAAATCGCGAAACTGTCGGCTGCGATCCTTGATGAACCAGCCAAGGCTTCAGTCAGCATCAAGCTGCGCGGCGACGCTGGCGATTTGGCTGGAGAAGTCCTGGCTCGGGCCTCGGAAGGAAATCTCTATCTATTCACCAACAATCTGGACATGGACGGTCGATCAGGCAAGGCAACCATCATGGTGCCCGGACTGAAAAAAGGCGCAGTGATTGAGGTCGTTGACGAAAACCGCACGCTGAGTGCCGACGACGGCGGATTCACCGACGCATTCGCGGCGTTGGCGGTACACATCTATCGCATGAAATTACCGTGACTGATGTCGCTATAGTCCACCGTTATCCTGTCATCTGCGCTGATGCATCCATGGAGCACATTGAATGAACAACCAACAAACCGGCTGGGCTGCGCACGCCACGCTGCTAATTGCTACGATGCTGGTGGTCGTTGGTTCAATCTGCGCCAGTGAGGGACTACAGACCGGCAAGCCCGGCGAGACCTTCAGTCTGGGTGGCAAGACGGTGACGATCAAACGTATTGTTATGCTGCCAGTAGTCGAGAACGTCTATGCTGCGGCGCATACCTTTGAACCGTTTGCCGATCTTAAGCTGGCAGAATTTCGCACCAAAAACAAACTAGATGACGTAGTGAGAGCCGGCACGGACGAGTTCGATCAGCAGGTGCGGCTGCTGGATTGGGTCCATAAACGATTCAAAAAATTCGGAACTCCAACGTCCAAGGCGAACAATCCAGCAGCCATTTTGCAGGCGGTCGATGAGGGACAGACGTTTTTCTGTGCGCACTATGGGACCGTATTGGTTGGCGCGGCGCAGTGCTTGGGTTGGCCAGCTCGCGTATTGGGACTGAAGCGACCGGACAATCTTGGCGAGCGATCGACCGAACATACGGTGACTGAAATCTGGTCCAATCAGTACGGAAAATGGATCTTGTTCGATCCCACGTATGCGGTGTACATGGAGAAGGATGGACAGCCGCTCAATGCGTGGGAGATGCGCCAAGAGTGGTTTTATCAGGACTGGGGCAAGCACCTCACCTTCGTTGTCCACGCAACGCGCGACAAGCACCCAGTTGGCGATCTGCCGATCACGTTGGCCGTGATGGCTGGCTATGGAACCATGGAATTATCCAAGAATACGCTCTACAAGTACGCATTTCTTGCCTATCAACCCGAGTCGAAAGTGTTTGCGAATGGCCAGGGATATGGCGGGATGTTCATCACCAAAGACAAGCTGTGTGACGGAACCAAATGGCATACGCGCCAGAATCCCGCCGATCCTGCCAATGATCCGTACTTTCCACTTAACCAAGCTGATCTGTCGATGATGCCGGGCAACGGGTTGGACCTCCATGTCTCGATCAAGACCATGACGCCATCATTCAAGACATTCCAGAAGCGCGTGGATGGCAAGGACTGGGCTGACTGTGGAAATACACTGACTTGGACCATGCATCCAGGTGCCAATGTGCTTGAAGTGCGTAGCGTCAACGCGCTGGGCGTCGTCGGGCATGTCAGCACCGTCGAGTTGGACGTCAAATAGTGCCACTTTTGGTGGGTCCGCGTTCTGCTGCTTTGCATGTGTTCCTGGTCGTCGTGAATCAACCTTAAGGAAATACCATGGCGAGAATTCAAGACGCGTTTCTAGTCCTGATGTCGGCTGCATGCTGTGCGACCAGCTTCGGACACGCGAGTGAATCTGGCCTGGTCGTGGTTCAGGCTGGACATTCAGAATACAGCATCGTGGTCGATAAGGACGCGATCCCGTCCGAGCACTTTGCCGCCGAGGAGCTGGTCACGCATCTGCAACAGATGACCGGAGTCACCGTGCCGGTGCAGAATGTCATGCCAGGCAATGGCAAGGCCATCGTACTTGGATTCACAGCTGCATCTCCACTTGGCGTTCTCCCAGACGCCAGCCTCGGCAAGGAAGGATTCCTGCTCAAGCAGATCGGCAGCAGTCTGGTCATCGCTGGCGGTCGCCCACGGGGAACCTTGTACGGTGTCTACAGCTTCCTGGACCGTCTCGGGGTGCGTTGGTGGACACCAACGGAAAGATATGTGCCGACGCAAAAAACCGTGGTTCTGCCCGCGTTGGATGTGCGCGATGTCCCAGCGTTGTATTACCGTGACATGATGTATCGCGAGAGTTTTTCCCCGGCTGGACGTCTGTGGTCTGCGCGCAATCGGCAGAACGGCATGGCCTGGGAAGACAAGGCTGGCGAGGAATTGCAGCGCTTGGGTGGTCGTTGCGTGCTGACCTGCAGTGTGTCTGGCAATATTGTTCATTCGTACCACCAATTGTTATCGGCATCGGGCGTTGCCATGAAGGAGGACATGAAGGCGCTCAAGAAGGGTAAGCGCAACGCCGGCCAGCCATGCTTGTCCTCACCAGATGTACTGGCGGCGATTACCAAAGTGACGATTGCGGCGCTCAGGGCGGATCCGGACTTGGAGTTCGTGGAGATCGGGCAGGAGGACAACGACAATTTCTGTGAGTGTCCTTCATGTGCCGCTATTGACGCCCAGGAAGATTCACACGCCGGACAAGTAATTCACTTCGTGAATCAGGTGGCTGAGGCTGTCGATCGTGAGTTGCCCGGCCGTCGCGTTTCGACCGCAGCTTACACCTGGTCGCGCACGCCGCCGAAAAGACTGAAGGTGCGTGATAATGTGAATATCACTCTCTGTTCCATTGAGTGTGACCTTGGTCATCCACTTGGCAGCGGCGCATCAGTGGAAAATAAAAAATTCCGCGCAGATATCGAAGGCTGGGGCAAGATTGCCAAGAGCCTGCTGATCTGGCACTACTCGGGCAACCGCGATCACTATCTGATGCCGAACCCGGATTGGTTCACCTTTGCTCCGGATGTGCAGTTTTATTGCGACAATCAGGTGCGCGGACTGTTTGTTCAGGGTACCCATGTCGGATCAGGGACTGAGTTCTCGCCGTTGCGGATGTGGGTGTGGGCACGGGCGATGGCCAACCCGCGAGCAGATGGCCGCGCCCTCATCGCAGAATTTGTCAACGGCTACTATGGACCAGCGGCGCAACCGATCATGCAGTATATGGATCTGATCGCAGCGGCGAATCCTGACACCGGCTATCATCTGGGACGCCGGGCGTTTCTCGATGCGCCGTTCCTCAAACCTGAGGTCATGGCCGAGGCCGAGTCGTTGTTGCGTAGTGCCGAAGCAAAAGCGAAGGGCAACGCTGAATTTGAACGCCGCGTTCGCCATGCCCGCCTGCCGTTGACGTATGTGCTGTTCAAGCGTGGACCAGGTAGCAAAACCTGGGCTGCAGTTGAGCGCAAGGTTGGACATCTGGATGCGCCCGCGCTGGCATCCGATTTCGCCAAAAGCGCGAAAGAGTATTCGATCAATCTGGTTGGCGACCCCGAAGACGTGCAGCCGTGGCTTGATTGGATGAAGGACTACGCGCAGTGTGTCAGCGACAAACAGGCTCCACCAGTGCCACCGGAATTGGTTGGTCAGGACCTGTCTCGCATTCGACTCATCCAAGCGTGCCAGATGGACGGTCGTTCACGCTATTGGAAGCGTGTTACTGGAGCGAGTGATGGCTGGGCGGTAGAACCCATGAAAGGTATCTCTGGCGACGTGATTCATCCCTCGCCAGTTGAGGATTACGAAGCCGGGAAAAGTTATCGGATCTTTGCGCGCGTGAAGCGAACGACAGACGCCGGTGCAGGAGGTGGATTTTCAGTCGCTGTATTCAACAAGCAGGATCCCTTGTGGTGGAAGACGCGTCGCATCGTCAAGAAAGAGGAGGTCGCGTCCTCCGCATGGATCGGGTATGAGATCTGCACGCGCACGTTCATTCCGGGCGATACGATCTCCTTCGAGGGTGATGGCGGTGCCTGCTTAGATTGCTTGTGGTTGGTGGAAGCCGAGCGTAAGCCGTGAGCCTTGATTACTCTTTTCAAGGCAACCGCAGAGGCGCAGAGCTACGCAGAGGTCGCAGAGGGATAGGGTTAGAAGACCTTGGCGTTTCTGGCGCCACCTCCCCACCGGGTGGAGATCCAAGTGACGTTCTCCTCTGCGATCTCAGCGGCCTCTGCGCCTCTGCGGTTGCCTTGGGATATTTCAACAGAGCAATTTAGGATGAGTGCACGCTGAGCAGTACGATAGGTATACTTACGACTGGCATCCAAACTGGTTGCGTCTTAATGACGCAACCCATCTAACCCCGAGGTTCGCATGCATTGGGAAGATCTGACATCGCTTGCTTTCGCAGAAGCCGTACGGACAGCCGAGGGCGTGTGCATCGTTCCCATTGGCGTCGTCGAGAAGCACGGTGGGCACATGCCGCTGGGCACCGACTTCATCACCGCGCATCAGTTGGCTGGGCTGGCGACGCAGATCGTCCCAGCGGTTATTTTTCCGGCGTACTATTTTACCCAGAATCACGAGGCGAAACATCTGCCGGGGGCGATCGCGATTAGTTACCGCTTGATGTATGATCTGCTCGACAACGTCTGCAGCGAAATCAGTCGCAATGGTTTGAAAAAGATTGTCTTCCTCAATGGTCACGGCGGGAACAGTTTCTTTCTGCAACACTTCTTGCGTGCGAGTTTGGAAAAGCGTCTCGACTATACGCTCTTCTGCATCGATCTCCGTCACTACACCGATGCGCCGAACTGGAAATCGATGGCGGAATCGGGATACATCCTGGATCACGCTGGTGAATGGGAGACGAGTTTGTTTCTCGCCCTGCGTCCGGATCTGGTGCACATGGATGCGATCGCTGGCGATGGCAAACCGCAAGGCCGGCTTGCTCACCTTGATGGTCTCAACAACGGCATCAACTGGTACGCCAACCAACCCGATCATTACCACGGCGACGCGACTCTGGCGACGGCAGCGAAGGGGGCTTACCTGCGTGACCACGCCGTGCAGCGCATTGCGCACTACCTGCGGATCGTGCGTGCCGACACCACGACGGCGGCCCTGATCAATAAGTTCCACGATCAGACGCAGCAAGCCTGAGTAGCTATCACCCTAGATCCGGCGATGGGATAACATGGAGAACCGGAGGAACGGAGCAGACATGGGCTTAGAGACACCAAGGTGTTCATCCAGCAGGTGAGCGCTCTTTTACCACATATCCAGTGCGGCTCTGGTCCTCCGGTTCTCCATGTCGATCGAATACTGCGTTTAGGATCAACGAAGCGACCCGCCGGAGCTCCGGCGGGGCGGGCCTTGGGTCAGCGACAGCCGATCTGGAGCAGCTGTCGGTGCGGCCCGTGGGGAGATTGAAGATCGAGGACGGCTTTTTGGCGTCCGCGCCCCACTTGCCCTTACCCTTGAGGTGCTCAATCCGCTCGATGCGGGTGAGAACATTGCGCTTCTTGGCGAATCCGCCCTTACTGGCGAAAGAACCGTGCATGGTCATGAGCATCCTCCTGGGGCAGGGGCGGCATAATGTGGGGTGCTGGCCAGGAGCAAGGGGGGATTCGAAGGGCTTCAGCCTGGCGGCTGCGCGTGCTGGGCACTGGCTGCGCGTGCTGGGCACTGGCTGCGCGTGCTGGGCACTGGCTGCCGGTCGCGGGGTTCGGACGCAGCCCGCGCGTAAGCGCGCGTAGCCAGTGTGTAGCACGCGCAGCTCGCAGCCCTGCCTTGAGGTGCCTTGGGCTATCTCGCCGCCTCTACCTGCTGCTGCTTCCCGCACCTCGTACAGGCAACCATGGTGGCGACGTCGCGGACCTGGGCGAGGAAGTCGTGGTGACATGCGCGGCATTTCACGGTGCGCAATTCGCCGGTCGCGGGCCGTCCGCCGACGACCGATGCGCGATGCGCTTCTTGCATGCGTCCCTTCACGGCGTTGTCGAGATGGTCCTCGATCCAATCGCACAGTTTCAGGACCGGCGTGTCGATCTTGTCCTGGAAGCGATCGCGCACCTCGGTGACCGCTTCGCGTAGCGGAGTGGCGCCGCGGTCGTGGTAGAGATCGCGGAAGGCCTCGCGCAGGTCGGCGATCTCGGGTTCGGTTTTGCCATCACGGCGCAGGCCGATGACATTGATGCTGCGCGGCTCGGCGGCTGGGCTTCCCTCGGCAATCATGTACGGCGGAATATCAACTCGCACGGCGCACATGCCGGCAACCATGGTCAGTTCGCCGATGGTGACGAAGTGATGCATGCCGATCATGGCGCCGATCACCGCGCGGCGGCCGATCTGGCAGTGACCAGCTAGATGCGTGCCGTTGGCGATAACCACGCTGTCTGAGACTTGGCAGTCGTGCGCGATGTGTGAATAGGCCATGACCAGCACATCGTTGCCAATCGTCGTCCGCATGATGCCGGTGGCGGTGCCCTTCGACACCGTGACGTATTCATGAATCAGACAACGCTCACCGATGATGACCTCGCTGTCCTCGCCTTTGAACTTCAGATCTTGCGGATCCGAGCCGATGACAGCACCAGGAAACACGATCGTGCCGCTGCCGATGGTGGCGCGACCGTAGACGCACACGTGGCTGCGCAGTTCAACGCCTGCATCAAGACGGACCTTGCCTCGGACTAGACAGAATGGTCCGACCGTAGCATCCGGGTGGACATCGGCTTGGGGATCAACGACGGCGAGGGGGTGAATCGGCATGCACGCTCCGGGGGCGGGATCAACGCTAGATCCCATCCACCCTCGAATCAAGCTGCGTCGCCATGAAATCGGTGTCCCGTACCGTGGTCGAGGAGCTGTGCCGGGCCGAGGGCCTGAGTCACCTAGCCTCGATCGCAGCGCCGACGAGCCTCGATCCAGCTGGGCTGGAGCGCATGCTGGCGGACGGGGTCGGCAACCTGGAATGGATCCCAGCCGAGCGCGATCTGCGCTTGAATCCGCGCGGTATGCTGCCGACGGCACAGAGCATCTTGTGCGTTGCCTGGCACTACGAGGCACCTGTGCAGCTCCCGGAAACGGGATTGAAACGGGCTGCCTACGCGGCCGGGAAGGACTACCACGTTATCCTGCGCCCGAAGCTTGGGCGCATTGGTGCAGCCCTGAATCAGCGCAGTGGGCAGGAATGGAAGCATCGTGCCTGCGTCGATTCGGCCCCGCTCAATGAACGGACCTTGGCTCGCTTGGCTGGACTGGGTTGGATCGGACGCAACGCGCTGCTGATCAGTCCCAAGACGGGATCGTTTCGCCTGCTCGGTTTTTTGCTGACCGAAGCGCCATTGGAAGTGGTCACTGGCGGTTTGTCCGAAGATCGCTGCGGCTCATGTACCAAGTGCGAAGTTGCCTGTCCAACTGCGGCGTTGGTTGGCGGTCGCTGTCTGACCGAGCGCTGTATTAGCTACTTAACGATCGAACATAGCGGCGTGATCCCGCGTGAATTGGCCAAGCAATTCCGTGGCTGGTGGTTTGGCTGCGACATCTGTCAGGATGTGTGCCCGTGGAATCGTTTTGCTCCGCCTGGCGAAGACCGCCGACTGTCTGGCGTTGATCACGAAGCTGATCTTCTGGCGCTAACGGCTGATCGCTTTGATGCCTGGTTTGCCGGTCGTGCGATTCGACGTCTAAGCTGGGAGCGCTTTCGTCGCAACCTCTTGGTTGCTCTGTGGAGTGTTGGCCGCGTTGAAGAAACGAAGCCGATCATCGCCGAGGGCCTGCCGCTGGTGGTGGACCAGGCGCGGGAGCTTCATTGCCTCGGTCCGGAGGTCCGGAAGTCCGGAAGTCCGGAAGCCGCATCCGAATAGGCACAAGATATGCACATCGGTGTCACATTTCCAGGCAAAGGCTATCCGGAGTCAAGACTCCGGACCTCCGGACTTCCGGACCCCGGACGAGTGGCAATGGACTGTGGCAATGTTCTCTAATGATGCGCCGCCGCAGGAGTCCCCATGCCTCAGTCGCCAGTCACGCCAGGGAAGCACACCGAGCCGCATGACGGCGCACTAGAGCAGGCGCAGACGCTGTTTCACGATGCGTGGAGCCGCATCCAGCAACGAGCCGAATCGGGTGCCGCGCGTCTGCCACGGGAAATCATTTGGCTCGGTGGTGCGCCTGGCGCGGGCAAGGGCACCAACACGCCGTTTATCCTGCGCGAGCGCGGCATCACTGCGCCGCCGATCGTCACCAGTGATCTCCTGAACACGCCCGAGATGCGTCGCCTCAAGGACGCGGGCAATCTGGTTGGCGATGCCGACGTGGTACGGCTCTTGTTCGAGCGATTGCTGGAACCAGCCCACACCACTGGCGTCGTGGTCGATGGCTTTCCGCGTACGCGGGTCCAGGTCGAATGCGTCAAGCTCCTCTATCAGCGCATGCTCGACCTTCGTGCTGCCAATCGTAAAACCGCACGTGCTGCACTCTTTCCCAAGCCGCTCTTCCAAATTGTTGTCCTCTACGTGGAAGAGAAGGAATCGGTCGAACGTCAGTTGCGGCGCGGTCGCCAGATTATCAGCCAGAACCAGCGCGTGCGCGAAACCGGCGTCGGGGTATTGCAGGAAGAGCGCGCGACCGATCTGAGCGAGGATTCCTGCCGCAAGCGCTACCGCGTGTTCATGGAGCAGACGTACAGTGTGCTGCAAAGCCTGAAGGCGGTATTCCACTTCCACATCATCAACGCCCAGGGCGACATCGCCTCGGTCGAGCGCGCGATCATCGGCGAATTCAGCTACCAGAGCTCGCTCGAACTCGACGACGAAACCTTTGATGCGATCCATAACATCCCGCTCGCCAGCGAAATCGTCATCGCCGCACGTCAGCACCTCGTCGAGCGGCTCGAGAACTATCAGCGCGAAAATCCAGCGTTGTTTCACCGTGTTATCGCCGCTATCGAACAGGATTTCATCCCGGCGATCGTCCTCCACGCGATGACCGGCCTCGCCAAGATCACCAGCGACAGCGACCTGTTCGCCGATCCCCTGGCCCAGTCGATGCTGGTCGACGTCCTCAACGAGCGCGGCTACCGCACCACCGCCACCTGCGAACTACGCGAGATCCCCTCGCGCATCGATCCGGCAACGCACTATATCATTTGTACCCGCAAACCGCGCTATCGGTTTGAACTACGGTTCCAGGGATCGCAGATTAGGCGGGGGATTTGAGTTGTTGCTTCAATTCGGAAGTGGCTTGACCACGATGGATTCCTGAATGAAGAGTAACCGGGTTATTGGTGTATTTATAGCGGGTTGCTGCGCCGTGGTATTTGTCTGGTTTTGTATTTGCTATGACACGATGGTTTTTGGACTAGAGGAGCTGACCGATGGAAAATCTGGCGCACCACTTCTTGGCGAAAGTAGACGGGATTTCATAGCGCAGTGCGATAGATTTTCTGATGTCCCAATTGCAGAGCGAGACAATATCCAGTTGGGAATCATCCAGTTACGGCACGGGATTGCGCTAGTACACCTCAGGAAATGGGCGCTTCATTTATGCGGAGGTCATTCCATGCCAGCGTGGATTGTGAATGCCAAAGGAAAAATAATTGCCGAAGATGGTGCTGATCTGGTCGAGGTTTCATCGTCTATGGTATTGCCGGTTGTGCAGGTGCGAACCGTGTACCTATCCGCAATACCAATGGAGACCATCTTCAAGATTTCTGACGGTGTTGTTTTAGAAAAGAAATCGAATTACTGACTATAGTATCGGCCACAGCCGGTGGCTGGCTGCTGGCTGCTGGCTGCTGGCTGCTGGCGACCAGTCTCCAGCTTCCAGCTTTCCTACTGCACCTGCCCCTTCGTCAAATGCAGGAACGCGTCTTCCAAGTTGCGTCCACGCGCGGCGAAGCGAGCGACTGGTAATCCGGCGGTCACCAGACTCTTGAGCAACATGGCGTGATCGCTGTCGCTGCCGATCAAACTGCAGGTCGCGAAGCGGCCAGATACTTGGATGCCGGTGAGATTCGGCTGTTCGGCAAGGATCTCGCGGAAGCGTTCGTGCTCGCTGGCGAGGGCGATTTCGATCGTGGCTGGCAGATTGTTGGTGGTGGGATCAGCCGGGGCGTTGTCGCGCGCCTGCATGGCTGCGGAGCGGACTTGTGCAACTGAGCCAGCAGCGACGAGGCGACCGCGTTCGATGATTGCGACCGCCGTGCACAGCTCTTCGAGTTCAGCGAGAATGTGCGATGAGATCAGGATGCCTTTGCCTTGCCGGGCGAGGGCGCGCAGGAGATCGCGGAATTCGATGCGCGCGCGCGGGTCGAGGCCGGCGCTTGGTTCGTCGAGGATCAGCACCTGCGGATCGTGGACGAGGCAGCGCGCCAGTGAGAGCCGTTGTTTCATGCCCTTGCTCAGCGACGTTGCCGGCTTCTGGGCAATGCCGTCAAGTTGGCAGAAACTCATCACCGATTCGACCGCTGCTACACGCGGTTTGCCATTCAGGCCATAAGCCCGGGCGAAGAAATCGACGTACTCGGCAACCGTGGCATCGGGGAACGGCTCGAAGTGATCGGGCATGAATCCGATTTGGCGGCGCACGCGATCGGCGTCGTCGACGGTGGACATGCCGTTGACCACGCAGTCGCCCGAGCTGGGTAAATCCAGCGTCGCGAGAATGCGCATGGTGGTCGATTTGCCCGCGCCATTTGGGCCGATGAAACCCATAATGTCGCTGGCTTCAAAACTAAATGACACGTCACGAACCGCATCGACAACCCCAGAGCCGATGCCGAAGCGACGATAGAGCTGCCGAACTTCAACCAATGCCATGTTAGAATCCTTCCGGCGTGGTTGCGCTGCCAACGGCAGGGTCAAGAACACCGGCCAGCCACGCCTGAGGTGGTTCAGCATCGACGGCGGTTGGACCAGGTATGGGCAGCAGCGGCGTGTGGAGTTTGGCGATGAAAGTGCCGGGTTGGACTCCCAGTTCGGCCGTCGCGAGGTGGGCATCAAGACCGCAGCGCCGTAATGCATCCGAATAGGAGATGGATCCAGGACGGCTCATCGGTTGAGTGAGATCACGCTGTTCACCTGGTTCCAATCCGGTCAGCGCCCACGCCACACCAGAGGCGTCGACGATTTGCAGGGCGTCGATCCGCGTTGCGAGTCCATTGCCGACGCGCCAGCCCTTGCCGGAAGGGAGAGGGGTCAACGTCATACGCCGCCGCTCGGGGCGTGATTGGGTGATCGCAAGCTGACGATTTATCCGTGCCGGGATCCACTCACTGCCGGCAACTTGTCCCGAGCGCCAGTCCAGGGATAGATGCGCCGCCTCGCGCCGACTGCGCCAGTCCATTGGGTTATGATCAATGGGCACCGCGCGGTCATCCTGATCAAGCGTAAATTCGCCAGGGGCGAGGCCGCAGAACCACGTGATGCCATTGAAGCCGATGCAGCGCTGCGTGTGCTGGTCAAGCACAACGATTTGAATGACCGAGCGCTGTTTCCCAAGTCCGTCCGCAACGAGGGCGATGATGATGAGCAGCAGACATGTCCCGGCACTAATAAGCGGGGTCGTGATCAGCAAGAGATGCGGTTTTCCGCGCCGACGAACGAACCAGATATTGAGTGGCCCAGCGACGACCGCAAAGGTGATTGCCAAGGTCAGGAAGAGTCCGATGGGCATTTGGTCGGTGCCGGGGACTTTGTACTCGTTCTGATCAGAGCGATCTTGCGATGCCGCCAAGAGTCGTTTTCGCAGTGCTGGATCATCCGCTGATTCGATGGCGATGCGAGTGACGCGAGCGCCGAGGCGCTGCCAGTTTTTCAGACTTACTGCGTCGGTGACAAACAGTGCGCCACCAGCATGCGTCCACGTGACGATCGCTTCGCGTTGCGCCGGGGTCAGCAGCGCCTCTCCGGTCTGCGTCGTCAGCAGGGTCAACCAGGTTGGCCAACCTTGCCAGCGATCGGGCAGGGAATCTGCCGGTGTTCGTTCCGCCTTGGCCGGACTGCCGCTGCGGTATCTGCCGCCGCGCCAGCCAGATGTGTCATGGATGTGCTCAGCGACGAATTTCTGCAATTGTGGCAGGGGGAGCTGCTCGTTTGGGTCCAAGGCGATGAGCGCGGCCGCGCGGTAATCAATGGTCGCTGACGTGTTGGCGTCGCCCTGTTCGCGATCGCTTGACCATTGCACCTGGACGTAGCCGGAGCCATGGCCGTTATCAGGTGGAATCAGGATAGTTCGCAGCACTGGCGTACTCGGATCGACCGTGATCACATCGCGCGCTGAGGAATTGCCGATGGAAACCGTGACGCTGACCGTGATCGGGCGCACCAACGCTTCAATCCGCACCAGAGCGGGAGTGTAGCCATCCTGATCATGCCACGGACACGATACGCTGATGCGGACTTCACCGGCTGTACCGGTGATTGCGAGCAGTAGTACCGATAACCAACGCAAGATCACGCGGGCAACTCTGGCACGGCGGCGAGCACAGCTTCGACGACACTGCGCGCGGTGGTGCCGGCGAGTCCAGCTTCAGCAGCGAGGACCAGGCGATGCGCGAGCACCGGCACGGCGAGCGCGCGCACATCGGCAAACGTCACCGAGGGACGTCCCGCCAGGAGAGCGGCAGCGCGCGCGGTACCCGACAGTGCCAACGCGGCGCGCGGACTGGCGCCCCAGCGCACCGCCGCTTTGACCGCCTCGGAAGAATCGGGCAGCTCGGGCCTAGTTGCGTTGACCACGCGGGCGATGTAGCGCGCGACCGCTTCGGGCAGGGCGATTTGCCTGGCCATCGCGATCGCTGCGGCAATTCCGGCGCTATCGGTGACCGGAAGCGCGGATGGCGGACGCCCATCCGGACGCTTGGTGATGATCTGGGTCAACACATCGTCAGTAACGCCAGTGACCGCAATTTTCAGTGCAAAACGATCAAGCTGCGCTTCGGGCAATGGATAGGTGCCGTCGAGTTCGATCGGGTTTTGCGTGGCGAGGACAAAGAACGGACGCGGCAGCGAGTGCGTTGCGTCGAAGACCGTGACTTCGCCTTCCTGCATCGCCTGCAACAGCGCCGACTGCGTCTTTGGACTCGCGCGGTTAATTTCATCGGCGAGCAGCAACTGCGTGAAGACCGGACCCTGGCGGAAATTCAACGTCCGTCCCTGCGGGCTTTCTTGCAGCACCAAGGTGCCGGTGATATCGCTGGGCAGTAGATCGGGGGTGAACTGGATGCGGCGATGCTGGAGGCCAGCGAGTTGCGCGAGGGCTTTGACTAGTTCGGTCTTGCCCAAGCCAGGCAGACCTTCGAGCAGCACGTGACCGCCAGCCAGCAGGCCGATGACAACCGTGCGGGTCAGATCAGGTTGGCCGAGAATGGCTGCGTCGAGTCCTCGCTGCAGGGCGAGGCCAGTGGTGCGGCAGCGGTCGATATCAGCCGGAGATGGAAGCATGAAAGTGCCGATCGCGTCAGGTGTGAAACGTCAGGGGGTTGCTGGAGTGGGAGGCGGTGTAGGCGTGGATGGGCCAGCCGCAGCGGAGAAATAGCGATCGCGCGCGTCGCGGTGACGCGGAGCAACCTGAGCTCGGCGCGCATCGGCGGCTGCGGCAGCGACGTCAACGGCAGCGCCGACGTCGGATGGTCCGGCCGCGAGTTCGTCGCTACGCGGAGCGCGCGCCTGGGTCCCGACGCCGGCACCGGCTTCAGGATTGTTCGGCGTTCCGGAATTCAGCCGTTCACGGAATCCACCTTCGACCCGGTGGATATCGCCCCAGGTCAATTCAACGTGACCACCGCCCGGACCTGGGCCGCCCTGGCCGCCTTCTGGCCCGCTGGGTTGGGAAACGCCGGCGCCACGCGCCAAGACTTTGGCTAGTTTGCCAGCGAGAGTTTGCGCTGCTGCCGCTTGGGCTGCGGCTTCGGCTGGCGAGAGCGCGGCTCCGGCCTTTGCTGGATCAAGGCCGAAACGTTGCAGCGCCTGCCGCTGAGCGTCGGTCAACTCGCCACCGGCTGCGGCTTGTTGGGCCATGCGCAGTAAGGCATCGCCTTCTGCGCCCTTGGGAATTTTTGCGGCAAGACCTGGCGCCATCGCTTCGAGTTCAGCTAAAGCTGCGGTTAGATCGGCGGCGGCATGGGCAGCTGCATCGGCGCTGGCAGTTGGTGAGAGATTGCTGAGCGCATCGGCCTTTGCCAACGCATCAGCGAGTTTGTCAGCTGCATTTGCGCGTGCCGCCGCAAGATCGTGGTCGAGCGCATCCAATGCGGCCCAGGTCTGTTGATTGAGTCCCTGGGCTTCGGTGGCTGTGCGGACGTCATCAAGGCGCTGCTGCATTTCGTCGATGACTTCGGGCGGAGCCAATTGCTGATCCTGTAATTCGGCCAGGCGTTTTTCAACCGAACTGAGCACGCCACCAAGGACCGGCGGTGGCGGCGGGGCTGAGGAGACTTGTGGCAGAAACCAAGCACCGATCAGCAAGCCGAACGCGGCCAGCGCAGGGACGAGACCGTGCAAGCGCAAGCTGGGTAGGCTGACGCGGGCAAGATGTTCGCGCAGGGCCTGCATCCACGCCGCGTCGCGCTCGGCCGCAGGAACTTGGTGCATGGCCATCGCGAGACCATGAGCGCGTGCAAGGTGATCGATGTGTCCGGCAATCAGCCACGGTGGATCGCGCTGCCGCCATACGCGTGGCAGCACGAGCACGGGCGCGAGCACGGCGAGGACGACGCAGGCGGGTGCGAGCCACTGCGCTTCGGGCACGGCAAGGCGCACGATGGCGACCAGGGTGGCGCCAATCAGACACGCACCGGCGAGCGTCGGCAACACACGCCGCAGCGTGCGTTCGCCATGACGACGACGCGCGAGACGCTGACACCAACGATCGAGATCATCCACGACGCGGATGATCCAGGTTCGTGTCAGCTGGCAACAGGTGGTGATGGGTAGACATAGTCGGTGATTTACCTGCGTTTCCGCAGTTCTTCCATCGCTCGCTGCACGCCACCGGGTTCGGGTGGCGGCGCAGGGGGCGTTGGTGATGAGGGCGTCGCACTGGTAACGGGAGGAGCCGCAGACACCGAGGGCGTCGAGGCCACTATAGTTGGTTGGGTGACGTTGTTGGGCTGCAGCGGAGCGGTTCGTTTTCGAAATACCCAGCGCGGACGCCAGGTCGGCAACCGCACGCGTGGTAGGTTCAAGCGCAGTCGCCGGATGGCGATCTCGGCGAGCAGGATGACGAGAGCGGCGATGACCAACCACATGGATAGTTCAGTTGCGCTGCCAGGACTGGGAGGATTGTCGTAGAGGCCGAGCAGGTCACCGCGCACGCGACCGCCGGTGTTGCGGGCCAATTCAGCCAAAATGGCCGAGCCGCTGGCAAGGTCACGACGCGGGGCGACTTCGGCGGGCATCGGCAGCGCCAGCGCGGGACCGAGGACAACGGTGGTGCCCAGACGCACGGCCGGGATGAGTGGACGGTCGCTGGATAGACGAATCTCGGCCGACCAGGTGCCGCGGTCTTCTCGTTGCAGGGTGATCGGACGAGTTGGCTGGGACGGATCGTCGCTGACCAGGTGCAATTCTGGCGGCGATGATGGCCATTCCTTTTCGCGTTCCGGATCAAGTTCTAAACGGATCGTTGCCATGCCACCACGCCGTTGCGTTAATAGCGCGCCAGGGGCCGAACCGCCGCCGCCAGCCGCCCAGCGTGCTGCCGAAGCCAAAAGCGGCGCATAACCCGGCCACGTCGCCATACCCGGAGCGTCGCAGGGAATTGGCAATGCAACACTGCGGCCAGCACCGATGTGCCACAGCGCACCGGCCGGAGCTTTGGGATCGCCCTGACACCACGCCAGCACTTCACTGCGCGGTCGCGGATAGGTCAGGTTATAGCCGGAAACCGTTGGCCACGGCGACGCCAGCGGACCGCCGGTCGCGCCGAGCAACGTGGCGATCGCCCCCGTCTGTGGCTGCGGAGCAAGCGGATGATCGATCCACGGATTGCGTGCGACCAGCACGGTCTCTTGCGCAAACAGACGAGGGATGTCAGCGGGATCTTCAGCGAACGCGATGCGGCCACCGCCGCGCTTGGCAACATCGATGAGGAGTGCAGCATCGCTGTCCTTCTCACTGCCCATGCCAACGACCGACACGGTGATGCCCTGCTTGCGATAATCAGCGAGGAGCTTGATGTAATCGCCAGGCTCTTCGCTATCGGCGGCATCGGCGAAGAGCAACAGATGGCGCGTACCGGCGGTCGTCTTCAGCAGTTCAAGTCCTGCCCCAGCCAGTGCTGCATAGATGAAAATGCCGCCACCTGCGCTGCGAATACCAAGGACATCGCGCACCATCGCCTTGGGATCGGTCAGCTTGGTCATCGGCAGGATTTCGTGCGGTTCGGTATCGACAGCGAGGACGGCGATCTGGTCGCGTGGCCCGAGTAATTCGATCGCTGCCGCTGCACCTTCACCGGCCAGTTCAATTTTCTGACGCCCATCAGCGCACTGCACCGACATGGAACCCGAGCGATCAATCGCGATCGCCATCGCTACCGACAACACGCGGTGTTCGTCGCGTACTTCCAGCGATACCGGCAGAATCGGTTCGACCGGACTCGCGTACCAACCGCCGCAACCGAATGAGTTCTTGCCGCCGGTCATGACCAAGCCGCCGCCAAAATGTTGAACCCAGCGCGCAATCGCGGTCATGCCGGCATGGCCGACTTTGCCCGCTGGTACCTCCGCCAACACCAACGCCTGACAGCCGAGCAGATCAGCCAGGCGCAGGGGTCCGGCAGCGCGGGTGGTTACCTGGATGCCAGCAGCTGCGATCGCGCGCGAGATGTTACTCGGTGAACCATCGCCACCGACCACCAGCACGCGTTCGCCGGGTTCGATCCGCACCCAGCCGCAGGCACGATTATTGGCGGGTTGGCGATCATCGCGGTCATCCAACTCGACCCGGTAATCAATGAGGCCGGGTATCGGCGGTCGATCGGTAAAGGACACAGCTGTTTCGCGCCCAGGAGTCAGCGCGACGACGCCCGAAGCGACGAGATGCTGTCCACGATGGATTTTCCAGGCGCGTTGTTCAGGACGGTCGGACACGAAGACGACAGCACCCAGAAAACTCTCGCCTTGGCGCAGGGCACCGGGCAGTTCGAGGTCAGCAATCGCGGCATCAACGCCAGATCCGCGCCGCTCCGGCAGCACATCCAGTACAGTGCCCTGGAGCGCCAAGCGCGCGGCGGAGCGCTGCGGGTTGGGTCCGGTCGTTTCGCCGTCAGAGATCAATATCATGCGCGCAGTACGGCCGGTGGTCAGTAGTCCAGTCGCCTGTTCGAGCGCGGCGTCAATATCGCTACCCTGCACGTCGATGCTGAGATCACTGAGGTGCGGTAGTCCGCTGTTGGCTGGCCCTTGCGCCACCGCTGGCGCTGCTCCGAATGCGATCACGCCGAGGCGATCACCGCGCTTGCGTTGCTCACCGGCAAGGCGCATCACCTCATCTTGATGGCGCACCGCCTCGCCCATCGAGGCGGAACGATCTAGGACCAGGATCACATCGCTGCCACCATTCTGGCGCAGCAACTGCGGTTGCGTCGCGGCCAAGACCAGCAGCAGGAGCAGTGCCGCACGCCACCAGCGCCCGTTGCCGGTGCGCGCCAACCACCACCACGCCAACGCGGCTGGCACCAGCAGCACGGCGGCCCACGGCTGAACGAGGACGATCATCGCGGGTTCTCCTCGCGGCGGAACGAGACCCACGCCAACAGCGCTGCCGCTGCGGCGATGAGCAACGGCAGCAACGCCGCCAGCAGACCGCGTTGGCGCTCGACGGTGGTTTGTCCAAGCGGTTTGGCGGGAAGATCCACGCTGGTCGCATCGCTGAGATCGGCTTGGCGCTGATCAAACGGCAAGGCGCTGAGCGGGTAATGCAGATCACCAGCGATCATGTCCCAACGCCCAGGCCGCGGCAGCCCGGACAAAGTAAGTGTTCCATCAGGCGAGGCGCGCAGATGACGATCGACACGATCTGGTCCACGCACGACGACCTCGCTATGACCGGGGGGCAGGATGACGGTAACCGGCTGGCCGCAGCGCGGATCGGGATCGGCAACTCCGGGCAGTCGCGCAGCGCGCCAAGCGACCAGGTTGGAAAACAGCGCCGGCCACGCGACACACTTAGCCAAGTTCGAACGCAGGGGATCGACATGCAGGGTGATCTGAGGATGCGGCATCATCGCGAGGCTGATCAGGATGCGATCGCCTGCGAGCATCAACGGCGAGCCGTCAGCTTTCATAGCTCCGCCGGTCCACAGCGCGCCAGTCCAATCGACATCAAGGAGCAGGGGGTGATCGCGGCGAGCAACGAATGGCCCCAACGTGGGCGCACCGTCGCTGGCGAGCAGTCGCAGTTGCCAGCAACCCGGCAGCGTGGGCGTGGTGCCATAGACCAGATCGGCCGGAGGTTCAGTGACAATGCGCGCACCGGCTGCTAGCAACGCGGCCCGTGCAGCTGCGGCGGCTGGTGCATCGGCGCTGATTCGCGCCCTGACCGTGCGATCCGGTGGTCGAATCAACTCGGCGCGATTGTCGATCGCGAGCGCATCGCTGCCATCAAGTTGCACATCGGCGATTGCCCCTTCGGCCATGCCACTTGGTGGGGTCAGGATGATCGTCGCCGGAGTAGCTGGATCCAAAACGACGGCGCGCTTGGCAACTTCAACACCAGCCACGCGCAGCACGAGGTTGCGGTTTCCTGACGCAGCAGAGTGGATCACCGCAACGATGCGTTCGCCGCGCGCGTCGCGCCACCAGCGGACATCGGCAAATCCGCTACTCGGTGCCTTGCGCCCCATTGCGATGACGCCGAACCCAGGCAACAGATGCGGTGGTTGGCGATCGCTCGCGCATACCAACTCGGCACCGCTGCCGCTGATGCCAGTCGCCAGTGTCAACGCCGGATCCAAATCATGCCACGAAGCTCCGGGTTCCCAGGCGGCAAGCGCCACCCTGACCGCAGTCGGATCTGCAGCTGGCCCGGCAAGCAGGCGCGGCGGTGCGCCGCTGGCGATGAGACTGGCGCGATCGCCAGGGCCAAGTACAGCCAAGCGCGCATCGAGTTGCTGACGCAGACGCGTTGCGCAACTGACGCCGTGGTCGTCCACCGCTTGCAGCCGCCAGCGATCATCGAGGACGATGACCAGATGGCGTGCATTCATGCGTGGCGACCAGTGCAGATCGGTCAACCACCACGTTGCCGCAAGCACCACCAGGATTTCCAGCCAGAAACTCGGACGCAAAACAATCGGCGCGCGGCGTCTGCCAGTTGCCAACGCGCGGCGATCGGCGGGGTACAAAAATAATCCGCTGACCGGACGCGGTGGATGGCGCGCGCGCCACAGGTGCAGTACGAGTACGGCGGGGATGCCGGTCAGCGCCCACAGTCCAAGCGGTTCACCGAGGATCATGGGTAAGGCCAATGGCGAATGCTCGAATGCTCGAATGTTGCAGAGCCACACCGACGACCGCCGGTTCGGACAGCATTATTCGAGCATTCGTGCATTCGAGCATTCTGCATGAGTTCTATCCCCATCACCCACCGCCAGTCGGAATCACAACGCCAGATCGCGTCAACCTTCGTACCGCCGCATCAAAGCCATCTTCCACTGCTACCGTGCAGACGCCAAAGCCACGGCCGTTCAGCGTCTGTTGCCAAGCTGACTGCAGGCGCGCCAGGCGTTGGCGATACGTGGTGACAGCCTGTTCATCCAGCAACAGATCTGCCGCACCGCCTTCGACGTCTTCGAGCCGCACTGGCCCAGCAGCAGTCGGCGCGAGTTCATCACGAGTCAAAAGCTGAACGAGACCGATGCTGCCCGCTTCGCTGCCCAGGCGGCGGACGATGTCGGCGGGACTCTCCGGACACAAACCGTCGGAGATCAGCAAGCGCTCGCCGCCGGCAGCAAGTTGCGGTCCAGGGCGCACTGCCGGACCAGAAGCGCCGGTGGGAACCAGTCGTCGCATCACTGGACGCCATGGTGTGGACATCGGTTCGGACTTCGCGCCAAGTGACCACAGTCGTGGCCGTCCGCCATCGCGCTCAGCTAACGTGGCAAATAACGCGGCAAGCGCTGTCGCTAGCGCGAGCTTCTCTGGCGTGACCGCCATGCTCTGGGATACGTCGAATAGGATCTCGACGCGCGGGCTAACTTCTTTGCGATGACGCCGAATGACCAGTTGTTCGCTGCGCGCAAATGCCGACCAATCGAGATGACGGAGATCGTCGCCCGGAGCATAGGCGCGGTGATCATGAAATTCTAAACTTGCGCCTGGTCCATTGCCCAATCGCACGCCCTCGCCCATCCGCCGCCGACGCGGGTCCGCAGCCAAGCGCAAACGGCGTGCAGCGACAGTGACAGCGGGTTCGTCCCAAGCAGGCATGCGCGCAGGGTAACGGGCGACTACAAACGGCCAGTCTATCGCCGTTGTCGCAGCACGGATGTATGACGCCCGCAGAAACCGAGAACGACTCCACCCTAAGGCCGGCGTAGGAAAAAACTCCAAGGCAACCGCAGAGGCGCAGAGGCCGCTGAGATCGCAGAGGAGAGTGCGATTGGATCGTCGCCCTGTTGGTGATCGGCACTGGACACGGCAATGTCTTCTAACCCCAGCCCTCTGCGACCTCAGCGGCTGCCTTGGATTGAGTTGTTTAGGTTCATTGATTCCGGATCCAGGTCCACCGTGGCGACCAATGCCTCGCTGCCATCAGACAGGCGAATGAGCGTGCGGTGACCAAATGAACGCGTGGTGTCGCACTGCAACAAGGTTCCCTCGGCCAGGGCGCGTTGCGGGGTGCCCGAGCTATCGAGCGCCTGCGTCTCGCGCACGGTGCAAACCCAATGATGTGCGCGATCGAGATGCATGGCGACGACACCAGGTGCGCAGGCGAGGATCAACAAGCCGGCGATCGTCAGCGCCCAACCTCGTCCACGCTGCAGCATCCATGCGCCACCAAGCAGGAGGCCAGCGACTGCCAGAAGGGTGACGCCGCACCAGCCCATGCCCGGCACGCCGATCGGTCCAACCCGTTCACACCACGTCGTCGGCAACGCCGCGCCGAGCGCACGCATGCCATCGCGTGGTTCGCTGCGTTCAGGCGCACGCTGATGCGCCGCAGCCAGGCAGGCAAGCGCCGGTCCATTGCGACGAGCGGCAGCGGCAGCAAGTCCGGCATCAAGCCATGCGTCCCAACGATCAGTGGCGATAGCAGTCGCGATCAGCGGAGCGACGGCTTCGTTCGGACGACCTTGTGCCCACGCGTCGTAGGGATCGGCGGCGGACACGCAGACGCTGCACATCATCAATAGTAGACTACGCCAGCTCATGCGACCGCTCCCAACATCTGCAGCCAGGCCGAGAGATCCGGCAATGCGCCACCACCGAAGCGCGCGTGATCAATCGCTTGTTGGAGAGCATCAGCAGCAGCGCGCTGGGCGTCTGAGGTCAGCGCCGGGCGCAGCGCTCGCAGCGCAGCATCGAGTTTGACGAGATCGGTACCGGCGGCACGTAGGGCGCGTCCACGATGCGGCCCACGACGTGAGCCAACGAGACGACGCGTCACGAAGAAACCAAACCCGATGAGCACGCCACCAGCGAGAGCGATCGGCGCGCTCCACGGCGGTGGACTTGGTAGCACGGATCCCTTCAGCGGTGCAGGCAGAGTTGTCGTGATCGCCTGAATCACTGGCGTGCTGGTGGTCGGTGTTGTCGGTGTGCCAACAATCCCGAGGTCGCGATTTCGACCGGGAATAACCTGCAGGGTCAAGGCGGTGGTATCAGCGCTGCGATAGCTGGCTGAATTCGGATCGAAGTATGGGAAGCTGAGCACTGGAATCGTAATCGTGCCGGCGGTTGTCGGGACGATGTCCCAGCGGAATGTGCGATGGCCTTCGCCGGAGGATTCATCCTTCGTGTACACTTGCACGCCGGCAATCGTCAGAGTCGGACGCTTCACTAAGTCGATCTGTCGCCCGCTGACCGTCACGGACAGCGCTACTCCTTCGCCAGCGGATACGCGTTCACGTTCTAAGCTGGCGCGAGCGGACAACGGGCCGATGAGCCCGTAATAGTCCGCCGGTCGGCCGATGGTTGGCAGTTGTTCAACCGTGAGCGTGGTCGGAGCCACCGCGATCTGTCGGCGTACGGTCCGTTGATTGAAGAAATCATTACCGAGAACGACGAGGTATTCCTGTTGACCACGGACAGTGAAGGTCCCCGGTGTGGCATGAGTCAGCGGCCAGGTGATGGTGACCAGCGTCCACGGTGTTCCATCGGCGGCGAAGGTCTTGCTCTCGACGATGGTACGTTCACCAAGCGAGATCGTCCCTTCCGGCGGATTAATCCCGATTTTGTTCACCTGACCGTTGTGCAGCCAAATTTTATAGACCAGTTTGCTCGGTTGGCCGGGCACAATCGTTGGTGGATCGAAGGTCGCTTCGGCCACGGCATCGCCTTTCAAGCGCGCATCACCGTCTGCGACGCGGAGCTGGCGCGGCGTGCTGGTCGCGGTCGATCCATCGGTGAAGTGCACGGTAACTGCTGGTAGCTTGAGGACGCCGCGTTTTTCAGCGCGAGCGACGATGCCCACCGAGATCGTAGCCGAGCGCTTGCCGTTGATGATCGATGTGTTCGAACCGTTTTGTCCCGAGAGTTCCCAGGTCAGACCGGACACCGGCGGTAAATCAACCGAGCGAACGTTGTCAGCCGGATCTTTGATGAGGACAGATCCCGACATCTCGACGCCCGGTATCAGCGGCTCAGGCAGATCGAGCGTCACCTCGACAGCCAGGCACCAAGCCATCACGCAGAACACCAGAAGTGGGCGAAGGATAAGGGCGGTCCGGAAGTCCGGATGTCCGGAAGTCCGGAAGTCGCAATTCATGCAAGAACATAAGCCGATCACCCAGCGGATGAACAGCGCGAGTGTCGTTGGTAGATGTAGACCCCGGACTTCCGGACTTCCGGACCTCCGGACTGCGGCAAGAAAATTCACCACGTTTTACCGTTCTGTTTCGGTTTCTTCTGTCCACCATCAAGCAGCTGATAGCGCAGGGCGTCGCGACTCTCTGCTGGCAGTTGATCAAGCCAACGGTCAGCAGCGGTCTGATTGAGCACGGCTGCTTGATCGGCCTGGTCTTTTTTCTCGTCTTTTTCAGCCTGGGCCTGCTTGCCGTCGGCTTGTTGCTGGTCCTGCTTCTGTTGTTCATCCTTGCCCTGCTGTCCCTGTGAATCCTGTTTGGATTGATCAGCTTTGTCCTGCTTTTGCTGATCCTTCTTGGCTTGGTCTTGTTTGTCCTGCTGATCCTTGTTGTCTTGCTGGTCCTTCTTGTCTTGTGGCGGCGGATCTTGGGCGGGATTCACCGTGATTTGGATTTCGGCCTGGGTATCGGCCTTCCAGCGATCGACCACGGCGACGGTTGCGGTCGAATTGCCGGGATCCTTGGCGACGCCGCGCAGGTGACCATCGGCGTCGAGGCGAACACCAGCCGGTAAGGAGCCGCTAGCAGTGGACCACACGAAGGGCGCGGTCCCGCCACTGACTTTCAGCGCCTGATCCACCGGAGTGCCAACCGTTAACTGAATCGGTTCAGGTTGGATGAGTGGCACCGGATTCACGGGAATGGTTAGCATGACCTCGCGTGAACGACCATCCGCAGCGGCGATCGTGGTTGGTACGATCAGCTCTCCAGCCTGCGCTGGAGTGCCGGTCACCGTGCCATCGCTGGCGATGTGCATTGGTGTGCCCGCGCCACCCGAGCAGCGATACGATTGAGCCGGTCCGCGAATCGTCACCCGGTGCTGATACGCAGCCGTGGCGGTCGCTGGTGGCAGCGGATTCTCGGCGGGAGCGAAGCTGTCGCTAACCACGAGTTCAATGAGTCGATCGGCCGTATGGGTGCCATCACCAGCATGGATGTGGACGTTACTCGTACCGATGACGGTCGGGGTGCCGCTGATCGTGCCATCACTGCTGCCAGTCAAGCCAACCGGCAGGGTGGAAATATCCCAACGAACGACGCCTGCAAATCCGACTGCCGCCAACTGCGTTCGGTACGGCTGACCGAGAATTGCCTCGGGCAGCTGTTCGGTGGTGATCGCTGGTTTCGGTAGAATGCGCAGTTCAGTCGCGGCGGTGATCTTTGCGCCGGCCTTGTCTTGCAGCGACAAATCCAAGTGCGTTGTGCCTGCGGTACGCGGTGTGCCGGTGATCGCGCCATCAGGGCTCAGCGTCAGACCGTCGGGCATATGCGATGAGCCAGCCAGCGTCGCGGTTGCTGGCGGAGTTCCCCCAGCGATGGGCAGCCGCGCTTGATAGGACTCACCGACATGTCCAACCGGCAGCGGGGTCGGATCGAGATGCAGTTTGCGCGCTTCCTCTTCGGCCTTGCGTCGTGCTTCATCGCGCCGCGCCAGAGCAACACGGCGGATCTCGTCACGCAGTGGCGCGGCTCGCGGGTCCAACGTGGCGGCGCGCTCGGCATCGGCCAACGCTTCTTCGAGGCGGCCCTGTTTGAAACGGGCCAACGCCAAATTGTACCACGCGTCGGCAACCAGCGCGGCGCTGTCACTGGCGGTCGCTAGCTCAAGTTGTTCGGCAGCTTTCGTGGGATCGCTCTCCAGCAGCAAGGTGCCCAAGTTGAAACGCGCAGCGGTGAATCCGGGCTCTTTCAACAAGAGTTGCTCAAGTGCCGTGCGCGCTTCGGCAGGGGGCTTGCGCGAAATCTCGGTGAGCCGGTCCCAGGAATCGGCAGCAGCCAATGCGGTAGTGAACGCGAAGAGGACGAGTAGTCGGTTCATGCCCGCCTCCGCGTCGAGAGCAGAGCGCCAAGGCCAAGTAGCACGATCGCTGGCCACACGAACCACTGATAGCGCTCGCTGGCAACAACGCGTTGCCGTTCTTCCCACGGACGTTGGGCGACGGTGTGGGTAAGATGATCGATCACGGCCTGCACATCGTTGTCCGTGTTGGTGGCGTTCACGCTGATCGCGCCGGTCGCAGTCGCAAGCGAATCCAGGGTGGTTTTATCGGAGTCCATGGTCTCCTCCTTGCCATCGATCATCAGCGTGACTTTGCGTTCACGGTCGCCCAGGAACAGGCCATAGATCGGAACGCCGGCCGCCTTGGCTGCTTCTGCCGCTGTTTTTACCGCTTCTTTATCATCGTCGGAGCCGTCGCTCATCACCACGATTGCCTGGCCACGTTCGACTTCGCGGCCGAGGAAACCAAGGCCTTCACGTACCGCCGCGCCGATCGCGGTGCCCTGATAGCCGGCATCGGCGGGGAATAATTCCGGTGAGCAATCAGTTAGCATCTCGCCAAGCGCTTGATGATCACCGGTCAACGGACAGCGCAGCACCGGCATCGCCGCGAATGGCATCAGAGCGATGCGCAACTCGGGCGCGAGGCGGAGCATGTCGAGAGCCTTACGGCGAGCGGCCTCCATGCGGGTCGGATACAAATCAGTCGCCATCATTGAGCGGCTGCAGTCGAGCGCGAGCAGCACATCGGCACCAGTTGAGCTACGCGACCGCTCGGCGGATCCCCAGCGTGGTGCCGCCAATGCGATCACGCCGAAGCACAGGCCGGACCAGAGCAGGACCTGACGCAGTCGTTCACGCCGACGACCGACATGGGCTGTATGTTCGTCGAGCCCGACTCCCACGCTGGCGTAGGTGCGACGTACGCGTACGCTCCACCAGATGCGGATCAATAGCAACGCGACGACCAACGCAAACAAACTCAGCAGCGAGGCGTGACCCCAACTCATGCGACACCTCGCAGGCGCGACTCGAACACCAACGCCAACATGGCCAGCACGAGTCCAGCGGCGAGCGGCAGCCACCAGTGATCGGCATAGTCATCGCGTTGACGGACCGTGTGTGGTGTTGGTTCCAACGCGCTAATCGCCGCGAATACCTCGGCGAGTCCTTTGGAGTCATTCGCGTCGAAGGCGCTGCCGTTGGCGCGGCTTGTGATCGCCTTCAGGCGACCCATGTCGGGCAGCATGTTGCCTTGCAGGGGAATCGACTGCACCCGGCCAAACATATCGCGGCGCGTCAACGTGCCGTGCGGATTGCCAACGCCGATCCCGTAAACCTTCACCCCTTTGCGATCAGCCTGATTGGCTGCGACCAGGGGATCAACCCAGTTTGAAAGCTGTCGACTGTCCACGCCGTCAGTAATCAGAATAATCGCACGGCCAGGGACCTTCACATCGTGCAGCGATTTCAGTGCGGTGCCGAGTCCGAGTCCGAGATTGGTGCTGCCGCCGAGCAGGCCGTTCTGGTCATTGCGGTTCCATAGTGAGCGTTGTTGCTGTTCGGTGCGCTCCAGGAACTGCGTCACCGTGTCGTGGTCATAGGTCAACGGGCACGACGTCAGTGCGCCGTCGCCGAAGAACACGAGGCCAATGCGATCATCAGGCCGATTCGCGACAAAGCGTTTCGCCGCGATGATGACCGCCGCCAGACGGTCGCTGCGACCACCTTTGCCGTCATCAAGATCATCGATCTGCATGCTGCCGCTCAGGTCGATGACCAACATGAGATCGCGCCCAGCCTGTTCACGTTCGTTGATTGTGCGTCCGTATTGCGGCCGTGCCGCAGCGACTACCAGACAGGCCAGCGCCGAGGCCATCATGATGGTGAAGACCAATGGACCGCGACTGGGTCGCAGCACGGCGCTGGCCAGACTGAACGCGCCAAACGCTGCGCCGCCGCGCCGTGGTCGCCACAGCACCAGCAACAGCGGTAAAGCCAAAGCACACAGCACCCAGGGATAGGCAAACTGGAAATTCACGCTGGATTCTCCAGCGCTGGTTTCTGCTTGGCCGCCTTCGCGCGTTCGCGCTCGGCCGCTTCAGCATCCAGGCGCTTCTGCACGCCGCCGGCCCAAGTCGTCGCCAGCGTTACCAGATCCTGCATCATGTCGGCCGGTGCGTCGGCGGCACTCCATCGCAGATCATCCAGGCGCGACAGCAGGCGTAGGAGATCGCGCGATTCGTCATCGCTGATTTTACCTGCCTTGAGTTTGCGCAGCGCCGCGCCCATTTCGCGCGTGGTCAGACCCGGTCCGTCAAAGCGCCAGAGCGTTCCGGCATAGCGACGAACGGCGAGGCTAATGCCCGCGCCTACTTCCTTGCTGTCGTTGACCAGTCGCGCTCGCGCGATTTCCGATTCAAAAACCTGCCACGGTGTTGGACCGGTTTGGGAATTTTGGCGTCGGCGCAGCAACCAAACGATGGCCAACGCGCCAATCAGCGCACTGCAACCAGCAATCCACCACCACATGGTGGAGTTTGAGGCGAGCGCGTCGGGCGCACGCAGCAGCAACGGTCGTGGCTCGGGCAGTTTCGGCGGAGCTGATTCCGTACCGACCTGCACGACGACTTCCGGTGCTTGTGCGGTGACCGGTCCCTGCGGCCCACGCACGGTCAGCGACGGTCGTGGCAACTGCCACGCTCCGCTACGCGCTGCAGCAACAGTGTAGCGGAAGACGCGGCGTTCTTCCTCGCCAGAACTCCGGCGTTCCGCCGGTGGTGCAGCGGTGACGAACAAATTGCGGAAATCGACCGACGGATCTGGCTCGCCATCCATCGTCCAGCCGTGCGGCCAACGATAGGTCACCGTGATCGCCACCGTCTCACCGACCGCGATTTGGTTCGGCGTCGCTGACATATCGACGTGCGGAGTTGCATCCGCCGCTGCGAGGACACCGGAGATCAGCCACACCAGGAGGAACACCAGTATATGTACGAAGGAGTATCGTGCGTCCTGCAGGTGTGTGCTTGCATGCGACCAAGAGGGCCAACGGCCCGGATTATCCCAGCCCAGGGCAACGCCCTGGGTGGTGGTCCGATCTCCGGAGAGCCCTGTAGGGGCGACCCAATGAATCGCCCTTACAGGGCTTTTTTGCACGCATCGCATGTCCCAGGGCGTTGCCCTGGGCTGGGATAGATCGGGCCTGTGCCCCTTCGCGCACACCGTCGCATTCCAGTTACCCATGCAGCCGCCTCCGCCGCTGCCGGAAGAAGCGTTCGAGCGCGGTCACTGCGCTTTCCGTAGTGGCCAGATCAACCAGGTCGCAGCCACCGGCGCGGAACAAGCGTTCGGACGCGGCACGGTGCTCGGCCCACGCTGCCGCATAGGTTGCGCGTGCCTTGCTGCCATTGGCAAAGACACCGACGGCGGAGCCTTCTGGATCGCTGAGGACGAGGGGGCTTGATCCACGCGGCAACGTCGCCTCGCCGGGATCGGAAACGCGCAGACCGACGATGTCATGCCGACGCGAAGCACGGGCAAGCGCGATCGCCAGCGCGGGACGCTTGGCGGGATCGCCGAGAAAATCACTGATCAGAAAACAGACGGTGCGCTTTCGCGAAACGCGCGTGAGTTCATCCAGCGCGTGGACCAGATCGGTCGGCCGACTGCCGCTGGTTGGCATCAGCACTTCGCGCACGACGCGCATCGCGTGGCCGCGTCCGCGTCGCGCTGGCACGTGTGATTCGGTGCGGTCACTGAACAGGATCAGGCCCAGGCGATCGCCGTTGCGCAGCGCGGTGACGCCGACCACTGCGGCAGCCTCGGCGGCCAGCGCGAGTTTGGCGCGTGGACTGACCCCGGGAATCGCGCCGAAGCGCATCGAGCCACTGACATCGACGAGCAATTGCACGGTCAGTTCGCGTTCTTCGCGGAACACTTTGACGTACGGTTTCCCGGCGCGCGCAGTCACATTCCAGTCAATCGCACGCACGTCGTCGCCGGTGCTGTATTCACGCACTTCATCGAACTCCATGCCCTGGCCACGAAACGCCGAACGATACTGCCCGGCAGCAAGCGACGAGACGAGCCGCGTGGTACGCAACTCGATCCGTCGGACCTGGCGCAGGATGTCGGCAACGTCTGTCATCCTATCAATTCCAATTCAAGGCAACCGCAGAGGCGCTGAGGCCGCAGAGTACGCAGAGGAGAAGTCTGATAGGACACATATGAACCATGCATTCCATGTGTGTCTCTGTGACCTCCGCGGCCTCTGCGCCTCTGCGGTTGCCTTGGTTTGATCGAGACTCTGAAGCCAGGTTCATCTGGAGACGTCACGGAACGACGACGTGTTCGAGCAGGCGTCCGACCAGCGCGTCGGTGTCGAGGCCCTCAGCTTCAGCTTCGTAGCTCGCGATCAGTCGGTGACGCAGCACGTCCGGCGCGATACTTTTGATGTCTTGCGGCGTGACGAAGGCACGGCCATCCAAGAACGCATGCGCGCGACCAGCCATGGCGAGTGCGATCGTCGCGCGCGGACTGGCGCCAATCTGGATGAGATTCGCCAGTGTTTTCACGCCGGCAGCAACGGGATCGCGGGTGGCGCGAACAAGATTGACGCAGTAGTCGTTGAGTCGCGCATCCATATGCACGCCGTCGATCGCGGTTTTAGCAACCGCAAGTTGATCAAGATTCACCACCGGATGAATTTGCGCTGGCGTCCGACTCATGGCACGCTCAAGAATGATTTTTTCTTCTTCGGCGCTGGGATAACCGACGCGCACTTTCATCAGGAAGCGGTCGGTCTGGGCTTCAGGCAGCGGATACGTGCCTTCCTGCTCGATCGGGTTCTGGGTCGCCAGCACCAGGAACGGACGCGGCAGTTGGAAGGTTTCGTCGCCGATCGTCACCTGACGTTCCTGCATCGCTTCTAGCAACGCCGACTGCACCTTGGCCGGGGCGCGGTTGATTTCGTCAGCGAGAATAATCTGGGCGAAGATCGGACCTTTCTTCACACTGAAGACGCCGCCTTCGTAAATGCGCGTGCCGATGATATCGGCGGGCAGCAAGTCGGGCGTGAACTGCACACGGCGGAACTGCAGGTTGAGCGACTGCGCGAGGCACTTCACCACCGTGGTCTTCGCCAGGCCGGGCAAACCTTCGAGCAACAGATGTGCGTCGGTGACCAACCCGATTAGCAGACGGCGGACCAACTCGCGTTGACCGACCAGCACTTTGCTGATTTCGGCTTCGACTTGGCGCAGGGGCGCAGCTGCGTCAGCAAATTGGGCAGAAGAAGCGGCCATAGGGATCTCCGGTTCGGCGTAAAGACGTGCGGAGCGGCACTATCTTACCCGGAGGGGGCCTGGAAAGGCCCCAACTCCAGGAGCTGCGAGCTACGAGCTGCGAGTTTCGACCTGTGGACTCTGACCATGGCTGCCGCATTCCTGGCCATGCCTTGGCGGCGAGCGCAGCGAGTCAAAAACTCGCAGCTCGAAGCTCGCAGCTCGTAGCTGTGGCAATCACGCCTTGGAAGCGTCCGCCACCCGCCACATGTACCACGCCGCAACCGTGCGCCACGGCTTCCAGCGTTCGCCGTAAGCGGCCAACTCTTTGGTCGTCGGCATGTCCTTCATCTGGAAAGCGATGCGGAATCCATTGCGCACACCGTAGTCATCCACCGGCAGCACGTCCGGGCGGCCGAGGCGGAACATCAGCATCATTTCTACCGTCCAGCGCCCGACGCCGCGCGCTTCGGTGCAGCGCTCGATGATTTCGTCGTCGGGCATGTTCATGATCGCGCGCGAACTTGGGATGGTTTTGTCGCGAGTTTTTGCGGCGATGTCGCGCACCGCAGCGGTCTTCGCGGCCGAGAGTCCCGCCCCACGCAACTGCGCATCGCTGAGCTGGTCGAGTTTATCGGGCGACGGAAAATATTTCGATTTTCCCAACGCGCAGACGCGACCAAGAATCGTCCGCGCCGCCTTGGCATGCAGTTGCTGGAACACCACTGCCGTGCACAGCGCGCGATACGGCGGCGTCGGCACCGGCGTCAGCGTGCATGGACCGTGGCGCTGGATGATCGCTTTCAGTACCGGATCACCGGCGAGATGGCGACGAATGAGCTTGGAGGAGAAGTCAGGGGCGGGCATGGTGGAGGGGAGCAGAGCGGCGCATAAATGATGTACAAGGTTGGACGGGCCACAAAATGGGGCGTGTCATTGTCCGCGTCATAGGAGTCAATCCTGGGGAAACTGTTCGTTTGCAGTCGGGTAAATTGTCCAGAAAAAGCACACATGAGTGTGGCGATAGTAAAAAAAGGTATCCCAATCAGGTTTCTGGATGGTCCTTATGTATCCTGTGGTGCCCCCACAATGGAGGCATTGGGATTCGTCGATTTCCTAATTGGCGACATTCCCAATGCAAAAAAGTTCGCGGCTCAAAGATTGTTAGAAATGTACAACTCGACATGGACAGATGTCGATCATCCGACCTTGGCCTTAGATAGCTTTATTTCAAAAATGGGCGATCTTGAGATTGTCATTTATGATGAAGTAGGCTCGGCACAACTTTACTTCAGTGATGGCGACATGTTTGGTGGCCACAGTATCGATATTTCCTATTCAAATTCGAAGTTGGTTCATGTTGATATTGTTGGATAGAAACACCCGCGCAATTTGGATGCTGATCGCGATGGCTGCGCACTGCGGAGTACACTCGACAACACGGCTACGCCTTGCTCGGTGAATGCCATAGGTACCGAACGACGGCGTCTGCCGTTGGTTTTTAAAGTCGCGCATTGCGACTTCAAGTCGCCTGCTTCCGCCGCAGTGATTCGAAACGCGAAACGGAATGGATTGCGGAACAGCCGTAGTGGTTACCTGGAACAGTGTGTTTGGTCGAGTTCGCACCGTTGGGTACATGGACCTGCATGGCAGCACCGCTGTGGCAATCCCCGACCGGGATTCGCGCTGCTTAGGATATGGCTGGGATAATGCTATGTGCGCCGCCAAGTTCTTCCCGAACAAAAACAACAAACCCGCGGATTTCACCGTTGTTTCTGGCGCGCCGGGCAGGACTTGAACTTCCAACCAGCAGGTTCAAAGAGCTCCGTTCCGATTGCAACATCCCGAAAAACATGGGACTTGCGCTATGCCCAACGCTTTGGATTCAGGAGGTGACCCAAGGGCTGCGGCCACCAGCACGGCCCTCAGTGGAATATTTCCCGTATTGGGAACGCTATGTTGTGTTCCGGGAAAACGCAGTAGGGTAGACCCAGCAGCCCATGCGCCTCTTGAGTCTATCCACCCTGCGCGAGTTCTGGGAGCGGTTCCCGGACGCAGAGCGCTTCCTCCGGGAATGGCGGAAGGTCGTCGAGGTCAGTGCCTGGAAGACCTCGCACGAGATCAAGGCGAGCCTGCCCTCAGCTGATCCGCTCGGTGACCGTCTCGTCTGTTTCGACATCAGCAACAACCGCTACCGCATCATCGCCGTTGTTGACTATCCACACCAGATGGTCCTCATCCGTTTCATCGGCACCCATGCTGAGTACGACGACTTGATGGACCAAAAGAACTGGAGAAAGAAGCTCCTATGAAGAACACGCTCAAGCCGATCCGCACCGTCGCCGATTACGAGGCTGCCCAGCGCCGCGCAGCATCCCTCCTGCTGAGCGACCCCGTACTTGGCACTCCGCAGAGCGACGAGCTCGACGTGCTCGGCACCTTGATTGCCGCTTACGATCGCGAGCACTTTCCGGTTGGCCCAGCCGATCCGATCGCCGCCATCGAGTTCGCCATGGACCAACGCGGATTGGAGCCGAAGGACTTGGTTCCCTTCCTGGGCACCAGATCACGGGCAACTGAAGTGCTGCAAGGCAAGCGGGGCCTCTCCTTGGAGCAAATAGCACGTCTCCATCACGGGCTCGGCATCCCATTGGCCTGCCTGATTCCGTCCGCACCGCCTCGTCCCGCACGCAGCGACAAGCCTTCGCCCAGTCGCCGGGCGACTGCCGTTCGTGGTCGGGTTACCCGACCTGCACCGACCGTCACCAAGGTTCGATAGTAGCGAGAGCGCTATGTGTGGCATTCATGTGTTTGCGCACTCAAGCTAGAAAACGCATTGGGTTTGCGGTGCGCAGTGCGCAGTTCGCGGTTGGCCTACGACATACGGCGTCAGCGCGCAGCTACATATAGACACTCGCACGGTGAAGGCGTCGATTGTACGCAAGCCGCTGTGCAACAACCACGAACCGCGGCGCTTAGGATCAACCAACGACCAATGGCTCGACCTCTGCGGTAATTTGCGAGCCGTGGTCCAGCTCGGTACGCCGCAGGCCATGCGTAGATTGCAGGCTGGTCCAGAATCCTGGCGAGGTGCCAAAGTGGCGCGCCAGTCGGAGTGCCGTATCGGCGGTAATCGCACGGCGACCAGCGATGATTTCACTGAGTCGTGTCTGCGGCACATGCAGCGCCTTGGCCAAGGCGTAGGCAGTCAGGTCGTGCGGAACCATGAATTCATCACGCAGAATAACGCCGGGATGAATCGCGGGGCCGCCGTAGCGCTTGGCTGGAATGGTATGTTTGGTCATGTTCGTGTCTTTAGCCTG
Organism: uncultured candidatus Brocadiaceae bacterium; assembly: GCA_964652775.1. Taxonomy (GTDB): domain Bacteria; phylum Planctomycetota; class UBA11346; order UBA11346; family UBA11346; genus UBA11346. The sequence goes on along the minus strand of CAZZAM010000011.1, from coordinate 35,430 downwards.
CATGTACGGGACAATAGATTTAAAATTGCCCCCGGCCGAGTGCAACTCGGCGATCCCAGGATCCGAAAAAACAAAAACCTCGGTGTTAACCGAGGTTTTCTGGCGCGCCGGGCAGGACTTGAACCTGCAACCCTCAGATTCGTAGTCTGATGCTCTATCCAATTGAGCTACCAGCGCAGAGGGGGCGCAGCCTAGGGCCGGATGCTGGGCGTCAAGGCGTGCTGCGCGGTCGATTTAGCGTGGGCGTTTGTAAAACGGCAGGGGGACGATTTCGGCGGGGACCTGCTGGCCGCGCACATCGACGGTGAGGGTGTTGCCGTTGACCGCGAGGGCGGCTGGGACGTAGGCCATGCCGATCGCTTGGTCGAGGGTGGGCGACAAGGTGCCCGAGGTGATTGCGCCGACTGGTGCGCCGTTGTTGAGGACGGCGTAACCCTGGCGCGGGACGCGGCGCTCGCGCATGCGCAGGCCGATCAGTTTGCGCGGTGGGCCGTCTTTGAGTTGCTTCATCACCACGTCGGCGCCGATGAAGCCGCCGGACTTGTTGATCGCGAAGGTCAGACCCGCTTCGACCGGCGTGGTGGCGCGGTCGAGTTCGTGGCCGTACAGCGGCATCGCGGCTTCAAGACGCAAGGTGTCGCGGCAGCCGAGGCCGCAGGCGAGCGCTCCGGCGGCCAGTGCAGCGTTCCAGAGTTCTTCAGCGCGATTGGCGGCGATGAAAATTTCCGCGCCGTCTTCGCCGGTGTAACCAGTGCGACTGAGGCGCACGTCAGTGCCATGCCAGGAGGTGTCGCGGAAGGCGTAGTTGGCGATGCCAGTGGTGTCGAGGCCGAGACCGGCGAGCAAGGCTGGTGCTTTGGGGCCCTGGATCGCGACCATCGCTTGTTCGACGCTGATGTCCTGCATGACCACGCCGGTGCCGAGTTTGGGTTTCCACAGCGCGATGATTTTTTCGCGGTTGCCAGCGTTGACCACGACGTGGAACTGCGCATCGCCTTCACGCGACACCAAGACGTCGTCTTCGACCGTGCCGTCGGCGGCCAACGCCAGACCATAACGAACCTGGCCGGCGCGCATGTCGCTCAGTTTGCGGCAGACGTGGCGTTCGAGGAAGGTGAGTGCGTCCGGTCCGATTAGGCGCAGACGGCCCATGTGACCGAGATCGAAGGCGCCAGCGGCGGTGCGTACCGCGCGGTGCTCGGGCAAAATACCCGAGAACTGCACCGGCATGTCCCAGCCGGAAAAGTCGATCATCTTGCCGCCAAGGGCGGCCTGGACGGTGTACAAGGAGGTGCGATTGGGCATGGTTAGGGCTTTCCGTGCGACGGCTCGTCACAACACTGTGCGCGGCCGAGCGTACCATGTAGGCCAGCGGGTATATCCCGCAAGGAGTCCATGTGCGGTTGATCCCTGCCAGCTTGATCCTGACTGCCGGTCTGAGCATTGCTGCTGAGACCCCCGACCCAGCGATTCCGCAGGGAGAAAAACCCGCGCCCGCTGCAGCCAGCAAGAAGGACGCGATGGCCGAGCGCATCGCTCAGCTCGAGACCGAAATGCGTTCGCTGGTTGCCGAACAGGCAAAGGATGCAGGACTCGCCGGTGCGGCCGCCGCGCCCGACTATACCGATGCGAAGGCCCGCGCGCAGACCGATGTGCGTCGTCGCCTCGACATCGTCGAATATCAACTTGCTGACAACGACTACAACCGCGCCGTCGACGCCTGCAACGCGATCCTGCGCGATCATCCGCATGAGCCGGCAACCGTGCGGCTCAAGTACCGCATCCTGATGGCGATGGTTGAACGCGAACGCGGCATCATCGAACGCAATCGACTGCATCGTGCCGAAGAAGCCTTGGGCGAGACCCAGGGCAAGGACGTCATCCCAGCCGATAAGCCGGCTGTTGCCCGCAAGGTGTGGCTCTTTGATGAAACGATCGAGGAGTCCGATCGCGCGCAGGTGCGTAAGCGACTGCAGCAGCGCATTACGTTCAACGGCGACGGCGTGCCGGTCGGCGAAGTGCTGAAGCCGTTCTTCTCGCTGGCGGGGATCAACTATGTGATTCTCGATCGTGCGCTCAGCGACGACAAGCTGACGTTGCACTTGGTTGACGACACGATCGAAAATGCGCTGTCAACGATCGCGAAGTTGGTCAACGTCAAATATAATTACTCGGCGAATACCGTATTTATTGGCGCGGCCGATTCAGATGTGATGGTCAATGAGATCATCCACTTGCAGTCGGGTCTTACTGATGTGCTGACCGAGACGCCCTTGCCGCTGCCGACCATCACGGCGCAGACATCAAGTGGCAATGGGGGGCCAATCACGCCACCGGCTCCGCAAGGAAACCAACAGCAGAATCAAAATCAGCCGATGGTCAGCGACCTCGAGCGATTCATCAAAGAGGTTCCCGATCTGATCGCCAATTGGCCGGCAACTGGGCGGCTGTACCTCGAACGCAAAACGAACACCCTCTTCGTCCGCGCGACGCCCGCCGCCATCACTGAATTGCGACGTCAACTGCGCGCGATGGATTACCAGAGTGCGCAGATCATGATCGAGGCGCGCTTTGTTGAAGTTCGTGAAGAGTCGATGCGTGAACTTGGACTTGATTGGGGCGGCGGATCACTAGGCGATCGCGCGAGCATTTCTGATGGTGCGAATGGCGCACTTGCCCCGACCGGCATCACTGGCGCAGGGGCAGCTGGGCCGGCCACGCTGGGTGGCGGTGGCCTCTTGGCGCAGGTGTTGTTCACCCCGAAGGGATCGGGATCGCCGGGTATTTTCGGCAGAATCCAGGCTCTAGAAAAGGAGAGCAAGGCAGAAAGCCTGACCGAGCCGCGCATTCTGACCGTAAATAACGCGGTTGGTATGATCAAGCTGGCCGAAACGACCAGCTACGTGACCGGCTATACCTATAACGGAACGACGACGGGAACGACAACCACCAATAATGGCACAACCAATGTGCAGTCGTCCAACGCGACGCCGAACTGGGAAACGGTCGAGACTGGCATCACGCTCAGGATCAGACCGTCGATAACGCGCAACAGCGACATCATCACCCTCGATATCCGGCCAAGCATTTCGGTGATCAAGCCACCAGCGGCGAACAACTCGGTCAAGACCCAGTATTCGCCCAATAGCACGACCACCTCAGATGTTACCTCGACCAAACTGGACACCATCACCCGGGCGTTATCGACAACGATGCATGTGCAGAATGGTCAGACCGTGGTGCTTGGCGGACAGGCCCTCGATTTCATTGAAGATACGGACTCGGGTGTGCCGGGACTACGCAGTATTCCGGTGTTTGGCCGACTGTTCAGCAAGAGTGGCAAAAGCGTCAAGCGTTCGAACCTGCTCATCTTCGTCACCGCCCACATCATCGATCCATCGGGTGCTAAGGTCGGCGAAGAGATCCAGCGTTTGAAGGACACAGCTCATGTGATCATGCCTGAAGAGTTGCGTGCTGCTGAGGCCGAGAATCAGCTGGTTGAGCAGCAACGTCGCGACGCGGCGGTGAAACAGGAGAAGGATGTTCAGGAACGAAGTCAGAGTCCCACGACCAAGTCAGGCAAGCGCTAGGCATCTATGCAGTCCAGCATCGGCCTGGATATCGGCTCGCATCACGTACGCGCACTCGCTCTGCGGTCAGGCAAGGGTGGGCCGACCGTGGTCGGCCACGCCAGCGTGGCGCGGCGTAACGAAGATGGCACTGAGCGTTCGCTGACCACCGTCCTGGCTGAGGTGCACGAGAAGCTGTCGATCCCAAGTCCGTATGCCGTTGCCTCGTCCGAGATCGAAGCGATGCCGCGCTTCATCCAGGTTGCGCCGTTGCCGCCGGATCGCTTGCAGCGCTTGCTGCGCTTAGAACTGGCGCCAGATGACGGTCAGCCATTCCCGGCGATGGATGCGCTCGCGCTGTCGAGCGAAGGCGACGACATCAATTATCTGGGTTTGGTGGCCGACAGTGCGGTAGTGAAATTATTCCAAGCGGAACTTGGCAAAGCAAAAATCCATCCGCAAACCATTTCGTGGGGTCCGATCGCCTTGGCGGCAGCGGCGCATCAGCTGGAATTGCCCGATCAGCAGATGGCCTTGGTGATCGATATCGGCGCCAACGGCACCGATGTGGCGCTGATCGGATCAGGACGGTTGTATGCCTGTCGGCGTCTTGGTCTCGGTGGCGAGATGTTCACGTTGGCCCTGGTGGATGCGGGGCTCACTCCGCAGCGTGCCGAACGCTCCAAAATCGCTGGCGACTATCAGCGTCCGGTTCCGGGACAGTTGCCCAGCGCGACCCCTGACGCCACCGTTGAACGCACGGGTGAATTGGATTTCGCTCTTGATGACGGCGTCGTGGAATCGATTGCGGCTCCCGGCGAAGCCACCGTCGCCATGGCGACCACCACATTGGGACCGCAGCTGACGCGCGCTGCGGAGACGCTGTATAGCCAACTCGCGACGACCCTGGCGTTCTTCAAAGCGCAACTCAAACGCAAAGATCTGGCGATTTCCCAGGTGTTCCTGTGCGGTGGCGGCTCTGCGCTTATCGGCTTGCCCGAATATCTGGGGCGTCGGTTCCAAGTCCCCACGACCCAGTGGGATCCATTTACTGGTCTTGCCGGGAAAGCGCCAGAAGAGCCAGCGCAATGGGCGCGCGCCTACGGCCTTGCCTTGGCAGGTTGCGCCGACGTGCCCCGGATCGACCTGCGGCCGGAATCGGATCTGCGCCGCGAACTGTGGCGTCGCCGTCTCATCTGGCCGTTTGTTGCTGCTGCCTGCATGCTGATTGCCGGTGCGATTGTAGTAATGGGGTTTTCATCGCAGGTTGATCGGGACAGCGGCGAAATCAGTCGGCTAGATCACGCAGTGAAAGAGCACAAGCGACTCACGGGTGATTTGACCAAACTGAAAGAGGAACGCCTCGCGCTATCCGAAGATCTGCGCGCGATCGCAGCCCGCGTGTATGCGGCGCGTGACGTATTGTACACCTTGCGCGCTTTGAAAGAGTTGGCCGGACCTGCACATCAACAGATTTGGGTCACCGAGTTGACCACCAAAGAAGTTGGCAAAGACGACGTTGAAGGTGCGCCTATGACCGGGCCTGCACCGCCGACGCGGCTGTCGGTAGCTCCGCGTACTCCGCAGTCCGAATCCCTGATCAGTCGCGGTGGCGTACGGATTACCTGCCGGGTGAAGACCGACACCGTGAAGACGGCGCCGGAACGTGATGATATTCGGCGAAAATATCGCGATGAGCTGCGGCAGTGGAAATCACCAGACGGCAGCTTGCTGTACAGCGAGGTGCTCGACGCCGATGTTTCTGAACGGACCAAAATTAAACATTCGTTGGAAAAAATCCCCGAGGACGAATTCGTATTTGCCCTCTATTGTAAGTTTCCAGAGACGTCGCTCGCTAGTTTAGGCGGCGCACTGCAGGCGGAGGCCAACCATGGCCCCTGATGTCAGTCGCGAGCAGAACCGTGGCATCATCGCCTTAGTCGTAGCGGTGATCCTCGCTGGAGGTGGCGCGTGGTGGATGCTGGACACCCAATCCGAACAGAACAAAAAGCTCATTCAGGCAAGGAAGAGTGCCGCGGCAGTGGTCGGCCCGAAACCGTTGGCGGAGCTCGTTGAGGCGGTACGCGCTGGGAACCTGCGTTTGCGCAGTAACATTGCCACGCTCAAGGCGGGCATGGAGATGGTGCTCGAAGAGGGCTCAGCCAACGGACCGGTGGCCACCGCGGGATTTACCGTACCCAAAGCCTACCCCGATCGTCCGAGTGAATTTTATCACCGTCGGTTCCTGGCTGTACGGCAGGATTTCATTGCCAGAAATGATGGCGGTCCGTGGCCGATCGATTTTGATCCCGACTTGGGATTTGGTGCCCTGGCCAATGGTTATCCGCCGGACAAGGACGCGCCGGCCCTACTCGGGCGTCTGCAGTTGACCAACAAAGTGCTCGGCATCATGACTGGTCCTGACCGGGTCGATCGCATCACGCGTTTCGATATCGAGACCAAGTCGCCAGTGCTTGCCGGACCAGCGAATCGGCCACCGTTACTCCGCGAATATCCGGTATCGCTCATGGCAGACGGTGGTCTGCCGACGATCATGCAGATGCTGTATGCATTTAGTGACCGATCACCTGGGCAGTATCCGTTAATCCTGCGTGGCCTGACAATTTCCTGTAATCCCAAAAATCGCAAACCGGCGCGCGATAATGTGCAGCAGGTGCATGCGCAGTTCGATCTGGCGGCGATGGAGTTCATTCGCGACAGTGAACGGGAGCCCGGTGGCGCCGGTGGCAAAGCACGTAGCGGCCACGGCAGTAGCACCTCTGGGGCACGGCCATGAGGAGCACGTTGCGCTGGGAACCGTGGTCAGCACTCGGCAGCGCTGCCGTGCTAATTGGCATCGTGATCTGGCAATATCTGAGTCACCACCAAGCCATGAAGCCGATCCAGCCTGGCTGCAACGAGCCGGATCTCGTTGAACTTGCAGCTGTTTTGCCGCCATTGCGGCCATATCTGGAATTCTACACCAACGAGGAAAATCCATTTGTTCCGTATTCGGAACGGGTGCCCGAGAAAATTCGGCGTGAACAGCCGCCAGACAAGCCAACCTTCAAGCCGGCAGCAAAGGCGGTTCCGCCAACCGTCATTCCGACGCCCAAGCTGGTTCTGCCGACCAAGTCCGTTGGCGGTGGTGATGCGCCGAAGGTCATCGGCATCATGGGCCAGGCTGGTGAGAAGGCATCAGCGTACGTGCAGCTTCCCGGTGAACGCGGCCCGCGCTGGATGATGATTGGCGACACCGTCGGCACGTGGACGTTGCTCGCGATCGAGGCTGGCAACGTGGCGACCTTCGCTGATCCGACTGGACGAAAATACACAATAATCAACGGTGCAGGCAAGTGATCCTAAAGCCGGCGTTGGAAAAAACTCCAAGGCAACCGCAGAGGCGCAGAGGCCGCTGAGGTCGCAGAGGGCTGGGGTTTGAAGACAGTTGTGTTCCGGTGCCGATCTCCCACAGCGTGACGATCCCGTTGCCCTCTCCTCTGCGATCTCAGCGATCTCAGCGGCCTCTGCGCCTCTGCGGTTGCCTTGGATTGAGTTGTTGAGGGTAATGCGGTTAACTTCGTAGCGTTTCCAATCCGCGTGCGATGTGCAGCAGTCGGCTGTCGCTGAACATTGGTCCCTGCAGCTGAAGTCCGATTGGTAGGCCTTGGCGGTCGGCTCCGAAGGGGAGCGAGAGCCCGGGAACACCAGCGAGATTGGTCGCGATGGTGAAGATGTCCGACAAATACATCTGCAACGGATCGGAGAGCTTTTCGCCGAGTTTGAACGCGGTGGTTGGACTGGTTGGACCAAGGATCACATCGCAGGACGCGAACGCTTTGACGTAGTCGTTGCAGATCAGGCGGCGGACTTGCTGCGCCTTTTTGTAGTAGGCATCGTAATAGCCGGTCGAGAGGACGTAGGTGCCGAGCATGATGCGGCGTTTGACTTCAGCGCCAAAGCCCTGCGCGCGCGATTGAGCGTAGATGTCGCGGAGTTCGGTCGCTTGAGCACGGTGACCGAAGCGGATGCCGTCCATGCGGGCGAGGTTCGACGAGGCCTCGCCGGTGCCGATGACGTAATAGACCGCGACGGCAAAACGTTCGTGGGCGAGTTCGATCGGGACCAGCGTTGCACCAGCTTCGCGCAGGCGGGTCTTGGCGCGTTCGAGTGCCTCGGCGACCTCTGGCTGTAGTCCAGCGACATGGGCTTGCACAAAACCGACGCGCAGTCCCTTGAGGGAAGCGCGCGGATCGCCGGTTGGCAAAGGGTCGACTGCTTGCGGTGCACTGGTCGCATCGAGCGGATCCTGCCCGGACATGGCGTTGAGACACAGCGCTGCGTCCTCGGCGTCATTGGCGAACGGGCCGATCTGATCGAGCGACGAACCGAAGGCGATCAGGCCGTAGCGCGAAACGCGGCCGTAGGTTGGCTTCATGCCCAGGCAGCCGGTCAGACTGGCTGGCTGACGAATTGATCCACCGGTGTCACTGCCGAGTGAGATCGGCACGTAACCCGCGGCAACGACCGACGCACTTCCGCCAGAAGATCCGCCGGGAATACGCGTCGGATCGACGGGGTTGCGAACCGGGCCGTTGCACGAGGTTTCGTTCGACGAACCGAACGCGAACTCGTCCATGTTGGTCTGGGCGACGATGATGGCACCAGCCGCTTCCAGGCGGGCAACTGCCGTCGCGGTGTAGGGCGCAACGTAGCCAGCCAACACCTTCGAACACGACGTCGTCAACAAACCACGCACGCACAGATTGTCTTTCAATGCGATCGGAACTCCGGCCAAGGGCAGACGTTCTCCGGCGCGGACGCGCGCGTCGACGCGGTCGGCGGCGGCGAGGGCGCGTTGCTCATGCATGCGGATGACCGCATTGAGCTGGTCTTTACTGCAACGTGTGACGGCGGCTGCGACTTCTTGGCGGGCGGACTGTCCGGCGTTGACGGCGGCAGCGATCGCTCGTGCAGTGAGGCGGCTCATCGTTCCACCACCTTCGGCACCAGATAGGCAACATCGTTGGCGCTGGGGGCTATCGCGAGTGCGTCCTTGGTTGCGATCATCGCGCCGGGTTCATCGGCGCGGACGACGTTGACCAGACCAGCGACGTTCGCGATGGGTTCGATGCCGGTGGTGTCAACTTGCGAGAGTTGCTCGACATAGCCGACGATGGCCTCGAGATCTCCGCGCAGCTTGGTGACTTCGGTGTCACCGAGGTCAAGGAGCGCCAGTTTGGCCAGGTAGCGGACCTGTTCTTCACTGATGGACATGGGCGGAGGCTAGACCGTAGTCTTCGCCTGCAAGATCGCCTCGGCGAGCGCGAGATCAGCCGGCTCGGTGATCTTCAGGTTGCATGCGTTGCCCGGCACCAACACCACGCGAAAACCAGCACGTTCTAGCACTTCACCATCATCGGTGCACGCCCAGTGCTCGGCTTCGGCCTGGGCAAAGGCAGCGAGGCCAGCGGCGCGACGGAACCCCTGGGGGGTCTGGGCGAGCCACAGGCCCTCACGCGGGACGGTTGCAGCGATCTGTCGGTCTTGCCCGGCGCGTTTGATCGTAGCGGCACAGGGAACCGCGACGACGGCGCCGTCAACGTCAGTAAGAGCGCGAATGCAGGCGTCGATAGAGGCGCGTTGGACGAGCGGCCGCACAGCATCGTGAACGAGAATCAGATCACCACGGCTGGCTCGCAACGCGGCATGAACCGATTGCTGACGCGTTGTACCGCCAGGAACGACCTGCACCGGTATCCGAGAACCTGCACAAGCCGCAACGACATCAGCGATTCGATCGGCAGGCGCGGCGACAATGGCTTCATCAGCGATACCAGCGAACGCATCGATCGAGCGGCGGATGATGGGGACACCAGCCAGCAGCAGCAGTTGTTTGGGAATCGTTGCGCCGAAGCGTGCGCCGATGCCGCCAGCGGGCAGCAGCAGGGAAATCATGAGCCGCCGAAGGGAGTCTTTGCTGCGCCAGGAGCGGCAGGAGCGGCAGGCTTGGCGGGAGTACGCGTGGTGGCTTTGGTGCCCGGTTTAGTCGCCGTGGCGGCGGGCTTGCGCGCGCTGCCTGGAGCTGACGGCGGACCGGGCTTGCGGCTGTTGTTAGTGCCCTTGCCGATTCCTCCAGGCAATAGCCAGCCTTTGACGAAGAGGCCCAGTGGAATGAACGCGAGCAGCGACCACAAGCAGACGTGGGCAAGTCCGTACGAGAACGCGCCGCCAAAGCCTTCGCCACGCGTCACCTTGTGGCCGTAATTGCCAGCCAACAGTTTCCACGCCGAGAGACTGAAGAATCCGTACCAGTCACGGTCTTTCTTGCCGGCCTCGAAAGCCTTGAGTGGCGAACGTTCAGCTTGGATCGCCAGATACCAACGCCGCGCCACGAAATCGCCACCGTCGCCAGCGGTCTGATAAGCGCCGACGGCTTCGTTGATATAGGTTTCACGCTGCACCGGATCTTGTTCCAGGGCTGCCAGTTCACGCTGGCAGTGGCCGTAATAACGAAATGCGGAGTTGCGTTGCGGACCTTCAGGAAGGCCGTCGTTGTTTTTAAGCGCCTTCTCGAACATGTCGCTGGCGATCGTCCAGTTCTTCAGCGAGAAAACCGTCATTGCCAAAGTCAGTTGCTCGGCAGGGGTTTCCGCTTTCAAGGTCTCAAGAACCTCCTTGGCTTCGTCGCCCTTGTCTGACTTGGTCAACGCCAGGGCGAGATTGAACGGCAAGGTGCGGTCGGTCACGCCGCTGTTAAACGCAAGCCGCAGGCAGGGCACTGCCTCACGATAACGCTGCAATCGCAGCAGGGTGTCGCCCTTCCACAGTTTGGCATCGACGTCGTCGGCAACGATCATCAGACCATCATCGAACGCGGTTAACGCGGTGCGCAGCATGGCCTCACCGGCAGCGGTTTTGCCGTCGGCGATCATCAGCTTGCCATGTTCGAGTCGGGCCCGACCCAGACCAAAGCGCGATGCAGCATCGCGGCTGTCCAGTCGCGCAGCTTGGTTGAAGGCCTCTGCCGATGTGTTGTAGAGTTCCGTGGCTTTGCTGGCGTCCTGTTGCGCCAAGGCCATCGCGGTACGAACGCGGCCAAGCTCGAAGATCGCATCGCGGTAGTCCGGACGCAGTGCGATCGCTTGCTCAAGCGCGCTGGCGGCACCGGTGAGGTCCTTGGCGATGAGCGCTTGCCGCGCGGTGATAAAACTCAGCACTGGATTCGCTGCGCCCTTGGCGCGTGCCTTGGCGAGTTCAATGTACTTTGCGAGTTGCCCGGTGTCGGCGGCCTGCAAGGCGATCATCGCGGCTTCACCTGCAACCTGTCCGCCGGTGTCGGTGGCATCGGTAAACAGATTGGCCACCATAAATGCGGCATCTTTGCGGTTTTGCTGCGCCAGTGCCCGCATACCGATTACCCCAGCATCAATGTCGGCGGGGTTGATGGTCAGGGCGATTTTGGCTGATCCATACGAGCCCTTGGCGTCACCACTGCGCAATTTGGCTAGCGCCAACGCACGGTGTCCGTCAGCCCACTTCGGATATTTTGTGGTGATGTCGGTCAGCATGGTCACCGCTTCGAAACCGCCCTTGTCGATCTCGGCGGCAACTGGTGCCCATTCGGCCTGGGTCGGCGCATCACCGGCAAAGAGACAACCGGTGGCGAGGAGAAACGCGGAGACGATGGCGCAGTAGTTCATGGTGCTTAGGGGGCATAGCCGGCGGCGTGGGCCTCGGCGGTGATCTCGTCGGCGGTACGAATGCGAACTGGGGTTGGAGTTACGGTGACGATCGTGGTGACGCACACGTCACCGGGCCACATGTCCACCAGCAGGTCGGCCGGGAAGCGTTGCCACCACGGCAGGGGACTCGTGGCCCGCGCCTGACCAACCAGCATATGTTCACTGTTGTCGCGCACGATCCAGGTGACGGGAATGTCGTAGGGCAGTGGACCACGTTTGGCCAACGCTGGGGCACGGTCGCTGACCTGGACACCGATGCTGGTGTGCTGGCGGTGGTCGGACATGTCAGCTGGAACAGCCGCGTCGATCCGTGCCTCGTGATAGAGGCAACCGGACAACGCGAGGGCTATCGTTCCGCACCAGATCAGCCGATTCACCTGCATGGAAGATACTCGTACCGGCTGCCGCATCCTGCGGAAGGGTGCTTATCATGCCGGTTGGCGAGGCGTATCTGCCACTCAGGATGCCCCGACATGGATGCAGCGCAGCGTGAATTGCTGACTTGGTACGCCGCAAACCGCCGCGATTTGCCGTGGCGGCAGACCCGTGATCCCTACCGTGTCCTAGTCAGCGAAGTCATGCTGCAGCAGACCCAGGTGGCCCGGGTTATTCCGTTTTACGAACGGTTCCTTGCCTTGTTTCCCGATGAACGCGCTTTGGCGACCGCAGCAGATGAGGTCATCCATCGCGCCTGGAAGGGGCTCGGTTATCCCAGTCGGGTCGAGCGACTGCGGGCAACCTGTCGAGCGGTCATCGCGCGCGGCAATTGGCCACGTGATCTAGTCGGATTACAGGAGTTGCCCGGCATCGGGCCGTACACCGCGCGCGCGCTGGCGGCCTTCGCCTTCGCACATCCGTCCGCTGTACTCGATACCAATGTCGCGCGTGTGCTCAGTCGCCGTGACGGCCTGCGTCTAGGTGGCACGACAGTGGATCGCAGCGCGTTCCAAGTGGCTGCCGATGCGGCGTTGGCGACCAGTGAGCCGATCGCATGGAATAACGCGATGATGGAATTGGGTGCGTTGGTGTGCAGTGCCCGCAATCCGCGTTGCGCTGTATGTCCGTGGGCGCGGCGCTGCGTCGATCGTGCGGATGCGGCGGCCCTCGTCGCCAGCGCGGCTCCGCTGAAAGTGGCTTCGACAAAAATTCAGTACGGTGACCCAGCGCCGCCGCGCAGCACACCGGTGATCAAAGTGGTGGTCGCACTGATTCATCACGAGGGCAAGTATCTCGCAGCGCGGCGTCCAGTTGCAAAACACGCCGGCGGCGGGTGGGAATTGCCCGGTGGCAAGGTCGAGGCTGGTGAAGATGAACGCCGCGCGATTGCCCGCGAAGTCGCCGAAGAAGTTGGCGCGGAAGTTCTCGCTGCCCGTCATCTCCTAACCTGGCACCACACCTATCCCGATCGTCATCTGCGTCTGTCCTGCTATCGTGTCCGTCTGTTCGCACCGACCAGTGTGCGTGCGCTGGCCAGTGATGGCTTGGCGTGGTTTACTCCGGCGGAATTCATCGCGCTGAATTTTCCACCGGGAACTGCGCCACTGTTGCAGCGACTCGCGGTCTATCACAGACTGGGCAAGAAAAAGCAGAAGGCCTGATCTGCTTAGATTACCCCTTTCAAGGCAACCGCAGAGGCGCAGAGGCCGCGGAGGTCGCAGAGGATTGAGGTTGGAAGACGCGATTTTCCCCGGTGTGACCAACCATTGGATGACGATCAAATCGCACTCGCCTCTGCGATCTCTGCGGCCTCTGCGCCTCTGCGGTTGCCTTGGATTTTTCCCAATGCCGTGGGTAAAACTCGAATTTCTTTACGGCGCGCGCCACTTCCAGCGTAGTGCTCCGGCGGCGATGCCGCCATCGACCACGCGCGGAGGCTCGCTCGCAGCGCGCAATCCATCGGGCAGCCGGAGTGGTGTCCACGTTACCGTTTGCTCCCCCGCATCGTCGCGGCAAGTCAGCGCGGTGCCGTCCGTAAGACAGAGCCAGCGTTCGCCGTCCGGAAGTGCGAGCAGCCAGCGCGTTGATCCAGGCAGGCGTTCGCTGCGTTCTTCGCCATTTTTTGACATCCAGCCGATGCGGTCGTCGAGGCCCGGTGGATGCAGGATCATGGCTCCGGCAACACCATCTGGACGTAGACGCAGCCACGTGCGTCCGGGTAGAATGGGTAGTCGTCGTGGTCGCAGATCCAGTATGACGCTGCCAGTGGTCGCATCGCACACGAGTAGCCGGCTGTCACCTTCACCGATTACGAACAGGTTATCGACCAAGGCCATGGAGCGCATCGGAGCAACCGCGCGATCTTCAGGCAGCCAGCGGGTGAACCAACGCACATGCACGCCATCCAGGCAGATTGCTTCAACGCGACAGCCATCGTCGCGCACCATCCATTGCCGATGCCCAATCGCCAATCCGGCGTGAATGCGTTCACTGTTCGGCGCAGTGGGCCACGGTTCCGGCGCATCGTCAAGCGGTCGTTCGGGGTGACGTTTCGCTGGCAGGGAGGTTGGTTTGGCGTCGCGCACAGACGGCAGCACCGCTCCGCTCCAGGCTTCGGTGGGCAAAGCAAGTTCCGCTGGATCGCGCGGGATCAGCACCTCGTCATTGCTTCTGCCTGGCGCAGGAAGCTGGGCGTAGTGCGCGACCAACTCGTGCTCGGTCGGCGTGCTGGCAAGCATCTGTGCCATATCCCAATGGCCCAGGCGAAGTGCGGCACGAAAACGCAGTGGTTGCGCATGATCCTGGACCTGGTCCAGGTCGGCAAATCGGCCGAGCAACTCATCGTCGTGCGGTTGGGAACGATAGGCGGGCAAGGACCAGAGTTTGCCGTTCGGCGCCGCGATCAACGGCTTCCCGTCGGTGTCCCGGCGCAATTGCCAGCCGCGCCCAGCAGGAAGGCCGTGACGATGGACAACGGCAGCGTGGCCATCCCAGAACACCACGCTGTGCATCGTCAACCACAGACAGCCCTGCGGACTGGCGAGCGGAGTTCCCAATGGCTCGGCGCCCAACGCGACCGACTCCGGTTTTCCGACTGCGAATCCAGATGCTGCTATGCGCTTGTCATCGGATTGACTGTTCGCCGGCTGCAGTCGCCAGCCAGTGAATCCTTGAGCAAAAAATGCCGCGCCGCCATCGACGCCCAACGCGACCACCGCTGGCGGCAATGGTGGCATCGGCGTGACAACACCACTCGGCCATCGCCACTGCAACCCCTGTCCGTCCGCGATGAGCGCTCCACCATGTCCTGTCCAGACTTTTGCGCCTAGTTCCAGCGGCGTCTGCCACGCGACGACACCGACGGGCATCAACGCCATCAAAACGCGTCGGGTGTGCAACCAACCCGCGCGTTCGTATTCCTCGAGTGCGACATCTGCAGGCACCGGCCACCCAGTCAGGGTGATCGCTGCCCGGTCGTGCGGCAACAGACCCGGATTCCCTCGGCAGCGCATCACTGCCAGCAGATCCTCAGGCGTGAGGGCGGTGTCCAGTCCAGAACGGTTGGCGAGCAGACGTTTCACCACCGCCATGCGGACGACGTCACTCCGTTCGCTCGACCATGTTGCGGGCAGCGCGCTATCGAGTAGCCAGGTCCACGGCACGGTGATGCCTGGGCGGTCGCGATCGCGGATGCCCGGCGGGGTTGCAAACGCGCTATCGGGCAAGTCCAACAGCGGCTGCGAATCTCCACGACTCAGCGCTTGCAAAGCGTGGGTGACTGCCGTGTAGCTGGCACCGGACTCGGGCAATGCCGGTGGTTCCAGCGCAGTCAACGAGGCAATCCAGAGTATGATGAGCCAGCGCACAGCGGCGGTATAGCGGCAAAGTCGCAGCAGGGGAGGCCTGGAAATGTGTATGGCTTCACCATCCCTGTCCTTGCCATCCCATGCCATAACCAAGCATCCGCGGCGGTTATGGTTACTCTGACTCCTCGCGAACAGCTCGACGACCACCAGCGGCGGCCGCGCAACCTCGGCAAGCTACTGAACGCCAGTGCGACCGGCGATGTTGGTTCGATCGTGGTCGGCGATGCGTTGCGCTTCTACGTGAAGATCGCGGACGGGCGGATCAGCGAGGCCCGGTTCCAAGTATTCAACGCCGGTGACCAGGTGGCGAGCGCATCGGTGGTGACCGAGCTTGCGGTGGGTCGGACGCCTGACGAGGCAATGGCCCTTGGTCCGGTGGATGTGTGCGCTCATCTCGGTGGACTGGCCGCCGAGGACTTGCCACCCATCATCTGGGGCCTTGAAGGTCTGCGCTCGGCAATTGCAGTTCACCGCAGCGAAATTCCCGAAGCCGACGAAGAGTTGCAGCCGTTGTTTTGTCGCTGCCACGGCATTCCCGAAGAGACCGTGCGCCAGTCGATGCAGATCATGGCGCTTGATAGTGTGCAGGGCGTCGTTGATGCGACCGGCGTTGGCACCGGCTGCGGATCGTGTCGTGCCGACATTCCGCGTCTGCTTGCCGAGGCAGTCGACAAGCCGCTGGTCAAGGAAGCAGCGAAGCAGCCGAGCGGCGCTGTAGGCCGCATTCCCACCGTGATGAAGATTCAGCGGTTTGTGTCTGAAAAAATTCAGCCTGACGCAACCAAGCTGGGTGGCACGATCGAATTGTGGGACTTCGATGGAACCATCGTGACGGTCAGCGTGCGTGGACTGGCCGATGACCAGAAGCGGAAGATCCTTGCAGACTTGGAGGGCATGATGAAAGCGGAAGTGGACGCGCGGGCGGGGGTGAGGGAGAAGTAGGGTGATTGCGTTGCATTGGGCTGGCCCGGGAACGCCGAGCTCCAGATCGGCTGAATTGGAGGCGGCGCGGCCGATGCCATCCCTGGCCACAGCGAAACACCGTTGGAAGCAAGGCAGTGACAGGAAGCGTGTTCGTTCCTTGTGCGAAATTGCGATAGCATATGAGTGGTAAATATGCTCCTTTTGCATGATCCGGATCCATCGCTTGATACAAAGTCGAAGGTCACAGGCGTGCCGATCATTGGGCCAGCTATCGGATATTACAGGCAAGTGGAGAACGAGCGACGATTAGTTCGACAGGCGATCGACCGCGGTCCGGTTCCTGAGGCCGAATGGGAAAGATGTCATTACAGCAAGGACATTCGGAAGAAGATAGAGGGCATAATCATCGCTTATGCATTTCCCAAAGGGTCAACGTTCCACCCAGAGGATCCGATTGAGTTGATGATGGTATTGAGGTACGGTGACCTGAATGAATGCGAAATCATAATGGATATTGAGAGCGCATTTGGTTTCAAATTCACTGATGAACTATGCCGTAAATTGGTCGAAGAAAAAACCACGTTCATCGAGTTTATTCATTTTGTTGAAGGTGTATCTCGGGAACGAGGCGCTACATGAAAACGATCAGACTTCACTACGGCAACCGCGATTGGGAAATCCGCATCGGCGATGGCGACGCGCAGTCGCTGACCATCGAATTGTGGTCGGCCTACGACCACGATTGGATGCAGTACGGCTTGGTGCGCTTGGATGCTGACCCGAAGTCATGTGTGATCAACATGCACCGGGACAACATGCCCTATGCGGTTATGCGGGCGTTGTGTCATGTTGTGGAGAAGGAGATCAAGGATCGGAAGATTGTCTTCGCGATGGGGATGGATTCGCCTGGCGTGACTGGCGCGCGATAGAATTGGCGCTACGACACGGGCGGATGGTCCCGTAGCTCAGCTGGATAGAGCGGCTGTTTCCTAAACAGCAGGTCAGCAGTTCAAATCTGCTCGGGGCCGCCATTACGGAAACCCGGCGTCAGCTACTCCTCGACCTACGGTCTGCGGGGTACGCTGACGCGTGAATTCAGCACGCAGGCCTTTGGCCTGCTGCCGACGTTGTCGGCACTGAATTCACCCTAAACAGCAGGTCAGCAGTTCAAATCTGCTCGGGGCCGCCATTACGGAAACCC